>NZ_JANKJL010000051.1:0-221 GCF_041414805.1 Sporosarcina sp. OR05 | reverse complement strand
CCATCCGTTGAATCATTGTTCGCCCTTCTTGCTCGATGCCTCGGGCTTGCAGCTCACTCCGCAGCATCTCCCTGGCATAGGTATGCCGAAAAGCATGGGATCCCTTCATACCTGCTCGGTTATATGCTGACTTGAGGGTGTTGTACTTCACCGAAACCACGTACTGCCCTTTTTCCTTGCCTTTAATTAGTTCCCGCACTTGATTCTCATATTCCTGCCTA
>NZ_JANKJL010000050.1:0-286 GCF_041414805.1 Sporosarcina sp. OR05 | reverse complement strand
GATTGTAAGCTTTTGAAGTTCCTTGCACTGTCGTATTTTCCAGGGTAGAAGAATGTGATGTTTCCTCACCAAAAAGTGTCAATTGACCACTCGGAAACTTCTCACTTGAAGCTCCGAATTGGCGTTGCTTTTGTAATCGAAACATCTCTTCGTACCTAGCTATGATTGCTTTTAGACAGAGTAGTTCCTCTTCAAGAGCCGCAATCTTTGTATCCTGTTCAGTTAATTGGGGTGAGTGATCATTTAGGTTTCTCATATTATAAATATCGACATATTTACCATAATC
>NZ_JANKJL010000005.1:0-198899 GCF_041414805.1 Sporosarcina sp. OR05 | reverse complement strand
GAATCCGAAGATTCGAGTTGTTCGTCCACCGACAAGTCGGCTTCAGAACTTTATTTGTTGACGTTTTGCTGTTCAGTTTTCAAGGTTCATTGTTTGTCTTTCGCTGTCGGTTTTTGTTGTGCTCCCGACTGCTTTATTACTATACCAAATGACATTTAACCTGTCAACACTTTTAACATCTTTTTTTATCATCAGCTAAAAATCGTACCCATCAGCACAGTTTAGCCTAACGTTTATTACAAACATCTACTATTGTAGCAACCTTATTTGAATACAAAAAACCGTTCCGAAAGAAATGAGTCTATCCTCACTCTCCCAGAACGGCGTACGGCTATTTTATTTTATAAAGATGAAGTAAAGAATGAAGATCACAAACAACCCGTACATAATTGGATGGATTTCTTTTCTTCTTCCACTCAACAACATTGTAATCGGGTAGAATACGAAACCAATTGCTATTCCGGTCGCAATACTATACGTCAATGGCATTGCGATAATTGTAAAAAACGCAGGAACCGCGATTTCAAATTTCGTCCATTCGATATTGCCTAATGTCGACACCATCAACACACCAACAATAATTAAAGCGGGCGCTGTTACTTCAGGTGTGATGACGAACAACAATGGTGAGAAGAACAGTGATAGTAAAAACAAAATACCAACTACAATAGAAGCAAAACCGGTTCTTGCTCCAGCAGCCACACCTGCAGTTGATTCAATATAGGACGTTGTTGTTGACGTTCCAAAAATTGAACCCGTAACAGTTGCTAATGAATCTGCTAGCAATGCTTTACCGGCGCGAGGCAGTTTATCGTCTTTCATTAGCCCCGCTTGGTTAGCTACTGCCACAAGTGTTCCAGCTGTATCAAAAAAGTCCACAAACAAGAATGTAATGACGATGACTAAAAACTGTGTTGTGAAAATTGCGGCAGGATCTACATCAAACGCTGCACCAAAAGTAGACTCAATACTCGGTACTTTAGAAACAACTTGTGATGGAACTTCAATTAATTGAACAACCATTCCAAGAACTGTTGTCATAATCATGCCATAGAAGATTGCGCCTTTAATTTGACGAACCATCATAATGACCGTTACAACTAAACCGAAAATCGCAAGGAGTGTAGGTCCTGCTGCTAAGTTTCCTAGTGTTACAAGCGTGTTCGGATCAGCAACAATAATTTTTGCATTTTGCAAACCTAGAAATGTAATGAATAAGCCAATTCCTGCCCCAACTGCATATTTCAATTGTGCCGGTATGGCGTTGATAATCATTTCGCGTAATCCTGTTAAAGAAAGAACAATAAATATAAGTCCTGAAAACAATACGCCAGTCAGTGCTGTTTGCCACGGTATTCCATAACCAAGAACAACAGAAAATGCGAAGAATGCATTTAATCCCATACCTGGCGCAAGACCGATTGGGTATCTCGCGATAAGTCCCATGAATATTGAACCGACTGCTGCAGCAAGCGCTGTTGCAACGAATACGGCTCCTTTGTCCATTCGCATTGCATCCGGTAAATCCGGTACAGCGTCAAGTGACAACATAAGAGGATTGACGGCAAGTATATAGGCCATTGCAAGGAAAGTCGTGAGACCACCAATAATTTCGCGACGATAGTTCGTTCCTAATTTGTCGAACTCAAAGTATTTCTTCATAATAACCGCCCTTAACGTAATTAGTATGTAATTCTCTAGCTCTTTCAACATCATTTATAAAATAAAAAGAGGAACTATACGACGTCATACTCGTATACTTCCCCATTGACAATCAATTAAAGGATCCCCTTTAAATTAATTATCGTAGTCGAACATTTAAGGTGTTCGGTAGAGACTCTCGAGCCATATTCTCAAGATTATACGATATCGTTATTCAGTTAATTATTCCCACTCGATTGTGCCTGGTGGTTTTGCAGTAATATCATATACTACTCTGTTGACGTGTTCAACTTCTGCAGTGATACGCGTACTAATTTTCTCAAGAATATCCCAAGGGATTCTTGCCCAGTCCGCTGTCATTCCGTCTACTGAATGAACAGCACGGATCCCTACTGCGTAATCATATGAACGTTTTTCATTGCGCACACCTACACTGCGGATATCAGGTAAAATTGCAAAGTACTGCCAAATTTCACGATCAAGGCCCGCTTTTGCGATTTCATCGCGTAAAATCCAGTCTGCTTCACGAACGATATCAAGTTTCGCTTCCGTAATTTCACCAAGAACACGAACGCCTAGGCCAGGACCAGGGAATGGTTGGCGGTTGACGATGTCACTTGGCAAACCAAGCTCCGCTCCTACTGCACGAACTTCATCTTTGAAGAGTGCTTTTAAAGGCTCGATCAATTCGAAATCCATATCTTCTGGAAGACCGCCAACGTTGTGATGTGATTTAATCACTTCGTTTGTTGCAGTTCCACTTTCGATGATGTCTGCGTAGATTGTTCCTTGTGCAAGGAAGTCGATGCCTTCAAGTTTCGCCGCTTCTTCATCAAATACATAGATGAATTCATTACCGATTGTTTTACGTTTCACTTCCGGATCGGTAACGCCTTTTAGCTTGTCCAAGAAACGTTTACGAGCGTCTACTTTAATGAAGTTCATGTTAAATTTATTGCTAAACGTTTCAACGACACTTTCTACTTCATACTTACGAAGTAAACCGTGGTCAACGAAAATACATGTTAACTGATCACCAATTGCACGGTGAATCAAAGTCGCAACGACGGATGAGTCAACTCCACCACTGAGTGCACAAAGGACTTTTCTGTCGCCGACTTGTGAACGGATTTTTTCCACTTCAATGTCAATGAAGCTTTTCATCGTCCAGCTAGCTTCAGCTTTACAGATTGAAAACATAAATTTACTTAGCATTTCTTTACCGTTTATAGTATGATCAACTTCCGGATGAAATTGAAGACCATATACTTGCTTTTCCTCATTAGCAAATCCTACAATACCGTTTGAACCTGTAGCAATTGTTGAAAAACTAGCTGGAAGCTCTGTTACTGCATTGCCTTTACTTAGAAGCACTGATTGCTTCACATCGAAATCTGAGAATAAAGTTGAAGATGGTTCTACAGTGATCTCTTGAACATCAGCTTCTTCATTACGCGCACCTAACGCGCCACCGAATTGCTTAGCAATTAATTGAGCACCGTACGAAATGCCAAGGACAGGGATCCCTAAGTCGAAAATTCCAGCATCGAGGCTAAATTCTTCATCCTCCGCTGATTTGTCGCCTCCAGAAAGAATGATGCCGACAACGTTCATGTTTTTCACTTCTTCAGCCGTTACAGTATGCGGATGCAATTCACTGTATACGCCTAACTCACGAATTGAACGTGTGAGTAGTTGGTTATATGTGCTTCCGAAATCCAGCACGACGATTTTTTCCTGTTCGATCAATAAAGGAGCTGTTGACAATTGATCCACCTCTTCCATTTAGTTTCCGATCTCTCATAAATCAGTAAAGACGCGTAAGAAAGTACTTCTTTCCACGCGTCTCAACATCCTACAATGGGGCCAGGAATAAAACTATTATCCCTACCTCCATAGACAAGTCATTTCCGGTGACTTTGTAGAAACGTCTGAACCATATTATCAGACATATATGAGGGCTAATCGGTCGTTCTATTTTTCATATCTTACTCTTTTGATGTACAAAAATCAACCCGAAGCCCTAATGATTAAATCTTCCCATATTTCTTTTAAGCTTGCCCATTCTTGGTCGATTGTATACCCTCCATACACACCTTGCTCATAGACTTCTGTGAGTTTTTGCATCTGTTTACCACCAAAATAGCTATCCACACTTGTAGCAAATTCAGATAACGTCATACTGTCCGCCCTCTTGAATCCGACACGTTCCAGCTGTTTAAGTAGAAGCAGGTATTGCTTAGCGAACATCGTCCAATTTGTTGGTTGGTTGCGGAATGTGTGTATATAAACTTTTGGTAGCCACTTTTTACGTCGTGAATGAACAATCCAAACGACTAGTAAAATGAGGACGATGATACCAATTATTATCCATACATACTTTTGAATAAAATCCATTGCCTTCTTAACGAAAGAAGAACCATCCTTATGATTTTTCCCTAGTATAGGCGTCTCGTCTTTCTCAATTTCTGGACGTTCTCTTTCTTCCATTTCAGGGATTTGCGGTTCACTCATATCCGTTTCAATATCATATTCAATATTGGTTGGATTGGAGAAACCGATTGTCGGTTCAAAAGGCATCCATCCGAATCCTGGCATATAAGCCTCTACCCAAGAATGGGCTTCATTATTTGTAATTGTATATTCGGTTTTCCCAAGTGAATTTGTTTTTCCTTCACCAGGTGCAAATCCTTTCGCCCATCTAGCCGGAATGTCAATTGCTCTTAGCATGACAACCATTGATGTCGAGAAGTTATCGCAATACCCTCTTTTTGTATCGAATAAAAACTGATCGACGTAATCTTCGTTCGCTTTTGGAATTGCAACAGTTTGTTGATCATACGTAAATCCACTTCTAGAAAAGTAGCGCTCAATTGCTTTTGCCTTTTCATAGACACTGCCTTCTTGATCAGTAATGCTAAAAGCCAATTCCCGAACCCGATCAGGTAATTGTTCAGGTAACTGGAGATATTGCGCTAGTTCATCTCCACTACCATCGTAATCTTCGTTCGATGTCTCCCGTAGCGCTTTTAAGCTATAGGGAGGCATTTCCACTAATTCAACACGATAAGCATCCAACTCAACTTCCTGTGTACCTTTTAAAGCCCAATATTGACCTGTTTCTGGTTGGTACTTCAAGTTTACGCCAGATAAATTTGTATGCATCTCCGTAGCGCCGTACGGATAAACAAGAAAAGGCAAAGGCTCTAGCATTTTTATTTCTGCTTGCAGCTTTTCCGTCTCTTCATCCTGGAGAGGCGCATCGGCTAGCAACGCGCCTGACAAAATATTAACAGGCGTGCTAATTTCTCCGTTTTGTTCCCACCCTTTTGACGTATACGTATTCTTTGTTTCAATTTTCCAGTATTGTTTCCGAGGGACAGTTGCTCTAAAAATTACTGTGTCATCTTGGACAAAAGCACCGCCCAGTTTGGAGTCATCTAGACCGTACCCACTTTTCGAAGTTGTCCCTCCAACACCGGAACCTTCACCGTTTACAAAAGACTTGATAAAAGGAACCGGGTCTGCCCAAACAGGCTCTTGAGCAGGTAAGAAACTTGCCACCATCCCACTTCCAACGACCGCAAACAGGAGGGGTAAAGAAAACGCGGCGAATTTGCCAGCATGTACTTTCTGACTATGTCTTTCCGCTATTCTTGAAATGGTAAGGAGGCCGATTAAAAGCAGGCCAATGACCATAACCCTAAATATCGCTCCATCAGCTTCATAGGGACTAAACGTATCAATTACAGCTATAAAGATGACGGTCATAGCATAAAACAGCATGATGCTCTTTCTGACTTCAATCCAATGCCTTATTAAGTATATCGTCATCCACAAGAGAATGAAAAACAGGATCGTTCGAAACGGGTTTGTGATATTCTCCCAGTCTCCAGCTAGCATAATTGGGAAATTCGACAACAAGTCGTTCATTAACAAGACCATTGTTTCTCTCGAAAAAACGATAGTTTTAAAGAAGACATAGTGTAAAGCGATGAACAAATATAAGCCTTTGATTGGTAAGGAAAACCACCAACGCAAACGGAGTAAACCTAACAAAAAGGATAGTGCAATAAATAGTAGAAAAACGCCTAAATAATTCGTGTCGGTCAGTTCGATAACAGGTAAAAGCCACTCTAAAAGTAAAACAAAGGCAAGTACGTACAAAATGAGAAGGAGACGAACATCCATTTTACGGTGACTCACAACGAAGACACCTCCTTGAAAGCATCCGAAAATTGCTTCCTACTTAACAAATGCACAGCAATCCCTTTTGACTTGGCGTACGCAACTTGCTGTTGTAATTCTGTAGAGACTGCTTGTATCTTATCAACCACTACAAAACAAATGACAGATTTCATGGAAGTCGTGACATGATTGACGGTTTGGATGAATGCTGCGTCTGGTTTTCCTGTCACAACGATAACACTACCTGCCAATGCTGAAAAAGTAGACCGAGCAATCAACTTCATATCGTTAACGGATACAGGTTTTATTTTTGCTAAATGAACAAACACTTCATTTAACTGTTCCGCTGAATGAATGAAAGGGAACACAGTTATCTCTTCACCAGTAGATACGAACGCAATAGATGCCTGTTGACTTGAAGCTTCCTCTATAAGCGAGGCGGTCAGTTCTACTTGTTCCTCAAATGTATCGGATAATCTTCCATCTAACAAGACAACTAAGTCTTCAGATTGACGATCTTCAAATTCTTTTGTCATCAAGTTTTGTGTTCGTGCAAACGATTTCCAATGAATCCAAGTAACACGGTCACCTGCCTGGTAATCGCGCACACCTGTCGCCATTGTTGTATCTTTTACTAAGGAGTAAGGTGACAACAAAGATCCTCGATCATATTGCGCATCTATCGGAACATAATGCATGGATGTTGTATTTGGAAACACTAAAATACTGTCTTTTAGTTCAATAAAACTTCTTTTTTGAATCCAACCGAAAAAATCTGCTATTTCCACCTCTAGGCCTTCAATCGTGTATTGTCCTCTGGGCAGTTTGTCCACTTCATAGGACCACTCAATCTCTTTTTTAAAACCAAAAATGAAAAATTGCTTTGTTTGAGGAACACTTTCAATGACTCGCGCATCATCCCATTTTTCAGATATTGTCGTATAGAGCAAGGGGAAAGGAAAAGAACGTGTAATGTGTAGCGTAACGTGCAATTTCCCACCTTTTTCAATCGTTTTGGATCGAATGCTGCGTTTGACTTTTAACACTGACAATGGATACAGAAATAGAGCGATTGAATAGAGTAAAAATGGAGTCACCATATAGAAAATCGTCCAGCTCACTGTACCACCTTGAAACATCGCAAATACATACATTGAAAAGAAGAGGCTGACGATGAATACGAGGCGAGTTGTCAGTGATAAGTATTTACCACTTCTCTTCATTTCGCATGAATCCTATCGATTGGAACACTAACTTTCGCAAGAATCCTTTCGATAATTTCTTTTGTTGTGATGCCTTCATATTTAGCCTCAGGTTTCAAGATAAGCCTATGATCGAAAACAAATGGAGCTAGATACTTTACGTCATCTGGCGTCACATACGTTCTTCCTTTTAGCAATGCATATGCTTGGCAAGCTTTCATGAGCGCAAGTGAACCACGTGGACTCACGCCTAAATAGACATACGGATTGTCGCGGGTTTCTGCTACACAATCCACGATGTAATATTTAATAGACGCATCCACTTCAACAGTTTTTACTGCTTCTTGTAGTGCACGCAATTCCTCTACCGTAAGAACCGTTTCAAGTGCATCGATCGGTACTGACTTTTCAGCCCTTGCCAACACGTCCACTTCCTCAACTCGCTTTGGATACCCCATGCGTAACTTGAATAGAAAACGATCTAATTGGGCTTCCGGTAAAGGATAAGTTCCTTCATATTCAATTGGATTTTGGGTAGCCATAACGAAAAATGGTTGTGGAATCCGAATTGTTACGCCATCCACGGTCAACGAAGCTTCTTCCATACTTTCTAACAGCGCAGCTTGCGTTTTTGGTGACGTTCGATTGATTTCATCCGCTAATACAATATTGCCGACAATTGGTCCAGGTCGAAACTCAAATTCCATTTCTTTCGGGTTATAAATTGAAACACCTAAAACATCTGACGGCAATAAATCAGGTGTAAATTGAATCCGTTTGAAACTTGCACCGACAGACTTTGCAAGTGCTTTCACCATCATCGTTTTCCCGACCCCTGGAACGTCTTCAAGTAGAACATGTCCACCGGCCAATAATGCGGTTACACTTAACTCGGAAATGTTCCGCTTACCAATCATTACATGGTCAATATTCTTCAATACTTTATTAATTGCTTGAGCATGCATCATTTCATTTCCTCCAATCCCAACTTCTCTCTAACCTGTCCGAAAATTTACAAAATCTAACTTCATAATACCGTAATTAACTGAACGCTACAACCTTAGACATACAAACTTCATACTTTATCATCATCTTTTCTGGTAACTCCTAAACTCGCCTGTTTACATTCATTACCGGAAAAAAGTAAAGAACCGCATCTTACTAAGTTCACAACTCCTTAGTAAAATGCGGTTCAAGAATCAGTATTTAGACGTTATGCGTTCGAACAATACTTCACTTCCAAAAGTCATCGAATAGTGTAATAGGCATATGGCGTTTATGGGCCGATCGTTTGAAATGCTTTTCAATTGTTTCCCGTGCCTGTTCGGAAACTTCTTTCCCTTCCAAATAATCATCAATCGCTTCATATGAGACGCCTAATGCTACTTCGTCGGGTAAAGCAGGTTTTTCCTCTTCCAAATCGGCTGTCGGTACTTTATTGTACAAGTGTTCTGGAGCACCTAGCGCTTGTAGCATTTGTCTGCCTTGCCTTTTATTTAACCGATAGAGGGGCATTAAATCCGCTCCACCGTCTCCGAATTTTGTATAAAAGCCTGTTATCGCTTCTGCTGCGTGGTCCGAGCCGAGAACGATGCAACTATGTGTCGCAGCAATGGAATATTGAACCTTCATCCGCTCCCGAGCTTTTTCATTGCCTTTCGTATAATCGGAAATGTGGATACCCGCATTAGCTAATGCACGTTCACTCGCATCGACAGCCGCTTTAATATCGACTGTGTAAATTTTTGAAGGCTGAATGAATGCCAATGCATCTTGGCAATCTTCTTCGTCGAATTGCTTGCCATAAGGGAGTCGGACTGCAATAAATTGATACTGATCCGTTCCGTTTTCTTCATTCAATTCATCAACGGCCATTTGGGCTAGCTTTCCAACAAGCGTAGAATCTTGTCCACCGGAAATCCCAAGAACAAATCCATTCACAAATGGGTTCTTAATGGCATACTCCTTCATGAAGTCAATGGACTTTCGAATTTCCTCTTGCGGATCGATGCTTGGTTTGCTTTTCAATTCTTCAATGATTTGGTCTTGGATTGTCATCATCGTACCTCCTTATTTTGATGAAAACTCGTCCACTTTGTCTTGTATATCATGGATATTACGCATTTTGTTGTCCCAGCATTTTTGGCTTAAATCTACAGGGTATTCTTCAGGGTTCAGGGAGCGTTTATATTCATCCCACAACAAGTCCAAGTTGTCATGCGCATATTGCCGCATTTCATTCAACGTTGGATTTTTATAGATGATTTCTCCGTTTTCCACTACTTTTACATGCAAATTAACCGCATCAAAATTCGTTACAAATTTGGAGACGAACGTATGGACAGGGTGGAACATTTTAATGCGCTTTTCAGTTGTCGGGTCTTCATCGTGCATGGTAATGTAGTCTCCCTCTGCACGTCCGTTTTCCCTGTCGATGATTCGATACAGCTTTTTCTGTCCTGGTGTTGTCACTTTCTCAACGTTAGACGATATTTTAATCGTATCTTCCATTTCACCATGTTCATTTTCAATCGAAACGATTTTGTAAACTGCGCCGAGTGCTGGCTGGTCATATGCCGTAATAAGCTTCGTCCCAATTCCCCACACATCAACTTTAGCTCCTTGGGCTTTCAAGTTTAGGATTGTATATTCATCCAAGTCGTTGGACACGACAATTTTGACATCTGTGAATCCAGCTTCATCCAACATTTTACGTGCTTCTTTTGAAAGGAAAGCAATATCCCCACTGTCCAATCGGATGCCAACGAAATTAATTTGATCGCCTAACTCTTTTGCCACTTGAATCGCAGTTGGAATGCCGATTTTTAACGTATTGTATGTATCGACAAGGAAAACGCAATTTTTATGTCTTTTCGCATATGCATGAAATGCTTCGTATTCGCTTTTATACGCTTGGACCATTGCATGAGCATGTGTTCCTGCTACGGGGATACCAAATAGCTTACCGGCACGTACGTTGCTAGTTGCCTCGATGCCACCAATGACCGCTGCACGAGCTCCCCAAATAGCTGCATCCATTTCATGGGCGCGCCGGCTACCGAATTCCATTACAACTTCATCTTTGACGACTTGTTTAATGCGACTAGCTTTCGTAGCAATCAACGTCTGATAATTAACGATGTTCAACAGTGCCGTTTCAATTAGCTGTGCTTCCGCTAACGTTGTTTCCACTCGGATAATCGGCTCGTTCGCAAAGACGAGCTCTCCTTCAACCATTGAATAGACGTCTCCAGTGAATCGGATGCCTTTCAAATACTCGAGAAAGTCATCACTAAAATCAAGTTCTTCCTTCAAGTACGCTAAATCACTTTCGCTGAAATGAAAATCTTTTAAATAAGCAAGTATTCGCTCCAGTCCTGCAAAAATTGCATAACCATTCCCGAACGGCAAGTTTCGGAAAAACAGTTCAAACACCGCTTTCCGTTCGTGCATGCCATCTGCCCAATACGATTCAGTCATATTAATTTGATAAAGATCTGTATGTAATGCCAAGCTATCATCTGTGTAAATCGAGCTCATTCTAAATCCCTTCTTCCACATTAATGCTTCCAGTATACACTATTTACCCGAACTTCAATGCGAAATAACATTGAAAAAAATCCCTAGGGATCATGCTTGTGTGTTTAATTTACGTTCAGTTTGTTTAAATGCTAAAAGAATACGTAAAAAACCATAGACAACTTCTAGTAAGTCATCTATGGTGCAAATCATTTTATCAACATACCTGTTAACAATCCCTCTTTAAGACGGTCGTTAATGATTGGTCGATGATTGATATAATCGTCGCAACCTCTTCTTTATTTATACAAAACGGAGGTGCAAAGGCTAGCGTATCTTGCCCTTCATAAATAATACTTCTGCCTAGTAATCCATGCTTCAGTGCCTCTTCAATTACTTTCACAGACACAGGCTCCTCGAAACGGGTCTTTGTCTCTGGATCTTTCATAATTTCCACAGCCCCAAGCAAACCGATCCCTCTTGTATCACCAATCACATCATGCCGATCGGCCAGCCATTGGAACCCTTTTTGGAACTCTGCCCCCATATTACGTACGTTTTCAATCAAATTCTCTTCTTCAATAATTCGCAAGTTTTCAAGTGCAACAGCACAACACATCGGGTGCCCGCTATACGTATAGCCATGCATATAAACACCGTCTGACAGGTCAATCAATTCATTTTTCAGCTTTTCCGAAATAACCATCCCGCCTAACGGTGCATATCCACTAGTAATCCCTTTTGCAATAACAAGGATATCCGGAACCGCATCATAATGCTCCATTCCAAATGTGGCTCCCGTTCTTCCGAATCCTGTAATGACTTCGTCTGCAATGAACAAAATATCGTGCTGATCACAAAGTGCCCGCACCTTTTTGAAATAGCCTTCCGGTGGCGGGTTGACGCCTCCTGACCCTTGCACTGGTTCCGACACGAATGCTGCAATTGTCTCTGCACCTTCTTGTTGGATTAATGCCTCTAGTGCTTCAATTGAAGATTCGACATATAGGAAATCAGGCGCTAAAGATGGAAACGTTCTAAAAGCTGGCAAGCCTGTTGCACTGGAAGCCCCCATCGACACACCGTGATATGATTTTTTTCGTGTAATGATTTTCTTCTTTTGAGTCTGCCCTTTTAATTGCCAATAATAACGCACTGTTTTAAATGCCGTATCGTTCGCTTCAGAACCACCCGACGTGAAGAAGGTCATATTCAAGTCGCCAGGCGTCATGTTTGCAACTTTTTCTGCCAACTCAATAACTCGTTCATGGCTATTCGTCGCAAAAGTTGAACTGAAAGCGAGTTTTTTCATCTGTTCCATCGCAGCCTTGCCAAGCTCTTCACGACCATGACCAATGTTGACATTCCAAAGTGAGGATAGACCGTCAATGACTGTATTTCCTCTGATATCTTTTAAGTAGATCCCTTTTCCTTCTGTAAAAATGAATTTGGGTCCTTGTTCGTGTTGTTGTTTAAACGAAGTCGTCGGGTGCATGAAATGTTTTTTATCCAATTCCGCTAACTGTGCATATGCCTTGTTTACTGTCTCTGTCGTTTCGGTTGTTTGTAACGTCATGAAAATCCCTCCAAATTTATTTTTTCGGTAAAACCTGTCTAGCCTCAACGACCGACCGCACCTCAACGAGTTGATACGCTTTTTCTTTTTGTTCTTTTCGCGGCATCGTCTCGGTTTCATAAACCGCTCCATCTTCTTCCACTGCGAATCCCATTCGTTCGTCCGCCTTTATTGTTTTTAACAACGATACGCCCATCAGGAGTAAAATGATGGAAAACGGCAGTGCAGCAATGAGTGAGGCGGTTTGTAGACCTTGTAAACCACTGCTGTTAATAAGCACAGCAACGATTGCTGCCATTAACACACCCCATACCGCTTTTAATAAATTACTTGGATTCTGATTGCCGTCAGAAGTCATCATCGCTAATACGAATGCTGCTGAATCAGCTGAGGTCACTAAAAATGTGACAATTAACAAGAGGAAGATGACGGAAAGGGCTGTACTCATCGGGAAGTTACCGAAAGTAGCAAAAAGCGCACTCGTCACGTCTTGTTGAACTGCACCTGCAATATTCGTACCTTGGAACAGATCCATATGAATGGCAGTGCCTCCAAAGACGGCTATCCACACGACTGCAATGAATGGAGGAACAACGAGGACTCCGAATACAAATTCCCTTATCGTCCGCCCTCTTGAAATCCTCGCGATAAATGCCCCGACGAACGGCGACCATGCAATTACCCAAGCCCAATAGCCGACCGTCCACGCTTTCGACCAACTGTTGCCGTCATACGGTGACATGCCTAAACTCATACTGAAGAAGTTCTGGACGTAATCACCGACGCCGAGCGCAAAAGCTTCAAAAATAAACGTTGTTGGTCCTAAAAAGAGGACGACAGCAATCATGCCAATTGCCAAGCACATGTTCAATATGCTGAGAAACTTAATACCTTTATCTAATCCCGTTAGTGTCGATAGTAAATACAACGCAAGCAATCCTAAAACAATTACAAGTAAAATCGTTGTATTTTGCGGCACTTGAAATACATAATTTAAACCGCCGTTTATTTGTAAAATGCCCATCCCTAAAGAGGTTGCGACGCCTAACACGGTTGTGATAACGGCTAGCGTATTAATTGTCTTGCGTAATGACATTTTTTTCTGCTTACCTATCAGTGGATCGAGCGTGTCACTGATCATCCCTTTTTCCTTTTTTCGAAACTGCATATACGCTAACGATAAGCTCACAATTGTGAAGACCGACCATTGGTGAACGCCCCAGTTGAAGAAGGAATATTGCATGGCGAGTCTGCCTGCTTCGGGCGTAAGTCCTTCTGCTCCAATTGGAGACTGCGCAAAATGGTTCATCGGCTCTGCAATGCCCCAAAAAACCAGACCAGCCCCAAAACCACAGCTGAATAGCATACCTATCCATGCAAAGTAGGAGTACTTCGGCTTTTCATCGTCCCGCCCAAGCTTAATGCGCCCGTATTTACTAATTGCCAGTCCCGCACAAAACAACACGATGACGAGAACGGAAATGAGATAGAACCAGCCAAAAGCGTCAGCCACTTTGTCGTATGCTCTGTTTGCCAGCTGCGACAATCCAGCAGCATCCACAACTCCCCAGATGACTAGAAAAGTGACTGCAGTGGCAGAAATCCAAAATACACTGTTCAATGGTGTTGTATTTCTTTCCATATATGCTTCTCCTTTTTAGTTGTGAATGACATGCTTACTTAAGTTCACAGAGCTTGAAAATCATCCTTTCAAGTTCCCTAACTTGAAGCTAACTACTTTTGTCTCGGTCATTTCTTCGATGGCGAATTTCACTCCCTCTCTGCCAAGTCCAGAACCTTTCACTCCTCCGAACGGCATGCCGTCAATTCGAAAATCGCTACTATCATTAATAAGGATACCGCCGACTTCCAACCCTTGAATTGCTTTGAAAGCGTTTTCAATGTTTGCAGTGAAAATACCTGCTTGCAGGCCATAATTGACGTTATTAGCTAGCTCAATGGCCATCTCTAAACGATTTACTGGATATAACAAAACAACCGGTCCAAATATCTCCTGTTGAGCAATGGTACAATGCAAAGGAACATTCACTAAGACGGTCGGTGAATAAAACGCACCTGTTCGAACGCCGCCTACTAACAGCTCAGCCCCTTCCAATACCGCTTCCTGTACCCAACTTTCCACCCTTATTGCTTCCTTTTCACTAATTAAAGGACCCATATCCGTCGATGCGGACAATTTATCCCCTACATTGTATTGACGAGTACGTTGGACAAACTGTGTGGTGAATTGTTCAAAAACTTCTTGCTCGATATAAATCCGTTGGACACCAAGACAGTTTTGGCCAGCCGCACTAAACGCACCTGCCACAGTGCACTCTACAGCCTCATTCATATCCGCATCTTTCATTACAATGACCGGTGAATTCGAACCGAGCTCCATGCTCAGTTTCTTCAGCCCCGCTTTTTTCGCAATTTCCTCGCCGGTTTCCAATCCTCCTGTGAAAGACACCATTCTAATTGCAGGATGCGAAACTAACAGGTCACCGATGATCCGGCCATTTCCAGTAATAACCGATAACACTTTCGGTGGCAAGCCGGCATTGTCAAACGCTTCGGCAAGCAGGAGTGCACTCAACGGCGTTGCAGTTGCTGGTTTTACAATGATTGCATTGCCAGAAGCGATTGCCGGTCCGACTTTATGGGCCACTAAATTTAGCGGATCATTGAACGGCGTAATCGCCGCAATTAGACCAATAGGAAATTTCGTATAATAGCCGATTCGATTTTCTCCACTTTCTGTCTGATCGAAAGGGATGGTTTCTCCTTTAATTCTTCTTGCTTCTTCTGCACTTAATCGTAACGTCTGGATGCACCTTGTCACTTCTCCGTTTGCCTCCCGGATGGTTTTACTTCCTTCCAAAGCGATCGTCGTTGCAAACGTATCTCGATGTTTTTCAATATAGTCAGCAGCTTTTTGCAACACGGCCATCCGTACATGAACAGGCATACTCGCGGCTGTTTTAGCTCCGCTTTCCGCTTCTTTTATGGTCATCAGTACATCATTTTCAGTCGCTGCGGGTACATGCGCGATAAAGGATCCATCTTGTGGATTCTTCACTTCAATGACCGCTTCCTTTTCTACCCATCTTCCAGCCACATACATCGGTTTTCCGTAAACTTTCGTCTCCATCGTTGTCTCCCCCTCTTTAGTTGTCTGAGCGATGCAATAAAGCAATCGCTGTGTCAACTAATAGGTCGACACCAATTTCAAGACATCGCTCGTCAATATCAAATTGATTTGTATGCAAATCCCTTCTTATACCGTCTGGTAGCATACAACCAAGAAAGAACATTGCTCCCGGTACCACTTGCGTCATATAGCCAAAATCTTCTCCACCTAGACCGAACGGCTCCTCAACGATTTTGTAAGTTTGGTGCGCCGCGACTACCTCTTTAATGACCTGCGTCACTGTTGAATCATTTGATAATGCAGGTTCTCCACGGACAACTGAGAATGTATAGGCACCCCCTAACGGCTCGACGATTTTAAATGCCTTTTCCACTTCAGCAATCAATTGCTCCCTCACTTTGGGACAATAGGCGCGAAGGGTACCCGTCACTGAAACGTCTGCAGGGATAACGTTACTCGCTGAACCTGCGTTGATTTCACCGATACTTGCAACAGCAGTATCTAATGGAGATAGTCTTCTCGTCGGCAAACTGTAAAACGCTTGCAACACGGAACCTAGCATCCACACTGGATCTGTTCCTACATGCGGATACCCCCCATGTCCACCAGTTCCTCGAATTGTCGCATGGAACACATCGACACTCGCCATACTGTAACCTGTATTCACTTGAATTACACCAACTTCATGCCATGGGCAAACATGCAACGCAATGATGTTGTCTACATCATCTAGAGCACCCTCTTGCATCATACGTGGTGCACCTGACAGACCCTCATGATCTGTTGCTTCTTCTGCCGGCTGGAATAGAAGTTTGATTGTCCCAGTGAATGCGTGAACCTTCGCTTTTTCCGCCAAAACTTTTGCTACACCAAGCAAGATTGCTGTATGGGCGTCGTGCCCACATGCATGCATGACACCTTGGTTCTTCGATACGTAATCATGATTGCTCTTTTCTGTAATAGGAAGTGCATCCATATCCGCCCGAATTGCAACCGTCTTGCCTGGTCCGTTTGATAATGTCGCCACTACACCAGTTTTTCCAACACCGGTTTTAACGGTCATCCCTTCAAACCCACTTAATGTAGTTGCCACAAATCGGGCGGTTTCGATTTCTTGGAAACTAAGCTCTGGATTGCGATGGAAATCTCTCCGCCATTCAATCAACTGTCGTTGCAGTTCAATTCTGCATCGCCCAGCATGCTCTTCCACACGCATTCCTTCTACCTCCTCTCTTCTATATCGCAATGTCTATTTGATCTTTTATGATAAGCTCCCGCTGAAATTCAGTTAACACTTCACATCCAGTTTCGGTAACACGGATTGTTTCACTTATTTCAACTCCATAATCGTCAAACCACAGCCCTGGGATCATATGAAATGTCATATTCGGTTGAAGAATAGTTTGATCGCCCTGTCGGATGCTCGCTGTATGTTCGCCCCAATCTGGAGGGTAACCGACCCCTACGGAATAACCCATTCGTGAATCTTTCTCAATCCCGTATTTTGAGATGACCTTTCGCCAAGCCATCTCCACGTCTTCACAAGTCGCACCTGGTTTAACCGCCTCAATTGCCGTGTTCAATCCTTCAACAAGAATTTTCGATGTTTCCGTCACTTCTTCTGATGGCCTTCCTAGAGATAGCGTCCGAGCCATCGGAGCATGGTAGCGTCGATGACAACCTGCCAGTTCAATAATGACGATTTCATTTTCTGTATAATACCGGTCTGTCCATGTTAAGTGCGGAGTCGACGTGTTTTTACCCGCAGGCAATAACGGCACAATTGATGGATAATCGCCTCCGAATTCATCTGTACCACTTATGAGATGCTTGAAGATCGTAGCAGCTGCATCACATTCACGTACACCTTCCTGTATGGAAGTAATGGCAGATTGCATGCCAATTGCTGCAATTTTTGCCGCTCGACGGATATAGTCAATTTCTTGATTGGATTTAATGAGTCTGACATGGTTCACGAGTAAACTTGCGTCTTGGAAACGTGCGTCCGGCAAACTCTTTTTCAGCTTTTCATACGCCAAAGCCGAGAAGTAATAAGAAGCCATTTCAAGTCCAATCCTGCATGTAGCCAATCCCAATTGTTGTAGGACGCCTGCAATGAATTCCATCGGATGTCTTTCCTGTGAGTGAATATGGTCCTCAGGATAGGAAAGAATATTGTCTTCATACAACCATGTCGTCACTTTAGCTGCATTCGCATCCATTTTCCGTCCTATCCAAATCGGCTGAACCCGATCCAAACTGACAATCAGCATTTGATCTACATAAAACGACCAACCATCATAGCCTGAAAGATAATTCATATTTGCTGGATCTGTAATGAGCAACACATCCAATCCTTTTTGCTGCATTCGTAACTTTGTCTGCGTCAATCGACCATGGTATTCCTCCACAGTAAATGGAATCATCATCATGTCATAATAACCTCCTTTTGTTATCGCCAACATCCAAGCAACTTTATTTGTTTAGCTAATCCACCTCATATCTCTATCATATAGACTGAATACTTTAAATTCACCCGCTATTTTGTATGAAGTTTTGTTCGTTCCTTTCATACAACTTTTTTAGGCTTGCGTATACACGGTATTAGGATGAGGATTTAGTAGGCGGAAAGGCCTGAAATGGTCGTTAGAATTGTGAAAGTGATTGATAGAAGCTCGAAATTGAACGATAGAATTGAAAAAGTGATTGATAGAAGTGAAAAAATGATTGATAGAACTTTGGAAGAAGTGAGGATGCTCCACTTTTGGCCCGCGACGAACGATTTGTACGAGTCACCAAAAACAAACTGTAAAACTGATGTGATGGAACGATAACAGTTGGCGTCACTATGCAACAGCCCTCTTCATTAAATAAAAAAACCGTAAGAAGCCAAGTTTAGTAAACTTAGCCCTCACGGTACATTTTTCACATCGTAATGTAGTCCTTTGACGTCTATAATTCCTCATACACATTTATCTTCATTCCATCTGACAATCGCCAAATCATTTACAGTACGCTCTTGTTGGCGCAACCACTCCAAATTCCCAGCAAACTGCTCCGAACAGATAAAGTCGATTCGCTTTGCTCGATCTCCTTGCACACAACGGATCGTTCCTTCGTACGTAGGTTTGTTCAATTCATCCTTGTAGGCAGAGGCAAAGGGCAACAACTCAAAGTAATAATCTTTCGCCAACGAATCAAAGTAATTGTTCCGCGTAATGGAACGGATTTCTCCGTACGTCAATTCATCAACATCCCAACGGATATGAATTGGACCATCTTGCAATTCAATACGCACTTTCAAATAATGACCAAGTTGATCCTTAGAGACAAGTAAAATTTTGTAGTTTGGAAGATTGAACACTTTCACCGCCCCCTCTAGCTGATACGTCACTCGGTTTTATCCACCAAGCCGGTTGACCATAGTTTCACAGCGAACTCTAGTAAAAATAAGTCATCAGGGTTGACTAAAGATTTGCCTGTAAGTGACTCAATTTTGCGTAGGCGATATAACAGTGATTGCCTATGCAAATTAAGTTCACGTGCTGTTTTACTAACATTACCGCTCGTCTTGCGATAGACTGAAAACGTTTGAATCAAGTCCATCCCTTTCCCTTCATCATATGCTAGCAATGGCGAAATGACCGACAGTAAAATTTGTTTCACTTCTTCATTTGCTATTAAATGGACAAAGAGACTACTTAACTGCGTATCATCAAAATGAGTTCGCTTGCCAATCCCTACTTGTCCCCTTCCCATATCTAAAGCCGCTTTTGCTTTTTGGTAGCTATTTTTAAAGTTTGCAGTCCATTCTACTCGTTTGCCTATGCCCCATGAAAACTGAACACCAGGTAATAGATGAAGGAATCGTCTCTCTACCAAGTCTAAAAATTGATTGACCGTATCGGCCGTTGCGGCAACGGATGTCTCTAGAAAAATGAGAATGATATCGTCTTTAAATGCATATAATACTCTTCTGTTTATACTATCAGCGGCATAGAATATCCCATCTTTAATATACGAATTCATATACTCCAAGTCGGTCTTTCGAGATACGGATTGAGTCGATTGTTGGAAGATTAAGCTGCCTAAGTTTTCGGGAAGCCCAACGATGCACACGTATGGGAGTTCGAAATCATATTTAAACAAATCCGCGTGCGCTTGAATATGTTCGGTCGTCATATTTTTTCCGATGGCCAAACTTAACAGAAACTCATTTTGCATGCGCCCTTCCGCTTCCATAACCGCACTATTTCTTGAAAACCATAAAGAAGTAGCGACGACAGCCTGTTCAGCAATCGTCAATTCATGACGCTTCAACGGATTTTCATCTGTCGATAAGATGAAGAAATCCCCTTTGAACTGACCATTTGACTTAATGGCAAACTGATAGAGTTGTTGCCCGCTTCTTCCTACTTTACGCAACTCTGAATACCGTGGATGATGGGATTCTTGCACGTGTACGGCGTTTTGTTTCATCTCATTCCATAATGATTGGACAGCTGTCACGTTTGCTGAACCGGCTACCATTTCACCTTTGTCATTCACAATTAACACCTGTTTGTCGATTTCAGCTTCTATGAACGCTGCAATCACTTGTATCGTACGCCCTTCCAATATCATTTGAATCAATTGCTGCTGTATATCTTTCGGGCGCTCGTCTTGCTCAATTCGGTCATCCATTAAATGCCGCATAATCTCATGCACAATATCAGCAAATCGTATTTCCCACGGGATTTCAATGAGAATGAAATTGCGTTCCTCAGCAAACCTAGACACAATTGGCGGAATGTCAAAAACGTGTCTGCCCGTCGCGATTGCTAACGCTGATGCACCAGATTCATAGACATCTTCAACAAACCGTAACAGCTGCTCTTCATCCTGGTTACAACCAATACCTGTCGTCAAAACGAACTCATTTTCCCGCACAAAATTCTCAACCGGGTTTTCAATGACCGAAACCCATTCGACAACTCGATCTGTTAACACACGCTGACCAGTTTTGACAGTAGCGCTCCGAAGTATCGGAAATGCTAAAATCTCTTTAACAGGCAAATTCATTGCTACGAAACACCTCCAACACTTGCCGTTCGTCATTCACACTATCGTATCACAATTCGCACAACTAGATTAAAAAGGTACATTCTTGTATTTTGGATGCATTTTACAATACGATTAACGATAGGAGGTGTGATTTTGTTTAATCATATGAAAATTCGGCTATTACTTGGCCTCAGTATTATCGGATTCATTGGGTTTGTTGTGATCGCTATCTTCTCCACTTTCTATGGTGCAGATGAAGGCTTCATAACAACTTGTTTATCCATCATCATGTACATTGTTGTGCCTTTCATTTTCTTTTATCATTACTATCGAAAAGAACCATTTTCTCTTAAACAAGTAGTATTTTTTAGCAGAAGTGCACAATGGGTTCTCCCAATATGTGCAATCGTTGTGGTAGCAATCAGCTTTTCTTTAAGCACTTTTTGGTTGACGCTCTTTACAATCGAACCGATTCTTCCCATTTTAGTCGATTTATTAATGGAAGAAGTGCCTTTTCCAACAAATCCTTTCTATCTCTTTTTTGAAATTCTTGTCATTTCCGTTCTTGCTCCGATTGTAGAGGAGTTCTTTTTTAGAGGGGTCATTTTACATCGCATCATGTTAAAAACATCTATGTGGGGTGGCATTCTCATTTCCAGTCTACTGTTCGGCATCTTGCATAGTGACATTATCGGCGCATTTTTCTTCGGCGTCATTGCATGCTTACTCTATTTACGGACAGGAAATTTACTGCTCCCAATCATGATGCACATCCTGAACAATACGATCGCAGTCGTTCTAAGTTTTGTACCTACCGACTGGCTAGAGAGTGTTTTAATCTTGTCAAAAGAAGATATTACCGGCAAAGCATTCCCGATTAGTATAATGCTTGTAGTTAGTACACTTTTAACAATCTTCATAACTGTTAAGCTTGGAAAAGGCCTCGCTTCTATGAGAGAAGGTCATCTTGCACATCCACCGGAACAGTAAGATTATACGAACAACAAATAGACGTGTGGAACCAATCATGCTACTTGGTACCACACGTCTTCCGTTCATGTATTCAACTAAACAGCTTTAACCCGACTGCACCGCCAATAATTAAACTAAGGAAAAAAATTCGTTTCCAACCTGCCGCCTCTTTGAAAAATACGATGCCCATCAGAACAGCTCCCGCAGCGCCCAAGCCCGTCCAAATCGCATACGCCGTCCCCATCGGAATATCCCGCATTGCTAAGGACAGGAAAAGAAAACCTAAGGAAAAGCTGACAATAATGAGCAATAAGCGTTGCCAACTCTTTTTTTTGAGAAACAAGTTAATGCTGAATACGCCTAGTATTTCTCCCAAACTTGCTACAACTAAATAAAGCCATGCCACATTATTCGCCTCCTTCAGCCGTCTCTTTTTCACCGGTCGTCATTTTAATACCAATAACCCCGGTGATGATAATCGCGATAAAAAGCACCTTCATCATCGTAAACTCCGCATGAAACATTACGAAATCAATGATGACAATTGCAGCTGCACCTGATCCCGTAAAAACTGCATATACTGTACCGGCAGGCAATTTCTCACACGCTTTAATAATCGCATAAAAGCTGATGATAATTGCAACGACAGTTCCAATCCATTCGAGTGTAGTATCAGAATACCGTAGTCCGATTACCCAAAAAATCTCCACAACAGCAGCGAGCAATACATATAGCCAAGCCATTGGATGGCCTCCTCTTCATTCTATTAAGTCCATCCATTATAGCAAACAGTCGCTATTGTTTTGATATTCCTGCTTGCAATCTCGTTAAAATCATGATAACTTTAGTTATGTAATTTTTAAAACAATTCCATATTTTTTATTCTTATCAAGAGAGACCGAGGGATTGGCCCGTTGACGTCTCAGCAACCAGCCCGATTTTGGTATGGTGCTAATTCCAAAAGGCGTATACGTCTTAAAGATAAGAAGATTGATTTCAACTTTGTTGAAGGCCTCTTCTTATTACGGATGAGGTCTTTTTTTAATGAACGAGCTTGTGCTGGTACGCAATGTATTGCTAGCAGACTAGCGTATTTCATTCAACTCGTAAAAAAACTTAGACAAAAAAACAAAGGAGATGGGCATGTTGACAGAACAAAGTATACATACAAAACTTGTGCAATTAGGGAATGGAAGTGATAAGAAGACTGGCGCGATTAACCCTCCGATCTATTTATCGACTGCTTACAAACATGATGGTCTTGGACAGTCGACCGGTTATGACTACACCCGCACAAAGAACCCTACACGGACGATACTGGAGGAAGGGATTGCTGACCTGGAAAACGGGGATGCAGGTTTTGCGTGCAGTTCAGGGATGGCTGCTATTCAACTCGTCCTCTCGTTATTCAAATCTGGAGATGCGATTATTGCTCCAGATGATCTATACGGAGGCACATACCGTCTATTTGACCAGTATGAAAAATTGTACGGAATCCAAACGACGTACACTGCATTTGCCTCAGTTGAAGAAACGGAGAAACTAGTAGCCAGTCAAACAAAAGCGTTGTTCATTGAAACACCGACAAATCCACTGATGGTAGAAATTAACATTGAACATTTTGCAAAACTCGCTCGAAAATACAACTTATTGTTAATTGTGGATAATACATTCTTAACGCCTTATTATCAAAAACCGATTGACCTGGGTGCCGATATCGTCATTCATAGCGCAACAAAATATATCGGTGGACATAATGATGTTCTTGCTGGTCTTGTTGTCGCTAAAGGGGAATCTCTTTGCCAACGGTTAGGGGAGCATCATAATGCTATCGGCGCAACGCTTTCTCCATTCGATTCATGGCTCGTCGTCCGTGGTCTAAAAACGCTACATGTCCGGATGAAGCAACATGATGCGAATGCAAAAGCACTTGTAACCTATTTGCAAAACGAGCCATTGGTAACTGACGTCTTGTATGCAGGTAAAGGTGGCATGCTATCATTCCGTCTACAAGAAAGTAGTTGGGTGGGTCCGTTTTTGGAAAACTTACGTCTCATTACGTTTGCTGAAAGTTTAGGAGGTGTAGAGAGTTTCATTACCTATCCGACAACCCAGACGCACGCTGATATTCCTGAAGAAGACCGGGAGAAACGGGGCGTTGACAAAAGATTGTTGCGTTTTTCTGTTGGACTGGAAGAGGCAGAGGACTTGATTGCTGATTTTGAACAAGCACTGAAGATCGCTTCCAGATTAGTACCTATTTCGACTACCTAATGAGAGAGAGTGATTGAAATGACTGTACAAACGACAAATGAACTCCAAGCTGCACTTCAACTTCTTAAGAGCAAAGAATGGGTGGATCTAACCCACTCCTTCGGTCCTGACTCCCCTCATTTTTTCATGTTTGAGGATGCGAAATTTGAAACTCTTTTTACGCATGATGACGGCTTTTTCGCACAAAAATTCTCATTTCCTGGGCAGTACGGGACTCATATCGATGCACCCATACACTTCGTACGCGATACTCGCTATTTAGATGAACTTGGATTGAAAGAACTCGTCTTGCCGCTAGTCGTCATCGATCAATCAAAGAAAGCTGAGGCGGATCATGATTTCACCTGCAGTGTTCAAGATATCCTTGATTTTGAAGCAACATATGGAAGAATTGAAGAAGGAACATTTGTAGCGTTACGTACGGATTGGAGTAAACGTTGGCCGGATCATGTAGCCTTTAACAACAAAGACGCTAATGGCAATAATCGCATCCCGGGTTGGGGACTCGATGCACTGAAGTTCCTTTTTGAAGAACGGAACGTAAAAGCGATTGGACACGAAACGTTTGATACGGATTCGGCAGCAGATTTCCGTGAAAAAGGTAGTCTCGAAGGTGAATATTATGTATTAGAACAAGACACGTACCAAATTGAATTATTGACGAACTTGGATAAAGTACCAGCGAAAGGTGCAGTCATTTTTAACATTGTTCCAAAACCAGAAAAAGCATCTGGATTCCCTGTCCGCTCTTTTGCGATTTTGCCTTAATACAGTTAGTCAATATTATAAGCGGTCGGAACATAAGCCAACCTGTTTAAATTAGGCTACTCCTTATAATTTAACAAAGCTCCGTCACTATTAATGAGGCTGGGACATAACATGGAAAAACTGCATTATGGCTAATTCGCCGTCATGCAGTTTTTTATATTTTTCCAATGTTTCTTTTCGTATTCATGAGTGAATCGAAGCGGAAAAAGGCCGACTCCTGCGGGATTGTAGCGCGAATGTTGAGACCCCGCAGGAAGCGCAGCGGACGAGGAGGCTCAAGCGCGCCCCGCGGAAAGCGTGCCTTTTGGAGCGCAGAGTAACGGTCTATTTGAGTTTTGTCCCAGCCTCTTTATAATCCCCCTTTCCTATAGTCCCTGCTATATAGGAGCCTTTAGCCGCTTGATTATTCTGTGGGCTTACGTTTTTTTGCTTGCAGCACTCCTTCTGTCGCGATTCAAAAAAATGTGGTTTTAAAAAACTCCATCAACTACTCAATCTATTTCGCCACTCGTAAATTACCTCTCGCGAAACAAATTCCTAAAACTACAAAAATCGACAGTGTTTTACTACACCTTACAATATTTTACTAAATAAAACATTGACAATTCTGTTTCTTATCATTAGCATTGTATATAATTATCTGATTAATTTATTGATAGATTTGTAAATCTCTTGTTTCCTAGACTGAAGAGCATGACTAAAAGGAACGGAATGGAGTGTCTGTATGAGTAGTGAGCCGGTATTGGATGTCCAGAAGTTAAAAACGTATTTTTATTTAGATCAAGATTTGGTTGCAAAAGCCGTCGATGATGTCAGTTTTTCTGTATTTCCTGGAGAAACCGTTGCGATTGTTGGTGAGTCAGGCAGTGGGAAGAGTATTACTGCACTTTCCATTATGCAGCTCATTAACAAACCTGGTCGTATAGTAGACGGGAGTATTCACGTAAAAGATCGGAATCTCCTCACGTTGAAACAGAAGCAGATGACGTCAATTCGTGGAAATCATATCGGCATGATTTTTCAGGAACCGATGACTGCGTTGAATCCTGTTTTTACAATTGGCAATCAAATCACCGAAATGATTCGTAAGCACAAGAAGGTTTCTAAGCAAATTGCTCAGCAAAAAGCCATTGAATTGCTACGGATTGTTGGCATCCCCCGCCCCGAAGAAATCATCAAAGAATATCCACACCAACTGTCAGGTGGAATGCGACAACGCGTCATGATTGCAATGGCAATCTCATGTGAACCGGAGCTAATTATCGCAGATGAGCCGACGACAGCTTTAGATGTCACCATTCAAGCCCAAATATTAGATTTACTATTTGAAATGCAAAAAAAGTACAATATGGCTCTTCTCTTAATTACACATGATTTAGGCGTGGTATATGAGTATTCTGATCGGGTCATCGTCATGTATGGTGGACAAATTGTGGAACAAGCACCAACGAAGCAATTGTTGTCATTGACGAAACACCCCTATACACAAGGGCTATTAAGTAGTTTGCCGAAGCTTGATGAAGATGTTGAACGATTAGGAACAATAAAAGGCACCGTCCCTGCAGCCTATAACTTTCCTGTCGGCTGTCGTTTTTCTACCCGATGTCCATTTGTAATGGATAAATGCAGGCAGACAAACCCAGAGTTGCTGGAATATGCGAAAGATCATTATGTCCGATGCCATCTTTACGAAGAAGAGGTGAACAGCAAATGACAATGGTGACAAAACAGCATTCGGTTGGAGATGGACAGCAATTACTTTCTGAAGACAATTTGGTGGAAGTACACAATGTGAAAAAATATTTTCCGATCAAGGGTGGTGTAATAAAGAAGACCATTGGTCAGTTGAAGGCAGTGGATGATGTATCCTTCACAATTCGTAAAGGAGAAACACTCGGGATCGTTGGCGAATCTGGTTCAGGTAAGTCTACGCTTGGTCGTGTTCTTATCAGGTTGCTGGATCCAACAGAGGGACAAATTATTTTTAATCAAACTGATATTACTACGTTAAGTCAACGACAAATACGACCGTTTCGGGAAGATATGCAAATGGTGTTTCAAGATCCTTTTGCGTCATTGAATTCCAAAATGAGTGTAGAACAACTCATTGAAGAACCTTTGATTGTACAAGGAAAGTTAGCCAAGTCTGCAAGGAAACAAAAAGTTGTTGAGGTCATCCAGAAGGTAGGATTGCGGAAAGATGATTTACAAAAGTATCCGCATGAATTTTCTGGTGGACAACGTCAACGAATCAGTATTGCTCGAGCGCTTGTGTTAAATCCGAAGTTTGTCATTTGTGACGAACCGGTATCCGCATTGGATGTATCCATTCAAGCCCAAGTACTGAACTTGATGAAAGATTTACAAGACGACTTAGGTCTCACGTATTTGTTTATTGCCCATGACTTGAGTGTAGTCAAGCATATTAGTGATCGGGTCGCTGTCATGTATTTAGGGCGTTTCACTGAAATTGCGCCCAAAAAGCAACTATACGAAAACGCATTGCATCCTTACACACAAGCTCTACTATCTTCCATTCCGGTTATCGACTTGCATGCAGATCCATCATCCGTACGGGAGAAAATAAAACTATCCGGGGATTTACCGAGTCCAGCAAACCCGCCTTCGGGCTGCACGTTCAGAACAAGATGCCCAAAAGCGCATGACCGATGTGCCATTGACAGGCCAGAACTAATGGAAGTGGAAAAGGACCATTTTGTCGCTTGTCATTTATATAGTGAGCAATAAATATACTGAAGCATCTGTGTCTTTGTGGAGAAGCAATATTTCATTAACATCTTGAAAATTTAGGGGGGTGATGGCCGCGACAAAGTTGCAAGGTTTCATTCGTTTTACAACTATTGAAAACAAAGGGGGATACTAATTTGTTGAAACATTTTAAACACAGATTTGCGCTACTCATTTTAGTGTTGATGGTAGGAATGATTCTTGCTGCATGTAACAAAGACGGTGATGCCAAACCAACTGATAATAGTGAGCCAGATTCAACGGAAGTGGATGAGAACAAGGATGGAGATGAAGCAACGGATGACGGTCCTAAAAAAGGTGGAACAATTACCGGGGCTATGTACTCGGCACCTACGGGCATGTTCAATCCAATTTTCTATGAAGAAGCTTATGAAGCAAACATTCTAGATTTCACACACGAAGGATTAGTAACACAAAACGATAAACTTGAGTTCATTCCAAGTCTTGCAGAGAAATGGGAATTAAATGATGACCAAACAGAAATTACGTTCTTCTTAAAAGAAGGCGTTAAATGGCACGATGGTGAGGATTTCACAGCTGATGATGTCGTCTACACATACAAAGCGATGTCCGATCCTGAATATGAGGCTGCTGGCGGAGTACGTGTTAACTACGTCGCACCATTACTTGGCTATGAAGCGTATCAATCTGGTCAAACAGATGTATTTGAAGGGGTCGTAGCAGATGGAGACTATAAAGTGACTTTCAAGTTTGCAGAGCCAAACGTGTCACCACTTTACTATGCAAGTTTCCCAATCATCCCTGAGCACATTTTCGGTTCCATGGCTGTAAAAGATATCCCAGAAGCAGCAGAGTCTAAAGATCCTGGTAAAGTCATCGGCACTGGACCATTTAAATTCACAGATATGGTAGAACGTGAACAATATGTACTTGACCGTAATGATGACTACTGGCAAGGTGCTCCTCATCTTGATAGCATCGTTTGGAAAGTCATTGCACAGTCCGTCATGATTGGATTGCTTGAAAAAGGTGAAATTGATTTTGTTGCAAGTCCAGGAGGAATTGCTCCAGCTGACCATGATATCGTTGCTGATTTCGGGAACATTGAAATCATTGAACAAGCCGATTTTGGTTATCAACTAATGGGCTTCAAGTTGAATCATAGAACGACTGCTGATGTTGAGTCTGGTGAGTTGAACCCAGACAATTGGGTGCCGAACAAAAAGTTAGCGGATCCTAAAGTACGTCAAGCAATCGCTCATGCTGTAAATCGTCAAGGACTTGTTGGAAGCGGGCATGGCGAAGGTTTATTACACGGACGTGGGCAACCGATCAACTCCCCGATTGCGCAACAAATGTGGGCGTATGATGAATCCGCAGCAACGTCTTATGACTACGATGTTGAAAAAGCAAAATCTATCCTTGATGAGCTTGGTTATGTAGATGCGAACGGAGACGGTTTCCGTGAAGATCCGGATGGTAACGAGTGGGTGTTAAACCTTGACTATCCAACAGGTAACGAACTACGTGAGCGTTCTGCACCGATTATTCAATCTGATTTAGAGAAAGCTGGTATTAAAGTGAACTTGCGTCAACCAGCAGAAATGTCCGTATATGTCCCTGGGTTAACAAACGACAATACGGATTGGGATCTATACCTCATTGGATGGAGCTTGAGCAGTACAGATCCAGATCCATCAGGTCTATGGGCTACACGTGCTGGCTATAACTTCTCCCGTTGGAACAGTCCAACATCCGAGGAACTTATGCAAAAAGCTGTTAAAGCACCAGAAGCTTTTGACCAAAAATACCGAGAAGAAGTCTATGCTGAATGGCAAAAACATTTCTCTGAAGAATTGCCTGCGTTGCTCCTATACGCTCAAAACAGCCTATGGGCTTACAATGATCGTATCCAAGGCATTAAGGTCCTGCCACAATCCATGTATCAGGATTCACATGAATGGTGGGTAAACGACGCGGAATAACATGAATGGATTTGGAGAGTATACACAAATTGTATACTCTCCTCCTTCCTAGGGGGAGATCGAATGTATCAATATATCATTAGACGTTTCTTACAATTCATCCCGATGTTACTTGCATTGTCCATCATCGTTTTCGGATTAGCGAAAGCTGCCCCTGGAGATCCTTTCTCAGGTAAAATTTTAGACCCTGAAGTCGGTATGGAGGTATATGAAAAACAGCGGGCAGAGCTTGGTCTGGACAAACCTATACCCGTACAATACGTAAGATGGGCAGGAAAAATCTTGCAAGGCAGTTTTGGTGAATCGATCGCCTATAAAGGCCGTTCTGTCGAGAGCCTTATACAAGAACGCTTTCTTAATACCGTATACTTAGGGCTATTCGCTCTTTTCATTACGCTATTAGTGGCAATACCTATTGGGATTTACTCAGCACGTCATCCATACTCGCTTTTGGATTATGGTTCGACTACATTCGGCTTTTTTGGACTAGCAGTACCTAACTTCTTCTTTGGTCTCGTCGTCATCTACTTGTTTTCAATCAAACTGGGATGGTTTCCTGCACAAGGAACAATATCCTCCAATAAGTTAACAGGATTTGCTGAATTCAAAGATCGTATCCATCATATGATTTTACCCGGATTGACACTTGGGTTAGCAAGTACAGCAAGTTATATGCGTTATATGCGTTCTGAAGTGATGGATGTCCTCGGTAGCGATTTTATTCGGACGGCGAAAGCGAAAGGGATGTCAAATAATAACGTCTTGTATAAACACACACTTCGCAATGCGCTCATTCCTGTCATTACATTACTTGGTATGGAGTTGGGTCCGTTGCTTGGTGGCGCGATTATAACGGAACAAGTCTTCAACTTCCCTGGCATCGGCACGCTTTTCATCGGCTCTGTCATTAACCGAGATTATCCTGTCGTGATGGCAATTACGTTATTGCTTGGGGTTGCCATATTAGTCGGGAATTTGTTAGCAGATATCTTTTATAGCATCGTAGATCCGAGGATTCGCTATGACTGAGGTGGTGAGAGAATATGCAATCAGTAAATGAACAGGAAGTCATTGTTGGAAATACACGAAAACATCGAAGCCCTTTCCAATTATCCTTACAACGATTTTTAAAAAATAAACTGGCGATCGCTGGCATGATTGTTCTAACGATTATTATTGGATCTGCAGTATTCGCCCCTTTGTTAACCGACCATGATCCAAAAGAACATAATTTGCTGAAAGTAGAGCAAAAGCCAAGTAAAGAGCATATTCTCGGGACAGACAGCTCTGGGCGTGATAATTTTGCTAGATTATTGTACGGCGCACGCGTTTCTCTGACAATCGGCATCAGCACAATGGTGTTCACTGTATTACTTGGAATGATTTTTGGCACATTAAGCGGTTACTATGGCGGAAAAATCGATAGTATCATTATGCGGATTACCGATTTGTTCCTTGCATTGCCGTTTCTTGTGTTAGCATTGACGATCATAGCCCTTCTTAAAAAGGTGACCATCGGTTTATTCGTTGTCATTATTGCCGTTACAAGTTGGCCGACGTTATCCAGAATTATTCGGGGAACATTCCTCTCGTTACGCGAACAGGAATTTGTTCTTGGGGCTAGAGCGATTGGTGCAAGTGATTTCCGTATTATCTTCAGACACTTCTTACCAAACGCAATCGGTCCAATCATCGTAAATGCCACCTTATTAATGGCTGCTATGATTATCGTCGAATCGGGTTTAAGCTTCATCGGAATGGGAATTCCTCAACCGACCCCGACTTGGGGAAATATGATTTCAGAAGCACAAGGATTACGTATACTACGTTATCACCCTGAAGCTTGGATTCCACCAGGTCTAGCCATTCTTCTTACCGTTCTTAGCATTAACTTTATCGGGGATGGATTAAGGGATGCATTCGACCCGAAGAGCGATCGACGGTAAACGAATTCGTCTTCATGGTTGAAAGATTGAACAGAAAAAGCCGCATGGATTAAGTGATGTAACTTGATCCATGCGGTTTTTTGTGTTTTTTTGGAATGTGTCTAGTTATATAGGAGAAAGAATACTGTTCGATTTCCACTTGTTGTGTTCCAGCCTTATGATTCTGTTTCTACATGAATCAGTTTTATGATTTTATTCATCACTTCGGTCGTTCTATCGATCATTTTTGAAGTTCTATCAATCACTTTAAAAGTTCTATCGATCACTTCGAGAGTTCTATCAATCACTTTCACAATTCTAATGAACATTTCAGGATTTTAGAATCACGAAATATGTTCTGAATGCTCTTCAAACAAAACCGAACGTTGGATAAAAATGCAATTTAAACGAATCTATCGTTCAACCATTGAGGTCGTCATTCATAAAATTTAGAACCATTCCGATGAATACTTTTCCAATATACGCCATTGACCGCTCATCCACGTCAAACATCGGATGATGGTGAGGATAGGTTGCATGTAGCTCTGCGTTCCGTCCGCCAACTAAAAAATAACTTCCTTTTACAACCTTTTGGTAGTAAGCAAAATCTTCGCTCCCCATCATCGGTTCTCCATAGCTGACATGGTCTTCACCAAACAATTCCTTAGCTACTTGTGCGACACGCTTCGTTTCAGATGGATCGTTCCAAATGGAAGGGCAATCTTTTTCATAGTGAATGGAATACGTGGCACCAGCAGCTTCACAAGTTGTTTTCGTAATAAGTTTCATTGCCTCTTCAATCATTTCACGCACTTGCTCGTCATACGTCCGAACTGTCCCTTTTATTACCGCTCGGTCAGGGATGACATTGTTTGCATGTCCACTTTGGAATGAACCGACTGTAACAGCTGCCGCCCTTTGAGGATTCACCCTTCGACTGACAATTTGCTGAAGGTTAACGACTAATTGACTGCCTGTCACTAATGGATCAATCGTTTCATGTGGCGAAGAGCCATGTCCTCCTTTACCAAAAATCTCAATTGTAAAATCATCTTGTGCTGATGAAGCATAGCCTTCCATTACTTCTACTTTACCAACCGGGATTGTGGACATGACATGCGCTCCGTAAATCACATCCACTCCGTCAAGACACCCATCTTCAATCATAAATTGAGCGCCACCAGGTGTCGTTTCTTCTGCGAATTGGTGTAGGAAAACAATTGTTCCTCGTAGTTGTTCTCTTACCTCCGACAACACTTTTGCAACTCCTAGTAACGCTGCTGTATGTAAATCGTGTCCGCACGCATGCATGACCCCAGGTACTGTTGATTTATAGCTGACGTTTTTTTCATCTTGAATCGGCAATGCGTCAAAGTCTGCCCTTAGCGCTACAGTCTTTCCCGGTTTTGCACCTTTTAGGATTCCGACGACGCCCCTTCCACCTACTTCTGTTCGAACTTCCATACCGAGGTTCCGTAAAAACTCTGCCACTTTTTTAGGTGTCTCCACTTCCTCATTTGACAACTCCGGATGCATGTGGAAATGTCTGCGGATTTGAACCAACTCATCATATAATTCATCGTATCTTGCGTTTAATAAATTGATCATCTGAATGCCTCCTTTTTCACATTGTCCCACACAGTCTAATTTGGTACAGTTATTTTTCAAGATGGAAAAATCCGCTCCAATCGCGGTTTCACCCATTTCCATCCATAGCAAAAATGTATATAGCGCATTATAATAGGAGTACAGATTAAAAAGATACTACAACATAGGAGGGGATACGATGTCTGCAGAACAGTGCAAAGTGGAAGAAGCATTAGGCATCCTCGTTGGAAAGTGGAAACCGGTTATTCTTCTACATTTGTTTTCGGAAGGCACTTTACGTTTTAGTGAACTGAAGCGATTAATGCCTGGCATTACACAAAAAATGTTAACGAAGCAACTGAGGGAACTGGAAGAGGAAGATATCATTGAACGTGTCGTCTATCCACAAGTACCACCTAAAGTGGAATATTCCATTTCCGAATACGGAAAAAGCTTACAGTCCGTATTGTTGACAATGAATGAATGGGGTACTGCCCATGCACTTCGAAAAGAACAATTAGCGAAAAGCCAACAAAAGGCTACCTCTTAATCGATGAGGTAGCCTTTCCTTTTGTTTCATAGCATTATGCAGAAACAGTTGTTTTATTATAAAAAGCCAAGAAATTGTTAACGACTAGATCAAGGAAATCAATCGTTGGTTGGTCTGTCAATTCACCTTCTGCGTTCATCTTCTCGTGAACCGATCCAATATATACTTCATTATTCGGTAAAATATTTGGAGAAAGCATTGGATTAGAAAGAATTTCACGCAAATGAATTTGTGCGCGGACACTGCCTAATACCCCCATTGAAGAACCTATGATGAATGTCGGTTTGTCTTTGATCGCAAAATTACTGCGAGAAAGCCAGTCTACTGCATTTTTTAATGCACCTGGAATAGAGAAGTTGTATTCAGGTACGGCAAATAATAATGCGTCTGCGTCTCTCACGTTCTCCATGAATTGCTTAACATTAGCTGGAGGATTTTGTTCACTATCCACTGAAAACATTTCCACATCGTTAATGAAAACCGGAATGATATCCATTTCCCCCGCGTATTTCTTACGTAAGTATTCAACTAACTTCAAGTTGTATGATGTCGAGCTTGTGCTCCCGATAATTGCTTTAACTGTAATTGTCATGATGACACTCTCCTTTAATTTTACGTGTACCTCTCCTTAGCATCTCCGCTTTCTCTAGAGGTATACTCTTATTATGGAGTATGTCGATTAGATTTTGAAGTACGCACTTTAAAGTGCCATAGTATACAAAAAGATACTATCACATGTAAGAAGAGTATTGTACAATTCCTTCTAGACGAAGTAACTGCTCTTTCATTGGTAAACCGCCACGAAACCCTGTTAAACTTCCGTTCTTCGCGAGAATTCGATGACAAGGTACGATGAAAAGGACAGGATTTGCTCCAATTGCTCTCCCGACAGCTCGAACAGCAGACGGTCGACCTAATCGCTGTGCAATGTCGGAGTACGAAACAATCTCACCAAACGGTACATCTTGTACAACTTTCCAAACTTGCTGTTGGAATGTAGTTCCTTTTAAGTCAATCGGTAGGTCAAACGTTGTTCTTTGACCATCTAAATACTCCATCACTTCACTCGTATGACATGCAGCTTCATCCTCAACCCACTTCACGCCCTCAAAATGTCGTTTTGACCAATTGGCCAATTCATCAAACGTAGCCCCTTGAGAACCGATGTAACAAAGTCCTTGATCGGTGGCAGCCATATATAACGCCCATTGCTTATGTTGTAAAAGCGTCCAATACAATGTAGTTTGCCCCATCCAATACACCTCTTTCTGTCTACTTCCTTGTCTTTCTATATTCTCATAAATGGTTCGCTAGCGGAAGTGATTGCTTAAGGAAATAGACTTCCGATTAGGGCGTTGGCTGGTTTGCTTTGGACATTGAATAGCGTAAAACAGAAAAAAGTGAATTGAGCATGCTCAATTTCACTTTTTCCATAATTGCCGCTAGTGGTGTTCTAGCTCTTTATTCAATTCATAAAACTAAAAAATAGTGTCCAGAAAGGAACTTTTCTTCGTTCCTTCTTTTTCTTTTCAACTGAACGTTTTTCTAAACGATATTGTTCGATTTCAGTTTTCATCTCTTCAATATGTCTATGAATGACTTCTTTATCTATTGTATGCATATTCAATTTCTCCTCAATTGTGAGAAATCAAAGAACGTGATTACAGCCTGAATACCACCTGTCGTGCATGTCTCTCAAACCTCATCATTGTTATCGATTCCCACTGGTTATTAGTTTTTGTGGTCCTGTTCTCTACTGCTTGCAAAATTGTAAAAATCATTTTTCGCTTCCTCCTTATCGTTAATTTTTCGTACATTGTTAGGGAATTCCTTCACCTATCCGCCTTCTAGAGACTCTTTCGTCAAAATCTTCCTTTGTTGTTCAATCATAATTGAACGCTCCTTTCAAATCGTATTTATGTTACACGCGATTTGCGTGAGAACATCGAATATTCATTAAAATAAAGACACAAAAAAGCACACGCCTTTTGCATAAGCGTGTGCTCATATAAAAGAACGGCATACCATGCCATTCTATGCAGTCTTTACATTATCAAGAGGATGCTTTGCGGCACGGATTATCTATGATGTTTTGTTTGCTTGTAATGAAGTTCAACATGTTCCGTACCTCCTCTTCCTCAATTAGAATATCTATCTTCTAGAGGATACCATTACCATATCGTACATGTCAATGGTTTTTTTACTATTTTCTAAATCGACTCAACATATAATGTTATTTAAATTGTATGTCACAGGCGAACACTTTTAGACTAGAGGATCTAGCGATGGATGAGCACATGTACGTTTCCATCAATCGTTGCTTAAGTTGCCACCACTCAAATTTGAGTTTAGCGAACAAAACGGTATTTTCATTGTTCTGTAACGAAAAAATGGCACGTCATTCTGTGTTTAGTGTATGATTATACTAATAACACTCGGTTCTGTACTTTATTACTTGCACTTCGAGAAAGTGAAGGAGGATCTCCATTGACGAACGAAGCTAAATTACAAAAAGAAGCCATGCATGTTTTGAAATTAACGAGTCGTACCTTTTACATTCCCATAAAATTATTGAATCCTACGTTACGGAAGTCCGTCGGATCAGCCTATCTTTGTATGCGAGCAATTGACGAAATTGAGGACCATGAAGAACTGCACCCTGACGCGAAACAACATTTGCTTGAATCGACGAGTAAACTGTTAGAGGGACCTTTTAACGAAGAAGCTTACCAAAAACTGTTGCAACCCTACCGTTCCCTCTTGCCTGAAGTAACAGTACGACTCGGTGACTGGTTGACAGTCTGTCCCGCAGAAGTGCTCGAAAAAGTGAAAGAGTCTACACGAATTATGGCAGATGGCATGGCGCAGTGGGTCGGTAAAGGATTTGACATTAAAACAAAAGAAGACTTGGACGACTATACATATTATGTTGCAGGTCTAGTAGGTGTTATGCTTTCTGACATATGGGAAGCTTTTGACGGAACAAAAACGGATCGTGAGTTGGCAATTGGCTATGGGCGCGGTCTACAAGCGGTCAATATGTTGCGCAATCAGGAGGAAGATGCGGATCGAGGTGTGCGTTTTATCCCTGACGGATGGACGCGTGATGATATGTTTGCTTACGCAGAGACAAACTTGGCTAAAGCTGACGAATATATTAAGTCGATTAACACGAAGAATATTTTAGTGTTCTGTAAGATTCCGTTAGCGCTTGCAAAGAGCACGTTAACCGCATTACAGAGCGGTCGGGAAAAGATGAACCGGACAGAAGTTGAATCTACGGTTGCTGCAATTCTTGAAGATTGAGTACGGGATTAAACTGAATCGTATACGCTTGTTGAAATCGCGTGAAACGAGTTCGCTGTTGAACTTGTTTTTACGCGGTTTTTCAGTTGATGAGGAAGTCTTGGAGATTATTAGTTAGGTCGAGAAAATGGAGGAAAGCTGAATTGAACACCGTCAATCCAGCTTTCCTTATCTCTTTCTTCAGGTGTGTTAATTAACCAATTATTCACAAGTAGATTTCTTCGAACCCGTTGGCTTGCGTTCCGGCGCACGCTTTCCGCGGGGCACGGGTGAGCCTCCTCGTCCGCTTTGCTCCCTGCGGGGTCTCACCATTCGTGCTATTCCCCCGCAGGAGTCGGCGCCTGCACTCCAGCCAACTAGCTTATGCGGGACAACTTATTTGTCTTTCAACTTAAAAAGCGTTCATCAGGATTGGAGCAGAAGGCGGCGAGAGCTGTCACACAGAACAGCTTTTGCGAGTAAAAGCGTAGCGTTAGAGCAGCTGTTCACCGAGGCTGAAGCAGAAATCCGGTGTTTATCAAGGATTACAGGGAAAATTCGATATTCTTATAGCCCACAAATTGGTTAATCAACACGCCTGCTCTTTCTTACAATTGTATCGGCAATTCAATTCATTGCCAAACCAATTGTTGAAAACTGCAAACTTCACTAAAACTGTATGCTTTACGAAGCAAGTACCTTTTTGCGGACCTGGCTTTTATAGCGTGCCCATAACACGAGCGGAATAAGTAATATTGATAGATACATGCCGATTAATCCTAACACTGCGTAGCTGGAGTAGGCGACAACGATACCCGATAATACACTTCCCGCTGAACCGCCTAAAGCAACGTATACATCGACGGAGCCTTGTGTCTTGGCGCGTGTTTTTAGATTAGTTGAGTCGATGATGATGGCAGTTCCACTAATTAAACCAAAGTTCCATCCTAACCCAAGCAAAATGAGGGCAATGGCTAACCAAACAAATGAATCGCCTGGGGCATATGCTGCTGTAAGTCCTGCAATGGATAACGTAATCGCTGAAGCAACGGCCATGAACGTTCGGCCGACTTTATCGACAAGCATGCCAGTCCCTAGTGACGGCAAATACATTGCTGCAATGTGCATGCCAATGATCATACCAACTGCCGATAATCCACTTCCATGATTCTGCATATGGATAGGCGTCATTGTCATAATCGCTACCATAATCATATGTGATAGAACGAGAATGATAGCCCCTACAACAACGCCGAGTCGATTTACGTTGTTTTGCATTGCTTTGAGCCCTTCATTCGCGACACTTGCTGCCTGTTTCTCTTGCTCTGCGGCGATTGCTTTAGCAACTAAAAAAGGATCAGGTCGTAAATAAAGCAAGAATGTTAAGCCTGCTAACAAATAGGCTGTTGCAGCAAGCATGAACGGTCCCGCTAATGGAGGAATCCCAAAAATTTGTGCAAACTCACCAAGTGGCGTTACTAAGTTTGGACCAGCTACCGCACCAAGAGTAGTGGAAACCATGGCGATGCTGATTGCTGTCGCGCGTTGTTTCTCGCTAGCTAAATCAGTACCTGCGTAACGTGCTTGTAGATTGGTCGCTGTACCTGCTCCATAGATAAATAATGAAAGAAATAATAACACTATGCTATTCATTGTCGTGGCAACAATGACACCGATTGCACCAACTCCTCCGGCAATAAACCCGAGTGACAATCCGTATCTTCTACCAAACCGTTGCGATATGCGGCCGACGAGTAATGCGGCTAGGGCAGAACCTAACGTGAACAATGCAGACGGGACACCCGCAAAACCTGCAGATCCGAGCATGTCTTTCGCAATGAGAGCCCCTACCGTAATCCCTGCTGCGAGTCCTGCGCCGCCAAATATTTGCGACATTACAACTACAAACAATGATTGCTTATACAGCTTGCGTTGTGCTTCTGCAGAGTTCACATAATAGGATAGGTCAACTGAACTTCTTTTTCTCAACGCCACTTCCCCCCTTTATGTTGAATATAGCACACTTACACACGAAAATGGTCGGCGCGCCAAGTTTGTACTTCCCTTTTTATCGTTGCAGGTGAAAGGTTTTCTGCAATTGTTCTTTCCGCCAATTCTACAAACTGATCATCTTGTGCAAATCGAAGAGCAATGAGTTGTTGCATCGTTATGCGAGAGTCAAGTCGCTTATTCGTCAACATGAAATACCTCAATTGCTCTTCTGTTCGTATGAGTCGGTCTTGTAAGCGTATTGCGTACATGCGAGCAAGCATGCCTGGAATGATTGCAAGAACGACAATCCCGAGCAACAGCAAATTTTCGATCATAAAGCCACTTTTCATCGTGCTATAAATGAAGTATGTAAGCGTCCCAAGCAACAGCATCACACTTAGCGGTAACCAGACAAAATGTTGAAGAGGCTGGTATTTCGTATGTTTCGCATAAGATTGTTCCTTCATTTTCCTCACCTCCATATACCTATACGGGTATTATACTAGAGGATGACTAGAATAGCGACAAAAAAATGAGGCTGGGACAAAACTCAAATAGACCGTTACTCTGCGCTCCAAAAGGCACGCTTTCCGCGGGGCGCGCTTGAGCCTCCTCGTCCGCTGCGCTTCCTGCGGGGTCTCAACATTCGCGCTACAATCCCGCAGGAGTCGGCCTTTTTCCGCTCCGATTCACTGATGAATTTGAAAAGAAACATTGGAAAAATAAAAAAAACTGCATGACGGCGAATTAGCCATAATGCAGTTTTTTATGTTATGTCCCAGCCTCGATCCATTATTAAAACATTTTAGTCGTCCACTGCTCACCGTTCCAAATGTCGGTGACGACGCCGTCATAGAAATCCGGTTCATGTGAGATCAATAAAATACTACCTTTGTATTCTTTTAGTGCACGTTTTAATTCTGTTTTCGCATCAACGTCAAGGTGATTGGTCGGTTCGTCCAACACGAGCAAGTTTGTTTCGCGGTTCATTAATTTACATAACCGGACTTTCGCTCGTTCTCCACCACTTAATACCTTCACTTTACTCTCAATATGTTTCGTCGTCAGCCCGCATCGAGCCAACGCTGCACGTACTTCATATTGCGTGTAATGCGGAAATTCCTCCCACACTTCCTCTAGACATGTATGGTTATTGTCCGCATTGCTTTCCTGTTCAAAATACCCGATTTCCAAGTGCTCACCGAGCTCGACAGAACCCGCCAGTGATGGAATTTCGCCAAGTATACTTTTGAGTAGTGTCGTTTTTCCGATTCCATTCGCACCAGATAACGCAATCTTTTGTCCGCGTTCCATCGTGAGATCCAATTCTTTGGACAATGGTTCATCGTAGCCAATAACAAGCCCTTTCGTTTGGAATAAATATCTGCCTGGCGTCCGCGCTTGCTTAAAATCGAATTGTGGTTTCGGCTTTTCCGCATCGAGTTCAATAATCTCCATCTTATCAAGCTTCTTCTGACGAGACATCGCCATCCGGCTCGTTGCAGCGTTTGCTTTGTTACGCGCAACAAAGTCTTTTAAATTGGCGATTTCCTTTTGTTGCTTTTTAAATGCCGCTTCCACTTGTTGCTTTTTCATCTCATGCACACGTAAAAATTCGTCATAATCACCCGGATAACGTGTAATTTGCTGATTTTCCATATGATAAATTAAGTTAATGACACTATTTAAAAACGGAATATCATGCGAGATCAGAATGAACGCATTATCATAGTTCAATAAATAATTACGAAGCCACTCGATATGCTCGACATCCAAGTAGTTTGTAGGCTCGTCCAGTAAAAGGATGTCCGGCTTTTCTAGTAACAATTTACCGAGCAACACTTTCGTACGTTGTCCACCGCTTAAATCGTTTACGTCACGATCTAGACCGAATTCATCTAGACCTAGCCCGTTCGCTACTTCATCCACTTTGGAATCGATAATATAAAAATCATTGTTTGTCAGCTCATCTTGCATTTGGCCTGTTTCTTCAAGCAGTTTTTCCAATTCGTCAGCGTCTACTTCGGCCATTTTTGCAAAAAGGTTGTTCATTTCCGCTTCAACATCGTACAAGTACTGGAATGCTGTCCGTAATACATCACGGATACTCAATCCTTGCTTCAACACGACATGCTGGTCCAAATAGCCGACACGCACACGTTTTGCCCAAGTAACAGTCCCGGCATCTGGCTCTAGTTTCCGTGTAATGATATTCATGAACGTGGACTTCCCTTCCCCGTTCGCACCAATTAACCCAATGTGTTCGCCTTGTAACAACCGAAAAGACACATCGTCAAATATTGCACGATCACCAAAACCGTGACTTAAATTTTTCACTGTTAATAAACCCATAGTGGTACACCTTTACCTTCAGTATAGGTCAAACCTATACATGTTTTTTCTATATTATATAGTGTTAAGCCCAATCATCATAGAAAATACTTTTATTGATCCAATAGCACTTGCATTGTACCTAATACATGATCGAGAAAATCATCTAGTGCATTCATATGTTCTTCAGTAATTTTCGTTTTGAACGTCAATTCTATTTGATTTGCATAAGTCGTTGCCTCATCCTTATAGGAAAAACTTAGCGTTTGATGTAGCAGGACATCCTCTTCCCAAATCGCTTGAATCGTCTCTTCAATCGCTCGGCACTGTCGATCCACCTGTTCAATCGTTTTTAAAAAGCGCACCTTGAGTACACAACCCGGATTTCCACCCGGTGTTTCCAAGATTTCAGTGGCCAATTCAGCTAATGAAGCCTCCAATACAACTTCTGCCATCAACTCCGGCTCCTGCACGAGACTAAATTGAATTGCAAAATGTCTTGCCAACACGGCAAAATCCATCTGATCTTTTCGGTTAACAATCCTTATTTTCCGATCCAAATTATCCAAATCATACACTCGATTTTCAATCGCCACTTTCAAATTATCAAAAACCGTCGGATCATACACGTTACCACCTCCATAATTCTCTGCTGCCTTGCACCTACTGTATCGAAAATAACAGAAACAACATAAAAAAACGACTATCCAGTAGCCGTTTTTTACGTTTTATTTATACTCTTCATGCTTAACAGCCATTAGGTGCTCGTCAAATGCATCGATGATTTCCAAGAAATGATCCGCTTCTCGGTAAACATGATCAGCAAGGAGTGCTGGAATATTACTTTTTATCCTACAGGCTTCAATTAAATCTCTTGCCGTCTTTTTAAAATCCCTTAGTGAAACGACAGAAACACGATTTTGATCCAGGAACTGATCTAGTAAAGGAACAGTTTCCGACTGTGGTCTCATGTGATCGAGGTCTTGTGCTTGAAATAGCAATTGATCAAAATCATGACTAAATTCTCTCGCTTGGTCAACAAGTTTTCTTTCTGATGGGTCCATTAAGTGACCAATAAATTTCGAGTGATCTGCCATGATTTTTAGGAAAAAAACATTTTCTTTTATAATTGCCTCAGGTAAAGGTCTTAACTTTCCTTCATTTAGTTCCTTTAATCGCTTAGCAAAGTATGCAGCTTCACGACTCGTATGATCAACAAGTAAGGGTAAGTTGTTCGTTACAATTTCACATCGCAATTGTAAACCTAACACTTTACGTTTGTATGCCCATATTGACGCTGCGGCCTGATACACTTGACGGTTAAGTTCTCTAATCACTGCTGGATCTGTTTTTTCATTATAATCAGCAATCTGCTCCTCAATTCGTTCAAAAACCCCAATGAAGTGTTTTGCCTCTTGAATAAGCTGTGTCTGATCAGCAGTAAATCCGAGACTCAAAAAGAAAGCATGCTCTTTCATTATTCTTGACCAAAAACGAATTTCCTCTAATGAACGCATCACGAAAGCTGAAATGGCTATCTCACTCCTCATTATTCATTCACCATTTCAGCATATGTCCGATTAGCAGCCTATATGTATCCGCAGGGGCTAATTCTGTAGTTATTTATGAATTAATTCCTGGGAAGCAATTCGAGAAAAAGTTGCAGGACCGAATTGATGCGTTTTTGAATGAATGACAAACGCCGCCATTAAACTGAATAAAGTTTAATGACGGCTTTTTTCATATATATCTCCTGCACCGAGTCCCCCGGCACACCAATCCCTTACTCTTCGTCGCTGCCTCGGTAGCGTTTATAAGGTAGGACGTTCCAAGTACGATAGTCAAAATCATGAGGACGTAACACTTTGGGAATGTCTTCAAGGATTTTCGTCGCGACGTTCAATTCCTTTTCAGCTTCTTCCTTGTCTTGGTACATGAATTCGTCCGATGCAACTGTCGGCGCTTGCTGTACTTTCTCTTTCAAGTCCTGGACGACCATTTGTTGTTGGTTGTGTAGCGATTCACGTGCATCCATGACCCATTCAGGTTGCAAGTTGCGGTTTGTGTCCCCTACACTTGTATACTCGTTAAAAATGTCTTGATAAATCCGATTTGCATTCGCTCGTACATCGAGATTAACCGCTTCCAAATCACGATTCGTCAGTTCTTCGACCGTTAGCGGTTCTAGTCGTTTCGGACCACCGAGTCTTGTCCTTTCCAAATAGAACGGGAACATGCTTTTTATCGTTTTACCTACTGGCGAAATGGCAACTTCACTTTCATCCAGCCCCTTTGGTTGAACACCTTGCATTGCGATTCGTGCCGATTCAGGGCGGACAATCTCTTTCGGGGGCATAATTCCATGACGCAACATCTCACGAATACCTGTCCCCGAAATGTTAATGCGGTATTTTGCATCATGAGGACAGGACTGTTCAGTTGCCTGTGCATCACACCTTGTACAATAAAACACTTCATGGAACAATCGAATATCAATACCGAGTTCTTCCGGCTTGAACTGATCAAAAATGCTATGGCTCGCATATTTATCGTAATAATCCCCAATGCCCGCATGATCACGACCAATTAGCGCATGTGTACACCCATAGTTTTTCATGATCAATGCATGGAGCACCGTTTCCCGCGGTCCTGCAAAAATATACGTTACGCGCAATGGTGCAAGGATTGACCTTCCCTTTGGATAATATGTTTCCAAAACACTGCGGTAGGACAACATCCGAAATTCATGTCGCGTATACTCCCGCTTCGCCATTTCGACTAATGGCTGTAAGAGCAAACCATCAATTTCTTCCAAGGCATTTTTATGAATATATTCATGGCCACGATGCAATGGATTAGCCCCCGTGATGAATCCAGCAGCCGAACGGAACTTCTTTTCTTCGTAAAACTCATGCCACGTATCTTTCGGTTCTAGCCTCAATTTCTCAAAAGGTCCCCAATCAACACGTTGCAATAACCGAATCGGCCCCCCTAAAGCCGTGTTCCCCATTCTTCTATAAATCGCATCTACCCCAGGATGATTGCGATCTGTCGTTCCGAATAGATGAGATGCGCGGTATGCTTTATCGTATTCAAAAATATCGCTAATTGACAAAATCGCGACAGGTTCGTTGTTTTCATTTGCAAGTGTCACTTCATCCCCAACTGAAAGTGTTGCAATGATTTCACTGTTTCTAGATCCTGTTGGTGCAAAACTTAACGGCACTGGCCAAACTGTCCCGTTCGCCAAACGGCCTTTTTCCAACACAGACTTATAATCCTCTTCATTCATAAACCCTTCATTTGGTGACAATACCCCAGTCGCAATCATCTCAAGTGTAATGACCGCCTCCATGTCCACCATAATTGTTGGTAACTGCTTAGCCCGCACCATTTCTTCATCGCGTTCTGTACCCGTTACAACCTTGTCTACCAATTTCCCCCCATGCGGTTGTTGCGGATAATTCGCAAATCTGTTCTCCGTGACATTTAACATTCCCATTCCCCTTCCGTTTAAAATAGCATGTTTCAAAAAGCACTTCTATTCTGAATCTTATCATAGATAACTAAGATAAAAAAGTACAATTTTCAGAAATAAAACACAAAAACACGTATCTTACTAGCTGTTATTTCTTTTCACCAAATAGAAAAAGCCCATTGCTACAATGGTACTTAAGAGAATTATAGTCGGACGCTTCGTCGATTTATACCGGACATCATCTGGCGTTATTTCAAAGACACCAATTGGATCAATCGAAATCGCTCCACCCCCTCCTTCTCCTCCAGATCCATCTCCGCCTCCTCCGACTGCATATTTCACTTTGGCAACCGGTAAGACTTTCTTTAAACCCATTTCAATGGGCTCGCCATAAGCAAGCGACACATCTCGATTTCTTGCAAACTTTGTAAAAATTGTTTTGATTGGTGTTTCAATATACGTTCTCTCGTCCGTTACCTCAGTCAATTGTTCCTGTTCAGCTCCCACAATAACTTCACCCCTTTAGTATTTTCATAATAATTCTAACAATATTTCAGCAGTAAATAAAGGTCTGCAGTATATGTAAGTCAGTTCATAAGAAGTCTGCTTATCAAACCAATAAAAAACCACATACAACAAGGACCTTCCTTGTTTGCATGTGGTCATCACTAAAGCTATCCCCTAATCCAGAACTTTAATAAACATTAACAGTAGCCGTCACCTAAATAAGATGCGCCAACGATAATTAATAAAATGAATAATACTACGATTAACGTAAATCCGTTACCGTAGTGGCCACATTTGCCCCCCACATTTCCTGACATCACTTAACACCTCCATTGAACTTTATGATGCTATTCTATGTTCCATTCGCAGCTTCACACATGACAAATCCCTAGAGAAGAGCGTGAGTAGACAATCTCTTCATAGGTTGTAGCAAACTATAATGATTAGAAAGCCTTCCTGATCTACCCTCTTACTCCACAGTGGTGGACAGAACATGTTATAGTTGATAGAGTGCATACTGCCTGTTAATTCTTACAGTTTCGCATACTCACAACGTTCCGAGCTCTTGTTACTATGAAAAGGTAAGACTCGCACACGAATTGTGTTGAATTATTGGAGGTTCCTATATGAATGATTTCTCACGGAGAGATACCGTTAAACTCGGTTTGTTAATGTTTGCATTGTTTTTCGGTGCTGGTAATATGATTTTCCCTCCGTTAGTTGGTCAACAAGCTGGGACGAATACTTGGTTAACGATAGCGGGTTTTCTCATTACAGGTGTCGGACTTCCGTTTCTTGGGGTAGTAGCTGTAGCGAGGAGCGGCAACCAGTTGAGGGATTTAGCAGGAAAAGCTGTGTTTGGTATCGTGTTTACGATACTTGTTTATTTAGCGATAGGTCCTTTTTTTGGTGTACCGCGTACGGCAACAGTTGCATTTGAAATTGGGGCATCCCCATTTGTGCCAACTTCTAGCACAGGACTAGCCTTGTTGCTTTTCACACTACTTTTTTTCGCTGTGACTGCTTGGCTCGCGTTAAAGCCGAACAAAATTATGGATCGATTTGGCAATGTGTTAACACCGATTCTATTGTTGATTGTCGCGACAATCGTTATTGTCGGATTCGTTAACCCTTCAGGAGAGAATGGCCAACCACAGGAAGCTTACGCACAGCATCCATTTACGAGCGGTTTTATTGAAGGGTATTTGACATTAGATGCAATCGCAGCACTCGTATTTGGCATCATCGTCATTAACGCCATTAAAGCAAAAGGCATCACCAATCAGAAGATTCTTACGAAAGTTACAATCAAATCAGGGATGATTGCTGTCATCGGGCTTTGTCTCGTTTATGTCGGTCTTGCATACCTCGGAACGACTAGCCGCACAGTTGCGCCAAATGCCGAAAATGGCGGAGTCATACTAACTGCACTGGCTTACAAGCTTATGGGAACATGGGGGCAACTATTGCTTGGCATTGCGGTTTTGTTAGCATGTCTTACAACGTCTGTCGGCCTCGTTTCTGCATGTGCCACCTTCTTTTCCAATACGTTTAAACGATTTTCCTATCAAGCAGTTGTACTCGTCATCTGCATATTCAGTATTGGGATTGCAAATATTGGACTCACTCAACTAATAGCGATCACCTTGCCAATCCTTATTGGGATTTACCCTTTGGCAATTGTGTTAATAACGATTAGCTTTTTTCATCGTCTCTTTAAAGGCTATCGGGCAGTCTACCTATTTGCGCTCGTTGCAGCAGGCGTTATCGGATTTTTTGATATGTTAAAGGCATTCGGCATTATAATTGGACCCATTACAAGTGTGCTAAATTACTTGCCATTATATGAAGAAGGGATCGGTTGGTTAGTTCCCTCGTTCATCGCCGCCATTATTGGCTATTTTTACGCAAAAAGGTGCCAGGCACCCGAACAATTTTGAATTGTGTCGGTGCCTGGCACTGTCTTTTTATCCTTCAGGTAGTATGTTGCATACTGCAATGCGTTCTTCTTTGATCCACGATTGAAGGAATGTTGACCAGTCATTGACCGTTAATGATTGGATCGTCGGGATGATGTCGAAGTATTCGATGCCTCTATTGGCATGCCATACATATTCTTCTGCGTTCGCTTCGATCGAATTCATCTTCCGCAAAGTACGTCCAATTGTCCGTTTCTTCAATCGTTCAAACTGTTCCTCATCTACTTCGTATGCTTGTAAGGAATGTAGCTGTGCTTTTACCTTGTTTGCAAATGCTTCAGGGTTGTCTGTATTGCTCGTAATCATTGTAAAGCCGAAGTCCTTATCAAGTGTATAAGAGTAGTTGTACGTACTATCAATCAGTTCCGCATCATACAATTCTTTGTAAAACTCTCCGCTCAAACCGAAGAAGTATTCGAGTGTCATTTCAGTTAATCGCGTTCGCTTGGACAAGACTTCTGGGGCGATTGCAGATTCATATTCTTTAATTCCGATACTGCATTTCGGTGTTCCAATCGGCATGGTAATTGTCGTTTCTATGCTTGCAACTTCCCCTGGCTCCTCCGTATGAATACGGACAATTGGTTCAGGTTGTGCGAATGTACGATTTTCTTGATCCGTTTTAATCACGTCCAACATCTTTTCCAAATCGAAGTTCCCTGTCACGCATAGTTTCATATTGGAGGGATGATAGAATGTGCGGAAAGACGTATACAAATCTTCTTTCGTCATACTATTAATCGATTCGATGGAACCAAGCACTTCATTTTTCACCGGGTGCTGACTAAACAATGATTTTAACATAAGGAAATACATCCGTTGTGCGGGCTCGTCGGCATACATCTGTGACTCTTGAACAATGATTCCTTTTTCACTTTCCACTGTTTCATCAGTAAAAAATGAATCTTGTACGAAATCGATTAAAAGCTTCACGTTGTCATACGCATGGTCTGTTGCTGAGAAATAATAAGCGGTCTCTGTTGCATTCGTATAAGCATTCGACTGCGCACCAAGCCTGCTAAATTCTGCAACGATGTCCCGTCCTTCCCCTTTGTCGAACAACTTGTGTTCAAGGAAATGCGCAACGCCGTCAGGAGCTTCAATCGGATCCTTTTCACCTAATGGCACAAAACGGAGATCTGCAGCGCCAAAATCAGTTGTAAATGTCGCAAACACATTGTTCATCGCCGGTTTTGGGATGAGGATCACTTCTAACCCATTGGCTAACGTCTCTTTGTAAACAGTTTCATCTATATTCTCAAATTGAATGGCCTTCATCAGTTTGCCTCCTTGTTCGTCAAGAAGAAGATCGTATCTTTCTCCAATTTACTTGCCGCTTGCATGACGGCAGCCTTATCGACTGCTGCTACTTCTTCAATGTAATCGATCGAAGACTTCGACGTGCCTGTTAAGATCTGCTTGTACACGTCATCAATCAGACCAATTGCACTATCTTGAGAACCTTTCAAGTCATTGATCAGCAAGGACTTCGCCTCTTCCAATGCATTGTCACTAAATTCGCCAGTTTGTAAGGCAATGATTTGCTCATCAACAATTTGCATCGTCTTTTCATAATTCTCTCCAGCAATTCCACTGTAGATGAATAATTTATCACTAAACGCATCCAAACTCGCACTTACATAATATGCTAAACTATGTTTTTCACGCACATTCATGAACAACAAAGAACCCATATAGCCGCCTAACAGCATCGAACCGACTAACATTGGCACACAATCAGCTTTGCTAAGGTTTGTATGCGTGCGGTAGCCGATATGTAGTTTTGCTTGTTGAATGTCTTCGTGTTCAATGACTTCCTTTACAGCGGATACACTTTTAAAGTCCTCAAATATCGTCATTTCATCGTGCAGTTCTACCGCATTTCTTTCCGATAAACCAACGAGTGATGTACGAATTGTCTCCTCCATTAGAGTAGGATTGAAATCTCCTGTGATGAAAACGTCAACCCTTGCTGAATTTACCACCTGCTCGTATGCTTCATACAAATTCTGTCCATTGATCGCTTGTAAATCTTCAGCATAGCCTTGTCCATGGATTGCGTATACTTCACCTTTCGCCATCTCATCGATTAAACGGACATTAGCATAGGACATCTTATTATCTTTCATCGCTTCCAAATGACGACGGAGCGTTTCTTTTTCTTGTTTTACAACAGCTTCATCAAAAGCACCATTATGTACATTCGGATGGAAGATCATTTCATTTAAAAATGCGAACACATCTGCCGCTAATGTATTTTCATTTGGAATGAATTTCTCATTCGCCATATCCATTTGGAAGTTTAAAATATGACTCGTTCCGGACTTCCATCCACCAATCCCAATTGCCGCACCATACAAGTCATCAAGACGTTCTTGGATAGCCGCTTTTGTTGGATAAGTCAAACATCCTCTTCTTAGCACAGTTGGCAAGAGTGCTAATCGAGTGATCGTCTCCCGATCTACTTTTGTTTGAAACTTCACTTCTACTGTATTTGTCTTAAACTTTTTACTCGGCATAATATGAACATGCATGCCATTTATCAATAACGTGTTCTTACCGTTTGCTTCCATGTTACATTCCTCCCTCTTGAACTTTCCGCACGTCTTCATCGTGGCGCGTTTCGTGCAGACCCCTCCATCGCGTGCTCATTCCAACATTCTGAATCTACTCACAGTGTACTGTCTCGCTATTTTCAATACAACATTTTCAGCACACCTAGACCCCGTTTCTACTCATTTTGTACAAATCCTTGTTCATTCAGGAGACAAAAAATAAGCAACATCGGCCAATGCATATAGCCAATGTTGCTGAAAAGGATTATGATTTATTTTTTAGAATGTGTCGACCACCATACACAATCCGGTCGATAGCTCCATTTTCATTTCCAATAAACTGCAATACATCCCCGTTGTCTGGATTGTCCACATAATGATTGTCTCCAATCGACCAAAGCTGCTTGAATTGACCGTTCGAAACAATCCCAAACAAACCATCCTGGAGCTCTACGGTAACATGCATTCCTTCACTTGACGTATAGACACCAAGCAACTGTTCAACAGCAGTACTGTCTACCTCCATGATTTCATAGGTTCCAGCAGAAGCGTCATATGGTCGTCCTTCCACAACATTCATTGCCGCCATGAGTACGTCCCCTGCTGAGACATCCGCTACATTCGTCAAAATGACACCCGCAAGTTTCTTTTCAGGGATGGCACACATAAAGGATGAAACCCCTTTTAGCCCGCCTCCGTGGCTGATTAGCTTGGAGCCAAAGTAGTCTGGAATGATGCGCAAGCCATACCCATAACATTTCCCTGGTTCATACTCAATATGAGGCGTCATCATCTGCTCGACACTTTCTTTGGATAAAATCCTCGTCCCCTCAATGACCCCTTCATTCCAATATAGTTCTAAATAACGGATGATATCGTTCACAGTTGACTTCAAATAGCCGACTGCACGCATGGATGGGGCATCCCACCAAAGCGGTGCTTCATACACTTGCGTTCCATCTTTCGCTTTCATATATAACGTCGTAACATTTTCAAACTGTTCCAAGACTTCCATTTCAAAGAAGCTTCTCGTCAACCTTGCGGGTTTTAAGACATTCGCTTCCATAAACGACTCGTAAGGCTCCCCGCTCACTCGACTAATAATGACACCAAGCAAACCATAGGAGTCATTAGAGTAACTGTAATACTCGCCCGGTTCCCCTAACCAAGCCACGTCCTCGTTCGCCATAAATGCGAGCATCTCATCATACGTTTCAATATGCGGACCAGGGTTGTTCAATAAATCCAATCCATAATCTTTCGCAGAAGGATCTTGTTCAATACTATTTTTCCGTGCATAGACATGCGTCGCTAACGGCGGATACCCAGCCGTATGGGTCATCAAATGATGAATCGTAATGTTCTCGACATGCGCATTTGTCCGTAACTCCGGCAAATACTGTACGATTGGATCACTGACGGACAACTTTCCTGCCTCTTGTAGTTTCATAATCCCCACGCATGTAAAGGACTTTGTCATCGATGCAATGCCAAACACTGTATCCCCGTCAATGGGCAGCTGCTGTGCCACTTGTCGATAACCAAAAACCTTCTCATACACCCTATTTCCATTTTCAGAGATGCCGACCATTGCCCCTGGAATCATCTGTTGTTCCATAAAATCAGCTGCATATTGCTCATAAGCTTTCACTGCTATTGTCTCACTCATGTACCCATCCCCTTTGCAAGTCGAAAGTTTTCCTTTCCGCCTACCCAACTCTCAGTTCTCTAGCTATATTCGTCAAAAACGTGGCTTTTCCCTTCCGACACTGCAATTTTTGTCGAAGAGGTCCCTGCTAGAAGAAAGCAGAATTCTTTTTGTCTTCCTATTATCCAATATGCTTCAACGCTTCCCGTCGACTTAACGGCTTCAATGGCGTGTCTTCTACAAACTGCTTCACAATTGCCGCGTCCGTCTTGGCATACTCCCTTAACGCCCATCCAATCGCTTTCTGGATGAAAAACTCTTTCGAATCCACATGTTGTTGAATGATGCGAAAAAGTAAATCGACATCGGTCTCTTTCTTGAATTTTAATTGATGCAAAATGGCAGAACGGTTTGTCCACATATTGTTTGATTGTGACCATTCAAGCATGACTTTCTCACCGTAGGGGCGATCTTGCTTGACAATATGTCCGACAAAATGCGGAGCGATCGCGTCAATCGTATCCCACCACGACTTTGCTTCAATTAATTGAAGGAGCTGATCATAGTCCTCAACCGTCAACTGTTTCTTCATTTTTTCAATCAATGCAATTGCTGCGTACTGATACTCTCGCTCAGGTAATGTATAAAGCTTTGCTACTTCTTTAAAGAGCTGTTCCGGTTTTGGAAGTGCAAACGTAAGAAATTGTTCACGTATTAACGTTTTACGCAATGGACTCCTAATGCCTATAAACGTAAAATGCCCTTTCATATATGCTGCCATCTGTTCTGCTTGCACCTCATCCCGGTTCGCTTCAAACTTTTCAACAATCCCTGCTATCGTCCATTCCTTCTTCACTGCCACCATCTCCTTTTGTCGTTCAACTGATTTTTTTACCGTGTAAGATTTACCCAACGTCCATTTATTGTTACTATTAATAAAAGGATCCGTACATACTTATTTGTAGAAATTGAATCGATTTCTAACAATTATAACAATATTCCATAGAGGAGAACATACGATGAATTCATTTACAAAAGTTTTTCAAGGAACAGCATTTACAAGCGCTTCCCCTAAAGAAGTGACCGTTTTACAAGACTGCCTCTTCTGCATTGATGAAGCGGGCATTATTGCGAAAATCGTTCATCCAGAAGACGACGCTTATAACGAAATCCTACAGGAATACAAAAACACAGACGCTTTCCACCGTTTCGAGAAAGGCACATACATTCTTCCTGGCTTCGTCGACTTGCATGTACATGCCCCGCAATGGATTCAAGCAGGAACTGCACTCGATATCCCTTTAAATGATTGGCTAAACACGTATACTTTCCCAACCGAAGCGAAATTTGCTGATACAACGTTCGCAAAGACGGTCTATAGTGATGTCGTCGATACACTACTAGCAAACGGCACAACAACAGCTCTATACTTTGCGACTATCCATAAAGAAGCGAGTATCATCTTGGCCGAATTATGTGCCGAGAAAGGGCAACGTGGATTAGTCGGGAAAGTCGTCATGGATGACCCTGAACAGACACCCTCATTTTATAAAGATGAAAACACAGCAACTGCTCTCGCAGAAACAGAGGAATTTATCGTTGCCGTTAAAGAACTAGCGAAGAAGACGAAACAAGGTGTCTATCCAGTTGTCACCCCTCGGTTCATCCCTAGTTGTACAGACGAAGCATTACAAGGACTCGGTGAATTGGCTGCTAAATATGATACACATATTCAATCACATTGTAGTGAAAGCGATTGGGCGCATGGTTATGTACAAGAACGGTTCGGTAAAAATGATGCACAAGCGCTACATGACTTTGGTTTATTGCAAGAGAAATCGGTCATGGCTCATTCGAATTTTTTGAATGATGAAGATGCACAATTATTTGCGGAAACAGGCAGCGCAATTGCTCACTGTCCCGTTTCAAATGCTTATTTTGCCAATAGCGTCATACCGATTGCCCGTTTCATGGCGATGGGCGTGGAAATCGGTTTAGGTTCGGACATTTCCGGGGGCTTCTCTCCTAGCTTATACGACAATACGAGACAAGCCGTCATCTCTTCAAGAATGTTGGAAGATGGCGTAGACACAAGTCTTCCAGCAGATCAGCGCGGTGTACCAAATTCCCGGATTACGATAAATGAAGCATTCTATCTTGTAACAGCAGGAGGTGGAGAAAGTTTAAGTCTTCCAATTGGTCGAATTGAAGAAGGATATGCATGGGATGCACAAATGATTGATACGACAATTGCCACTGCTCGCTTACCGATTTATGGAGATGAAGGTAGTTTAATGGATACGTTTGAGAAGATCATTTATTTGACACGTCCGGAAAACATCCGTCAAGTTTGGGTACAAGGTGAGAAAGTGCATAATCGCAACTAACATCACTTTTAGCAGTACGGATAATTGTAAGGGGGATTTAACAGATGACTCAAGACATGAATGAATTATTCATCGAACATCGAAAGGTCCACGTTCTTTATTCTTATCAGACGATGCAAAACTATTTGAAACAAGTTCTAAGCTTTATTGAAGAGGGAATTGTTCAAGAAGAGTATGTATTACTTGTAGAAAACGAACGTCTTTCACTAAGCATCATGAACGAATTACGCAAACGATTTTCTGCAGAACAATTGGAGTTTGTCCATCTCATTAACAGCTTGCATTTTTACCGTTCGAGCGGGAGCTACCATCCCCCAGCCATTGCAGAATACTTTACGAAGACGGTTGAACCTTACGTCACAAACGGTGTAAAGTTTCGCTCATGGGCTCATGTCGAGTGGGCAACTATGACGGAGCCTCATTATCTTATCAAGGACTTCGAGAAGATTGTGGATGGAGCGGTAAACGACTATGCTTTTCCGTTGATTTGTGCATATGCTTCAGATAAAATGCCCGATCACCTTCTGCAAATTCTACTTGAAACGCATCCATATGTATTAGTGGAAAATGAACTTGTGCAATCTGTACAATATCAATAAACAAAAACGGGCCTTATGGTAGGGGCCCGTTTTCCGTTTCATTTAATTGCAAAATTGTACTTTGTAGCAAATAATCTACTTCATATTTCAAAGCGAGCTCTCGAATAAGCATCAGCAGTTCTCTCACTTCCACTTCACCTGTACTGAATGCATTTGCCTTTAATACATATGTTTGTCTTTCTTGAGCAGACGCGTACTTCTTAAAATAGCCCCACATATGCTGATAGGCATTCAACACTGAACCGATAGAAGGGCGTAGCGTAAAAGCATCATCTATGAGTGTTTTCACTCGCTCGACATCTACCCCACTTTTAAGGACAGAACGAATCTCATTGTAATGCTTTTGGCTGTAAAACATCACTTTGTATTTTTCTAGACTCCATAGCTTATCGATTTCCTTACGATTGTTCACGTGATTCCTCCCCAGACACATGACATTCTCATCTCCCCAACTCGATTCAAATCATACAGAATAAAACACAAGTCGATTACTAAATGGATCAATGACCGTCAGTTCCTTTTTTTCTGGAGTCCCCCATGGTACAACTTCTAAGTTTGGATTTGCAAAAACGTATTTCTTTTTCGTTAAACTGGCATGGTAGCTACTCACATCATCTACCCTGATTCTAATTGCAGCACCTGGAGACGCGTCCCCATGATGCTCTGACAAATGGAGGATAACGTCTTGTCCTAGAGACACTTGCAAATACAAAGGGAAGCCTTCTTCAAATCGATGTTCCCAGTCGACCTCAAATCCTAAATACGTTTGATAAAATTCCAATGCTTTTTCACGATTATAGATTCGTAATATCGGAATAACCATCTTCCCATCCCCCATTATTTATCATTCATTGCCATGAAAACGGACAATCTACTCACTATTGTAGGTGAAATGCATACCAGTTTCATATCGTAAAGTCATTTCCCTTACATATACAATCATTTATATGTAAAAAAGCAGCTACAAACAACATGTTTGGCATGTCTTAGTAACCGCCTCTCCTCATTATTCAATTGTCTCTTTAAAAGATTTTCTGACGGACTGTAATTTTGTTAGTTTCACGTTTAAATTACGAATGGAATCTTCATGAAGTTCGACTTTACCATCAATATGATGTTGCTTCCATGCTTTAAGGTTTTTCCGGTATACTTGCTCAGACAAACGATAAATGTCAATATCCTTTTTCAATGCCGTTTCATACGTTTTCGTTATTTCTTTTTTAACCTTTTTGATGATTCCTTCCCTAATTTCATCAATCGTCACCTGTCCTTCAATAACACTAATTGTCGCTTCCAATTCTACATCAACATCAAAGAAAAAATCTTCTCCACGAACGACAGGCTCCACTTTTAATTTCACCTTTTCGATATTGACCGTTATCGCCTTGTCACTGTCATCTTTAAAGGTAATCTGTCCCCTTTCAGTATCATTGGACATCCATTGCATACCACGAACATCATCACCTTCTATGAAACCTTTAAATCCGTTTGGAGTTGCTACGCCTACCCCTGCTAAAACGGGAGCTTTAATGGCTTCATTAATAGATGTCCAATTCTCATCAATCCTTATTAAAGGTATCATTGCTTCGTGACTCGGCTCGTTCATATCGATAATTACTTTTCGAATGTTCATCGGATCGATAAATGATTCCTGTTTAAAAGAATTTTCCGGATCACCAAGTTTAGATAATGTAATCGCTCGGTTAATAACTGGACGTAATAGTAAGACTTCTTCTACGGAATCCTTCGTTGCATACACCCAAATTTGATAACGTGTTTCCCTGTACCGTATAAACAAATCAATAATCGGACTTAATTCATCATTTTTCATTACTTCTTCAGAAACGACAATATAACTCATATGCCCCCAAAATACCTTTTGATCGATGGAATGATACAATTGAAAGATTGCTTCATCGACTGTTCTCCCGGTAGCATGACCTACTTCCACTTGTGGTAGATCAGATAAGGGTTCTTCACTTTTCGCCACATTTGTGAAATCGATAATTTGTGCATACAATTGATATTGCCCATCTTTAAAATCAACTCCGATACCGTTTATATAGAGCATCCGTTCAGGTTCATTCGAATCCCAACAACCAGAGAGTACGGCCATCGTCAATAGTAATAGAAATATGAGTTTTCTTTTCATTGGACCCCTCTCTCCATCTTGATTGTTCGATGCAATGTTTAACTACAATCCCCTTATTGCTCAATCGTTTCTCGGAATGTCTTTCTCTCCGAATCCAATTTTTCAATACTAACAGTCACTTTGCGTATCGTATCATCCGATAACTCCACCCTCCCTTCTTTCTGCACTTTCTTCCACGCTTTCAAATCTTTCCGGTACAATTTTTCTGAAAACCGATAAACATCTATCCCTTTTTCTAATGCCGCTTCATACGTATCTTGAATTTCCTTCTTAATTTCTTTTTTAATGCCGTCTTGAATTTCAAATATAGATGGATTTCCTTCCATTACATAGACCGTGGCATTCAATTTTAATTCAATATCCACTTGCACTTTATCTGCTTGTACGATTGGGTGAACTTGCACATTCAAGTTCTCAATAACAACTGTAATAAAATCTCCACCATTTGCTCGAAAAGTCACTTCCCCTCTTTTCATCTCTTTTGACATCCACTGTATCCCTCTTGCATTTTCTGTTTCAATAAACCCTTTAAATCCAGTTGGCGTCACTGCTCCGACTCCAGATAGGACTGGTGCTTTTATTGGCTCCTTGCTCGAGCGCCAATTTTCTTCAACGGCTATTAACGGAATTAATGCTTCATGACTAGGTTCATTCAAGTTTATAATTAATTTACGAACATTTAGCGGTTGTATGAAGGACTCTTGTTTAAAAGAATTTTCTGGATCGCCAAGCTTTGACAAGGTAACTGCTCGATTAATAACAGGTCTTACTAATAACACTTCTTGCACCGGATCCTTCGTTGTGTATACCCATATTTGATAACGTGTTTCTCTGTCTCTGATAAAACTATCAATAATCGGACTTAACCTCTCCTTTTTTAAAACTTCTTCTGACACAACAATATACGAAAAATGCCCCCAGAAAACTTTTTGGTCGACGGAATGGTATAATTCGTAAATTGCTTCATCCATTGTGGCACCTTTTGCATGTCCAACTTCCACCTGCGGTTGATCTCCTGGAGGCTGATCTGATTTAGCTATATTGGCAAAACTCATAATTTGCGCATATACTTCATATTGTCCATCTTTAAAATCTACACCAATTCCATTAATGTAAAGCATTCGTTCAGGTTGGTCATCATCCCAACATCCAGAAAGTACGAACATTGCCATTAACAGTAACAAAGTAAGTAATTTATTGTTTATTTTTATTTGCATTCGTTTGACCTCTTGTTTTGTCAATGGGGTCCAAGTCATTCGGACGTGTTTTGTATTGGTTAGGGGATAATCGGAATAATGTTCTCTTAATCGTTATCCAGCTTAAATCTGCTGAAACGTTCATGTATGGAACACCAAAAATACGGATGCCAGCCAAAAAGAAAATAGTATAGAAAGCGGACATGAAAAATCCGAATAAGCCCAGAAAAGCTGTTAAGAGTATAAAGCATAAACGTAAAATACTTACTGTTGAGACGAGTGATTGATTGACGAGTGTAAATGTCGCTATGGTGGACGTAGCAATTATGACAATCATAGCGGGGCTCGTTATCCCAGCACGAATAGCTGCATCCCCAATAATCAGTCCTCCAACAACTCCAATTGTGCCTCCAAGTGCAGACGGCAGCCGTAAGCCTGCCTCTCTAAACAACTCGAACATGAGCAGCATGAGCAACATTTCAAGCGAAGATGGGAACGGAAGACCCGTATTTGACTGAACAACAGTCGCAAGTAGTTGAAGAGGCAATTGATCCTGATGGAAAGTTGTTAAAGCAAGCCAGAATGCCGGAAGTATTATACCTATTGTCATGCCAAATACACGTAGTAATCTCGTCAACGAGCTAAATAGACTCGGGTACTCATTATCTTCACCTGTTTTCACGAGTAAAAATAAGTTCACTGGGGTTATAATTCCATAGGAAACTCCGTCAATAAAAATTAGAAAACGGCCTCTCACGAGTGCTTGAATTGCTTTATCCGCTCTTCCTGTATAATCGGTTTTAGGGAACAATTTCGTATTTTTATTCACTGTTTCCATTAACAAATCAGCACTAAACACAACATCTGTATCCACTTTTTTTAATTGCTTTTTTATACTGTAAAGCGTCTCTTTACTCGCGATATCATCAAAATATAGTAAGGCTACAGACGTTTTAGATCTTTTTCCTAACTCAAATTTCTCAACGCATAGTGAATTCGTTGGCAGCCGTTTACGAACTAAGGCAATGTTAACTGCAATATCTTCAATGAAGTTATCTCTTGGACCTTTTACAGGCACCTCTAATTTCGTCTCTTCAGGATTCCGATTCGGTTTTTTGGCGATATTACTTGCAAAAATACATCCATTCCCAAAATATAAAAGAACATTTCCTGTATAAATAAGTGAAATCATCTCTTCTTTCTGCGTCACTTTCGTTAAGCTAGGAACATGTAGTTTATTTACAATTATTTTTTCAATTGGTTCATCTTCACGTTGTGTTAGTACTTGTTGTACGCGTGGAACGACGACCTCGTTTAAAAGCTGCTGGTCAATCATTGCCTCACAAGTGATGAATACAACTGGTTGCTCTTTAAAAGTATACGTTTGGAACAGTACATCCGCAGATTTCTCAAATAGTTGTTGTAGTGTCTGGAGATCCGCATTCTTTTCACCCGACTGCATTGTACCTCACCATTTTCTATTTAAGTTTGGTTTGACGGTTCTTCAATGATTTACTCGAAATGGTCGCAATAACTGCTAATATCAATGAGAGTAAGAACAGGAACGAAAATGTAGCGAGAAGCAAATAATCCCCTTTAACCTTCAAAAAAGTATGTTCATTCATCAAAAATAAAAATGCGCACATGAAGAAAAAAGGTGGCGCAATCACTTTCCAAATACGCGGTCGATCACCTGTCATCTTCAACATGTCAATCGCCACATATAAAATAAACCCAACACGAACAAAAGCACCTGTCAGCCATTGATAAATTGATAAGAAATCGATATGTTCGATAAAACGTCCAATGGATACAAGTCCCCACTCTTCATAAGCCGGGTAGCGTTGTTTGGCAGCTTCATCAGGGCCAAATTCAGTAATCGCACCAATAAGTGGTCCTAACGTCAAGCCCATCAGAATAAAGAGCATAATTGCAAAATGGTACCACTTAAATGGGGTTTTTACTTTATGTTGAAGAAAAAGCAGTAAGAGTAACTCAATGAAACCAGATGCAGGATAAACAAGTGCGAATAGTATTGGCGACACGCCATGCTCAAGAAATGGTAATAGTAATTCATAATCCTTAACTTGTATATTTGTAATCGCAACAAAAAAACCAAGGACAACTACCCAAAAGAGGACGAGAGCATTAACAATTACAATGGTTTGTAAGTTTGTTGAAGCGAGTAAAATACAAAGAATCGTGTAAATAATTAACATAAGCAGTAGCGGGGTTTCCGGTAAAAAAGTTCCCGTTATCCATTGCAATGTTTCAGCTAATGTAAATGCCGCTAAAATAAGCAAGAAAATAGCAGTTACATATCTGATAAATGTCGTCGTACGCTTACCAACGGTCACAAGTAACCATTCCATAATTGATTCTTGCTTTGATTTTTTATGAATATACATTAAGAGAAAAATCCATGGAAAAATGACAATCGTAGCAAGAATAACTGTCATCCATCCATCCCTTCCAGCATCTTGTAGCAAAGGCGGGATGATGGTCACGTGGTTCTTTAAACCAATCACTGTCATGGACAGGAATATGACATGCAACACACTAATAGATCCGATTTTATTCACTGGAAAACCCTCTTACGTTTTTATATAGCTAAAGCTTTGACAAAAACAGAGAATTTTATAAGTTAGAACGGATAGAATAAGTGCTCGAGTAATCTCCTAATTAGAGTGTGCTGTACGAAGTTGTTTATCCGTTTTTCCTCATGAAAAAAGCGTCAAGCCTTTAAAGACCTGACACTTTTCCCCATATCCTTATTTTATATATAGAAAACGTTAAAGTTTTAATTAGAACCAATGATTTCTTCAAATTATGCTTTTAGTATGCTACCACCTAAAGATGCAATGGTTTTAAGATAGATTTCACTTTTCCAGTACGGCTCTAATTGACCTTTATGCTGATTCAGCCGTTTGCTTGCACCCATTTCAAGATAGCATTGATAATTCCTTCGAGTTCTTTACCAATTTCCGTCAGTTCATATTCGACTTTCCTAGAACCCGGCTCCGATACATTTTTAATAATTAGACCACGTGTTTCCAATTCACGCAAACGCTCAGTCAATAAGCGATCTGAAATTCCTTGAATATCTGCTAGAAGCTCGTGATACCGTTTTGGTCCGTTTAATAAACGATAGACAATAATACCTGTCCATCTCTTCCCGATGAATTCAATCATTTCATGAAAGCAATCACAGTCATTCTGATAAGTTGTAGGATTACACTCTTCACTATTTCTCATGATCAAAACTCCAATCGTTTAATAATTTCACTTTACCATACTCATTGTTGACAAACAAGCTTACTAATAGTAACCTTATCATCGTACTTACTATTAGTAAGTACATTACAAACAAGGAGTGTTCATTGATGACAGATAAATATGCAATACTTTCCGAAGTAATCCACGAACGTAAATCCGTACGTAATTACGATCCAACTTATACAATTGCAAAAGAAGAAATCGAAGCGATGTTGGTGGAAGCCACACAAGCCCCTTCCTCAAGCAATCTCCAACCATGGCGCTTCATCGTTATCCAAGACCAAGAGACGAAAATGAAAATTAAAGGCTTCGGTTTCAATCAACAACAATTGGAGACAGCTTCTGCCATCATCGCAGTGATTGGTGATACCGAAGCCTATCACAATATCGATGAAATTTATCAATCTAACTATGAGGCAGGCAATATGGACAAAGAAAGTATGGAGAGACTCGCATATAACGCGAAAGCTTTATATCCGAACGCTCCATATGACGCAAGACTGAACATCGCAGCATTCGACGCAGGACTCATCTCCATGCAACTGATGTTGATCGCAAAAGCGAAAGGTTACGACACAGTTCCGATGGGTGGATTCGATAAAGGCCAATTCGCAGAAGCGTTTAATTTGGACAACCGGTATGTTCCACTCGTCCTCATCGCTTTAGGAAAGGCCGCTTCCCCTGCTTATGGTTCCACGCGGTTACCTTTGGAGAAGATTGCGACGTTTGTGTAAGGTAGAAATGGCAAAAAGGAACGTGTGCAATTGAATGCATACGTTCCTTTTTTAGTCCCCGAACCCACCCTCACTGTTTCAGCAAATTAGTACACGGTCGTTACAATTACAATCTATTTGTACACATGTTACAGTACTGGGCGTCATTTGTAACGGCTTTGAACCGCTCGGTATTGCCCCAATACCACCATTGACCCAACTTGCCCTGTTGGCGGGTTTGCACTCACCTTTGCTAAAAACAGCTACCGACTAAATTGTTTACATTTCGTTTTATTGTAGATCAGTTGTCCAATTCAACCCTTGGATGGTCGAATCCATTTCACGAAAAGCTTTCGACAGTTGATCGACCTGTTTTTGGATAGTCGCGACATCCACCGTACTGATCATCTTAATTTCAGTTCTGCTATACCGATCATTCCGCACAGAAGCTTCTTCCGCAACCCTCGCGAGAATTAAGCGTTTCTCCCAAATTTGATCACGTTCGGTTAGCGCATCCGCAAGTGTCCGGTTTTCATCAAATTGGATTGCACAATTGGTCTTATTAATCCGCTTAATAAGATCAGTCAATTCACTCATAATCTCACTTAGCTCTGTTAACAAGGCATTTGGATTTTCTGCAGGCTCTTCCCCTTCCTGCGTTTTCACGTTCACACTAATCCTCTTTTTCAATTGCTGAATTCTCTTTTGATAATCTGCACGTGCAATTAATGCTTCAGCTAGCTTCATAGGGGCTCCTCCTCTATTCAACTCTATTTTTACAGCTATTTTTTAAGAAAGTAATAGTTCGCAAACTCTCTCATTTATTTTACAATACTACAGGATTACATTTTTTACAAAAGAATTCATTTTCCAACCAGTTAGCTCTCTTAAATTTCCTCTTTTCATTCACTCGTATAGTTGTTATACTCGTAAAGTGATTTTTTTCGAAAATAATATTCCACTCATATAATCGCAAGAATATGGCTTGCAAGTTTCTACCGGTCCCCGTAAAGGATTGACTATGAGTGAACCAATACAAATTGGCGTTTAACTTCCTATCCACTTGTGATAGGAGGACCTTTTGACGACCCAAGAAGCATTGTTCACTCATTACTGGTGTGCAATTCTTCTTGGGTTTTTATTATTTTCAAACAAATATTTCACAGACAGTTGTATAAAGGAGAATAAGTAAATGTATGTATTGATTAATAGTATCGGAATTTTAGTAGTACTTGGTTTAGCCTATTTCCTATCTTTCAACAAACGGGAAATTGCTTTCAAACCAATACTCATTCTACTTGTCTTACAGGCAATCACGACTTGGTTCATGTTGTCGACCTCTATCGGCGGCAAAGTGATTACGCTCGTTTCAGATTTCTTTCTTTGGCTAATAAGCAGTTCCATGTCCGGCATCAATTTTGTATTTGGTGATTTTGCACCGCTTGATGGCTCAACGTTTACATTTTTCATGAATGTGCTCATGCCGATCATTTTCGTCGTTACGTTCTTTGACATTTTAACGTATTTCGGCATCTTGCCAATGATTATCAACGGCTTTGGATGGGTCTTTTCCAAAATTACTAAAATGCCTCGTTTTGAGAGTTTTTATGCTGTACAAGTGATGTTTTTAGGGAATAACGAAGCGTTGGCAGTAACACGCGAGCAACTGAACAAAATGGATGACAAACGGCTCTTAACGATTGCGATGATTAGCATGTCTTGTGTGAGTGCGGGAATGCTCGGTGGCTATTTGCAATTGTTGGATCCTAAATACGTTTTAACAGCCATTCCTTTAAATGCGTTAGGGACACTAATCATTACTTCGTTAATTAATCCATACAAAGTAACGAAAGAAGAGGATATTGTTTACAAGCCAGCGAAAGAAGAGCGCGGCAACTTTTTCGATATGATTTCCACGAGTATGATGACAGGTGGAAGACTTGCGTTAATTATTGCGGTCATGCTCATTGGTTTTGTGTCATTAATAACTGCTGCAAACAGCTTCTTAGGGTTACTACACGATGACCTTGCACTTGAAAATATCTTCGGCATTCTCTTCTCACCACTTAGTCTGTTAATGGGTGTTGAGTTTTCTCAAATCCTTGCAGTCGGCCAGTTGATGGGTGTGAAAATCGTATTAAATGAATTTGTTGCGATGACAAATTTGAGTGAATTACTGTCCGGTTTTAATCCGCATACAGAAGCAGTAGCAACAACATTCCTCGTATCGTTCTGTAATTTCGCGACAATCGGTATTATTTTAGGTAGCGTACAGTCCCTATTTGGTGACATGAAAGCTAAATTCATCGCAAAATATACATGGCTGTTGCTGCTAAGTGGTATACTTGTTTCGAGTTTAACAGCAATGATTGTAGGATTATTTGTTTGGTAATGAAAAGGAGTGTTACGAATTGAAAAATGGAACTGCACAATATTGGGTAGAAAAACTCGGACTCCTTCCTCACCCGGAAGGCGGTTTTTATAAAAACACATTCAAATCGGAAGAACAGACAACCGACAAGGAGTTATCGGTCAATTTTGAAGGAACACGCAAACTGTACACGAGCATTTATTTCCTTTTGACGTCAGATAACGTCTCTCACTTCCATCGACTAAAATCGGATGAACTATGGTACTATCATGCCGGCAGTTCATTAACCGTTCATGTAATTGAAGAAGACGGCACTTATAGTGAAATTAAACTCGGAATGGACTTAGAGAACGGCGAAGTGCCACAAGCACTAGTCCCAAAGAACTCGATTTTCGGTTCATCCGTTATGGAAGAAGACACATGCTCCCTCGTTGGTTGCATGGTATCCCCCGGCTTTGAATTCACCGACTTCGAACTGTTCACACAAGCTGAACTGTTAGCGAAATATCCTCAGCATGAAGAAATTATTATGAAATTAGCTTACGAAACGCTTCCTGAGTGAATAAAACATAGGATCTTTATCTTACGGTGTGCAAACTCAAAATACGTTGAGCTTGCACACTTTTTTTGGTTAACCCGTAATACGACGTTTATGCTTTGCATCGATACGATCGAGGCGTATCACAACGTAAACCCTTCGCATCACAACATAAACGCCTCGCATCACAACGCTACCCTCTCGTATCAAAACGCTCGTGCCGTATCACAACGTAAACCCTTTGCATCACAACATAAACGCATCGCATCGCATCACAACGTTACCCTCTCGTATCACAACGCTCGCGGCGTATCACAACGTAAACCCTTTGCATCACAACGTAAACCCATCGTATCACAACGTTACCCTCTCGTATCACAACGTAAACCCTTCGCATCACAACATAAACGCCTCGTATCACAACGTAAAACCTGCGCATCGCAACATAAACGTCTCGTATCACAACGTTACCCTCTCGTATCGCAACGCTCACGCCGTATCACAACGTAAACCCTGCGCATCGCAACATAAACGCCTCGCATCACAACGCTACCCTCTCGTATCGCAACGCTCACGCCGTATCACAACGTAAAACCTGCGCATCGCAACATAAACGCTTCGCATCGCAACGTTACCCTCTCGTATCGAAACGCTCTCGCTACGTCATAATAAACATAAACTACCTTACTCGGAACATAACCTATTCTCATCCAAGAAAAGAAGCAATCTAAATTTAAGATAAGAGGTTTTCCACCTAGTTATTTAGGCTAAAGAAGATTACTAGCATACATTTCCTTTCATTAAGGATTTCTGTAAGTTTGTATCATATAAGGGGGAGAAAATGCGTGATCCGTTTTGAGAATGTATCCAAGTCTTATGATGGCAATACACTTGTCGTTGACGCATTAAATTTAGAAATTTCGCGAGGTGAGTTTTTCGTTTTAATTGGACCGAGTGGATGTGGGAAAACGACGACGTTGAAAATGATTAATCGATTAATTCCGTTGACAGAAGGATTCATTACGATCGATGGGAAAAAAATTAGTGACTATCCAATCCATGAACTCCGATGGCGCATTGGTTATGTACTCCAACAGATTGCACTATTTCCACATATGTCGATCGAGGAAAATATTGCAATTGTGCCGGAGTTAAAGCAATGGAAGAAAGAACGAATTCAAGCACGTGTAGGAGAATTGCTCGAAATGGTTGGTTTGGAGCCTGAAACATACAGGCACCGCAAACCGAGTGAATTGTCTGGTGGGCAACAACAAAGAGTTGGCGTAATCCGAGCGCTTGCAGCAGATCCAGATATTATCTTGATGGATGAACCATTTAGTGCACTTGACCCGATTAGTCGATCCAAGTTTCAAGAAGATTTACTCCATCTTCAGAAAACGATTCAAAAAACGATTGTGTTCGTTACACACGATATCCAAGAAGCCTTGAAGCTAGGTGACCGTATTTGCGTGTTGAATGAGGGTGGAATTGAGCAAATTGGAACGCCTGAAGAAATTGTCAATTCACCTGCGACGCCATTCGTCCAACAATTTATAGAAAGTGGAAGCTCACCTTCTTTTGACATCGCCAAGCACCTTGAATCTATCCCCAATGAGGGCACACAATTACCGCATCTATCAATTGATGCTGCATGGAGTGAAGTGTTGGACTCAATGGTCACCTCTGACCGTGTCGCCGTTCAACAAGGAAATCAAATCGTCGGAACACTTACTAGAGAAGCGGTACTCCAATTTTTAGCGACAGAAGCTAAAGAAAAGGTGGGCCTATGATGAATACACTAATTACCGTGTTTCAGGATCGAAAAGAAGACTTATTAACGGCTTTCATTGAGCACATTCAAATCTCCTTAATTGCGCTTTTTTTTGCGGTACTGCTTTCAATTCCGATTGGCATTTATTTGACGCATAAAGAGCGAATCGCTGAAGCAGTCATTGGGGCAAGCGCGGTGTTGCAAACCATTCCATCACTTGCTTTGCTCGGCTTATTAATCCCTCTTTTCGGAATCGGGAAAGTCCCTGCAATTATTGCACTTGTGGCGTACGCACTCCTGCCAATCTTGCGCAATACATACACAGGTATAAAAGAAGTCGACCCATCCTTGAAGGAAGCTGCCACCGCAATGGGCATGAATCAGTGGAAACGTTTAGTAAAAGTTGAGCTTCCACTTGCATCACCTGTCATAATGGCGGGTATCCGCACGTCGATGGTGCTAATCGTTGGAACGACGACGCTTGCTGCACTCATCGGGGCTGGTGGGCTTGGTGATCTGATACTACTAGGGATTGACCGAAATAATACATCCTTAATTGTACTAGGAGCAGTTCCAGCTGCATTGCTAGCCCTTGCGTTTGATTTTTTATTGAAGAAGTTTGAAGGGATGTCCTTTAAGCGTGTTGCTGTTGCAGTGGCTACATTTTCCGCAGCTGCTTTGCTCATTCTTTTATTCCCGTTACTTTCAGGAAAATCAAACAATCACCTTGTCATAGGTGCAAAGTTAGGCGCAGAACCTGAAATTCTCATTAATATGTACAAACTACTTATTGAAGAGGAGTCAGATTTAACGGTTGAATTAAAACCTGGACTCGGAAAGACATCATTTGTTTTTAACGCATTGCAATCAAAAAGCATCGATATCTACCCTGAATTTACCGGAACAGCAATCGCTGAATTTCTAAAAGAAGAGGCCGTTAGCAATGATCGCAAGGAAGTTTATGAACAAGCACGTTCAGGGTTGGAAGATCAATTCAATCTACGCCTTCTAGAACCCATGGAATTTAACAATACGTATACACTCGCTGTCTCCAAGGCATTCCATGAGCAGTATGGCGTAACAAGCATTTCTGACTTACAAGCCGTACAAAATGCTGTCAAAGCTGGCTTTACGCTCGAGTTCAACGACCGGGAAGATGGCTACAGAGGCATTAAGAAATTGTACGGTTTCGATTTTCCATCCATTCAAACAATGGAACCAAAACTTCGCTACCAAGCAATTGAAACGGGTGCTATCAACGTCATGGATGCCTATTCAACGGATAGCGAATTACAAGAATATGAAATGGTCGTCCTCGAAGACGATAAAGAATTGTTCCCGCCTTATCAAGGGGCCCCTCTTCTACGTAAAGATACGCTCGAACAGCATCCAGAGTTGGAAGGCATCTTAAACAAATTGGCTGGAGTCGTTACAGATGATGAAATGAGAGAGATGAATTACAAAGTGAACGTCGAAGGGGCAAGTGCGGAAGAAGTAGCACGAAAGTTTCTCCATGCAAAAGGTTTATTAAAATAATAGAATTCGTTAATCAGTAATTGACAATATACTCGTGTAAACCGTATGAAATCTACGCCAGTTTCATACGGTTTTTTGCATTGATATCGTTGTTTGCCGTATCCTTCCCACCTTCTCGATTATAGATAGAGTTTATCCAAACAAAAATTTCAAAGTAATCCAGTAAAATAAGCCACTTCAAAAATTTTATTACCATTCCATAAACTTGCACCAAAAGTACTTGTTTATCTGTTACTTCTAAACCCGAAATAAGAAAAAAGTACTTGTTTAAAAAACAATTACTAATGTACTATTAAAAAAGCAACTAATATAGTCTTTATTAATATACAGAAATAGGAAGTAGGTAAGAGGTCATGTTAAGGAACTTTTTAAAGAAAAAGAATTCGAACTACTTATCAAGTACTGCCAGCATAGTCGATTTGTTAGTCGGCGCACCTTCCGATTCCCTAGTCATAGAAATAAATGAAAGTGGAGAGATCAACTCCGTCAAAGGAATATTAAAAGCAAATCCGTCTTATGATTATCACACTTTAATCGGTAAGTCTTTTAAAGATTTTATTCATCATGATGATATTGATCGTTTTGAAAATGTGTTTAAGCAAGTTCTTAACGGGCACATCCAACTTGCTGAAAATTTCTCACTCGTTTACGCAGATGTCATGCAATTGAACTTATCTTTTTTTCCAATTACCTCGGACGATCAAACGATTCAAGGTGTATGTTGTGTAGTGAAACAAATCGCTGTACCTAAAGCTACACCTCTCATTTCATACAATAAAATTAGTCCTTTTAACAGTAATTCTAAAGAGATTATCGGATTGCTGGACGAAGAGGGTGTCATTATGTATGAAAGCCAATCCACTCAACATTTACTTGGTTACGAAGTAGAACATGTAATTGGGGAGGAATTCGTTCAGTTTATACATGAAAATAACCGTAATGACTTTGCAAAAGTATTGAAGGATGTCCTGCAAAAACCGGAATGCCCAACGACTTTAGAACTTCTTTTTGTAGACAATAAAGGAGACTGGCATGACTACGAAGTCACGTTTACTAATTTCTTACATAATGAGGAAGTAGCCGGTATCCTCTATAACTGCCGGGAAATTACGGAGTATAAAAAACAGCAAGCGAAAATTCAGTACTTGTCGGCACACGATACGAATACAGGACTTCCAAACAGAAGAGCATTTGAAGAGCGCGTCGATTTAGAGATTAAACTCGCGACTACATTTAATACTTCATTTGCCGTTTTGTCTCTTAACCTTGAAGGTCATGAGTTTATAACAAATGTGGTCGATCATCGTCTTGGTGAAACATTTATCCAAGAAGTTGCTGTGCGTTTAAAGAACGAATTTAATCGTCATATTGAACTACTATCAGTGGCCAATGAAAATGGGTTCTTCATTCTTACTAAAAACTTATCAAATCCTGCTTCCATAGCAGATCTAGCGGAAAAGATCATTCAATTTTTAAAACGTCCCTTTGAATTTAATACCTATTGTCTCTACCTTACGCCTAAAGTTGGCATTAGCGTCTTCCCTCATACTGGACAAAATACGAACGAACTGATCATGAATGCAAAATCCGCGCTATTCTTAGCCGACAAAACTGGGACAGTATCGCATTTCTTCGACAGCTGATCTCAATGCGTTACATAAGCTATATGCGTTACGCAATGACTTACAATTCGCGCTTAAGAGAGACCAATTTAAAGTGTTTTATCAACCGATTTATCATACAAATACAAATCTCATCGAATGTGTGGAAGCCCTCATCCGGTGGGAACATCCCGAGCATGGTTACATAACGCCCAATGAGTTCATATACTTAGCAGAGCATTATGAACTTATTGATGAGATTGGCGCTTGGACGATACAAACAGTGATTCGTGATTTGGCTCGTTGGCACAATAAAGGATTCTTCGTAAGAGCTTCGATTAATGTTTCACTCAAGCAATTGAAAAATCCTGCTTTTCTCCAGGCAATTCATTCACAACTTCAAGAAGCAGATTTGGATGCAAAGTGGATTGATATTGAAATAACAGAAAACTACAAGCTAGATGATGAAGAAACACTTCAACGATTAATTGAATTACAAAGAAACGGTTTCTCGTTGTCCCTTGATGATTTCGGAACGGGGTATAATTCGTTAAGTAACCTGCAAGCGATTAAACCGAACAAAATTAAACTTGACCAACTATTCATTAAAGAGCTGCTTACGAATAAAGGTTCAAAAAGCATTATCTCTTCAGTCATGCAAATGGCCAAAGAGCTAGACGTTGTTGTTATTGCAGAAGGTATTGAAAAAGAGGAACAAAAGGATATCCTAATTGACTTACATTGTGATTATTTACAAGGCTTCCTATTCAGCAGACCTGTTACAAGCAGTAACGTAGAAAAATTATTGGAGCGGCAATGGAAACCTGAAGAAACCCAACATTCAGGCCGTGAAAATAGAAAATATTTCAGATTAGATTTTGCATATCCTTTAGAAGCCCAAATGACAATATCGGAAATGAACGGCAAAAAAGTTGAAGTAAGTAAGGCGACAATATTAGTAAAAAATATCGGAGCTGGCGGATTGTTATTCGTATCAGACATTAAGTTGCCGACAGAAGTAGATTTTGTCTTCCAATTTGATGTAAAGATTTTGGATGAAATCCACTCACTTCGAGGAACGATTGCGCATCATACTTTCAATAACGACCTGCACTATTACGGTGTACAGTTCATCATGACGGAAATCCAGCGCAATAAATGTATTAGTGTTCTAAATAAAATGCAAGTCATGCTCCAAAAGTCAAACTCGCTTCCAAATCATCCGTTCGTATTTGATCAAATGCAGACGTTCTTTAATGGAAGACGTAAAAAGATGAGCGCTGCATCGCCATCCAAAGTATCGATGTAACGCTAGATTGAACACTCTCGCTGACAGGCAGAGTGTTCTTTTTCATTTCATTGATAAGTAGGTATTACCTCCAGTCACTTCATCAATTTTTCCATACGTTACAATAAGGGTTTACAAATTAACATAGCGTACACCAACTATACAGATTTTCAACAGGAGGTTAAGAAATGGACAAGAACACGAATAGAAAAAGCAAGCCCAATTTTCTCATATTGATGGTGGACCAACAAAGGTTTCCTTCTGCCTATGACAACAACGAACTAAAGAGATGGAGAAGAGAGAATTTACGAACTGAACGGCTACTGCTTCGTAATGGAATGGAATTTCTGAATCATTATGCTGGTAGTTCAGCTTGTTCACCGAGCCGGACGACCCTTTACACGGGACAATATCCTTCTCTTCACGGTGTATCACAAACGAGTGGAGCTGCAAAAACAAGTTTTGACCCTGACATGTTTTGGTTGGATCAAAACAGTGTGCCGACAATGGGAGACTATTTCAAGGCAGCAGGCTATCAAACATTTTGGAAAGGTAAATGGCATGCTTCAGAAGAAGATATTCTTATTCCCGGTACAAAAAACTCTTTGCCTAGCTACACGTCAACAGGGTTGCCCGATAAAGAGAACGTCAACTACTATCTTCAAGCGAATCGCTTAGGCGCATACGGTTTCGACGGGTGGGTCGGGCCTGAACCACATGGATCTGCTCCGCGCAACTCCGCATCCTCAGCTGCAATCGGTCTAAGCGGTCGGGATGTTGTCTATGCAGCAGAAACTGTTCAACTTATCCAGTCACTAGAAAAACAATCGCACGAAGATGCGTCTGATGCATCACCATGGTTCATCATGTCTTCATTTGTAAATCCACACGACATTGCGTTGTTTGGTGCATTTACCGAACAAAGTCCGTTATTTAAGTTTACCGTCGATCCTTCCGTCCCTTTTATCCCCCCTGCTCCAACAGCTACAGAATCTCTTGACACAAAACCATCAGCCCAAGCGAGCTACCGTATTGTTTACCAACAAGCATTCCAACCTTTACGCGATACATTATTTTATCGCCAATTGTATTATTCACTTCAAAAGCAAGTCGACCAAGAAATGTTGAAAGTTTTTAATGCATTGCGGAGATCTTCGTTCTACGAAAACACGATTGTACTATTTTTGTCCGATCATGGAGAATTATTAGGCACGCATGGTGGCCTCTTTCAGAAATGGTACAACACATATGAAGAATCCATTCATGTCCCGTTCATCATCCATTCTCCACAGTTGTTCAACCAACGGAAAACCACCGATATGCTGACGAGTCATGTCGATGTGTTACCGACAATGTTAGGACTTGCGGGCATTCATGCAGAAGAAGTCCAAAAGCAATTGCGTTCTAGTTTCACTGAAGTACACCCTTTCGTTGGAAGGGATCTATCTCCTCTATTACGAGGTGAGGAAGAATTCTTTCGTGCAAATGAACCCCTATACTTCATGACAGATGATGACGTCACAAAAGGACTGAACCAAGTTACAGTTTCAGGGCAACCCTACGAAGCAGTCATTCAACCTAATCATATCGAAGCCATCATTACGCGATTGCCTACTGGTAAGGATAAGGCAGACGAGATATGGAAGTTTTCAAGGTACTACGATAATCCACAATTTTGGAGTAATCCCGGCTGTGAAGATACTGTAACTGTACAAAGTTCGCCTGTTCAATCAGGAACAAAGACAGAAAGTGCAGTCTGTGTGACAACGACAAAACGGTGTCCGCTGCCTGATGAATTTGAAATGTATAACCTAACGAGAGACCCATTTGAAGAAAAGAATCTTGCCAATCCCGCCTTTCAAACTCCTGAATCGTTGGTGTTACAACCACTTCTTCTTGCTGCACTTCAAGAACAATGCCGTCAAAAACGGTTATCTCCTACAAGCGGTGACGTACCCGGCATGCCGTCATGCAACTGCAGTGTAGAAGGCAGTCCATGTTGTCATGACTAATTAAGAATTCCAATATAAAAAGCATGATCCCGTCAAAAAGAAACGGTCTCATGCTTTTTCATCCCTTATTTATTGCACCGTATACCCACCATCCAACACAACCGCTTGCCCTGTTATTCCTTTTGCACTGTCACTCGCTAAATACAATGCAAGATCGGCAATTTCACTTACGTCGAGCAAACGCTTTTGAGGCACTAACGGATAAATGACTTCTTCTAATACAGACGCCAATGGTACATTCCTGACACTTGCTAAGTCTTCCAACTGATTACGAACGAGAGGCGTATCCACATATCCTGGACAGATCGCATTCACCGTAATTCCGTCAGCTGCTGTTTCCAATGCCGCCACTTTCGTTAAACCAATTACCCCATGTTTGGATGAATTATACGCTGCTTTGCCTGCGAATCCGACAAGGCCGTTAATAGATGCCATGTTCAAGATCCGTCCAAATTGCTGCTTCTTCATATGCGGTAACACCAATTTCGTTGCAACAAACGGAGCAGTTAGCATAATCTTCACGAGCAACTCGAATTTTTCTGTTGGGAAATCTTCCAGCATCGCTACGTGCTGTAAACCTGCGTTATTTATGAGAATATCGATTCTACCAAAATGCTCAATCGCTTCATTTATTGCTTGCTGGATCTCCTCTTCTTTCGTAACATCACACTTTATGCCAATTGCATGTTCACCTAACATCGATGCAGACGCCTTTACCTTTTCCTCATTCAAATCAGTCAATACGACATGTGCACCCGCTTCAGAAAATGCTTTCGAAATTTCAAATCCTATCCCTTGTGCAGCGCCCGTTATAAAAAGCACTTTATCTTTTACCAATGTAATTCCTCCTCAACCAAACGACCGTGTCCCAACAAGTTTTATTAGATTCCTAATCCGAGTGAAAATAGAACGATTGCGATGATAACACCAATCACCGGAACTATCACTGTCACCGCACCCATTGCACCATATGCAGCACGATGTGTCTCTCCCGCAATCGATTGAATGGTCGTAACGACATACCCATTATGCGGCAATGAATCAAGCGCACCTGATGATATCGCAACAACGCGGTGAAGGGCTTCTGTATTTACACCCATATCCATGTAATGTGGAGCGATTAACGGCAAGGCGATAACTTGGCCGCCTGAAGCCGAACCTGTCATCCCTGCAATGACCGATACCGCAATTGCAGCACCTATTAGAGGAGACCCAGGAATATTTGTCATAATATCAACTGCACTTTGGAAAGCAGGAACCGCTTTCGCTACACCACCAAACCCTACAACTGCAGCTGTATTCCCAATTGCAACGATTGCGCCGAGAGTACCTGCAGAAATGGCTGCTCCATAGTTTTTCGAGTATTTTCTTCCTACGAAATACGTTGAGATAATTCCGCCTAGCAATGCGACTATTAAAGCAGACTGCGCCAACTTATCGTGGAAAATGAACGAAATGATTAATACAATCCCTAGAGGAATCATAGACAAAAAAGGATTCGGTAATGCTCGTTCTGTATCAAATGCAGGATCCGTCTTTCTGTCTTCGAAACGCTCTCCCTTATTCACAGCTTTTGTAATCATTCTTTTCAGCCACCAATACCCGAAGAACGCCATGAACAATCCAACGATAATACTTACTTCCCACCCTGCATACGCAGTTGTTCCTAAGTATTCAATTGGAATCCAGTTTTGAATTTCAGGTGAACCTGCAGAAGTCATTGTAAATGTAACCGATCCTAAAGCCAATGTAGCGGGAATAAATCGCCTTGGTAGGTTTGCTTGTTTAAACAAGGAAATTGCCATTGGATACACGGAAAATGCTACGACAAATAGACTCACGCCACCATACGTCAAAATTGCACATGCCATCACAATTGCCAGTACTGCGTATTTCATCCCTAACTTACTAACAGTCCATTTGGCAACCGCATCCGCTGCACCACTATCTTCCATCACTTTACCAAACACTGCTCCTAATAGGAACATTAAATACCACGATGCAATGAAACTCGTAAACCCCGTCATATAACTAGTTACAAAATTCGCTTCCCCTTCTGCCGCCAATTGAGGAAATAATGACATCCCGCTCATTAATGCCACGAAGAGTGCAGAGATGGGACCCGCAATTAGTATATTCATTCCTCTCATTGTCAACACAATGAGTAAAGCCAAACCTCCAACTAAACCAATCATTCCTAAAACGCCCATACCTCTTATCCCCCAGTCATTTATCTTACTTTACGTGCACGCTGTCTTTCACACCGTTGACGATCAATTCCGCTTCAGTTGAATCAATGACGTCTTGTACAGAAAATCCTTCGAATACTTCTCTTAAAACCAATCCTCGTTCCGTCACCTCAATGAAAGCTCGTTCCGTGATAATGACATCCACCACTCCTTTTCCAGTTAAAGGTAGTTCGCAAGCTTTTTTAATTTTAGGTGATCCGTCTTTCGCTACGTGATCCATAATAACGATGATTTTTTTGGCACCGTGAACAAGATCCATTGCCCCTCCCATTCCTTTAATCATCTTTCCTGGAATCATCCAATTCGCAAGATCACCCGTTTGAGACACTTCCATTGCGCCTAAAATCGCGACATCGATATGTCCTCCCCGAATCATCGCAAATGACTCTGCACTTGAAAAAAATGCTGAACCTGGAATCGTTGTAATGGTTTCTTTTCCTGCATTGATCAACTCAGGATCCACTTCATCCTTCTCTGGATAAGGGCCGATTCCTAATAAGCCGTTTTCAGACTGCAGGATGACCGTTTTATCTTCTGCGATGAAATTGGCAACGAGCGTCGGCATGCCGATGCCTAAATTGACATAGTCGCCATGTTGAATCTCTTTTTCCGCTCGTTTTGCAATTCGTTCTCTATGTGTAAGTTCTCTCAATGATTTCACTCGCTTTCTTATGACGATGTTGTAACGAGACGCTCAATACGCTTTTCTTGTTTTGCCTGAAGGAGTCCTTGCACATAAATGCTTGGCGTATGGATGTGCGCTGGATTTAAAGAGCCTACCTCCACGATGTCTTCAACTTCTGCAATTGTGAATGTCCCTGCCGCTGCCATCATTGGATTAAAATTTTGAGCGGTTTTGTTGTACAGTAAATTGCCTATATGGTCTGCAGTAGCCGCTCTCACTAGCGCGTAGTCAGCAGTGAGTGCTTCCTCCAAGATATACTGCTTACCATTAAATGTACGCACTTCTTTGCCTTCAGCAATTGGCGTCCCAACTCCAGCCGGCGTGTAGAATGCTGGAATTCCTGCACCACCCGCCCGTATTTTTTCAGCCAAAGTACCTTGTGGCGTCAATTCAACTTCAATCTCACCTGCTAACACTTGACGTTCAAACTCTTTATTTTCACCTACATATGAACCAATCATCTTTTTGATTTGCTTATTCTTTAATAACAGGCCTAAACCCCAATCATCAACGCCGCAGTTGTTTGAAATGATCGTCAAATCTTTTACACCCGTTTCTACTAACGCAAGAATCAGTTGTTCAGGAATTCCGACCAAACCAAATCCACCAACCATGACGGAAGAACCATCTTTTATTTGTTGTACAGCTTCTCTTGCAGATGGATACACGATTTTCATATCTTCTTCTCCTATCATTTATGTCCAATTTATTAACGGTAAAGCGCTTTCATTCATTAAATCAGATAACAAAAAAACTTGCAAACCTTGTTTTAATAAGGTTTACAAGCTTTACCGACTGTCATTTGTCCGATTTGTCGGAATTAGAATCTACAAATCAATTACAATCAACACTATTTTTTCCGGATAATCGGACAACTTTCCGAAATAGCGGAAAATAGGTCATAACTCATATTTTTTTAATTTCTCATAAAATGTACTTTTACTTAAACCTAGGACGGCCGCTGCCTCTCTCTTATTTGTACAAACTTGGAGTGTTTCGCTTAAAATTTTCTTCTCCACTTCTTCTAGTGACTCCGCTAATGTTCTTGAACTTGGTGAATAATAATGAATTTGTTGTTTCACTTGAGGGGGAAGGGCGTCCGGATAGATGGTTTCACCGTTTGTTAAGTAAACAGCTGCTTGAATGACATTTTGCAGTTCACGAATATTGCCTGGCCAGTGATAGGAATGAAGAACACGTAATGTCTCTTCAGCAAACACCATATTTCTTTTTCCAGCTTTACTAATTGCCTCATGAAACATGAAACTCGTAATTTCAGAGAAGTCTTCCATTCGTTCTCGTAACGGTGGAATACGCAGTGTAATCGCTTGAATTCGATAATACAAATCTTTTCGGAATTGGCCTACTTCTATTAACTCGGTTAACGGCTGATTCGTCGAGCAGATAAGACGGATGTTCACCTTTTCTGTTTTATGTGAATGGACCGATTCCACTTCACCATCATTCAACAAGCGTAATAATTTCACTTGTACAGGCAGTGGCAAGCTCCCGATATCATCCAAAAACAACGTTCCACCATTCACAAGATGGATTCTTCCCTGTCTCTCAGTAGACGTTGCTGATCTCCCTTGTCCAAATAATTCAACTTCCAACAAGTCAGCTGGAATGGCAGCACAATTCACTTTAATAAGTGGTTTATCTGAACGGTCCGACAAATAATGGATGCTTTGTGCAAACATTTCTTTCCCAGTACCGCTTTCACCTTGCAATAATACCGGCAAATCGCTTGGCGCAATCATTTGTATCGTTTCTTTTATCGACCGTATCGCTTGTGATGATCCTTTAATGTCACCTAACCGATATTGGTTCTCCTCTGTTGGCATTGCATGGACATTAATCTTTTCCAATGTTTGTTTGACATGCGAACTGAGATGATGCCAATCGTGCAAGTCGCGGAAAACAACACTGCCGAATGCCCCAACGATTTCACCATTCACTTTGATAGGGATTCGGTTGGCTAACATATACGTGCCCTTTATGTAATGAGCTGATGCAATGTGTTCTTCGCCGGATTGTACAACCTCATGCATTCGCGTGTTTTCAATTACTTCATTGACTGGTTTCCCCATCGCATCCTCTCTTTTAATTTCTAAAAACTTGCAGTAATCCTCGTTTATATAAGTGATGTTAGACTCTTTATCCACAACGACAAACCATTGAAAAGCAGTTTCTAATATTTGTGCTAACACGTATTCTGGTAGATTGATCTTTTCAAGTTTCAAGAAAAACCCTCCATTCCCAAGAGCTATTGTCTACTTTTAGTCGACCCAAATATGCTTCACTCATATCATACACGATAGAGACTCTCTTTTTACAATCCGAACTTAGATGACCTCAAGCCTATACATAGAAAAAGCCATACAAACCAAGTGTTCATTCCTTGAATTTGTATAGCTTTTCCAACATCCTGTATTCAATTAATCACAACGTACATGATTCCCATTGCAGACTTATCTTCGCCGTTAAAATTGCACAGATAGCCTATTCTCTTTTTCATCTTGGATTTCTACTAACTGTTTGTACAATTCATTATGCTTATAGAGCTCTTTATGCGTACCGGCATCAGATACAGCCCCTCGATCAATAACAATTATCTGATCTGCATCCTTAATGAGATCCATGTCATGGGCAACGATGACAGTCGTTCGATCTTTCATTAATTGTTTTAATGCCTTCACGACTGCATGTTCTGAACGCGCGTCCAAGCTAGCTGTTGCTTCATCAAGTAAAAGAATGGGTGCATTTTTGATGAACGCGCGTGCAATGGCAATCCGTTGTCTTTGGCCACCTGAAAGTTTCGTGCCAAATTCCCCGACTTCTGTTTCAAATCCATCTGGAAACTGTTCGATGAAATCCAATGCGTTTGCTTGAACGGCTGCTTGACGGATATCTTCCTCACTTGCTTCAAATGGCAAACCATACGTGATATTGTCTCGTATCGTCCCAGACAACAATGGACTTGCTTGAGAGACATAAGCAATCGCTTCACGCCACTCATCTACGTGAATGTTCTCCGCTGGCGTATTGCCTATCATAATCCGACCCACACGCGGCTCATAAAAGCGCTCCAGTAAATTAAGAATTGTCGACTTCCCACATCCACTCGGCCCCACTAATGCAGTCACTTTACCTGCCGGAATGGTTACATTCAAGTTGTTCAGGATTGTTCGCTCACTGTACCCGAAAGAGACATTTTGCAGACTCAGATCATTGTGTACGTCATTTGCCATTGACTGTTGCCTTTTCAGCTCTTCGTCTTCACCTTCTACAATGTGAGCAATGTTTTCTGTGGCCCCTCTTGCTTGTTTAAGTGATTGCCACAAAATCCCGTATTTTAAAACGTTGTTATGAATGAAATTTACATACATATAAAAGCCAATTAAACTACTTACGCGTAATTCACCGTTTTGTACGAGTATTCCTCCGTAAATTAGAACGGTACCGACAACACTCGCTTGCGTGCTTTGCATGAGCGGTTCTGCAAACAAGTCGACAATCGCTCGTTTCTTTTCCGCTGTATAATGTTTTAATAAAACTTCTTCGCCTTGCTCAATTTCTTCCTCTTCTTTTCCGAATGATTTCACAAGACGCATTCTTTGTAGTCTTTCCGCAAAAAATGCTGTAATTCCTGCGAATCTTGCTTGCACACCGAGTTGCGTTTTTTGCGTGTAATGCCCGACGACAGCAGTAACAATTAACATATATGGGACAACAAGAAGTAGAGCTAGCGTCAATTTAACGTTCATGTTATACATAATGACAATTGATGAAATCAATGTAAATGTCGCGAGAATCGCCGTTTTCAAGTTACGAACCACAACATCTATACACCCCGGGTCAACGGTAATTCGACTAATTAATTGTTGTGACGGTTGTTTATGATAACGAGGTATTGTCATATGCATGAGCTTTGTCCAAACGGTTTTCTGGATATTTCTTTTAGCGATTGGTCCTGCTATCGCACCCATCAATGCCGATCCTGCTGCGAGGATAACACCCGCTACCCCAATTAGGATATAAGTCGTTACAATTTTATTATCAAAGATGTTTCCATCGATAATTTCCATTGTGTATTGAGGTAGGATGAGGCCAATTCCTGCTCCTCCAAACCCGATGACTAAACCGATAATATAGAGTCCCCATGGCAATTTCGACTTTTTAACAAGTCTAAAAAACGGTTTCCATCCGCGCTGATTCTGTTCGTCCATGAAATTTCCTCCTTCTCTTTTACATGATTATTGCGCAGATGGCTTTTGATGCAAGCGGACAAATTCTTGATACAGCTCATTCGTTTGCAAAAGTTGTTCATGCGTTCCTGTTCCATTTACTTTTCCTTCATTAATGAGAATGATTTGATCAGCATCTTTTACATTGGACAAATCATGCGAAATGATAACAGCAGTGCATTGCGACGCTAATTTATCAATCGCTTCTTTTACGAATTTTTCTGCTTTACTATCTAAACTCGCGGTCGCTTCATCCAATAGAAGAATTTCAGCATCCCGCAAAAATGCTCTCGCAATCGCGATTCGTTGCCGTTGTCCTCCAGACAAGTTGGAACCCGCTTCTCCTACATACGTATCAAAACCAAACTCCAATTCTTCAATGAATTGCAGGGCATTTGCTTTCTCAGCCGCTTCAACAATTTCTTGGTCGCTCACTTTACGTTTGACACCATACAACATATTTTCTCGCACAGTTCCTGAAATCATCGAACTGTCTTGGTCAACAACAGAAAACAGATTACGCCAGCTATGAAGTGTGTATTCTGAAACAGGCGTTTCACCAACTTGTATGGAACCTTTTTGAGGGGAGTAAAATTGTTGCAACAATGCCAACACTGTTGATTTACCACTACCACTCGGTCCAACAATTGCCGTCTTTTTACCTTTAGGAATGGTAAAATTCAGTTCAGTAAAAACCTCTTTTTCCCCATAGCCAAACGCGACGTCAGTAAATGTGATATCACCTGTAAGCTTATCCGTTGGAATACCATGGTCGTACTCTTCCAGCTCATTATCCATAAGTTGTGCAATTCGTGTCGTAGCCCCTTGGCTATTTTTCAGTTCAATATACACCATGAAGTAGACACCAATCGTTCCGGAAAGCATGCCGACATACAAGAAAAATCCAACCCATTCTGTCATTTCAATCATGCCAGCTTTTAGTAGATAGACACCATAGCCAATCACAATTAAGTTTTGAAGAATCCCTAAAACTCCATTTACCGGGTTTTCAATCCAATTGACAATTGAGCGTTTTAAGTTTGCTTTATAGTAATACTGTAAATTTTGTTGTCCACGCAAATCCTCTTTTGATTCTGTGACAAATGTTTTAATTAACGGTACACTCATTAGCAATTCTGATAAAAACGATGTTAGCTTCGAAAGTCTGTTAAATGTCATTCGATTGACGCGATAGCTCCACTTTCCGTAATAAACCGTAAACAGGATATTAATCGGTATGTAAAGTAAAACTGCAACGGACAATCGCCAATCATATGTAAACAAAACTGCAATGACGCCAACTGTCGTGTAAACGGTTGCCAAAGTGGACGGCAACCATGTGCCAAGCACTGAACTGATTGTCGCTGAATCTGTTGTTATTCGGCTAATCATCTCAGTCGGTTTTACATTGTCGAACATGCCCATTGGGGATTTCATGAGACGTCTCCAAATTAACGAACGGTAACGGACGTCAATTTTGAAGTTCAGCAAGTTATTCATGTACCGGACGACTCCCCCCATGATCGTCCCTAATACGATAACTGCTACTGCCCCATAAACGACATTTGGTTCAATAACCCCAGTCATTATTTTTGATGAATACCCTGGTAGCATAAGCGTTAGTTGTGCTTGCCCGATCCAAACGGCAATGACGATTAGCATCCATACCCATGGAATTTTCGCTTTAAAGATTAGTTTAAAATAAGATTTCCAAATTCCACGTTCTTCATCTTGACCTTTCGCAAAGATTGCATCTGTTTTATCAGATTTCGATACCATTTCGGTCCCTCCTTAAAGTACATTCCTATGTATAAAAACGTTTTGTCGCATCCACTTATTTTACTTTTCTGTCAATTTATCAGATAAAGAACTGGAAAGAACTCGTAAAGGGGAGCACGAGTCCCTTCCTTGCTAAGCTAGCATTCAATTTTTGAAATGAATGCGACGAATAATTCGCGGTCCATGTTCCCTAAACTTGCGATTGGCGGTTTACCTGGAACAAATAGCATGGTCGTCGGAAATCCGATGACATCATATTTTTTTAATAGCTCGTTCGTTCCACTAAACACATCTTCTATCTCTACATGATAGTTTTTAAAGGCGATTTTTCCCTTATACTCCTCGGCCAATTTCAAACAAACTGGCTCCATGACCGTCCAAGGTTCACAGTCGTCAATTGAGAAGAGTAGAACAACAGGCAAATCGCACTGAAGTACCTCTTTTTCAAAGTTCTCAGGTGTCACATTTGTAAACACTGTCATGAGGACCCTCCATTTAGTAATGACTTATATTCGCTCAATTTCATATGTCGATGTACTAATTTTTAGATTATAGGCAATTAGGCGATTCTACAATAGCAGTTGCACATATCATCCAATCTTGTGCACATACGGTACATTTTTATGTTTATTGCAATTTGAATAAATGGCGTACGAAAAAATTGTTTACTTCACTACATAATGCGGGCGCATCGCAACGTTACACTCTTTAACAGTTTTCTCTTTCTCGTCTCATTTCGCAACATAGAAATCTTGGACCGCTTCTCCATTTCAGTCATCAAGCCAACCAATAGCATGTCCTTTTTAGGGCAAGTACATAGAAATTGGAGCAAAAATACCAAAATGCAAATAAGGCCACTATCTACATACGGTAGCGACTTTTCCATACTTCTCCACCTTATTTTTTCCCCACTTTTTACTTGTATTTTCAAAAAAACATTCGTGATAAATTGAGATGTACTAAATTATAAGTTTGATTAGTAACAGGAGGAAAAGTAAATGTTTAAGAGTTTTAAGAAGTTTTTTGTTACTAGCTTAGTAGCAATTTTGGCTTTATCTGCCATTGCCCCCTCCGCATCAGCCGCGGAACACCAATTTATCGATGTAAATTCAAATTATGATGAGGCCGTAAGTTTCTTATTTGAATTTGATTTAATCAAAGGGAAAACAACTACTTCGTTTGGTACAGATTTAAACCTAACTAGAGGAGATGCTGCGGTCATCTTAGCAAACGTGCTTGGACTAGATGTGGAAAATGCACCTTCCGCTGGTTTTAAAGATTTAAACTCACGTGTCAAAGGTGCAGTAAACGCACTAACAGAAGCAAAAATTATTTCTGGAGTTACGAAAGACGAGTTCCGTCCGGATCTTCTACTAAGCCGTGGAGCGATGGCCAAATTCTTGAACCTTGGATTCGGTTTAGAAAATTATGCTGAAACAACACCTTTTACAGATGCAGTAGGGGTATTCACACCTCATATTGAAGCTTTATATGGTACAGGAATTACAAACGGGAAGACGCCAACTACATTTGGTACGAATGATAATATCAAACGTGGTGAGTTCGCTAACCTTCTTTACAACACCATCTTGTTTTCCATCTATTTGCCATTTGCTGAATCAGCAACTATTTTGAGTCCAACAACTTTAGAGATTAAAATGGAAGAAGCGGCACCTAAAGAATTAACTGCTGCTGACATTGCTGATATGTTCTACATCGAAGCGTATTTTAAAGATGGTTCAGTAAAGGAATTAGAAAAAGTTGATAGCTCTCTATCTGCAGATCGTATTACATTGACGATTGAATTTTCTGTTAACAGTTCTTTGGAAGGGAAAAAAGGCAAAATTGAAATTGATGGAATAAATGAAATCGATTTTGACTTTACAACACCAGCTGTGCAACCAGTAGAAACTGAATAAAAATGAAACTCATCCTCCGATAGATCTGGGGGATGAGTTTTCTTGTTTTCGGTCATGAAATTCATGACAAGATGTACGATTTGAACGCCAATGTACATCGCCTCACAAATTTTTTCACCTTTCATAATCTAACCGTTAGTTAGCATGAATAGCTGTCACATAAAAGAGCCCGCCATTTATAATTTCAATTACTATTTTCGGACTATATTGCTCCTCCATTGCTTTTTTCTCTACTTCGTAGCTTTCAGGGCGATGTTCTAAACCTTCATAAAAATACTCAAGCACCCGTTGATCCTTCTTCCAACGATTAGTTGCTTCGTCAATCCATTGATGATCATCCTGCTTGATTAAATCAATAATCATTCCTTCGAGACGGCCTAATGCACGAAGTGGCTTAATCGTATACGGCAAGTTGAATGTATGCGCAGACATTTCTACATCGAATTCCCTGTTCTCTACACTTTCTTGAAAACCATCAATTATTTGCCCTGTCATTAAGTTCATTCCTAACGAAAAAAGGGTTTCTTTCGTTTGGTCGCTGGCGTATGTAACTTTAAAATTCACGCCTAGCCATGGTGTTAAAATTGTTTTTGTCCTGTCGTTAACCCGAACTTTCTCAAAGAGATGTACAATCGAACCTTGCTGCTTAGTCACATTGAATACTTGATTGAGCCGATAGGAACCGAAATGAACAACTTCCCCTCGTACATCTTCACGTACATTTGTCGTATCCGTAATGAATGTGAGTTGTGCTGGACAAGGGACTGCACCCGTTGTCTCAACATATTGCCAGTAAAATGGACGATTCATCATTTTTTTATCCATTTCAATTGTCAATTGAACACGCATAAAATTCCCCGCATCCTCGGTAATCACACATTGGTTTTCTTGGAAAAATCGATGCAAGTATGCATGGATTTGCTGAGGGTACATGGAGAGCCTCCGTTTCAAATGGATAGTTTGTATGAAGTAAGAATTGCATCTAATTCTCCTACAACTTTTTCGAACACGTCAATTTTCGTATGCAATAAGTCTACAATATGATCATCAATTGTATCCTGAATTGCTAAGTTATAAATATGGACATCATTCGCCTGTCCCAACCGATGAACACGGCCAATACGTTGTTCCAATTTCATCGGATTCCATGGCAAGTCGTAGTTAATGACGTATCGGCAAAATTGCAAGTTGATGCCTTCACTTCCTGATTCCGTAGCAATCAACACTTGGGCATTCTGTTGAAACAGCTGTTTCATCCAGTCCCGTTTACTTTTACTGAACTTCCCGTTGAATAAAACACTCGTAATCCCTTTTTCATATAAATAAGCTTGCAAGAAATTTTGCGTCGCTCGGTATTCAGTAAAAATGATCACTTTATCATTTGCTTGTTGAATGAGTTCAAACGTCTTTTCTGCTTTCGCATGTAATTGAAGAGCTGCTAGCTTTTCAACAATTTGATCGATTGCTTGCAAGTCTTCATGGCGTGTACATTTTTCACGCATTTTCATTAACGTGTATTGAACGGCTTCCTTACTACTACACATTTCTCGTTGGAGTGTAATAATTGAAAAGGCGTCAGAGAACAAAGATGAATTCGTCTTTAAGTGCGTAATCATACTGTAAATGTCTTTTTCGATGTCCGAAAACGTTATTGGAATAATGGCAACATGTCGGTCTGGCCACGCAATCCCTGTTGCCTCTCTTGTATTTCGCACCATCACCTGATTGACCAATTCTTTTAAGAACTCTTCATGCTCTACATCATGTTTGCTTGCTGAAAAAGCGGTTCGAAATGTTTCATAATTCCCAAGGTGGCCAGGTTTCAATAACGTGATTAAATAGAACAGTTCAAACACATCATTTTGAATAGGCGTAGCTGTTAATAGCAAGCAAAACTTTTTCTTTAATTGTTGAACAAATTCATAGTTCTTTGTTTGATGATTTTTTAATTTATGTGCTTCATCAACAATGATTAAATCAAAGTTTTGTTCATAAATCTTTTCTTTATGTGGACTCCTTTTTGCCATATCAATACTAGTGACAACAATATCACATAAGCTTAAGTCATATTTTTTATTGTATTGCATAGCTGGGATATGAAATTTCCGATTCAATTCATCAATCCATTGGTTTACAAGTGACGCAGGCGCTAATATAAGTGCTTTTTTCACAAGTCCCCGCACTAAGTACTCTTTTAAAATGAGACCGGCTTCAATGGTCTTCCCAAGTCCGACTTCATCTGCCAAAATCGCTTTTCCATTCATCCGTTCGATAACGGTTTCAGCTACTTCCAATTGATGTTTAAACGGTTGTAGATGTGGCAAGAATTTTGGACATTGCAAACCATGAAAGTCCTTTATTAGCGATGTTTTAACAACATTATATGCCATTTTGTATAGGGTCCAGCTATCTGATTTTGCTCCATTCACCAACCGTTCACTAAACTGATCTTTCCATTCAGACGATCGTACAATTAACATAAACATCCCCTCAGCAATTGTTATCATTTGTCCACTAACGATTTCACTTAGAATGTCCACAAATACTGTTCCTATGTTTTATTTTTAAAATCGCTATAAGAAATTGTTGAATTTATGCATAAATAATTACCTACCACTCGCACACACTACAACGTGTACCCATTACAGTAGAAAGGTGGCGCAAAACATTGTCTAGAATTTTACCGACACCCGACGACTCCGCAAATGACGTGGAACGGTTGAAGAAAACCATTGATAATAAGCGGAAAGCGGAAGAGGCGATGAAATACGCAGAAGGTGCTGAGCTTGCTGCGATTCAAGAAAAGAACGAGCGTAGAGAAGAAGCAATGAAGAACTTCGGTAAATATTAGGTATGTTGCAACAGTGAATTCACACCTTCCATTATGTAGAAATGGAAGGTTTTTTTACTTAAATTAATAAAAATGTTGAGAATAATTATGTATTTATGCATTATATTTATTCCTTAAATAGGAATTAAAAAATATTTTCAAACCGCTAAACACTATTAAATCAACGTTTTTAATTATCTTTGATGAAAATAAATATTTATAGATGTTTTAAAAAATGTCTAGCGGCTATACAGTGGATGTAAGATCAAAACTACTAAACAAGGAGAGATTTGTATTATGGCACAAAACAACAACAATCAAAACAACCGTAGCAAAATGTCCCTTGAAGAAGCAGGTCGCAAAGGTGGAGAAGTAACAGCTCAAAACCATGATCGCGGATTTTACGAAGAGATCGGCCGCAAAGGCGGAGAAGCAACTGCACAAAATCATGACAGTAGTTTTTACGAAGAAATCGGTAAAAAAGGTGGCGAGGCAACTGCCCAAAACCATGATCGTTCGTTCTATGAAGAGATTGGTCAAAAAGGCGGAGAAGCTCGCGCGGAACAGAACAATAACTATAATTCCAATAACAACAACTCTAACAGAAATTCCTAAAACAGTTTAGCTAATCCCCCTACTAAACTGAATATTGGAGACAGGTAAAAGCGACAGTATTGTAGCTTTCACCTGTCTCTTTTTAGTCTATTGTTAGCCACTTGTGAATTTTTGTACTAAGTGATACCTATTGCATTTCAACAAGAAAGTCATTATACTACAATTATACTTTGAAAACCAAAACTGTTTATTTAGTTTTATTGCATAGGAGGAGGATACATGAAAGCTCGAATTATGAAAGCTTTCCTGGAGGAAATTCATGAGAAAAGCATGAAGTTCACAATGGATGATTTGGCAAAACGGCTCGGGATTAGTAAACGGACATTATACGAGCATTTTTCGTCTAAAACTGAAATTCTTGACGCGATTATTGATTCAACACTACAGGAATTTGACGAGAAAACAGCTGCAATCGTTCAGAACCCCCACTTGACGCTCATTGAGAAGATAAAATGCGCCATTACAGTTGTTCCAAAATACAATGACTTTTACAATTGGCAAATTCTTGAGCAAATGAAAAAGTCACATCCCGCCCAATGGCAACGCGTCCATACCGCAATTAATGAATGGGATGCATTACGGGAGTTAATTGAAGAAGGCATTCGACAAGGAGAAATTGTCGACCAAAATGTGCCTCTCCTCATGAAATTGATCATTGACGCCACGAATTCGACGCTTGACCGACAATTTTTCTTTGAAAATCGTATTACTGTTTCAGAAGCTTTGGATGCTATAGTGGATGTGCTGCTAAACGGTATCATTAGAAAGAACGTGTAGTAAAAGACCGACGAAATGAGCGGTTTTTTTTGCCGCCATAGGAAACCAATAAAACAAAATTAGTTTTATCGTTTCACCATTATATAGAAAGTGAGATGGAATTATGGACCTCCGCATATGCGAGGTTACCGCTGAAAATTGGATGCAAATCGCTTCCTTATCAGTGAATGACAATCAGAAAGATTTTATTGAAAGCAATTTATTTTCATTGGCACAATCAAAGTTTGAACCTGAATGGCAGTCTGTCGGCTTATATGATGGGCAAAACTTGTTGGGTATGCAATGCATGGAAGGGATCGGGTAAATGGTGAGGTTTGGTTAGACCGTTTCATGATTGACCAGTCGTGCCAAGGTCAAGGCTACGCAAAACGATTCCTTATGCTTCTTCTTGAGGAAATGAAAAGAAATTATCAACCAGATGTGATTTTTCTTAGCGTCTCTCCTGGAAACGAAAAGGCGAAACATGTATATGAGCAACTAGGCTTTACGTTAAACGGAAAAATTGACGATGTCGGGGAATTCCCTTGTCTCATCATGGAACTAGTTATACAAAGGAGCACGACAACATGAGCACGACCTCAAACAAACTGAATCGACTGGATACTGAACCAGTTGGTCGGATATTTTTACGCTATTTAATTCCTTCCATGATTGGAATGGCGTTAATGGCGGCGAATATTGTCGCGGATGGCATTATGGTTGGGAATCGATTAGGTGCAGAAGCACTTGCAGGTGTAGGTATCGCATCCCCCGTCTACACGCTCTTTTTTGCCATTTCGTTATGGATTGGGATTGGCGCTGCGACAAAATATTCTCATGCAATGGGTGAAAAGAAAATTCGAGAAAGCCGTATTGTCTTTACACATGCTCTGCTCTCCATTTTTGTCTTTACAATTGTTATTGGGTTGTTAGCATTTACTTTCCGAAATCCCCTTGCATTTGCACTTGGGGCAAATGCTTCAACGCTTCCGTATGTCGCCGATTATTTACACGTCATTTTGCTGTTCGGTTTTATATTCACGGTTGAAAACACTTTTAGCGTGTTCGTCAGAAACGATGGTGCACCAACTCTGGCCATGACAGGGTTAGTCGTAACTTCTGTCGTCAACATCGTGCTGAATTACATCTTTTTATATGTATTCGATTTTGGTGTCAGTGGAGCTGCATTTGCAACAATTCTTGCATCGTTTTTAGGAATGCTCGTTTTGGCTACGCACTTTTTCAGAAAATCGAATAACTTGAAACTCGTACGATGTGCGTTCAATAAAAAGCTATTTGTAGCTATTATCGTAATTGGTTTTCCAAGCTTTCTAGCCGAAGTCGGCATCTCGGTTTTCACCATTTCTCATAATATCGCCTTTGAACGGGCGGCCGGAACAGAAGGTGTCGCCGCCTTCTCCATATTGAACTACGTCCATGGCGTCATGCTTATGCTCTTTCTTGGAATGGGCGGAGCAATTCAGCCACTCATCAGTTATTACCATGGAGCTGAAAACGCCAAACGAATGCGTTCGACAGTCCTCTATGCTACAGCAACTGTCGTTGTTGCAGGCATTGTATTTTTCTCTATTGGTCAATTTGCCGCAGAACCAATCGTTTCGATTTTTGGTGACTTCCCTGAAGCAGTTACTTCTCTTGCTGTCACGGGCATCCAATTATTTTTCATTGCCTATCTATTTACGGGCACAAACTTCGTTATGATGACTTATTACCAATCCGTCGGCAATGTCCGTATTGCAACCATGATGACCGCATCACGAGAAATCATCGTTATGCTCATCTTCCTTCTCATATTGCCGCCCCTCTTCGGACTCAACGGCATATGGCTAGCTATCCCTGCATCAGAATTCCTCGTTTTTGCGAGTGTATTCATCTATCAAATGACCACAGGCAGGAAGAAATAACTAATTTTAAGGTGCCAGCCCCCAAAACAATTCAGAATTGTTTTGGGGACTGGCACCGTATTACTGTAACTTTAGGGTGACTTTTTAGGATGGATGCTGGAAATTGTTCGTCGATTGCACCGTGTAAGAGACGTTTGTATGCATCGTTTTTGGATGGACCTGAGATAAGCAAGAGGATTTCCTTGCTTTCCATAATGGTTGCAATGCCCATTGATATCGCCTTTTTTGGAACTTCGTCAAGTGAATTGAAGAAAAGTTGATTGGCTTCCCTTGTCGATGGGGTCAAGTCAACAACATGTGTTCTGGAAGAAAAAGAAGTTCCAGGCTCATTAAAACCAATATGCCCATTTTTCCCTATCCCAAGAACTTGCAAATCAATACCCCCAGCTTGTTGTATGCGTTCTTCGTATTTTTGAGCTTCTATAAGATGATCAACGGCATCTCCTTTTGGGATATGTGTTTGTTCTTTTCGTAGATTAATCTTACTAAACAAGTTTTTGTCCATATATGTGTTGTAGCTTTGTTCATGCGTCTCAGCTAAGCCGATGTATTCATCCAAATTAAATGTGGTCACTTCCTTATAAGAAGTCCTGTTATGAACATGATCTTGAACGAGCTTTTCGTATAATCCACTTGGTGTACTTCCCGTCGCAAGTCCGAGCACTGTAGTAGGATGCTCTCGTACCTTTTGAATAATGATTTGCGCTGCCAATTGACTCATTTCTTCGTATGTTTCTAGCTCAATGATTTTCATGGCACTCTCCTTTTGCAGTATAAGCAAGCAGTCCCCGACAAAACGTCATAACTACCTGATTGCTTTCATTTAGTATGACAATATCTGCATCCTTCCCAATCGCAAGGCTTCCTTTTCGATCAAAAACATTCACTTGTCTCGCAGGGTTTTCTGAAGCCATCATAATAGCATCCGCTAAGCTACAACCTGTATACGTCATCATATTCTTCACAGCGTTCACCATTTTGAGTACACTTCCTGCTAACGCACCATCTTCTAACATAGCTGTTTCACCAGTCACTGTTACTTGCTGTCCGCCCAAGTCGTATACGCCATCCCCTAAATATTTTGCACGCATCGCATCCGTTATTAAGATTAGCCCTTCTTTCCCTTTCTGTTTGAAAGTGAATTGCACCATTTCAGGTCTTACATGAATACCATCTACGATGATTTCCGCTCGCATTTCATCGAATAAGAATGCTGCTCCAACTGTTCCGGGTTCCCGATGATGCAGTCCCCTCATTTGGTTAAAGAGATGTGTTACACATGTCGCACCTACCTCCACAGCAGCACGAACTACTTCAAAAGTTGCATCCGAATGACCGATGGAAGTGATCACACCATGGCGAGTTAATAGCTCTACGACAGGCAGCCCATCTGTTTGTTCGGGTGCTAATGTCACTTGCTTAATATGACCACCGGCAAGCGATAACCACTCCTTCAGTTGATGCCGATCATGAGGGCGTATGTGTGCCAGCGGTTGGGCTCCAGCTCGCACAGGATTAATGAATGGACCTTCCAAATGTATACCTACTATTTCAGCTTGACCTTCTGGTTGAGTACCCTCTATAAAATCCTTTACATTGACCAACGCTTTTTCAATATGTTCGTTTGATGAAGTGATTGTTGTCGCCAAAAAGCTTGTCGTTCCTTCTGACGGTAGTACATTTGCAATCGTTTCTAACGCTTCTACCGTGGCATCCATCGTATCTGCATCTGCCGCCCCGTGAATATGAATATCTATAAATCCAGGTATAATTTTATCATTCGACATAAGTTCAAACACTTGGTAACGGTTATCGTGAAAACTTTCATCCCATATACCTAAATCAACAATTTTATCCCCTTCAACCTTTACGTAGCCATTTGCTTCAAATTTTCCGTTTACATATAGCTGCGCACCCTTCAACAAGATCTTATTGTCTTTTACAGTCATCTTTTCTATCCTTTCTCATCTCACAGTCTACAAAAAAACACAGTCGTCAAATGGATAATGACCTGTGTCTGGATGAAATCGATTCGTGCAAATGTTAACGGATTCAGCTGACTCACATTACACCTTCAACGATTCTTATAAAAATTGATTGGAAATCTCTTTCGCAACAGCTATTTTTTCACTCGATAACTCTTTCATCGGTTGACGGCAATACCCAGCGTCCACACCTTTATCTTTTAAGATTTCTTTTAATGTCTGATACAACCCGTTGTCTAGAACAGCTGTTATCAAATCATTTGTAACATGTTGAATTGCTCTCGCTTCCTCAATTTTCCCTTGCTGGGCAAGTTCAAAAATTTGCCTAGCTCTCTTTCCATTCACATTGAATGTGCTTCCGATCGCTCCGTCTACACCAAGGACTGTCGCAGATAAAAGCATTTCATCAAAACCTGCATAAATCAGTTTATCGGGGAATGTCTTGCGCATTCTTTCCAATAAATAAAAGTCGCCTGCTGTAAATTTCACACCGATGATTTTTTCATTTTCAAATAGTTCTTCAAACTGACTCAAACTCATATTGACGCCTGTCAAAAACGGGATGGAGTAGATGATCATTTTATTATCAACGGCATTGATAATACTGTTGTAATACTGCTTAATCTCTTCAAAATCAAATTTATAGTAAAACGGCGTAACAGCCGACAGCGCAGCATACCCTAAATCGGTTGCATATTTTGCAAGTTCAATTGCTTCCTTTACATTCACGGAACCAACTTGGGCAATCAATTGCACTTGATCCTTTACTTCATCTTTTGTGATGCGGAAAATCTCTTTTTTCTCTTCTGTAGAGATCATGAAATTTTCTCCGGTACTCCCGTTAACATACAATCCGTCGACTTTATTGACATCGACATTATAGCGGATGATTTCACGTAACCCTTTTTCGTTAATGTTGCCATCTTGGTCGTAAGATACCATTAGCGCAGTAAATAAGCCCTTCAAGATGCCTCTCCCCCTACTCCATTAATTTCAGTTCTGCTATTTTTCCGACAAAACGTTTTGTAATCTCCATTGGTCGTGTAATGGCCGATCCAATAATACAACCGTGTGCACCTGCCATCATTGCTTGTTCAACATCCTCAAGCGTCCAATATCCACCTTCTGCCATAACGGGTGTAGGCAATTGATCACTTAGGGACTTAACTAGTTCAGTATTTGGCAAGGCGACGTTTTTCGTGTAATCGGTGTAGCCACAAAGTGTCGTAGCGATTAAATCAACCCCTAGTTCACTTGCTTTTTTTCCTTCTTCAAATGTAGATATGTCCGCCATGATTAACACGTTAGGATACGTATTTCTAATTTCTACATAAAATTCTTCAAGCGATTGGCCATTTGGTCTTTCCCGATTTGTTCCGTCAATTGCAACAATCTCTGCACCTGCCTCCACAACTTCTTGCACTTCCTTCATCGTGGCAGTAATATAGATTGGACTATCCGGGTAATCCTTTTTCACGATTCCAATGACCGGAAGTTCAACTTCTTGTCGAATGGCAGTAATATCTTCAAATCCATTTGCCCTTATACCAACAGCCCCACCACGTTTTGCTGCAAGAGCCATTTTGGACATGATAAATGAACTGTGTAACGGCTCGTCTGCTAAAGCTTGACAAGAAACAACCAGGCCTCCTCTAAGTTCTTCTATCAGTTTGTAATTGTCCATCTGCTAACTCCCTTACAACGAATATTTCACTCCATTTGTTAATACAGTTTGCTGGAGGTATTTTCTGAAATCTTCATCTTAATTGATTTTGCTTCTTCCACATTTTTCATTGCCAATCCTGTACATACAAGGTCAATTAGATATAACTGCGATATTTTCGATACGAGCGACCCGCTATCTAACGGACTTTCCTTTGCGGAAGATAACAGTACGACATCTGCAAATTTTGTTAACGGTGATTTTGCATAACTTGTCAATGCAATAATTGTCGCGCCATTTTCTTTTGCTGCTCTTACTGCATCTACGATATCTTTTGTACTCCCTGTCAAACTAATTGCCACAACAACCGTATTGTCGGTCATCGAAGCTGCACGCATCACTTGGAAATGAGAATCCGTAATGACCTCAACATTTTTCCCAATACGCATTAGACGATTGTGCATGTCCAAGCCAGCAATGCCCGAAGAGCCAATACCAAACAACACAACATCCTTTGAACTTGCAATCCGTTCAATCGCTTCATCCAACGATTTTTTACTTACAATCTCCGATGAATCAGAAATTGCTTGGATTGCACTGTTTTTAATCTTACCAATATACGTCTCTCCACTGTTGTCTTGAGAAGCGGAAGACACTTCTTGTGCAAACAGTAATTTAAACTCCTGAAACCCTTTTAACTGCAGCTTGCGAAAGAATCTTAAAATTGTCGCCTCTGCCACTTCACAAGCCTCTGATAACTCCGTCAATGAGCAATAAAGAACTTGATCGGGATGCTCTTGTATATAGTCATAAATCTTCAATTCAGACTTCGTAAAAGTAGGTTTATATTGTTCCATCAGAATAGAAGGTTTGCGTGCATTTCCATTCTCAAAATAACTTGTAGACATGTTCAATACTCCCCCTCATTCGAATTTGAACTGAAAGAAATTTTGTGCCGCCCCTAATAACTGGGCACGATTTCCTTGTTCTGCAAGCTTTATCTGTACATTCCTCGCATGACTCATCATGAGTTTAGGATAAAGTGCATCCTTAATCGCTTCTAGAAAACGATCCCCTTGTTCAGAGATGCCACCGCCGATAACGACCAACTGTGGATCTAAAAAGTGAATAATTGATTTCAAACCGATGGTCAGATCGTCTAACCATCTCTCATATACTTGTAAACTTTGTGCATCTTTTGCATGAACCCTTTGAAAAAATTCCGTTAAGGAGAGAGGTTCATTCAACCTATCAGATACAAGCATTTGTAGTGCCCGACTCGAAGCATATTGTTCATAGCATCCATTCATTCCACAAGAACAGGGCTTGCCATTCGGATAGAGGTTCATGTGTCCAATTTCACCAGCAGAGTATGCACTTCCTGTATAGACTTTACCGTTTAATGAAATCGCTCCGCCAATACCAGTACCTAACGTGATGCAAATAAAATTATCAATCCCTTGAGCGGCTCCTTTCCAATGCTCTCCAATCGCTGCACAATTTGCATCGTTTTCAACAACTACTGGCAAATTCAAGTGTTCGGCAATCATTTCTTGCACGTGTAAACCTGTGTACGCTGGTATATTATCGGAGGCATAAATTACCCTGCCTCGGTCATCGACTTGTCCAGCAGTACTGACAGATACACCAACAATCGGCCAATCCCTCTGTAGCTCTTTAGCAGTCGCGATGACATTTCGAACAACTTGTAAGCCGCCTAAATGAGCATGTGTATGTAAAGAGGAGGAAAATAGGATTTCCCCCTGTTCATCTACTACACCATATTTTATTGATGTGCCTCCAATATCGAAAACAGCTATCAGCATATAACTTCTCCTCTACATGTTTCCTTTATTTACTCAGTAAGTTTGGTAGAAATAGAACGATTTGCGGAAACAGTGTAATGAGTACCAAACAGACTAGTAATGGAACGATAAACGGAATTACACCACGCGTAATGACCGAAACGGGTATGTTTCCTACTCTCGACACCACAAACAGAGCCATCCCCATCGGAGGGGTTAGGATGCCGATCATTAAGTTTAAGATGACGATAATGCCAAAATGTATTGGATCAATACCCGCTGTCAGTATGACGGGTATTAATATAGGGACGAGCAAGATTAATAATGCTAACGATTCGATGAACATCCCTAAAAAGATTAGCAACAGATTAATGAGCAACAAAAGCATGAGCGGATTGTCTGATATAGATAAGAAGAAATTCGCAACCGTTATTGCCACTTGTTCATGCACAATCATTTGGCCAAAAAATTCAACACCTATAATCATTAATACGGCAACACCTGTTAGCTTCATGGAATCTACTACGTTAAGGAAGAACTTCTTTAATGTCAGTTCTTTATACACAAAAAACCCTAAGAACATTGCATACAATGTCGCAATAACTGCTGCTTCAGTCGGTGTGAATTGCCCTGAAAAAATACCACCAATAATAATAACTGGTGTCAGCAACGCCCAAATGGCCCGTTTAAAATAAAACCATCTTTCTTTCGCTGTCGCTTTAGGCGCTTTTGCATAGCCTCTCTTTTTTGCAAAGGTATACGCAACAACCATCAACGAAAATGTCATGAGCAGTCCGGGCAAAACACCTGCTAAAAACAACTTTGTAATGGATTGATCGGAAATAACCCCATAAATAATTAGCGGGATACTCGGTGGAATAATCGGTCCGATAATGGCTGAAGCTGCTGTCAAACCACCGGAATAGTCATCATCATATTTCTCATCTCTCATCGACTTGATTTCTAATTGACCTAATCCTCCAGCGTCCGCTAGCGCCGAACCAGACATTCCTGAAAACATCAAACTTGCTAAAATGTTTACATGCCCAAGTCCACCGGTAAAATGACCAACGAGGGATTTTGCAAAAGCAAAAATGCGTTGTGTAATGCCTGAAGAATTCATTAGTGTACCTGTTAGGATAAAAAACGGAACCGCTAATAACGCAAAACTATCGATACTGTCAATAAGTCTAGCTCCAGAAAAGAACACTAACGACCAATCCGTGACGACGAAATAAGCGAGTGCAGCAACGATTAGTGTGAATCCTACCGGCATTCCTAAAAACAATAGGAGGAGCCAGCCAATGAATATGAATAATACACTCACTTACTTCACCTCGTTTTTGTTTCTGATTTCTTGGATATTCCGTTCAAGTAAACGATATAACATCAAGACGGACAATAACGGTAATGCCATATACATATACGCATAGGATATACCGAGCGAAACAATTTTGACAGGTACTTTACGCATTGCCATTTCGTATCCGATGTAGCCCATTGCGATTATGACAATCGCAATGGTCGCTTGAAATAAATAGTTAATAATCGTTTGGATACGTTTTGGGAATTTCTTCACAAAATAATCAATTAACACATGACCATTTTCTTTAATACCAATGGAAACGGATAAGTAACCGACATACACAAAGATAAATTTTGCAAGTCCTTCTGACCAAGTTAGTGGGTTGTCTACTACTTGACGAGAGAAGATTTGTAATGCCAAAACGACTAACATAATGATGAAAAGAATTCCGCCAACGATCTCTTCCAAGTTACGCATAAACTTTTTCATTCTTTTCACCTAATTTTTTATTTATTTGCATCCTGGATTTGTTGTAAGTACTGTTCTCCCTCATCACCGATGGCTTTTAAGTAATTCGGGTATGCTTCTGCAACAGCTTTTTTGAATGGCTCTAAATCCGGTTTCGTTACAGTAACGCCTGCATCTTCAAACTTCGAGACCAATGTTTCTTCTTCATCCATGAAAAGGCTTGTGTGATATTCCGCTGCTTCTTCAATGCCTTTTTCTAAAATGCTTTGTAAATCTTCCGGTAGACTTTCCCATTTTTTATTGCTCATCACATAGTTTGCATCGTTCACTGCATGGTTCGTCAACGCTAAATATTCCTGCACTTCGTAGAACTTCTGGGCATTAATTGTTGATAATGGATTTTCCTGTGCATCTACCGCATTCGTTTGTAAAGCTAAATACACTTCCGTGAAAGCCATTGGTGTTGGAGAGGCTCCCGTGTATTTTGCATAGTCCAGCAATGTATCCACTTCAGGTACGCGCAATTTTAGCCCTTTCATATCTTCCAACGATTCAATTGCACGGTTAGAAGTCGTTTGGCGCGTTCCATTATATGCAGTCTTCATAATTTTCCAGTTGTAATCTGTAAGGATTTCTTCTTGCAAATCTTTTCCGTACTCTGTTTCATAAACTGCTTGAAGTGCATGGTCAAAATCATCAACAATATACGGTAAATTCATTAACGACGCGCGTGGTACCCATGTTCCGAATCGTCCAGTTTCAGCAAAAGTAAGATCCAGGCTACCTGCTTGAACTTGCTCCAGCATCGCTCGATCATCCCCTAACTGAGAATTCGGGAACAACTTAATCGTCAAACGTCCATCACTTTCTTTGTCAACATACTCTGCTAATTTTTCAGCAGCTTTGTACTCATTTTGCTGATTGCCTGCTACCATTCCAAACTTCAACTCATAAGATTCCTTGGCATCCCCTTTACTTGTGCTACCCGAATCCCCTTCATCCGAACAAGCAGCGAGTCCTAACAGCAGTACGAGTGATGCCCCAAATTTTGCAAGTCCCTTTTTCATCTTCTCTTCCCCTCACCTTTACATGTATTGTTTGTTACGTGAAACAACAAGTCTAGTCTTACGAATGAAACAAGTAGCTCGCCTCGTCATCCCCCTTTATTGAAAACGTTTTCAAATTTCATTAATCTGATTCTACTAAACTGATAGTTTACTGTCAATATTATTTTAATTTATGACGTTCAACTTTCAAAAAGAACGGTGCCAGTCCCCAAAACAATTCCGAATTGTTTTGGGGACTGGCACCTTTTTCATCTGTAACCTGCTGTTCATTCTCCGTTCATGTTGGAGGATTACTATAAAGACAACAAAAAGTTACGGAGGTGATGTTCATGAAGTTAGCTTGGAAGGAAATGAAAAAAAGTAAATCAAAATTCCTTATTCTCGGCTCAATTATTTTCTTAGTAAGTTTTTTAACATTCATCATCTCAGGACTTGCGAACGGGCTATCGCAAGACAACGCAGCGCTCATTAAAGACCTACCGAGCGGCCACTTTTACTTAGATGAAGCTGCCGATAGTACGTATAATTTATCTAAAATTGATGAAGACGTGCAGGCAAGTGTACTTAAAGAACATCCAGAGGCAACTGCATTCTCCATTCAAATGGGATTTGTCAACGATGCGGAAGATAAACAACATAGTGTCGCTTTCGTTACATCGACTGATTCGGATTTGTTTGAGGGCGTGAAAGACGGAGAAATTGTCCTCGATCGCTCACTTGAAAAAGAAGGTATTCAAGTTGGAGATGTATTGACGAATAATCAATTTAGCGGCTCATTTACTGTTGCTGGGTTTGTCGATCAAAAGAAATATAGTCATGCCCCTGTCGCTTATATTCATATGTCAAACTATCAAGAAATGTATCGTGTCATGGAGATGCAGACGTTGTTTATTCCCGGTCAAGATGCACCAGTAATAGGTGGCCTTGATTCATTTACGAATAAAGGGTTCTTGAACACGATTCCAAGCTATAACGCAGAGCAAATGTCATTGAACATGATTATTTGGTTTCTTGTCATCATTAGCGGAATGCTCTTTGCAATTTTCTTCTATATGATGAATGTCCAAAAGATTGGTCTATACGGGATACTAAAAGCAATCGGCATGAAAACCATCTCACTGTTTCAAATGATCTGGTATCAAATGCTTGCGATTACAGCCGTTGCGTTGCTACTTTCCATTCTCTTTAGTCAAGGATTCAACTTGTTAGCACCGGAAGGGATGCCTTTTGCGTTGACTGTGGACACCATACTCATCTTGTCAGCTGTATTTTTAGTTGTCGGGTTCATAGGCGCGACAATATCAGGCTTGCAAATTAAAAAGATCGAACCGCTTCAAGCGATTCAACAAGGAGAGATGTAAAATGTCAGCATTCAAAATTGAAGACGTTACGAAGTCCTTTCCAAACGGTGAAATTGAAGAGAAAGTTTTAAAAGGGGTCAGTTTAGCATTGCAGGAAGGTGAAATTACAGCTCTTGTCGGTCCTTCTGGTTCTGGCAAGTCCACGATTTTGACAATTGCAGCTGGCTTGCAAAAAGCGTCAGGCGGCCAAATTTTGTTTGAAGGCAAAGATCTGACAACGATGAGCCAAGAGGACATCCGTAAAATACGGTCCAGCGAATTCGGTTTCGTCTTTCAAGCATCACACCTCGTGCCTTTCTTGACTGTCGAAGAACAATTGGAACTGATGCTCGACGTGTCTGAAATGAAGATGGAGAGAAAACAACAAAAGGAAGAGATTGTTAACATTCTTAAACTCGTTGGCATGGAGCATCGAAAAGATGCATATCCCCCTTCATTATCCGGTGGAGAAAAACAACGCGTTGCCATCGCACGTGCCATCATCCATAAACCAAAAATCTTGTTTGCCGATGAACCGACTGCAAGCTTAGATACGAAGCGTAAAAAAGAAGTGATGGAGCTAATCAAGCAACTCACTACATCACTCGGCTTAACAACACTCATGGTCACACACGACGACGAAATGCTCCCATACGCAAACCGTATTATTACAATGCGAGACGGCAAAATCGAATAATAAATGTGGTGCCAGTCCCCCAAACAATTCCGAATTGTTCGGGGGACTAGCACCTTTTTTCTGTTTGCTTATTTAGCGTTTTCGTCAGGTTGATGGATACCGAAAATATTGCCTTCCGTGTCTACATAATAGCCTTGCCACGCCATACCAGGCAATGCCCCTTTCGGTTTCGCCACTTTCCCGCCATTTTGGAGAATTTTTTCTTCTGTCTCATCATAATGATCGATTCCAATTGTACAGGCGTAAGCATGGAATCCATTACTCAAATCTGGCTCCCCGCTTAATCGAAGCATCAATGCGCCATTTATGCCTGGTTCACTATCGTCGCCTGTGACGACACCGAAATACGGCATTCCAGCGTAATCGCTCCAGTCTTGAAATTCCCACCCAAAGACTTCTCCATAAAAAGCTTTTGCACGCTCCATGTCCGAAACATGGATTTCAAAATGAATGACTCTACCCATTTTCTACGCCTCCCTTGTTTTTTTAGGTGCCAGTCCCCAACACAATTCTGAATTGCGCCGGGGACTGGCACTCAATTATTTCTGAACTCGAGTCTTTTGAATTCATCTTCCAGTTGCAGTGTGTGCAATATTTCGCGGATGAGTTGTAAGATTTTATCGTCATAATCTGGTGCGAGGATGTACCAGTAGGATGCATCACGGACGAAAGCTAGTTTTTCTGTCACATTGGCCCCTTCAAGAAAAATCCGCATGTTTGCAAGTTCTTGCTCATCTTGACTCCGATTCGGATTGAACGTGTAGCGCTTTTCTGCTACTTCATCCTGATAAGCAACAACGCCTAACCCATCTAAAGTTGGCAATGCAATTACTTGTTGCCGCTCGTCCATTGCTTGTCTAATGCATGACGCAACGTCGACAGATTCCTTTTGAAACGTCTCTCTTAACCGACTTCTTATCGGTTCCCGTACTCGATCAAATTCATCAGTAAGAAACTCTTCCATCTCGTTTGTGATTTTTTCTTCATCGGTACCTGGCCAAAAACGTTCAAGTAGTTCTACATGCGGAACAGAAGTCGCCATTTGTAAAAATTCATCCAGCGAACGCGCCATTAAGCGAATGGGTGGATCATCAGTAGGCGTGACGCATACGATTGGTGCTTCTGCTAAATTGGAAATCCTTCCAAAGTCAGTTAGAAAGCCAAAATGTATACCATCCCCACCTGTATTGGCAAATGGAATAACGTCAATCGGTGTAATTGCATACGCATATTGCGTCTCGATTGGGATCAAACCAATTAAATCTAATGTCATATTCTTCTTTCGCAATTCTTGTTCCAAACGCACGAGTTTTGCTACATCCTCAGGAATTTTTAGAGCACCATATTCATTCGCGAGCATCTTCCATATCCCCCTTCTTCCCGTCTACATTACAATTCTCCAACCGTTCTTCAAAATCCTTCTATGCTTTGATAAAACAAATTAGTATATCTGGATTGCGAGTAAAGACTTTTGTATACTAAAAACGAGAAATAATTTAATTATCAAATAAAAAGGAGTGACATCCATGGAACTTGGTGCCTTTTCAATTAGTTTAACTGTAAAAGACCTCAACAAATCAATCGCTTTTTACGAAAAATTAGGATTTCAAGCTATGGGAGGAGACGCTACAGGTGGTTGGATTATCTTAAAGAACGGCAGTTGCATCATTGGTTTGTTTCAAGGAATGTTTGAAAAGAATATGCTCACCTTCAATCCAGGTTGGAATGAAAATGCAGAAAATCTTGATACGTTTACAGACATAAGAGCATTACAAAATGATCTTAAATCTAAAGGCATTACCTTCATCGCAGAAGCCGACGAATCCACTTCCGGCCCTGCACACTTCATGATTGAAGACCCAGACGGAAACCCCATACTCGTCGACCAACATCGATAAAACGGGTGCCAGTCCCCGACACAATTCAGAATTGTGTCGGGGACTGGCACCGTTGTAGTATTAAAATATATTATATATAATGGAGAAAAAGAGATGGGAGTATTTGTATGACGACTTATCTTTCGTTGACGGATCATGTATACAATTACATTGTGGAGCAAATAAACAGCGGTACGCTGCAGTCTAACAAGAAAATTAATGAGAACGTCGTGAGTGAGGCTCTGAATGTCAGTAGGACACCTGTGAGAGAAGCACTCATACAACTTGCCTCGGAAGGTTTGCTAGAGAATGTTCCGAGAAAAGGTTTTTTCATTAAAAATCTTTCGAAAGAAGAAGCAATGGAAACGTATTTTATTATTGGTGCATTAGATGGATTGGCTGCTTCCCTTTCAACCCCATTGCTAAAGGAGAAGCACCTGAAAGAGATGGAATTTTATATTGAAAGCATTGATTTAGCAATTAACACAGGCAACTTTGCAATGTATCACAAAATGCAGGAGGCCTTTCATCATGTGTATTTATCCCTCTGTCCCAATCAGAGTCTCGTGAATCTATTACTGAAATTAGAAAAGAAATTCTTGAAAAACTTTGAGTGGATGGAAGACCATGAGTGGACTGCAAGTAAACTAACTGAAACGAACAATGAACACCGCCACATGTTAGAATTGTTTCGCACGGGCAAGACATCCGAGTTGGAAGTGTTTATGAAAGAAGTACATTGGAATCCTGAAAAAGCGGCACTTTTACCTTTATAAAATAGGCAATCACCAAAAAATTCTGTTCTGAACAGAATTTTTTTATTGAAATCAATCAAATATAATGTACAATATACAATATATTTAAAAGCAAGTATTATTATGCGATACAAAATGATTTGGATTGTATGGAGGTTCTCTATCTTGAATTGTCAAAATTATGAATCAGCACAACGTTTACGTCACGACTTGCATCAGCACCCTGAACTTTCTAACGAAGAAGTATGGACCAAACAGTATTTAATAGACTTTTTGAAAACGCATACATCAAACCTTGAGATCGTCGACAGAGGAAATTGGTTTTACACGATTTACCGTGCAGGTGAAAACAAGCCGAATATCGCATTTCGCGCGGATTTTGATGCGCTTCCAATGGACGAAGTAATTGATCTCCCTTGGGCTTCTAAATTCCCGGGAAAAGCTCATAAATGTGGACATGATGGACACTCTGCAACTTTGGCAGCGTTTGCACTTGAAGTCGACCAAAACGGAGCAGACAAAAATATCTTTTGTCTCTTCCAACCTGCTGAAGAAACAGGAGATGGCGCAATCCAGTGTGTAGATTTCATTCATGAACATAGCATCGATGAAATTTTTGCTTATCATAATATGAGTGGGCTTCCTTACAAATCAGTTGCCATTATTGACGGCACAGCATTGTGTGCATCTAAAGGGATGACGATCCATATGGAAGGTTCTCCAGCACATGCCAGTCAACCTGAACATGGAGTAAATCCTTCTCTCGCTATTGCCAATATTGTTCGAGAAATCCCTTCGTTCATTTCACCGGCAAACAATGAAGGCCTCGTGCTCTGTACGGTTGTTCAAATTGACGTTGGTGAACATGCTTTTGGACTCTCCGCTTCTAAAGGTACACTTCGCATGACGATTCGTGCGCTTTACGAGAAGGAATTAAACCAACTACAAGACAACTTGGAAAACTTTGCAAAAACACAAGCAGAAGAATTTGGTCTTACTGTACGGTTCGACTATAACGATGAATTCCCAGAAACAGTTAACCATAAAGAAAATGCAGACAAAATTCGCACCGTTGCGACTAACAAAGGGATGGATGTTGTGGAACTACAAGAAGCTTTCCGCGGATCGGAAGACTTTGGCCACTTTACGAAATTAACAAAAGGTGCCTATTGCTTCATCGGAAACGGAGAAGAGTACCCGAATGTCCATACGAGCGAGTATGATTTCCGTGATGAACTAATTGAATCTGGTGTTGAACTTTTTAAAGGATTAGCAGAAATGTAAGGGATCGACCAATACGAAAATGGTTTAGGGGGAATTTTGAATGAAGCAAGAGAAAAAACGTAAAGGATTTAACTTTCCACACGTGTATATTATGTTTCTAATCGTTATGCTTCTTGTTGTCGCTTTATCTTGGATTGTACCGAGCGGACAATATGAGCGTGTAGAAGATCCTGTGACAGGAGCAGTAAAATTGAACACGGACGTGTTTAATTACGTCGAGAAAACAGATCCTATTGGATTTATGGACTTCTTTACAGCGCTCCATAACGGTGTCGTCCAATCCGCTGATATTATCGTCATGCTGTTGTTTGCAAGTGGTGCACTTTACATTCTAGAGAAGTCGGGTGCCATTGCAGCGGGTATTCATAAATTATTGCGAGTAGCTGATGGTAAAGAGAAACTAATTATTTTTGTCTTACTAACAGTGTTTGCAATTATGGGTACGATTGGATTTGGTGAAGGTGGAATTCCTTTCATCCCCCTCGCTATGGCGGTTGTCATGGGAATGGGCTATGACCGAATTACCGCCTTTGCTACGTCAACAGTCGGTTTAGCGATCGGTTTCACTGCTGGAGCCGTTAACTTTTACACGACGGGCGTCAGCCAATCTATCGTTGGTTTGCCGATTTACTCGGGTTTAATTTTCAGAATAATCGCATTGGTCATTTTTATCGCCATATCGGTTGTGTACATTCTTCGTTATGCGAATAAAACAAAAGCCGATCCAACAAAGAGTATTGTTGCAGAAGAATATAGCGAGCAATTAGAAAATGCAAAATCTGCCGAGTATGAAGAGGAAGCTTTTACCCTCCCTCGCAAAATTGCATTGTTAGGACTAGTAGGCGTCTTAGTCGGTAGTGCCTTCGGTGCAATCCAACTTGATTGGGGCATGCCTCAATTATCTGCTGTCTATGCAATTTACGCCGTATTCTTAGTCATCATTTTGCGTATTAATCCGAGTGAAGCTGCGACGACTTTCGGGACAGGCGCTGCTAGACTTCTCCCTACTGCACTTGCAATTGGTTTTGCACGTTCGGTCATGATATTAATGACACAAGCACAAATCATTGATACAGCTGTCCATGCATTATCAGGATTATTGAGCAATACAGGCTCTGTTATTACGTTACTTGTACTTTTCCTAGTCGTCATCTTCTTTAATTTCTTTGTCGTCTCAGGAAGCGGAAAAGCCGTCATTCTTATGCCGATTATGGGGCCATTAGGAAAGATTTTAGGTATCAATCAACAAGTAATGGTTGTCGTTTATCAGTTCGGAGATGGTTTTACAAACTACTTATGGCCGACATCTGGTGGATTAATGGCTGCTCTAGGAATGTCCAACGTAAGTTATTCAGCATGGGTTAAGTTTTCAATGAAGTTATTCCTGTTACTACATTTCGCTGCATTTTTATTAATTGTCATTGCAAATTATCTTGGATTAGGACCACACTAATCGGTGCGATTATTCATTGTAATGTCGTAATTTGAGAAAGGCGAACGTGCTAGAATGTGAGCACGACGCCTCTCACTATTTCTACTAGATCCTCAATTATTTTACGAATAAAGGAGAGAACGATAGATGACTACTATTCTTGAAGAAGCAAAGCGCTATGAAGAGCAGATTATTAATGACCGCCGTTATTTGCATCAACATCCCGAGTTAGGTTTCGACCTTCCAAATACGCAAAAGTTCATTCAACAACGTCTTGATGAAATGGAGATTGTACACAAAACGTGCGGTGTTGTTCCTCCTGAAGTGCGTGAAAAATATGCCCGTGCTGGATTTGCGGAACAAGCAAATTGTACAGGTGTAATCGCAACAATCGGTCAAGGCACTCCTTGCATTCTACTTCGTGCCGATATGGATGCATTACCGATTGAAGAAGAAGTAGAAACGACGTTTAAGTCGACAAAACCTGGTCTCATGCATGCATGCGGACATGATTCGCATGTCGCCATGTTGTTAGGCGCTGCTCAAATTTTGAAGAATCGTGAAAATGAATTACAAGGAACTGTAAAATTATTTTTCCAACCCGGTGAAGAATGGGGATACGGTTCAAAACTAATGATTGACGATGGCGCTCTTGAAAATCCAAAAGTGGATGCTGCGTTCGGGATACACATTATGCCTGACCAGGAAGCGGGCACATTATCCGTGACAAAAGGTACACTGACACAAGCGATGGACACGTACATTGTGGATATTAAAGGTTCTGGCGGTCATAGTTCGCAACCCCATAAGACAATTGACGCCAATATGATCATGAATCAGCTGTACACGAGTTTAAATCTTTTATTCACACGTGAAGTTCCTCCCAATCATAATGTGACGTTTTCAATTGGTTCAATGAACGGGGGGACAGTGACGAATGTCATTCCCGATAAAGCTGTATTGAGTGGAAATATGCGGAGTTATGATCAAACAACACGTGATCATCTATGTAATCGCATTCCTGAAATGATAGACCACACGGTGAAAGCTTGGCGTGGTGAGTATAGCACAACAGAATTCCACACTCCGACAACGTACAACGATCCTGGGTTCATTGATGAGATTAGCGCAGCTTTACAAGATGTGGTGGGTCTAGATAATCTGATAGACAACGGGCCAATGAGCGGATCAGAAGATTTTTCGTATATTTCTCAGCTTGTCCCTTCTGCATTTGTCGTTTTAGGCACTGGAAAAGAAGGCGATGCGCCTGTCCACAATCCACGCATGAAGCAAGACGAAAGCATCTTTAAATACGGGGCTGCTTTACATGCAAGTGTTGCAATTGAATGGTTGAAAGGACAGCACAAGGCATAATGACAGCATAGGTGACGTTGATTAGATAAATTTGTTTACTATTTTGTACTGTGCCGTTTTGAAACTGCTTGGAATCAAGGTTTGTTACCTTGGTTTTATGCAGTTTTTTTGTTTTTGAATGTGAAGGGGTTATATATATTGTGAAGTGAAGTGAAGTGAAGCGAAGCGTAGCGAACGTTGTGTTACGAGCGCGTTATGTTGTGATACGAACGGGTTACGTTGCGATGCGCAGCGAGCGTTGTGTTACGAACGCGTTATGTTGCGATACGACCGGGTTACGTTGTGATGCGACGTGGTTACGTTGTGATGCGCAGCGAGCGTTGTGTTGCGAACGCTTTATGTTGTGATACGAACGGGTTACGTTGCGATGCGACGGGGTTATGTTGCGATGCGTTGCGAGCGTTGTGTTGCGAACGCGTTATGTTGCGATACGACCGGGTTACGTTGTGATGCGACGTGGTTACGTTGTGATGCGCAGCGAGCGTTGTGTTGCGAGCGCGTTATGTTGTGATACGAACGGGTTACGTTGTGTTGCGAAACAAAACACTTTTCAACGAGACTCCCCTTCTCCCAGCCTCCTCAAGCAACAAGATTGATTTCCACACCAAACAATAGTAGTTTAAGAAACAAGGTTACTAATAGTAAGCTTGTTTCATTTTCATATACAAAGGAGTGAACACGTTTGATGGCAACGACAAAACGATTTAATGGCATCCCTCTTTCTGTTCTTGACCTGGCACCCATTAATGAAGGCGGTAATCCGACACAAACGTTTAAAAATAGTGTCCAACTTGCACAGTATGTAGAAAAGTTAGGTTTTAACCGTTATTGGTTGGCCGAGCACCATAACATGCCTGGCGTGGCGAGTTCAGCTACTTCAGTTCTAATTGGGCATATCGCAGGTGTAACTGAACATATTCGCGTTGGTGCAGGTGGTGTCATGTTACCGAATCATGCGCCGCTTGTGATTGCCGAGCAATTCGGCACACTTGAGGCACTGTATCCAGGTCGAATTGACCTTGGATTAGGTCGTGCACCAGGAAGTGATCAAGCGACAGCTTACGCATTACGCCGAACTCTTCAAAGTACAGGTGAAGACTTTCCGCAACAAGTAGCTGAGCTCAGATCTTATTTTCATCCAGAACCAGGTGCGCGAGTTCGTGCATTTCCAGGTGAAGGGCAAGATATTCCAATTTGGCTGTTAGGTTCAAGTGGCTTCAGCGCTCAACTTGCAGCACAACTCGGTTTGCCATTTTCATTTGCAAGCCATTTTGCGCCTGCCTATGCGATGCAAGCATTGCAACTGTATCACCAAAACTTTAGACCATCAAAAGACTTGCAACAACCCTATGCAATGATGGGAGTAAGCATCGTTGCAGCAGATACGGATGAACGCGCGCATTGGTTAGCCACTTCACTTCAGCAACAATTTATTAGTTTAGGAAAAGGCATGCCAACACAATTCAAGCCACCCATTGATAATCCGACTGCTGTATGGACGCCTCACGAACAAGCATCAGCGGCTAAGATGATTGAGTCCCCTGCAACGATTATCGGAAGTCCTGATACTGTAAAGAAAAAGTTGGAAGCCTTTTTAAATCAGACCAAAGCGAATGAATTCATTCTAAGTTCGCCAGTCTATTATCAAGAAGATCGACTTCGTTCGTTTGAAATCATTGCTGAAATGATGAATTAATTGAATACCTAACACCTTTGATGAATGTCAAAGGTGTTGTACTTTGAATTAAACGGTTATAGTATGTGATTCGAAAGTTTTAAGTATTAAAATAAATAATTCCCTATATCAAGGAGGTGAAATTTTGAAAAGAATACTCCATTCCTACCTTCGTATTTCATTAATTACCAAAATTAGTGTAGCGTTAATTTTAGGGATTCTCGTTGGTATCCTTTTCGGAGAACAAGCAAGTGTCCTTGCGCCACTTGGTGATTTACTACTGCGGTTACTCACTTTTATTATGATCCCGCTCATTTTATTAACACTTATCGTTGGAGTCAATCAAACAAACGTCACAAACCTTGGTCGAATGGGCAGCAAGGTCTTCATTTACTACACAGTAAGCTCGGCATTGGCAATCGTCGTCGGACTGGTTGTTGGAAGTATTTTTAAACCCGGCTCCGGTATGCAGCTCACTGAAAATGCAGTGTTTGACACACCTGAACACCCTGGGATTATCAGCGTTTTTCTTAACATCGTCCCTTCCAATCTTGTACAAGCTTTCACCGAAATGAACTTATTGGGAATTATTTTTATCGCTTTAACGTTCGGTATTGCCATTTCTGTCATGCGTTCATCAGAAGAACTTCGGGATGCTGGCGAATCGCTATTAGGTACGATTTCAGCATTAAATGAGGCCACATTAGTAATTTTGAAAGCCATTCTGCAATATATTCCGATTGGGATTTTCGCGATTATTGCTCAAACTGTCGGTAATCAAGGACTGGATACCCTTTTCTCACTCGGGGGTATGATTGGCGTGTTTTATATTGCATTGTTTGTTCACATCATTCTCTATGTCATTGTTCTCATTCTCTTCCGTGTAAAACCACTTCACTTTTTTAAGTTTGCACGTACACCCATACTGACGGCATTTGTTACACAAAGTAGTACAGGTACGCTGCCGCTTACATTGGATGCAGCAAAAAACATGGGTATTCGGAAAAGTTTGTACGGTTTCAGCTTGCCTCTCGGTGCAACGATTAATATGGATGGCGCTGCGATACGCATTGCGGTTTCTGCCATTTTCGCAGCAAATATCGTTGGTAAGCCGTTAGATTTAACAGATATGATGCTAATTGTCTTGATTGGTACGCTTTCTTCTATTGGTACAGCAGGTGTGCCTGGGGCAGGTATTGTCATGATTTCAACGGTTTTTATCCAGCTAGGTTTACCAATGGAAGCGGTCGCTCTGCTGACAGCTATTGACGCGCTGATTGGTATGGGTGCAACCGCATTAAATGTAACAGGTGATTTAGTTGGAACGGTATTGGTCGACAAGCAGGAGAAGAGGCGGCGCTGAGTTATGCGGCGTTTTGCTTGGTTATGCGGAGTTCTGCTTGGTTATGCGGCGTTTGGACGAAGTTTGCCGCTTTCGGCTTGATTATGCCCCGTTTGGACGAAGTTTGCCGCGTTCACCTTGATTATGCCGCGTTTGGAGAAAGTTTGCCGCGTTCGGCTCGGTTATGCGGAGTTTGAACGAAGTTTGTGTACTTAAGACTATCATGAGCAGTTACAGAGAAATTTTCCTGCTTTAATTCTTGTGAGCGCGGGATTTTTTTGTTGGTGGAGTTGGTGTCGCGCTAAATGCATTTGACAAACTAAGGGTTTTATTTAACGAGACTGGCTATGCGGCGTTTATGCCGCGTTTTGTAGAAGTTTGCTGTGTTTGAAGGAATTATGCGGCGTTTGGATAAAGTTTGCCGCGTTTGGCCCGGTTATGCGGCGTTTGGATAAAGTTTGCTGCGTTTCGCTTGATTATGCGGTGGTTGGATGAATAGCCTCTTGTTATTTTTCTTTATTCATGTTAAATTGGTCAATAGAAAATTTTAATAGCATTTGCATGTATAACCTCGATAAGATGGTTCGAGGGTCTCTACCAGGAACCGATATCTCCTGATTACAAAATTTATTTTTTGTAATCAGGGGATTTTTTATTGCCAAAATATAGGTTTATATGTGTAGTTGGAGGAGATATTTTTGGATATTCGCGTATTCTTGCTGGCGATTGCTGCGATTACGGTTGGCTTAGTCGAGTTGGTTGTAGGCGGTATTTTACCAGTGATTGCAGATGATTTACATGTTTCCATTGCGACAGCAGGTCAACTGATTACGATTTTTGCGCTCGTTTATGCAGTTGCGGGTCCCGTATTACTGTCGCTTACTGCCAAAATGGAACGAAAAAAACTTTATTTGATTGCCTTGTCGGTGTTCTTTATCGGCAATGTCTTTACCTATTTCAGCCCTACTTTCACATTGATGATGGTGGCTCGGGTACTTACAGCTGCGAGTGCGGCTCTTGTTATAGTTTTATCCTTAACAATTACTGCGCGCATTTCACTGCCTGAAAAACGGGCGAAAGCGTTAGGGTATATTTATATGGGGATCAGTTCGTCTTTAGTTCTTGGTGTACCTATTGGAATTGTTTTAACGAATGCTTTTGGTTGGCGTTCTGTCTTTTTAGGCATCGCTATCCTGTCACTTGGAACGATTGCTTTAATCAGCAAGTTTCTTGACGAAATTCCTACTGGGCATGTCCAACCGCTTTCTGAGCAAGTAAAAGCTCTTGGCAATAAAAAGATCATCTTTGCACATTTGGCAACGATGTTCATGCTTGCGGGGCATTATACAGTATATGCCTATTTTACGCCTTTTTTAGAAGAAACAATGCAACTTAGTCCGTACTGGATTAGCATTTTCTACTTTATCTTTGGGTTAGCCGCAGTGAGTGGCGGAGCATTCGGTGGCAGTTTAGCTTCTCGAATTGGATCAACGAAGAGTATTTTGTTCATCCTTGGAGCATTTGCACTTAGCCTGTTCATTCTACCTTACATGACGTTCTCAACTCCTGTCTTTCTCATCATCATGGTCATTTGGGGCGCGTTAAGTTGGAGTTTAGCTCCACCACAACAAGATTACATTATCCAAAGTGATCCTGCTTCATCCGATATCCATCAAAGCTTTAACAATTCAGCGCTTCAAGTAGGTATTGCTATCGGTTCGGGTGTGGGTGGTGTCGTATATAATCAGACAGGCAGTGTGACTGTTATGCCTTCTGTCGGTGGAGTTATTGTGCTCATCGCGTTCGTTTGTGCTGCGATTTCGTTGTCCATTGCAGTGGAAAAAACACGCAGCAGAAAAGCCCAAAAGCAAACGGTTTATGAATAAAATAAAAACAACGGCTGTCTTAAGGTGTAGTTCCTTCAGACAGTCGTTGAATTTTATCGCCTATTATTTTTCCTAAACCATTTGTCCCACAACTCATGAAACGTCATGTTGTGCGTTACAATTACACACCAAAGAAACATCAGAATACAGAGTGTTAGAATTCTTGGCTTTCCTTCTACGAAGACCTGCATCGGAACGATATATACAATCCCTACTATCCCAAAGGAAAGGGCAAGCAACTCGATATACAATTTCATTTTCAAGAAATTCATCATCCATTGCCCCCCGAAAATAGAATAAGCAGCCTCATCGTTTATTCTCAAAAAGCTTTATGTAGTTCCCTATTAGAACAATTCCTCTTATAGTATACTGAAAAATCAATCTAAACTCTACTATCTAATTGGATTTTTCCCTTTTATTCGCTTTAATGTCGCTACAATTAGGAAACTGACGATGACTAATAAGAGCCACGAGCTCACTTTGCCAACATGGACTAAACGCCATACCTCTGCTTGATTTGGGTATTTCCATGCTCCGAAGAACGTTGCAATATTTTCTGCAATCCAGATAAAGAACCCGATGAGTACAAAGGAGATGGAGAGAGGCATGCGGTAACGAATCCCCCATACTTCATAGCTCACCCAACTTCGCCAAAAGACCATTAACACGAAACTTGCTAACCACCATCTAACATCCAACCAATAGTGATGAGTGAAAAAATTCAAGTAAATTGCGAGAGCAAGAGGCGCAACGAAATAGAACTTCGGCCAATTAATAAGATCTACTTTCATCCTCCGCCAAGCTTGACAGAGATAACTGGCTACACTTGCATACATGAAACCACTGTATAGTGGGACACCTAATAGTTTAGAGTAGCCTTCTTCTGGATATGCCCACGACCCCATATGGACTTTGAAAATTTCTAAACAGAGTCCGATGACATGAAAAAGTGTGATAACTTTTAACTCATCTCTCGTTTCGAGTCCCGCACGCACCATCCACCATTGCATGAGAAGAAATAGGATGAGCAGCCAATCGTAACGAGGCAGTAACGGAAGTGGTAGAAACTTTGTAATTGCTAAAGAAGCGAATATAACAACCGGAAATAGACAGGATTGCGCTTGAATCCAACCAAAGCGGACAAGTTGTTCCCACGAATGTTTGATGGTCAGTTTAGGAGGTTGTTCACTTAATTTCCCGTAATTCGTTAAGATTTTCATTACAATCACCGTTCTTTCCTAATCCTTATCTACTAAAGGGATTACAGTCTTTTAATCCGCATCAATCTATTTTCTGTTACTCCTCATCCGCTTGGTACACCAAAATATCTCCAGGCTGGCAGCCCAAAGCTTTGCATATCCCTTCCAACGTAGAAAATCGGATGGCCTTTGCCTTGCCATTTTTTAAAATTGAAAGGTTTGCCATTGTAATGCCGACTTTCTCTGATAGTTCGGTTACACTCATTTTACGTTTAGCTAGCATTACATCTATTGAAATCATAATCGCCAATGTAGTCACCTCAAACCGTCAAATCATTTTCGGATTTCATTTCAATCGCACTCGTTACTAGTTTCTCTAACACTGCTGCAAAAACTGCAATGACAAGTGCGCCAAATAATATAAGTAAGCCAATTAAAATAATGCCTGGCGCGTCGTCCAATTCTCCCATTACGTAAAAGAGAGGCATGCCAAGTACATAGAAACCGCTAATTGACAATGCACAGTGTTTAATGTTGCGCAAAGCTTTAGCAGATTTGTCGGAAAACGCTTCATTGTTATCAATGAAGTTGAGCAACTTAAACGTTTGATACAGCGCGAGGAAAAATGGAATGGCAGCAGCATACATGACAATAAGCACGAGTAATTTTATAACTGGCATAGATGGAACTAACTCTGCCGCAAAGCTACCGATTTTTGGGACAACGAATATGCATAGTGCAAGCACTGGAAGTCCCATTAAAATTACTATTAATTTAAGAAAGAGCGTTTCACGTTTCATTTAAGCACCTCATCTAGTTAATGTCACTTGAATTTACCATACGTTTTATCGAATAACAATAAATAATTATCGATAAATGACATTACAATTTTGTAAGTGAAGAATGTTGGCAACCAACTTGCGCAAGAAGATGTTTCGCATTGTTAGAAATCAGGAAGCTCGAATGACAGCTGAGTCCGAAAAGAAATGCAAAGCAAGCTTACGTCCAGACTGCTATAATATAAGAAAAATGAGGTGCATTTTTCATGACGAACGAACATTGTCCGATATGTGGTCAAGGAAATAATTGTTGTTACGGTAGAGAGAAGTCGTTGGGAGAGTGCTGGTGCACCGAAGAGGCTTTTCCACAAGCGATTTTTGAAGCAATTGAAGAGGAGGATTTATACAAAAAGTGTATTTGCAAAGGGTGTCTTGATCAGTTCAAAGAAAAATTATGAATGCCAGCATAATTCCAAAGAAAAATACACCAGCCCTTTGGTTGGCCGGTGCATGTTAGGAGGCATTTTGTTTTAATTCTTCGTAAATCTTACGGGCTTCTTCTTCAGCCATTTTCTTATTAATGCCTGAAACGGTAATAAGCTTATTATCCATAATAAAGTTCCATAGTTTCGTCATATCCATCACCTACTTTCTGTTTCACACTACCTTCTATCTATTCCCTATCCTCTAGAAAGTAAACATATGATCTCCTACTGAAAAACGCTATGGACAGGCATCTTTGCCTATCCATAGCGTTTAGTTGTACCCTTCATGCTGCTTAGTCTGGCTGCTCTTTATCAAACCAAAGCAACTCTTTGTCATCCTCATCGCCATTATAATTAATAAGGATCTCTTCTCCTGCAGCAATGTCTTTATAGGCAAAAAAGTCAAAAGTGTGTTTCTCAAAACTGATTGAATATGTTGCGTTGGGCTCATAGGAATGATTGAACAACATGCCATAACCAAGCAAAAGTGCGGAATGATTCACACCATACTCAAAGGCATAATCAGCCAACAATGTTTTTTCAATATGTTCATGCTCAGCATTTGGATACGCTAGCACCGGTGCTTCGTGTAACAACGTACCTTTTTTAATGTCGCATGTTGCAAATACGCCTCTATTGAATTCCCCATCACTTACCGAGGATGATTTTATCTCGATCATGCTGTCACCTGCTCACTTGTAGAATTTACTTTCTAACTATAACATCTATACGTAAATTTAGCGCAATATTTTACTTTTTGATGAATTCCGTTCATTATACTAGTGCTTTTCCACGCGGGCGACGGCTCTGTTTTGCGCTTTACAAATATAGCTTTGAGCATGAGGACATAGTGTGTAGGCAGCATCTGCTTTTGCCGAAAGTAGCCCTGCTTTAGACGGAACCTCTGTTTAAGGAGTCGAAGGTCATGCTTTTAGTGTGATCGGAAAGATTCGCAGTAGCAATGATTCTACAGCAACTTTTTAATTCATAAACTCAAGATAGCGTTTTATACGTACGTACTAGCGATCAGTCACTTTATATAATCATAGTCTTGTCCTAATGATAAAAGACGAATAATTATGAAAAGGTTGCCGATAGCGAATCGTTTGGATATGATATTTTTAAAGGGAGGGAGTCACGTGACGAATTTAAAAGAAGAAGCCGTCGCAAAAGAAAAAGACGCTGATTTGAAAATAAAAGTTGAAAAAAGAGAAGGCGAGCCAACTGCAGCGTTTAAGGGCGCATCCATTGCTGCATTGTTAATTGGGGTACTGGCTTACTTCATCGGCTTGTTTAACGCAACGATGGAGCTGAATGAAAAAGGCTATTACTTTGTTGTATTGATTTTTGGTCTTTATGCGTCAGTCTCTTTACAAAAGGCAGTTCGAGATAAAGAGGAAGGTGTCCCTGTGACCAACATCTATTATGGACTCAGCTGGTTCGCACTCCTTATCGCGATTTTGTTAATGGGGATTGGCTTATATAATGCAGGCAGTATCGTCTTAAGTGAAAAAGGTTTTTATGGTATGGCTTTTGTGTTGAGTATTTTTGCTGCAATCACTGTTCAAAAGAATGTACGAGATACACAGAAAGCTAGAAATATGGATTGATTGTTTTAAAATAAAATTTTATAACTGTACACACCGCGTCAACAATCCTGAAAACCAACGTTGACGCGTATTTTATTTAGTAATCGTTTATTCAATTTTTTTCAGCTTTTCCGATGGGAATAGATGATAAATCAATGTGATTGCAACTTTTTCTTACTTCATATCAAATGTTCTAAATCGTCGCCACCATCATAAGATGAGTGTATACCAACATTCATACTTAAAGGGGACGAGTCTATGTTTGCTATTCATTTTCTTGAAAATAACATCGCTGTTCTGAACCAAGTTTTACGAAGAATACCTGAAGTGAACGAAGCGATAAGGATTAAAGGGCGAAATGGAAAAGTGTTAAGTATTGAACAAGTGTCTGATAGTAAGTATTTTGTACATGTAGAATTTGAAAAAATCGTGGAAAAAAGCAAGGTACCAGGGAAAGATGATCGAAAGAAAAGAAGATAATGTTTGCATGAGAAAGAGCCGATCAGATAGGCGTTTGATCAGCTCTTTTTCTATATTCTGTTTTAACTAGACGTTTTAGTAACGTTGTTCAAGTTAGACTGTTTCTTTAGCATACACTTTTCGTTCAAGCGGCCAATTCGTTGATGGCCATCATTCTTTTGAGAGAATTATTGATAGGTCGTGACGAATGAAGGGCGTGGAAATAGATTGGGACGCTTATCGATCCCTTGCTCAGTCCCCCGTTTCGCATGTGCCTTTGAATAGGCTTTCGATTGCTGCCAGTTCGCAAACGATTCTTCATTTTCCCATAGGGTTAAGATGACATACGTATCTGACTGCAATGGACGAAGGACACGAATCGCAATAAAGCCCGGTTCCTCCTCAATCAAACCCGCTCGGTTGCGGAATCGTTCTTCAAACTGTGCCCTTCCTTCTTCCGTGACAGGGATATTGTTTAACACTGCAAAACAGTTATTTTGCAAAGCTCCTGTACGATCCAATATCTCATAGGTTTCAGTAACAGGAATACTCGCCTCCATTGTTTCTTGTAAAAGCAGCATTTCTTCGTTATTTCGTAAGCAAACGACCTCTTCCTCTTGCGTACGTGAATCCTTCAAAATCGTATGTGCCTCTTGCTTAGATCCAATCCACTTAAATAGCTTCATTCCAAATTCCTCCTCGTACTATTTTGTGGCGTCTCTCGTTATTTTGCCGCCATACTTCTTTTCACTCCACCTACTACAGTTCACTTATAAACCAAAAAATAAATAGTAAAGAGAGTAAAATAATGCCTACAATCGCTTTTATTTTTACAATTTTTATCGATTCATCCGAAAAGTCAGGTTCCGTATCGTACTTCCAACGCTCTGCCCAAATCATCATATCTTTTGGATAGTTGAATTGAAGGATCAAAAACAAATAGAGTGGACTTAGTAATATAAATGCTAGAATGACAGTGAACACCGTGCCGCCTCCTCACTGATCTTTTCCCTCTATACGTCAATTACGTGGAAAAGGTTTCAGTGATTCTCCTGCATGGATACTGCTGATAGCCAGTCCTGCATCTTTTCTGTGGCATAAAGTTGTTCAAAATCATACCATTGTTGATCAATTCCAATGTTATTTACAGCATCCTTGAAACGTCTAAAAGGTTTGCTTCCGTCTAATGCTGTGAATAACAATTCAGCAATACGTTCAGGTTGTTGCTTCGTAAACACAACCATGACTTCGAACATTTCCGCAGAAGAAGCGGTCGGAATCTCAACTAAAAAGCAAGACTCTTCGTCATCCCAATCAATTGGAGGCTCACCTGTTAGCGACTCTGGTGCGTCCAATAAAATATCTCCAGTGCGAGTATCCAATACGGACATCATTTCCACCTGCGGCCCTTGCAAATAAATGTCTACTAATTCATCTAGTAATTTCATCTAGTTCAGTCACTCCATAATATTGTTTTTGAGTATCGAAAATACTGTTGCACTTCATCAGTCGAGCCACATACAGCTTTACTTTACAATCGTCACTGGACATTTCATACGCTTTACTGCTTTTTGGTTAAAGTCTCCAAAAACAGAGCCTTTAAAAGCATGTAAACTGTTGCTTCCGATAACAAGCTGATCCACTTCATGTGCGTTGACGTACTTGATGATTGTTGGACCTGTTTGGCCTTTCAACAAGGTAACGGTCGGTTCAACGCCTGCTTCTTGAGCAACTTTCACAATCGGATTTACATTTTTTCGTTGATAAGCCGCTAAATTCTCAGGGCTTTGTGTCAACAGACGTTCGTCTTCGACTTTATTAAAGTCTGTCACAAAAATGATTTCTAACTTTGTATCCGGCAAATGCTTGACGAGCATAAGCGCATGATACGTTGCCCGAATAGCACTTTCAGAACCATCTACCGCTACCGCAATATTCATCCTCAACCACCTCATCACTTGTTTGTTTATGAATAATATCACCGATTTTACCAAACTTCCATAAGATTAATGAAAGCGATTGGCAAATCTCCTTTCTTTCTATACCCGTTCTACTCGCATTAATCCCTACTATTATCCTTTGCATAACTGCTTCGCTTTCTGTAAAGTGATACTAGCTTATTGTCCGTTTTTGGCGGTCATACAATCAATATGCGATCCATCCCTTACGATCTATTTACTCTGTCGAGGTGATTAATTTATGTTTAAAAAATTCACACGTAAACAAATGGTTTACTATACCCTCCTTGCTTTTTGTTTTATCACCTCAGTACTATTCGTCAATCATAATTATTCTTTATACAATCGTTCCATTGCTGAAATTACCGCTATATCGATTGAAGAAGAGACACCGATGACAGATCGGCATGGCAATGAAGATTTGCTCGTTGTGCAACAGATTGAGGCTATCGTAAAAAACGGCATTGAGAAAGGACAACATGTCCAATTGACCAATGAATATTCTTATTCAGGCGCATTTGACCAAGCGTATCGAGTGGGACACGATGTATTCATTCAGTTCGAAACAACCACACGAGATGTCCCAACGTTAACAGGTACAATTACTGACTTGAAACGGGACAAGCACGTATTACTCATTGCTTGGATTTTCATTTTTGCCTTACTCCTTATCGGCAGGCGGAGTGGATTCTTTGCAATTTGTAGTTTTGTCATCAATGTACTCATTTTATCTTTTGCATTAGATGTTTACATCAAACATTCTTCTATTAACTTATTGCTCATTTGCGGTGTCTGCATACTTTTGTTTACATGTATTTCGTTAGTATTTGTAAGTGGGTTTACAGATAAGACGTATGCAGCGATCGTAGCCACATTACTAAGCACGTTCTTATCACTAGCAATTACGTACGTCGTCATTTCAGTGACATCTGGGAATGGTTTACGATATGAAGAAATGCAATTTCTGACGCGTCCCTATGAACTTGTTTTCATGGGTGGTTTATTCATCGGTTCTTTAGGTGCAATCATGGATATTGCCATTACAATGTCATCGTCCATTTTCGCATTGTATGATAAAAACCCAACTATATCATTGAAAACGTTACGAAGTTCAGGCATGGCGATTGGTCGGGAGATTATGGGAACGATTACAAACATTTTGTTTTTCGCGTATATTAGTGGTGCTCTCCCTATGCTCATCTTATCTTTTAAAAATGCAACACCGTTAGGATTTACCTTTTCCATGAACCTTTCACTAGAAATTGCTCGAGCATTAGCTGGTGGCATCGGCATCGTTATTACCATACCAATCGGTGTGTATACGACATTATTTTTCATTACACGAAAGAAGGCTCGCTTATGAATGTGCTCATTTTGCTTGCTTTAATTTTATTAGTTTTAATGGTTTGGATTGGCGGCAAACAAGGATTGCGTTCCTTTCTATCATTATTCATGAACTTCGGCGTTTTCTTTTTTACATTAGCCTTAATGCTAAATCCGGACTTTGACCCAATTATCCTAACGTTCATTGCGAGTGCATTAATAGGCTGTATCAGTTTGTTTTTCATTAATGAAGTGAACCGGACAACGGTCATCGCTTTCATCTCAACGATGATTACGATTAGTTTGCTGCTTGTATTCATCGTATTTGTATCTAACACATTAATGATACAAGGTTTTGGGGAGGAAGAAACAGAAGCGATTAGTGGCTACTCACTTTACATTGGTATCGACTTTATGAAAATCGGTGTGTCTGTCATCATCATGAGCACAATCGGCGCGATCATGGATGTCGCAATTTCGATTGCAGCTTCGATGCAAGAGATGCGCAAACAATATCCTTTGATCAAAAAAACTGAGCTCTATCACTCAGGTATCGATATTGGAAGAGATCTTTTAAGCACAGACACGAATACGTTATTTTTCGCATTTTTTGGTGGGTACTTAGCGTTACTAATCTGGTTCAAGGATTTATCGTATTCCGTTGGTGAAATTGTAAACTCCAAAATCTTTAGTTCAGAGATGATGCTTATCTTTTGCGCTGGGACGGGCATCGCTGTCGTCATCCCGATTACTTCATGGATAAGCGCAAACTATTTGCTGAAAGAAGACGTGAATTGACACATAAAAGGAATCCAATCCTCATTATGCGGGACTGGATTCCTTTTTTATTGCGGGGCGGTTACATGTGCCCATTTTATTTTGAATCGCTTTCACCATCATCTTCAGCGTTTTCGTCTGCTTCACTGTCGGTTGCATCATCGTCCTGTTTTTCGGTTGCATCTTCATCTGTTGTATCTTCTACTTTATCTTCATCTTGTTGACCTGGCTCTTTCAATATTTCCGGGGATTTATCAACGCCGCCCATTTGGTTTCGATTGTCTTTAACATTACACGCTGCCAAACCTACGAGTAGTAAAAGTGATAAAAATACAGAACTGATTTTCTTCATCGTACCATCCTTCCATTCTTGTTTTGTTGTTAGAATACCCTACTTTTCAAAATTCACGCATGGCTCATTAACGATTAGCGAATTACATAACTTGCATCTACACGCCTTCACACAAATCTTTCTCCATCTGCTACAAATCTTGTCTTATTAATAGAATCTTAACTGGCATACACGTATACTGAAACACATGGCTTGTACATATTAGCAACGTCATACAAGCACATTTAGCTATTCACAATTTGAGTACTTTGATGAGCTTGAAACAAAAAAAGCCACGTTTCGTAACAAACGACACAGTGGCAAGTCGGTAACTAAAAAGGAGATCTCGAATGACATGTGAACTTTGCAATCCCAAGACCATTGGCTATACCATCTATTTTTCAAATGAACAACGCATGGATTTGTTAGTAAAGTATTTTACTGACTATCCGAAAACTACGTGGCAAAAGCTGAATGAACGGATGTTTTGGGCGCTTGAACCTGTTTTATTTGACTTAATGGATTATGTTCAAACTCACATGGATGCCGAGGCAATTTATGCAGTAAAAGCAGACAAAGAAGATCCGATGCGAGACTTAAACAAATTAAAACCAATCAAGTCATTTCAATCTGAACGTGAGGCCAGTTGGATTGATGCAATCATTCAGAAAAAATCAATTCGTACACATTACCAACCGATCGTCAAGATGCTCGATCATGAAGTTCATATTGTTGGAAATGAGCTGTTGAGTAGAGGGATTGATGACCAAGGTCAATTGATTGCTCCGTTCCACCTTTTTGAAGCCGCGAGAAAACGCAATCGCTTGTTTGCACTTGATCGACTATGTAGATTGGAGTCCATCAAAAATGCAGCACCTGTTGCAGACAGACTAATTTTCATCAATTTCATACCAACTTCCATTTATGTGCCTGAACATTGTTTGGCGACGACGTTTGCAGCAATTCAACGAGCAGGCATTCGTCCTGAGCATGTCGTATTTGAAGTTGTGGAGACAGATAAAGTCGATGATATGGCACACTTGCTGTCCATCTTGGATTATTATCGTACGCACGGAGTAAAATATGCACTAGATGATGTAGGAACTGGTTTCAATGATTTGGAGTTGTTAGCTCGCATGCAACCCGATTTCGTCAAACTTGCAAGAGAGTTTGCTGATGGCGTAAGTGTAGATGCCGAGAAGCAAAAAGTCGCTAGAAATGTGATGCGGTTAGCACATAAGGTTGGCGCACTTGCACTTGCTGAAGGAATTGAGCAAGCTAGCGATTTACGCTATTTGCAAGAAATGGGCTATGATCTTTTTCAAGGGTACTTATTCGGAAAACCTGATGCAACACCTATCAAACAGGTTCATGCAATACAGTAAATTGAAGCAACAAAAAAGCGAGGCTGGGACATATCATAAAAAAGCTGCATTATGGCTAATTCACCGTCATGCAGTTTTTTTATATTTTCCCAATGTTTCTTTTCGAATTCTTGAGTGAATCGGAGCGGAAAAAGGCCGACTCCTGCGGGATTGTAGCGCGAATGTTGAGACCCCGCAGGAAGCGCAGCGGACGAGGAGGCTCAAGCGCGCCCCGCGGAAAGCGTGCCTTTTGGAGCGCAGAGGAACGGTCTATTTAGAGTTTTGTCCCAGCCTCCTTATTCTTTTTCATATGCCTACCAATTAAGAATCATTGATACTTCGCAACAAACAGCGCCATCGACTTCTTTATGGAGTACGAATCGGATTCCACTCGGCGTGTACTTTGTAGTCACTTTCGAAGGAATTCCAACTGACGCAATCATTTCGTCAACTTTACGCTGATCAGATTTTTGTGCAGCCGTCATGAGTTCCTTTGCAAATGTGGTTGACTGAGAAATTTTAGTAACAAGTTGGTTTGCGTGCTTTGTTAACTCCATGGAATACGTTGCCGACTGGTGCAATCGTGTAGGATCGACAGGCGGATAAGGATTTGAATCGTTCGGGATTCCCATCAAGTTGTTTGCCTCTAAGGTCGAATGGGCAACTTGTTGCAGTTGGGGATAAGCGATATGAACGAAATAAGGATGATACCAATAATACAGCTTCCTTTCCTCCTTTTCGCGGTTCTTACAGTATATGTAGCGCAAATTCCATTGTGCTGATTCGTAGAGAATGAAAGGGAGAAGATCCAGTCGTATCGTCTCTCCCTTTCATTACCTATCTAAGTAAGTGTACAAGGACTAAAAGTTTTCCAGCTAGTGAACAATCGTCCGAAAAGGATTGGCAAAATCGACTGTCTACACTTGCAATTCCACTTTCTCTAAATCCCAATTTTGCTTTGTATAGGCCATCTCCCAAAACTGTAATTCATAGTGACAGCTTTTTATGAAATGTGCTTTAATTTCCGCACGACGTTTTTGAGTTAAATCTTTTGTGAGTTCGTTTAGTCGTTCAATCTGTTCGTTCGTGGATTGTTCAAACCACTCAGAGCTATACATCGCAATCCATTTGTCGTAAATCGGATGATTCGGAGTTGCCTCTTTTAACCGTTCGCCAATCTCATAATAGACCCAATAGCATGGTAATAATGCGGCTAATGTTGCAGCTAAATCCCCTTCCATTGCAGCTCTATAGAGGTGGGAAGTATAGGCATAAGCAGTTGGTGCTGGTTTGAATTGTGCTAAATCCTGTTCTGTCACGCGCAATAAGCTGAAATAACTTTCATGTAGATCGATTTCAGCTCCACATGTCCCTTCTGCATGCTGTGCAAACCGTCTTACGGTGTGCATATCTGTTGCTTGTGCGGCTGCTAATGCATGTACCTTTGCGTAATGCTGTAAATAATAGGAATCTTGAAGGATGTACTCTTTGAAAATATCTTCCGATAATGTGCCTGTAGCAAGCTCCTCAATAAACGGATGATTGAAATTGGCTTCAAAAATTGCGTCACACTCTACTCGTAACTCTTTACACAACGTCATCTTACCCACTCCTCTAGTTTTTGTAGAAAACCAAAAAACCGCTCCCTCAACACATACGTTGAAAAAGCGGCTCGCAAATCGGCGTAGAATAACCATGGAAGACGTGCGGTCCACTTCCCTACGCTGGTATGAGCCAGATCAGGTTCTAAGGGTCCGCATATTCATACACGTCTCAGTCTTTCACAAAGACTCCCCCAGTGGTTAACTCTTTTTAGTTTTCAACTTCACTATAACATAGATAAAGAGTTTGACAAGTCAGGGGAATGGTCTGACTTTTTTTTCAACAATCACTGAGTTCCTCTTCCCTTTACATTCACGTTGGTGTGATGAAATCGTCAACTCGAAGCAAATGAAGCATGTACCTGCTCTTGAAGAATGGATTGTGGTAACATACAATTCGTATGTATTCAAATACCGGAGGCTTCTTATGACAAACCAAAACAAAGGTATTCTACTATTATTGGCATCCGCATTCGGCTTTTCTCTTATGACATTGTTCGTCAAGCTGTCAGGTGATGTACCAACTTTACAAAAAACCATTTTCAGAAATGGCGTATCAATGTTCATATCGCTATTCTTCGTCCTACATTTTAAAGAAAGACTAATAGGGAAACGTGAGAACCAACCATTGCTATTATTACGTTCAGTTTTAGGTGCAATTGGGATTATCTTACTCTTTTATGCAATCGATCATCTTGTGTTAGCGGATGCAGATATGTTGAACAAAATGAGCCCATTTTTCACGATCGTTTTTGCCGCTATCTTCTTACAAGAACGCGTGAAACCATTTCAAGTGTATAGCATACTTGTCGCCTTTCTCGGTACGTTGTTTATTATTAAGCCCTCATTCTCGCTTGATATCGTGCCCTATGCAGCGGGCATTCTTTCCGCTATATTCGCCGGAGGAGCGTACACCGTATTACGAGCACTAGGCAATCGAGAGCAGTTTTACACGGTCGTATTTTACTTCTCAGGTTTCACGACAATCATCTTGTTGCCTTTCGTAATTTATCATTATGAGCCCATGACCTGGCAGCAGACTGCATATCTATTACTCGCTGGACTAGCCGCTACAATCGGCCAATTTGGCATTACATTAGCTTACAAATTTGCCCCAGCAAAAGAAATTTCCGTATTCAACTATTTTACTGTCGTTTTCACCGCTTTATTTGGTTTTGCTTTTCTCGGACAACTACCGGATGTCTATAGCATCATCGGATATATCATCATTTTCGGTGCGTCTTTCTATATGTTTCTAAGAGGTAAAGAAGGTGACGCTGCGAGAGAAAAACTAGTGACGCCTAAAGATTAAATGAGGTGTAAACAAAAGCAAAAGGAATCGAGCAACTGTTATCGCTTGATTCCTTTTCTAATTACAATTAAAACATGCCCTGTTCATTCGGTGAATTACTTACAACGGATTGGCCGACATCCCACGTTTCGATAATCTTTCCTTCTTGAAATCGGAAAATATGTACTACAGCTACACCAAGATCATCGGTATTCTGTTGTATATGTGAATGAATCACGACTCGATCTTCTTCTTCAATTACTTGGACAACCGTCCATTGTTTGTTTGGACTTAACTCAGCATTGTCCATCATTGCTTTCATTAATGACTGCGCGCCGGCCTCAAAATAGGCATTATGATGAATAAACTCGGTGTGAATTGCATCGTCAAATGCTTCTTTAATCTTTCCGCTAACAATTTGTTGGAGAAAGGTCACTGCTAGCTCTTTTTGTGACATAATATACATCCTCTCTATACACGTCATGATTTGTGTACCACACATGTATAAACATTCAACAACAACTGCGAAACTCCTCCCTTTACTGTTAAATAGTCAGTAGGAGTTTAACTCCACCCAATAGGCATTTTATCAGTACCCATACTTTTATGTTTGCGTAATGATACGTTATTAAGTAGCATCGTCAACAATCCAGTGAGCTGCTTGTAATAAATCCGGGTATACTGCGTCTGCCAAAGGATCGCTTTTACCAATGAACACCGTTTTAGTCCCGGCTTTCTTTCCAGCAATAATATCTGTATCCGTATCACCTACCATGTAAGAGGACTTTACATCCACATCATATTTTCGAGCTAAGTCCTCAATGAGCTTACTGTTCGGTTTTCTACATGCACAACCTGATTTTGGTTTATGTGGACAATAGACTACCTCTTGAATGAGTGCCCCTTCTTTTTGCAATGACGTAATCATATCGCTATGAATTGCCTGCAATTGTGCCTCTTTCATAAAACCAAGACCAACGCCTCCTTGATTGGTGACAACAAACACATAGTCAAATGTTTGATTGAAAAGTCGTATAGCCTCGGCTACACCTGGCAAAAAATACATTTTGTCTGAGCGATTCACGAATTTCACACGATCTGTCAACACTTCATTGATAACCCCATCACGGTCCAGGAATACAGCTTTGTTCACCCTATCACTCACCTTCATTTGTATTACTTCAAGCATGCCCAATACTTGGTTCGAAAAACGTATTTAGACTCAAAGGTGTTTATAGTACCTGTAGTGACTAAACTGCCACATAAATAGACAACCACATGGAGGTCTAGTAAAATTACGTCTACTACGGAAGAAGCAAAAGAAAAAATTGTTAGGTGGCTTATCAATTATGGAGAACACTCAAGCATTCGATTTCAAAAAGAGCATTCCTTTGTTAGCCGTCTTATTATCGGGTGCATTCATTACGATATTAAATCAAACGCTTTTGGCAACTGCATTGCCGCCGATTATGAGAGATCTTAACGTGTCAGAAAGTACTGTCCAATGGTTACAATCTATTTTCATGCTCGTCAATGGCATTATGATTCCTGTGACTGCTTTTTTAATCGGAAAGTTTACGACACGTAAGCTATTTTTAACAGCGATGAGTATCTTTGCTGCAGGTACCGTTATCGCTGCCATTGCACCGAGCTTCCAATTTTTATTAATTGGTCGGATTTTTCAAGGTGCAGGCGCCGGTATTATGATGCCACTTCTACAAACAATCATGTTCCTTCTATTCCCGATTGAACAACGCGGAAAGGCAATGGGGATGTATGGGCTTGTCATTGCTTTTGCACCTGCGATTGGACCTAGTTTGTCTGGGTATCTTGTTGATCATTTCGCTTGGAGAAGTGTTTTCTATGTCGTCATCCCCATTACGCTTCTCATTATTATTGCTGCCTATTTCTTATTAAAGAATGTTACAAAATTAACGAACCCCAAGATGGATAGCTTGTCGATCTTGCTCTCTACACTCGGTTTCGGTGGGTTGTTATACGGATTTAGTGTTGCTGGGAATACGGGTTGGCTACATTTGAACGTCGGTATCTCCCTTGCAGTAGGAACAATCGCACTCGTTGTATTCATCCGACGGCAATTACACTTGGAACAACCCATTTTAGAATTTCGCGTATTTAAATATCCGATTTTCAGCTTGGCGACAGCACTTGGTATGATTGTATTTGCTTCCATGATTGCCGCTACCGTAATTTTACCGATATTCATGCAAAACTTACTTGGATTTAACGCGTTCCATTCAGGCTTAATGCTATTACCCGGCGCTATTGTTATGGGGATCATGAATCCTGTATCAGGTTCGTTGTTTGACAAATTCGGTGCAAAGTGGTTATTGCGTATAGGTTTCGCCATTTTAGCTGTGACAACGTTCATGTTTGGGAACTTATCGGCAGACACAACCTTTACCTATTTAGCTGTGTTAAATGCAATCCGTATGATTGGTATCTCCATGGTAATGATGCCTTCTACAACGCTTGGCTTAAATCAGTTGCCGAATCATTTAATAGCACACGGAACGGCTATGAACAATACGTTCCGTCAGATTGCAGGAGCAGTTGGGACTGCTGTCCTTGTAGCCATCACCATAACAGCAGCTACAGGCGATTCAATTTCAGGAGCCATTCAAGGCGTTAATGTTGCGTTTCATGTAGCCGGATATATCGCTGTTTTTGGCTTGTTATTGTCTTTTGTTATAAGGAACCCTAAAACAATTTAGCTAATCGTGTAAACATTTCCCGGGAAATGTAAGACGGTGTCATATTTCCGAAAAAGTTGTCGTGGAGATCTATCTTTAATAACTTATTATAAATAAACAGGGGGAAATGCAATGAAAATTGCTTTATTCGGAGCTACGGGGAGAGTCGGTCAACAAATTTTACAATTAGCAATCCATAATGGCCATACGATAACCGCACTTGTTCGCAATCCAAGTAAGTTGGATAAACACGAACAATTGACAACTATTCAAGGCGATGCAAGGGATTCCCAAGCAGTTGAACAAACTATAAAGGGAGCAGATGTAGTCGTTAGTGCACTCTCCACGGATAAGACAACAACATTAACAGATGCATTGCCGCACATAATTCAAACAATGGAACATGCAGCTATTCGACGAATCGTGACAATTGGGACCGCTGGTATCTTAACTAGTCGCACCGAGCCTGGAAAATTCCGCTATGAGACGAGTGAATCGAAACGTCGTTTAACGTTCGCTGCGGATCAGCACCGGCAAGTATATGAGATGCTACGTGCTTCTGGACTTGACTGGACGATCGTCTGCCCCACTTATTTACCTGATGGTGCCGCCAGAGGAAACTATCGTGTTGAAGAAAATCTGTTGCCTATAGGAGGCAAGGAGATAACTGTTGGGGATACAGCTCATTTCGCATATGATGTAGTTACTCAAGATAAGTGGATAATGTGTCGAGTCGGCATTGCCTATTAAAACGAATACTGCACAAGACCCCATACTCATACGACTATATTTTCCTACTCTAGTAATCTCCATTGTTTGACCATAGGAGGTATTTACATGTTTCGTAAGCATCGCTATACAAATTTAGATGAAGTAAAAACGACAAAAACGTTTAATGACTTTCGGCGTTGGCAAAAGGAACGGAGACAAAAGAAGAAAGATTTAAGTATTCATATCGAACATGTTCCAGTGCAGCTTGAAGAACTCCATGCCAATCAATCAGAAACATCCATTACGTGGATTGGCCATTCAACATTTTTAATTCAAATGAACGGTTTGAATTTCTTAACGGATCCGGTTTGGGCAAATCGCATGGGGTTTCAAAAACGTTTAACTGCGCCAGGGATGGATATAAAAGATTTACCCAACATAGATTGCGTGTTCATTTCCCATGGCCATTATGATCATTTAGATTTTCATACAATCAAACAATTGAAAGGAAATCCGATTTTCTATGTACCAATTGGACTCGGACATGCTTTTTCCAAACGCGGTTATGATCATTTCATTGAAGGAAATTGGTATAATGCATTTCAGTATCATGGACTAACGTTTTCGTTTGTCCCTGCACAACATTGGACGAAAAGAACTTTGACAGACACGAACACCTCTCATTGGGGTGGCTGGATCATTGAAAACGAAACTCAATCGATCTATTTCGTTGGGGATACAGGGTATTTTAAAGGTTTCTCCGACATTGCTCAAAAATTTTCAATCCAAACCGTATTAATGCCGATTGGAGCTTACGAGCCCGAATGGTTTATGAAAGAAAGTCATATGAATCCAGAAGAAGCAGTGAAAGCTTTCTTACAAGTAGAAGCTAAAACTTTCATCCCTATGCATTACGGAACCTACCATTTAGCAGACGACACCGGTCCAGAAGCGCTTGAACGGCTAAAAGCAGAGTGGGAGAGATTGAAACTGGATGATAAAGATTTATTGACATTACGAATTGGAGAAACATACTGGTTGTAACGAACAACTCGAGTTTTATGTATTAATTCACGCCAACAATGATCACATATGAAAGATGTTAAACTTAATCGTTTAGAAGACCGCTCTCTACGTTTGTAACTTACAACAATTGACTTCGAACTTTCTTGTCGAACTGTGGTATGCTATTCAAAGAACCATTCATTGTAAAAGAGGTGAAAAAATTGAATCAATCTATTAGCAATGAAGTCATTCTTCAAGCCATTACGGAATTGTCATATCTTGTAAAGGAAAACCAATCCGACTTGAAAGAATTACGGACTGTCGTTGAGTCGAATCACAACGAATTGAAAGAGTTGCGCTCTGTCGTTGAGACGAATCATAACGAATTAAAAGAGTTGCGCTCTGTCGTCGAGTCGAATCACCTTGAAGTTATGGGACGCATTGACACCGTGGAAGATCATCTAAGTGAAAAGATTCGTAAAGTAGACGGCAAAGTGACCATCCTATCGAATGAACTGTTAGAGACAAAAGCCGACGTCCTTCGGTTACAACAAGCTCGATATTGAAAGAAGCCGATGACCAAGCCTTTTCACTTGTTTGGTCATCGGCTTCTATTTTTAGGGTTAGACTCGATAATGCATTTTACTATCTATCACATTATGAATTTGCATTTCCACGCTATCCGTTATTCAATCATCAATACATCTTTGGTCCCTTCAATGGCACGTTGATTGTTGCACAATGCATGCATATGACGTTGAAAACGCCACATAACAAAAGCGTGCATGTTTGCTTGCGTAATATAATAAATAAACCAAGGCAATGATGGTAAATAATCATGAATGGCAATGATTACTTCTTGAGCACCTGGAATTTTCCGAAATTCCATTCGTCCTCTTTGGTTGACATTGGGATCCATTAGAAAGCCACCCGTTATATAGTACAATGCGCGTTCTTCCGTACTCCGCTCTTGTGAATAATTCAGTTCAAGTAATGTCCGATTGCCAATAAATCCAATTTTGCAATTCAAATTCTCGTCTACAGAAGTCAATACCCACGGGTTTAGAAACGTTTCCAACCATCTTACGTAGTAGCGTGCAACACGGTCAGCTGACCATCCATCAGGCATCTCAATCCGCTGTACAGAACGGACATCTTGTTTCAAAGGACCAAAGCTCGGTGATTTCATACTATGTTTCCCTTCGGACGCTTCACCTTGTAAAGCAGCTGCTGCCGCTTCCATAAATGTGATGTCCCCTTCACTGATGCCGTCAACTTTATTTCTCGGACTCACAACCATCGGATGTTTTAAACTTTCAACTAACGGATATACCATTTCCTTTGACGACTGTGTAATAAGCGTGAGCCATAAGCGAGAAAGATTTAACGAAAAGAAAGGGACATCAACAAATTTACGCTTCACTCCTAGTACTGCAGCTGTTTGTTCCATCATCGACTTATACGTCATCACTTCTGGACCACCAATGTCAATTGTTCTTTCCTTCGGTTCAAAGTCAAGAAGTATTGAACGTAACGCTCTGAGGACATCATCCAATGCAACAGGTTGTGTTTGTGACCTTGTCCATTTCGGCAGAATCATTAACGGTAAGCGCTTGACTAATTTTAAAAGGATGGGGAATGAAGATCCTTTTGGACCGATTATTAATCCTGCTCGCAAAGCTGTTACGGGAACACCATATGCGCGTAATATCCTTTCGCATTCTAGCCTACTTTTCAAATGCCTCGACAGATGCTTCTCATCTTCATTTGGAATGATGCCACTTAAGTAAACAATCTCCTGAATACCTTGTCTCTTTGCCGCTTGTGCAAAGTTATCAGCTAAAATGACATCCATATCTTCAAATGACCCTTGTGTGAGTCGGGCAGACTTCAACATCGAATGTACAAGATAGACAGCAATATCCGCTCCCGCTAAACCTTTCTCCGCATCTTTCATCGAAAACAAATCGCAACAACGCCATTCCACATCTTCTGTATTTTTATGGTGATTGTCAGTACGAGACAATGCAATGACCTTTGCATGACCTTTTAATTGTTTTACTAAATTCCTGCCAATGTATCCGCTAGCTCCCGCAATGGCAATGACCAATTTTCGTTCTCCCATTAACGCTCCCCCGTTCTTATCAATTAACTATTCATCTACCCTGCGGATCATGTCGTAAAACTTATGCATCCATTTATATAGCTCATTAACTATACCTCCTATCCGGAGAATAAGTCTTGATTGATAGTAACAAAAAAACAATCACTATCCTCGGGCGTAACAAGGAAAGTGATTGTTGTTGAATCGGTTATTCCATTAACTACGTAAAATCTTCTCCATCTTCTTCCCTTTCGCCAACTCATCAATCAGTTTGTCCAAGTACCGGATTTCCCGCATCGTCGGCTCTTCTACTTCTTCTACACGTATGCCACAAACAACACCTTTTATCAATTCACGAGATGGGTTCATTTGTGTAGCTTCCGCAAAGAACGTCTCAAAGTCCGTTCTGTTCTCCAGATGTTCATTCATTTCTTTATGCTGGTAGCCCGTTAACCAACAGATAATTTCATCCACTTCAGCCTTTGTCCGCCCTTTTCTCTCCGCTTTTGCAATGTAATGCGGATAGACATCAGCAAATGGCATTGTGTAGATTTTGTGTTTGGTCATGATAGCCTCCTTCAATCATAATTCATATAAGGTAAATGTTAAGCTTCATTACTCCTTAAAAACTTCCTGCATAATATAGTAGGATTGTTTTAAACGTTCTTTATAAAGCGGAGTTTCCCAATTGTCCCATGTAAACCGCTTGAACTGTCCAATCCTATTGCCCGTTTTTTGTGGAAACGAATCTATCACCCGATTCGAAGCATCTACCATAATAGCTCCAATTCCTATATCCTCCACAATAATGCTTGCTTGTTCACCTTGTGCAGCAATGTTTCCGAAAAACTCTTTTTGGCTCGGATCTTTTGATTGGATAAGTAACCATGGAATTCTTAACTCCAGTTTGCCTTCCACAAACGAATAGTCCGACAAAGAATTGTATTCTTTTGACTCCGGATTACCGTTCCCCTCTTTTAATTTCCCTGCTTCATAAGATGAGTAAGGAACAGTCCGGTTTTCATTTGGAATAAAATACGGTTTGTTAAGGACATATTCAATCTGAATAAATTCACCTGTATCATTCCTTCGGACAACATCCTCTATCAATTCAAGTTTCTTACCATATAAGTAATGGTACAGATCATAAAAAGGATCAATCATAAGTCTAGACTGATTTCCATTTATTTTAGCAATGAACTCCATCCCATTCTCAAAGCTTATGTCTTGGATACTTGTAATTTTATGATTCCCTTGAGCTGGGACGGTATCAAGTGTAATGATTGGATAATCTCCATTGGCCACTTGACTTTCATCTAGATCAAGACGAATATACAAATAGCGTTCATCAAAGTCGACAAACATTTTTTTCATAATCCCGTCGTTCTTGTCATAAAAAGCCTCTGTTTTCCAATCATCAATCGTGCCATCTACTTTGATCTTCAGCCTATCAAAACTAAGCAATCCAAATTGTTGTTCATTTGTTTGAGCATTTGACCAATACGGTCTACGGTCTGGATTGTCATATTCCATCGTATTCCATGTCCGTTTAAACCATTCATCCTGCCAAGTAAAGACTAATCCTCCCATTAAGCCTTCGTGAAGGATATCTTCATAAAGATGTTTTAAAGCTTCACCCTGTTCCGTTTCAGACATGAATCCTTGATTGAACCCAAACGGATTTTCGTGCGTTTTCCCACGAGAGGCTGGGATGCCAAACTCAGCAATTAAGATTGGAAGACGGTGGGCATTATGAAGCTCATTCAAATAAGCCGCATAGCTGTTTTTCTCGCCTCTAAAATCCGTATATTCCAAGTACTTTTTTTCGTAATTCAGAAAATCAGGATAGTAGGGATACACATGGTAGGATGCAAACTGACCCGCTTTCTCCATTTCATTTTTCACATAGATATTGTTCGGATCGACCGTTACTAAGTCTTCTCCTTCTGAAGAATCAGCAGGATGCTCTAATAAATCTGTTGTTACCCAGTTCGTGAAACTCATCGGCCGTATCGACTGGTAGGTTTCCAGTTCATAGGTCACGAGGTAATCCATCTGTTCTGCAAGCCAGTATTCAAATGGATTTGCATTTTTCGTCTCAAAATACGTACCAGTATACTCACCAATGCCAGCATGTGTGTTATTCGTTCCTTCAACCATAAATGGATACCATTCCACACCAATCATCCAAGCACTTACCCATTGGGAAATGTCTGCATCGTATACACCTGATGCATGCCCAGGACGAGCTTCCAAGTCTGCATTCCCATGAATAACGTCTGTCAATCGTTTCATTTCATTACGGAAATCCTCTAGGTTAGTTTCCTCAAAAGCATCGAGTGATTCGACAAGCGATTCTTCATTTATCCATACGCCATGCATGACATGAATAGGTTGCTCCTGCGTTTCATTGTACGCTTTAAGTGCTCGATAAAATGCTGGTGGATGTAACGTGTATACTCGAATCGTATTTGCATTCATCTTCCCAATATGTTCAAACCACCTGTAGTATTCCCCTTCTTCAATACCAGCTTCCCCAGGGAATGTTCCAGGTTTCGCCATTCCAATATTAACGCCTTTCACAGTGATTGGCTGCCAAGTACCGTCTACTTTTATTTCCATCCGTTCATTGTTAATGCGTGAAGTCATTTGAATCGTATTTTCATTATCCATTTTAACAGTCAAATCCTTATTCATACCAAATCCATCTAAAGCACCTTTCATCATAGGGACATATGCAGACCAAAAAAATGATTCATTTGAAAATGCATATAAAGCTTTATATAGTTGAGGCAAACCTTTCAACTGATAGACTTTCGGAACAGTTGGCACATCGTTATAATCACCTGCAAAATAGATACTTTCAGATGATCCCTCTGCTTTTCTGACAACAGCTGCAAATTCATTTGGAATCCCATGTTCAATTAACACGCGCTTTCCTTCATCCGTTAAGGACCAATCATAGGTCGCAAGCACGTCTGCTCCAGGTCTAGCAGTAACAATATCAAACCAATACGTATACTTGTGTGATCCTTTTACACCTAACCGTTGCTCACCTTTTTCCGTAAATGTCATAGTGACGCTATCTTCATTTAAATGCTTGTCATCCTCAAGGACAACGACTGAACCATCCAAGTCATTGACGAGCAAGAAACCACCGCCAGTATATGCCCATTCTCCCTCGTATTCATCAATTACCCACTGTGGTATTTCCTTATTTTCTCGATAATCAAGATTGTCAAAATACCTTCCATTCCAACCTTTCCATTCGATTCCTAAATGCTTAGTCACCTGTTTACGAACGTTCTCATTTGTAGGAGAGGCAAATGTATTATACTCTGCTAGTAGAAGAGATGGCTTTTTTGAAGTTGTTCGTTCTACAATATTTGCCCACTCATCCTCTTCTAGTCCACCAATAATTTTTGCAGATCGTGCGCCATATCTATCCCCAACGTCTTTCCCTATATCATCTTCAAATACGCCGTATGTATCCGCTATATAGATAACATCCGTTGAATCGTAACTTTCGGGCAACTGCTTTTTGCTTACCTCGCTCCCCTCATTGTCAGGCGGAATCACTCCATAATAATCCCTCGAAGCACGAAAAGGTTTCCCGTTATCGTTTTTCACTTTGTAATGATTCAATACCCATGTAACACCAAGATGTTCACGATACGAATCATCTGCTACCGTTTTGTCAATGATAGCAACCGTCAAATCTTTTTCCTTCTCAACAATCCATAACAAGAATGGTAGTAAAAGGAGGACGAGGAAAGTAAAAATTAGTAGGTACACTTTTTTCATTTTCGAACCTCCTTCGAAACTGTCGCTCCAACACGCTCCATTTCTCCCCATGATGAAATGCGCATAAGAGAACGGATCAAGCCTTCAACACGCCAAATCAATGTCAATGGTCTATACCAAAAGACTTCAGTTAACGTTAGCACCATCATTTTAAAAACGTCGCGCATTTTTGGAAAGGTCCTCAAGCTCCAAGACTCCAACAAAACCGCTCCCATTGAAAACACAGTGCCATACAGCACTAGTAAAAGCATAAGTGAAACTGCATATTCATAGTAAATACCTCCAAGGAAAAAAGCGGTGACAACATAAGCGTAACCAGCAAGTTCAATAACAGGTCCGAGGCATTCTATTATCCAAAAATAAGGAACAGATATCATGCCTACAGCACCATATTTAGGATTAAGTGTCATTTTACGATGAGTCCATAAACTCTCAAGCAAACCTTGATGCCAACGTCGGCGTTGCTTTCGTAACACCGATAGTGTCTGAGGTGCTTCTGTCCAACAAACGGGATCAGGAACAAATTCAATTCGATGATCAAGCTTTTCTTCCTTTAACATACGTTGGAGCTTTACAACAATCTCCATATCTTCTCCAATTGTCGTTGTACTGAAACCACCAGCTCGTATTACCATCTTTTTTGAAAAAACACTGAATGCACCCGAGATAATAAGTACGAGATTGTACTTACTAAGCGCAATTCTGCCCATCAGGAATGCCCGTAAATACTCAACAATTTGCATCACGACAAATGGTCGTCCTGATAGTTTGACTGCCGAAACGGCACCATATTCTACGTCTAATCCATTAACAATCCGAACATTACCTCCAGCGGCAATCACTTTGCCATCTGACATGATAATAGGTTTCATCACCCGAAGTAATGAACTATTATCAAGGATAGAATCTCCATCTATCGTACAAAAGTAGGGATATCTCGCATAGTTAATTCCAACGTTCAGCGCATCTCCTTTACCGCCATTTTCTTTGCGAATTAGCCAAAGATTTGGATGGATTTCAGATTGATACATCTCTATTACGTTTTTTGTTTTTAATTTTGGATCAATATGTTTTTCAGCTTTTCTCATACGAAATTGTTGAATGACAACTGCAGCCGTGCGATCTTTTGAGCCATCATCAATAATAAGCAGTTCAGTTTGTGGATAATCAAGGCTTAGCAATGAATGGATTGTCGCCAAAATTCCCGTTTCTTCATTGTATGCAGGGACAAGTATCGTCACAGGTTTGGAATAGAAAGCATTAATGAAGCGGCTATCCAACTCTCTGCGATCCAGACTTCGTTCCTTTCGCAGTGTTCGAAATGCCAATATAAACATGATGCTGTAAGAAATGATGACAGTAGCCATGTATAGAAATATAATATTTCCGAAAAAGTGCATCCCTGCCTCAATAATCGGCATAATCAATCGCCCCCCTTCCAATGTGACGACATCGAGCCATCTGACTGATCGTTTATCCGAGTTTGAGTGTTCACGTGTGATAGGCTCTCACTTTCTACTACACTAGCGGCAACTTGCTTATATATGTCTAAATTAGGTTGTTGGAAGCTTGTTTTATTCCCCAGAAATGATTGTGCACTCTCACGAACAAGAAATACGTTGTCGTTTATGAGTTGCTTTACGTATTGGTTCGCTTGATCTTTTGGCATATTTCGAAGCATTTGTGCCACTTGATAGCGTTCCTGCCATTGTTTGGATGTGATTGCTTTAGCAAGAATGCCTATTTCCGGCACTGCAGCGAGCGTATTGAAGGCTCTAATTACTCGAATACGCAATTCATCATCTTCACTTTTGTATAAGTCTTCTAATGCTTGTGTATGGAGTCGATCCATTTTCATCCCGATTACATCAGCTAGCGCGTATCGAACATTTGGATGTAGGTGTTCTTTTAATGATAATATCTCATTGAAGACCTCTTCTGGCATACTGTAAAAAAGTTCTTTTAAGTCATTTGTGGATAATCGCTGAAGCCTCTGTTGATGGTTGTCTAAGAACTTTTCAGGCGCAAATTTCAATTCAATGACTAACAACAAAAATAATTCTTCGCTGCTAACTTTATTAGTAAGTCGGGACCTGCATTCTTGATCTAATGAATAGATATTAAAGTCATAGATTCTGTTTAATGCATTTATTCGTTCTCCCCAATTACGACTTTTGAGCTTTTGTTTATAAAACTCTGCCAAGCGTCGATTCGCAAATCGGCTTATTCTTTTGTCCAAATCTTTGCCTTTTAAATTATTTGCTACTGAGCGGAATAACTCCTCAATTGCTGTTATTTCCGCAACGTTTTTGGGAATTAACTGATTATCACATATGTCATCTTCTCGTAGGTATTCATACCATCTCTCTCTATTGACCGTTAGATAGTTGGCAGAAAGTTCTTTCCTGTTACTGTCTCGGTAGCTCACAATCGACAAATAGAATATAAAGACGACAAGCACACAGGACATTGCAACAATAAGCAGGATAATCCATTCGATTGGTAAACCGATCATGACCAAATCCCACCTAACAACCGCTTTACCTGCGCTTCAAACAATCGGAGATTAAAAGGTTTTACTAGGTATCCGTCTGTTCCACTTTCATATGCGTAGATCATATCTTCTTCAGTATTTCGACGCGTCATCATTAAAATTGTGAATTTTTCTTCATTCGGCATTGCCCTTAATGTATGTAACACGTCAAGTCCGTTCTTTTTAGGTAAAATATCGCTCATGATGACGAGGTGTGGATGCCAAGAGTTCACCCAATCTGTTTGAAGCAGCGATAATCCATCTTCAAAATCCCGAATTTGTAAGTTGACCTCTTTCAGTTCAACACGTTCAATCGCCATTGTTAAAAAATCCCTGAACAACTTATCCTCGTCTAAGATACTTACTTTCACAGTTGTGACTGGTTTATCAAAACCGGAATGTGCATGAATTACGTGAATACAGTCATTTTTCATTCCATTAGTTTCTACCATTTCATTCCTGCATATTGCAAGAGCTCCTTCCAGTGTCAGCTCCGGGTGAAAAATCTCTACAATAACCGCCTGAAATACACTTTCGTTCTCCACAATTTTAAAGTGCTTACAATTCTCTTCAAGTCGTTGGAGAAAACCAGAAGCTTCTACTGCACCACTATGCGGTAGCAGTATACCAATCTCGTTTGGTTGAGCCGTTGCAAACAATACGTCCTGATCCCTCATAAACTCTTGTAATTTAACTTTCACATCTTTTATAAAAGATAAATTCTTGGTTTCTTCTTTCAAAAGTACAAGTGACATTGTCTGTCGATCCCTAAGAACATTGGCTCTTAGTAAATCAAAGACATACTGAAGGAAAGGACCTTCTAGCACATTTGAAAATTTATTGACTTCCATTGCAATACCCCCCATAAAAATTAAAAAGCGCTAATACCTCTCCATACCCTTTAGTATGACGATTCAGTGTTTTTTAATAAAAAAATAGTAATCTAAGCTATGCATTCTAGTTATTTAATCTTCTTATTACTGATATGCGCAAACTGTACTATCACTATAGCATGCATGAATACCGTACTCTAACAAAAATTACATGCGTTCAACCTATAAGTATTCCGCAAACACTAATCCTGTCTTATTCCATACATCCAAAAAAGCTCACGCAAGACTACATACGTGAGTAATGCTTTAACTATATTCAATAAATTGATCTACTCAGCAACCTTTTCTGCGAGAACCTGACTTCTTATCCTTCTTGGCTAGAGTTAATTCTCCACCCACCAAGTCACCATTAGAGGCATAAGGTTCTTGCAATGCTATGCCCAGTTCTTGATAAGTATCCTCGGTAGGGAAGACTACTATTAAAAAGTAATTCCCCCGCTCGGACATAAACAAGCAAGGGGAATCACTTCTCTTTAGAAATCATTAGAACTCTTAGATGTTTACTTACACTTATTTAATCGGAACTGGATAACTAGCTACTCATCAGCTATAGACACTTGCGCAAGTTCCGGCTGCTGGTTCGTAAAAACAGTGATTTTTATACTGTCCAGTAAAGGGTTGCCCGTACCAAGTTGGCGGGCATGGTGCGTAAGGATTAAAATACCAAAGTGCATATTTAGCCGGCTGCACTCTCCAATAATCCAAGTTCTGCTTTGCTAATTTCTTCTCAACATTTCTTGCGCGTTGGTAAAATAGATTCCCTTTTTGAACAGCTTCAAAAGAATAGTTGCCGCCTTGTATTTGAAAAATGACGTCGTTAATGGTCCGAACATCATTAAAATCTAGACAGTTGGCGACAGCTCGGTTCACAATGACATTTCCTACATATAACATACCTTGCTTTCCTTCGCCTTCAGCTTCCGCTCGCATCATCCTCGCCATGACATCGACATCCGCATCTCGGTATTTGACTCTAGGCATTTTGCCACCTCCAACTATAGCATATGAAAGGAGGTGCAAATCGATGCTGATCGTACTCCTGGAAGAGCGTCCATTTACACTCAGATTTTAACAATGAACTTGAAAATGACAGTCATCGTGATGATAAAAGCTAGCATAATTACGCCAGCACCCACCGCTAAATATTTTATGCGCAAACGGAACAAAACTTTGTGATCCAAAACAGAATTCGTTTGTTCAAACCAACGCTTCTCTCCACATTCCTCACAAAATAATCGGTAGTGTACGCGGTGAGTCGTTTTGGAAAATGGTCCTGCTGCCACCGTAACGCTCTTCTCTTTCTTCATTGTAAACGCAAATTTCCAGTCAATTTCAGTCAACTTTATTTGCTTTTCATGTCGGCAATCAGCAGACCGAAATTCATATTGAAACGTCTCATACCAGTCCTGGCTCGTTAACTCCTTCTTATATTTCTTCATCAATAAAACAATTCCAGTTATAACAATAAAAAGCACAACCCCTATCACAATAAATATACTTACTAACACCTACACTCCCAACCTTTCATACCAACTAAACTCTTATATTTTTAATTTTCTTAATTATTTAAGGGACAGGCACCAAAACAATTTAGATTATTCCGATTACTACACGAAAAATATAATTTCTTGTATTTTTTCTTTCGACAGTTTTCTACACACTCCTTGTAATTCGTTAAAAACGTTACTTCCTTCTTAGAAATTGCAAGGTTTCTATAATTTTTTTAGACATTAGATACATTGATTCCTAAACTTTTTACCTGATTGCCGATATATGCAGTAAATAGATTGTAATTATTCAGCAGGGATTGTTAAAATCCTTACAAAGGAAGGGTGATCGATTTGAAATCGACTATTATAAAACGCAACAATGTTCGGATCAGTGGAGCTGGTCGACAGACTATTCTTTTTGCACACGGGTTTGGGTGTGATCAATCCGTTTGGGATAGAATTGTTCCCGCTTTTGAAACTGACTATCAAGTCGTGGTATTTGACTACGTTGGCTCAGGTAGAAGTGATAAATCGGCCTATGATGCAACTCGCTACAGCAACTTGCATGGCTATGCACAAGATGTAATTGACGTCTGTGATGCACTTGAATTGGAAAAGATCTTGTACGTCGGCCATTCTGTCAGCGGTATGATTGGAGGATTAGTCTCCATTAAACGTCCAGACTTAATCGGTAAACTTGTTATGATCGGACCTTCTCCCCATTATTTAAATGAACCAAATTACATTGGCGGATTCGACGAATCGGATATCCACGAACTATTGGACATGATGGAAACGAATTACAAAGAATGGACTAAATACTTAGCACCTGTTGCTATGGATACACCAGATCAACCTGAATTAGTGGCAGAGTTTGAGGAACTGCTCTATTCAAATGACCATCAAATTGCTCGTCAATTTGCAGAAGCCACTTTCTATTCGGATCACCGCCAAGATGTGCACAATATTCCTGTGAAAACACTGATCTTGCAAACGACGTTAGATGCCATTGTTCCACTAGAAGTAGCAGAATTTCTACAGAAGGAAATTCCAGATAGTGAATTGGTCATTATGGAAAAAGCGAAAGGCCATAATCCACACATTAGCGAACCTGAAGAGACAATCGAAGAAATTCGTCGTTTCATTCGCTAAGCTAGGAGGGGACGTTCAATGGATGAACAACTTAATCTTGCTCCTTGTGGTTTTTTTGTGCTCAATAAAGACTTAGAAATTATTGAAATGAACGAGACACTTCGTACCGTTTTAAAGCTAGAGCACACAGTCCATTTCCAATATTTTCTTACCTTGCCTTCTCGTGTCTATTTTCAAACGTATTTCTTACCCGCCATATCCATCCATCACCAAGTACGGGAAATGTATTTGAATTTTAAAGTTGAAGGTCATACAATTCCTGTGCTCGTAAATGTTAACGAGCGGAATGGCGTATATGAAGGAATTGTTGTGAAAATCAATACGCGAAATGAATACGAAGCGCAAATGCTTGCTGCACGGAAAAACGCCGAACGCATTCAGAAAGAAACCGATCTTGCAAACGCAAAATTGCTTGCACTTCTGGAGGACGTAGAGAGAAAACAACGCGAGCTTGAATTGCTAAATACAGAGCTTGAAAAACTTGCCGCTCATGATGAGCTAACAGGTTTATATAATCGACGCGTTTTCCAAAAAGAACTGGCATTGGCAGTGCAGCGTGTGCAGGCGAAGGAGCTTCCAGGGTTTTCTTTGGCCATTTTGGATATTGATCATTTTAAAAAAGTGAACGATATTTACGGTCATGCCATAGGGGATAAAATGCTCGTGGAACTGACGCATAAAATGCGAACGATGATTGAAAAACCACATCTCCTTGCAAGAATTGGCGGCGAGGAGTTTACCATCATTCTCTATGAACCTGATCCTCATAAAGCTGTTGCGCTTGTAGAAAAGCTTCGCGAGCATGTCGCTGTGTCACCGTGGGAAAGTATTGCAGCAACTATCTCACTTGGCATTACGCCTTTTAGGGAAGACGACAATGCAAACAGCTTGTTCACCCGTGCGGATGATGCGCTCTATGAATCTAAGCGGAACGGCCGAGATCGCGTTACGTATTTGTAAGTTGCTTCAATGAAGGATATAGCGCATTAAAGCAATTTTCTCTACTAATTTTTTTCTGAAGCTGGAACAATAAAGTTGATACACCTCGGCTACGAGTACCACGACAACCTCCATAAAGACATGTATTCTAAACAGCAAAAAGGGAAACTCCGTAGTCGGCAGTTTCCCTTTTCTCATTAGTCCTCAATCAATTCTTCATTTAATGTCAGCAAGGCCACACACTCCACATGGACAGTGTGCGGGAACAAGTCTACTGGTTGAACGGTTTGAAGCGTGTAGCCGAACGGCAGGAGTTCTGCTACGTCTGTTGCAAATGTTTCCGGTTTGCATGATACATATACAATCCGTTTAGGCTTTGCGCGGCCAATTCTTCTCATTACTTTACCGCCCGCCCCGCAACGTGGTGGATCGATTAAGAGGATATCAGCAAATCCGAATCGCTCATGCATCTCGTCGAGTCCATGGCGTGCATCTCGAGCGAGGAATGTCGTGTTGTGTAAATCATTATCGACAGCATTTCGTTTTGCAGATTCGATTGATGTTTCAACAATTTCAATACCTGCCAATTCCTTTACGCGCGCGGCAAAAGGCAATGAAAATGTACCGACACCACAAAACAGGTCGATCATCTTTTCATCTTCTTGCGGCTTGCCCATTTCCAATGCGAGTTCAACTAGCTTTTGTGCTTGCAAAGGATTCGTTTGGAAGAACGTATCGAACCATAGACGGTAACGGTACCCTGCCATTTCATCATAGATGAAGTCACGACCAGCAAGCAGATGGGTATCTTCGGATTGCGTGCGGTCCGCCCAATCCGTATTGACGAGCCAGAGTAAACTCTTAACGTTCGGAAACTTGCTCGTAATCCGCTCCACCAAGTTTTCGACTGCGGACGCCAATTCACCATCTGGTGTTTCGGTCGCAAATAGCGCCAACATCATTTCCCCTGTGGCAAACGATTCACGTACCATCAAATGGCGCAGAAGTCCTTCATGCGCATCTTTGTCATACCCTTTCAGGCCGAACTCTTTTACCCAATCCCCCACTTCCAACATGCCATCGACCATGTTTTTTCCTGCGATAAGACACGTTTCAAGTGAAATGATTTTGCGGAAATTCCCTTGTTCGTGGAGCCCGATCTCTCCTTCAGGCGAGAAGGTGAATTCCATTTTATTGCGATAATGCCACGGATCGTCCATTCCAATTGTATCTCGAACAAGTTCAGGATCCAGCCCTTCACCGCTCAATGCGGCCTTCACCTTTGCGGTTTTGTGCTTCAATTGCCCTGCATACGACCAATGTTGCCAGACACAGCCACCACAACGTTCGAAGTGTGGACAAGGGGCATCCGTCCGGTCAGGATTGGCTTTTAGAATTTCTTGCGGCATCACTTTTCGTCTCCGCTTATCTGGATTGTCCACAACAACTTCTACAGACTCTCCAGGCAGTGTCTGTGGTATCGTCAGCTTTAATTTCCGTGGATTGTTCCCTTTATCACTTTCACGCCAGATGACAGCCTGGCCGTTTCCTTTATCATCTACATGATCAATTTCAGCAACAAGTGTTACATTTTTTATTTCAGTCAAGGAATACTTCCCCTTTCAACAATCAATTCACGCAGTATTTGTTTAAACTCCCTACAGCTTCTACTGTACATAACAAGTACACGCTTTGCTATTATAACGAAAATAATGGTCTATGAACATGCGCAGGTGAAATTCTTGAGTGGACTTTGCTTGGTGAGGACAGGTGTGGTTCTAGTTTGATGTAGGGGGCTGGATTGGACACAGATGCCCTGCTTGTAAAAATTCCAGTGAAACAAAAATATTTACAAACAATTGAAACTATATTTAGCAGATTTCGTATAGTTAACTAGACATATAATGAATGAGGAAGGGTTGTGATCGATGATGCGTTCAGCGAATCCAAGTTTAGGAGAAAACACTTTTAAGAACTTGAGTCGTAACGATGGAATGGCGATGACGATTCACGGTACGGTGAACAAAACGTTCATCTTGTTTTTGTTGCTCTGTTCAACAGCGTTGTTCACGTGGTACCAATTCTTCTCTGGCAGTTCAATTGAGTCGCTTGTTTGGATTGGAATTGGCGGAGGATTTGTCGTGGCACTCATTACAATTTTTGTGAAAAAAGTGGCTCCGTTTACCGCTCCCCTTTATGCACTCCTTGAAGGTTTTGCTGTAGGTGGAATTTCGGCCATGTTCGAGGCACAATATGCCGGTATTGCCATACAAGCAATTTTGTTAACACTTGGGACGTTGTTCACTCTCTTGCTCGTCTATCGGTTAGGCATTATAAAAGTAACGGAGAATTTCAAACTTGGTGTTGTGGCAGCGACAGGGGCAATTTTCTTCGTCTATTTAGCCGATATCATTTTGCGATTCTTTGGAATGAGTGTGCCATTCATTCATGAAACTGGTCTCATTGGCATCGGCATTTCGGTCGTCATTGTCATTGTTGCAGCTTTAAATCTTGTACTCGATTTTGATTTTATCGAAAAAGGCGCGGAGCAAAGGGCACCAAAGTATATGGAATGGTACGGTGCATTCGGTCTTATGGTCACACTCGTCTGGTTGTATTTTGAAATTCTACGGTTGCTCTCTAAGTTGCGAAGCAAGTAAGAACTACCCGCTAATACATTGTAAAAAAGATCTACAAACTTAACTATTTTACAGAAATGATCAACTTGCAAAATTTCGTTTTCATTCACAAGTTTTCTGAAGGAGGTATGTCTAAGTGGACTTCTATGCATTCGATGGTACGATGTCATCAGTCGTTCCGGTTTTCATATTTATTATTTTCGCTATCGTCATCGGCACAATCCTCGTCAAAACGGTGACAGGGGTTAGCCAGTGGTCAACAAACAACAATTCTCCCCAACTTTCGGTTTCTGCGCAAGTAATGACAAAACGGACAAATACATGGGGAGGCAGTGGTGATTCCTCTGCACGCACTGATTACTACGTCACTTTTCAAGTGGAAAGCGGTGATCGAATGGAGTTCACTGTGAAAGGAAAAGAGTACGGTTTATTGGCGGAAGGTGATGTTGGGCTATTAAACTTTCAAGGAACGCGTTACTTAGGATTTGAGCGTATGAGGGATGAATCCCTTTCGACAGAAGTTGAGTGATCAAGTGATTGCTTGTTGTCATTGACGAATCATGCAAGTCTTTGCTTCTCTAAGCATTTCTGTTTTCACCAAAAGGTTCATAGGTCTTCGTCGCTTCCAATGACGGAGAGTACTTATTCGTACGCTGATCGTTATTAAATTATATGTATTGTAGAAGAAAGAATAGTGTTCTCAAGATAAGGTTCCATCAAACCCTAAACGGATTTGATGGGACTTTTTTATTCAAATGAATCCAGCAAAACTAGTAGGTACCTCCAACATTAGCATATCAAAAGCTCAGTGAAATGGAGCTAGGTCTATGACTCTTTTACTATAATCATTTAAAATATTATTAAAAAATAATATTGATTATTTTCTGTCATTTTGGTAGATTGAACACAGACATGTGCTTCTTTGGTATTTCGACAAAATCGATTGGGGGATCTATTTTGTTTTAGACAAGGAAACAGATGAATTTTTTATAGACAAAGGAGATGGGAGTTAGTGACAGTCAAGTCGAGAGAACAGAAAAAACTTGGTAAAACGTCTGGTCCGTTACAACAGTCTGATTATGAACGGATTATTGAAACGCCCGAGTTCAAGCAGCTCGTCAAGAAGAAAAACCGCTTTTTAACACCTTATGTCATCGCATTCTTTACCATTTATCTAATGTTGCCTGTGTTAACTGGCTATACGTCGATACTCGAAACACGCGCAATCGGTTGGATGACGTGGACATGGATCTATGCATTCGGTTTATTCGTCATGGTATGGGTGTTTACACAAATTTATGTAAAGAAATCGAGACAATTCGACAAAGAAGTAGACCATGTACTTGACAAGCACGTTCGACAATAAGGGGGAATTGGACTATGAGCTTTTTTTCTGTTGCAATCTTTTTTGCGGTCATTTTGCTAACACTTTACATTACGTATTGGGCTGCCAAACAAACAAGGACAGCCAGTGATTTTTATACGGCTGGCGGTTCTCTGACCGGCTGGCAGAACGGTATGGCGATTGCTGGGGATTATTTATCGGCAGCTTCTTTCCTAGGTATTGCCGGTGCAATTTCTTTAAATGGCTTTGACGGGTTTTATTATAGTGTCGGTTTTCTAACTGCCTATTTGGTTGTTCTATTTCTAATTGCAGAACCGCTTCGTAACCTTGGGAAGTATACGATGGCCGATATGATTGGTTCTCGTTTTGGTGCGAAAAAAGTTCGTGGAGCCGCTGCACTAAATACGATTACGATTGTACTTTTCTATATGCTTGCCCAACTTGTCGGTGCTGGTGCGCTTATTAAACTACTATTCGGTATTGATTATATGCTTTCTGTACTCATTGTCGGCGTGATGATGCTCATTTACGTCTTATTTGGTGGTATGACAGCAACGAGCTGGGTACAAATTGTAAAGGCCATTTTGCTTATGATTGGGACAATCGTCATTTCATTCCTTGTGTTAATGAAATTCAACTTCAATTTCGTTGGAATGTTTGAGGTTATGCGTACTGCGACAGATCACGGAGAATCCTTCCTTCATTCCGGAGTCGTCTACAAAGATCCAATTGGACTGATCTCTGTTTTACTTGCACTCGTTCTTGGAACAGCAGGACTGCCACATATTTTAATGCGCTTCTTTACAGTGAAAGATGCAAAGACCGCTCGCTCCTCTGTCGTTTATGCAGTTTGGATTATCGGTATTTTTTACGTACTTACAATCTTCCTAGGATTCGGCGCAGCAAAGTTTGTCGGTTCGAAAGCCATCATTGCTGAAAACCCGGCCGGAAATATGGCTGCTCCTATGCTTGCAGGAGTCCTTGGCGGAGATCCACTTGAATCTTTCGTAGCTGCCGTTGCATTCGCAACAATTCTTGCCGTAGTTGCAGGGCTAGTACTTTCGGGTGCATCCGCTATTGCGCATGACATTTATGGTGAAATTATTATGAAAGGTAAAGTGTCAGAGAAACAACAAGTGTTAGCAGCCCGTATTGCGGCAATCAGTGTCAGTGTCGTTTCAATTCTTTTGGCGCTTGGTTCAGAAAAATTGAATGTCGCATTCCTTGTTTCTCTAGCGTTTTGTATAGCGGCATCCGCCAATGTTCCAACGTTATTGATGACGATTTACTGGCGATAATTCAATACAACGGGTGCAGTCGCTTCGATGCTGACCGGGTTATTTACGGCGCTTATTCTCGTATCTGTCAGTCCAAACGTCATTAACCCAGTTCCTGGAGCTGCATTCTTCGTAGGCGAACCACTCTTCCCGTTCGTCAATCCGGCAATCATTTCCATACCTGCAGGATTCATCGCTGCAGTTGTCGGTACGTATGTTGGCGCCAAACGTCACGAAGCTGAAGAAACTTCCTATGCAGAAGTGCGCTTTAAAGCAGAAACGGGCTATCGCGGTGTAGAGAGCTAACCATTCAATATTTCTATACTAATTAGCCCCTCTAGCGATTAATTCGCAGACAAGCTCTATCAACAATCAAAAATACTATACGATTATGACCTACAATGCATGAGCCGATTCGTACTGATTCGGTTCATGTATTTTCATTTTGTCCATCATCACGCTTCTGCTGTAACTGATCACCAAAATATTTCCACGTTAAGACTCACACGATTTGTAAAATCTTTTTAATGAGCAATCCACCATTCCACTCAATGAATATACCCATATCTTCAACAATTCTTTTTAATGAATTGATTCAATCGTTCAGTACATGTATGAAACCGCGAATAGAATGATAGTGTAATCTGCAGATTATAGAGCCTATTAGAAGGAGGTGTATTGAATGCCTTATACAACTGGACCGATCGAAAACGTCGGGAACTTGCCATCTAATGCAACTTCCGTTCAAATAAAAATCCTGAATCGCACAGGAGGTATGCTTACAGGTGTTGTCCGAGTTTTCCGGCTAAACGGGACAAGACAACTCATTACTTCCACAAACTTTGCCACTGCGGCTAATGCATCGACTGTTCGCAACTTGGGTTTAGGTGCAGGAACGCTTCAATATGAAGTGGAAATTGTTCCAAATCAAAACGGTGGAATCTATTCCGTTTACGGCTTAACAGCTTCAGGTGTAATCCTTCAAGCCCAAAGGGTACTGAATTCAGAATTGACGCAGATTCTCTAATTCAATAAGTTTGTGGCGAACATTTCTATATGTACTGTCATCTCCTACAAAATAATTTAAGGGGTTGTTCCTTAGACGATTGCTATCGTACTTTGGGACAACCCCCCTCTTTTTTGCTAAATCATATAAGAAATATCGGATGCAACGGTAGGATAAGCAAATGCCATTTTCTTTAGTTCTTTAATGGGCAACTCAAAACGGATCGCCGTTGCAAAGTGATTGATGAGTTCATGCGCTTCACCACTTAAAAGATGTGCCCCTAGAACAACTCCTTTTTGCGAATCCGTAATGACCTTAAACGCTGCATGCCTTTCATTTGTCCGTCGATACGTAAACCAATCAGACACTTCTTCGAAACGTATGTCTACTTCCCTTCCACATTCTTTTGCTTGTTGTTCCGTCATGCCTACTGAGGCGAGTTTTGGAGTGGTGAAAACGACAGATGCAACAGCTGGGTATTGCGCTTTTTTCTGATTGCCCCTTAGTAAATTTGCCGCAACAATATGAGATTCGGTTGTTGCAATTGGTGTCAAAGGAGGACCGTCCGTTGCAGCAACGTCACCAGCTGCATATACACGTGGATTACTCACACTTTGCAAATACTCATTGACACGGACACCATTCTTATCGCTTTCTACATTCCCCTTTTCCAAGTCCATATCTAGTGCAGGCGAGCGACCAGCTCCATGAACGACTAAATCAGCTTCCCATTCATGTCGCTTCTCCCCCGCTGCTCCGATAACGGTATATTGGTCACCTTCTCTTTCGATTTCTTCCACAGAGACGCCTAAGTGTAGGTGTACGCCAATGTCTCGCGAACGTTTCAACAATAGTTGGACAAGATCTTGATCAAACTGCTTTAAGGGATCATCTCCTCTATGGATAATATGGACTTCAGCTCCTGCGCGAGTGGCAATATGCGCAAATTCAAAGGAGATGTATCCACCACCGACGAAGACGATTTTTCTCGGCAGTTCTTCAAGCTCTAGAAAATCGTCGCTGGACGCTAAGTGCTCCTCCCCTTGAATCCCCATCTTTACAGGTTGAGCTCCTGTGGCAATCAAAATATGCTCGCCCACCAACAAGTGCTATCCAACTTGTATTTCCGTTTCACTTTGGAACACCGCTTTGCCTGTGTACATCTGAATGCCTAGTTTTTTAAACTTTTCTTCTGTTTGTTCAGGAACCGGTTGTGTAAAAGTTTGCTTGAATGCCATCAACGCTTGCCAATCAATCTGTGCATGTCCAGCAAGACCATTCCCTTGCATCCGCTCGTGCCAATCCATTAATTCTGCTGCACCTACAAGAACTTTTTTCGGATCACACCCACGGATTGCACAAGTTCCTCCAAATGGTCGGTCGTCAATGATCGCAACACTCCATCCTGCCTCTGAACATTTTTTTGCAGCAACTGCGCCTGCACTTCCTGTTCCGATGACAATTAAATCGTATTTGTTATCCATCTGACTCTCCTCCTTGTCACGAATATACACTTCTCTAATCGTACCCTCGTTTGAAAGGAGTAAATCATTTATCCGCATAAGAAAAACGCCAGCACAGAGTAAGTGTGCTGACGTTTCTCATTTCGCAGTCATACGCTTTGTGTATGGTCGTCTTGTTTATCAATTTTTGCATGATCGTCTTCAGTGCGAACAACCTGTTGCGCGACAGGAAACTGTTCACGCGCTAAAATCCCCGCAACTTTCGGGGCTGTCCAAAGCAACGGAAGTAGAAACAAGGAAACCGGAACAGCCGCCACGACAATGAATGATTGGATGGCAGTGATGCTCCCTTCTCCAATTGCTAAAAGTACAATTGCGACTGCTCCCATAATCATCGCCCAAAAGATCCGCAACATCTTTGGTGGCTTAGAATTTCCTCGAACTGCTACTGAAATTGTATAGGACATTGAATCTGCTGTTGTCACAACAAACAAAATCGTAACAATTAGAAATGCAGGTGCAATGATGACACTGAACGGTAACTGCTGCGTAATTGCGATCATTGCTGCTGGCATGCCTGCACTGTTCAGCGCATTAGAAATTACACCCGGTTGCAGTAACTCGTAGAAAATTCCTGATCCACCAACAACCGTAAACCAGAAGCACGTTACGACAGGAGCAATAATGGATATTGATACAACAAGCTCTCTAATTGTCCGTCCTCTTGAAATCGTAGAAATGAAAACGCCCATCATTGGACCGTAGCCTAAAAACCAACCCCAGAAAAAAACCGTCCATAATCCAAGCCATTCAGAATCTCCATGGTACGTACTAATGCGTAGAAATTCTTGCAAATGCACACCAGATGCAGATAAGAAATTCGTAAGAATAAACCCACCTGGCCCTAATAAAAGGACGACAACCATTAATACTAACGTTAACAAGATATTCAGATTGCTTAAAAACTGGATCCCTTTTCGGAGCCCTGTGATTGCTGAAATCATTGCAATCGCTACAACACCTAAAATAATGAGGATTTGCGTAAACATATTATTCGGTATACCGAATATCGCTTCCATGCCGTATGCCGCTTGCAAACCAAGAAATCCAATCGGTCCAATTGTTCCAGCTGCTACAGAAATGATGGCAAATGCATCGACCGCTGTCCCAAGTGCACTCTTCGTCATAATTTTCTCTCCGAATATTGGATAGAGAAGCGAGCGAGGCTTCAGCGGCATTCCTTTATGATAGTGTGCATACATTAAAACGATCGTGCTCAGTGTACCGAGGATCGACCATGCTAGAAACCCCCAGTGCAAATAACTTTGTGCAAGTGCCGGAATGACCGCTTCCTTTGTACTTGGCTCAACGCCATTAAATGTTGGCGGCGTACTAATGAAATGATACATCGGTTCCGCAGCGGCCCAGAACACACCGCCCCCCGCTAATAAGGTTGTCATAATCATTGCTAGCCATTTAAATTTCCCTATCTCAGGTTTCTCTAATTTCCCAAGACGCACGCGTCCATAACTTGATAGGGCAATACCGATTGCGACAAAAAAGACACCTAACAGAAGTGCTTGCCAAAATGCTCCAAAATATTTTACAGCAAACGCAAATGACGTATCGACTGCGTTCGTGACGAAATCTAAATTGAGTAACGATGCGACTACGAATGCAACAAGTAGTCCACCACTAATCATTAATACGGGCCAGTCCGTTTTTGGCTGGTCTAACTTCATGCCTTCACTCCTCTCAACATTACTACTAACACCGGTTGAATTTCTTCTGATGCTAATAAAGGCATTCCAAGTAAATATATTGTTTACCTAAAGTGGTTAAATTACGCTACTATCGTCTATACGTCAACTGTTTAAGTTTATTTTTACATCAAATTAAAAGGTTTTACTTTCTTAAATCACAAGATATTAATCGATATTCCCCTATGCATCTTCAACAATTTCAGGTAATACATTATTTAATTTTTACATACCTATCAGTTGTTTACGTCATTAAGTGAGAAAATTCAATAGATGAATTTATTCGCTTTATAAAAAAATACAACGCGCTAAAAAAAATGTTCATCATTTAACTTTTATATTCACATAAAAACGTTCATTTTTTCATGTAACGACGATCGTCATACTAAACGCAAACACTTCTTCTTCTATAGAATGGTTGAACACGGAAAAATCATGCTTCTTTGTCACATGAAAATAGTTGGTAATATACTAGAAAAAACACATACGGGGGAATGATGTGGGAGCGATAAATGGCAGTGATTTTCTTAAAAAGATCAATTCACTCAATAATGAAATTTGGCTTGACGGTATGCAAGTAAAAGGACCACTTTCTGACAATAGTGCCTTTAAAGGAATTCTGCGCACAAAAGCCGCTTTGTATGATGCCCAAGTATCCCCAGAGTTGTTACAAAAAATGACCTATACGTCACCAACTACAAAAGAACGCGTCGGTTTATCTTTCATGCAACCTCGCACAATCGAGGAATTATGGTTGAGAAGACGTATGATTGAACAGTGGGCTCGCCAAACTTGCGGGCTACTCGGTAGAAGTCCTGATTATTTAAATACAGTCATGATGAGTTTTGCCTCTTCGCGTTATTTATTGGAGGGAAAGGAGAATTGTTTTCCTCAACATATGCTAGCTATGTATGAAAAAGCGAGAGATAATGATCTTTCATTCACCCATACTTTCATTACACCTCAAGTGAATCGATCTCAAGCTTACTTCGAATGTAGCGACGAACCAATTGCTGCAAAAGTTGTAAAGAAAACAAATGATGGGCTTATCATTAGAGGAGCACGTCTTCTTGCGACTCAAGGTGGATTGACAGATGAAATTCTCGTATTCAGTACACCGAAACTACTTTGTGAACCTGAGGAAGCTTTCGCATTTTCCATCCCCTCAAATTCAAAGGGGTTGCGTTTCATTTGCCGAGAATCTTTTGTCGGAGGCACGTCAACGTTCAACTATCCACTCAGTTCCCGATTCGATGAGATGGATTCACTAGTCGTGTTTGATAACGTCCTAGTCCCTTGGGAACGTGTATTTTTCTACGATGCTCCCGAAGTCGCCGCAACCTTTTTCGGTGCAAGTTCCTTTCAACCTTTCACGTTTCACCAAGTCATCACGAGACAAATCGTCAAAACCGAATTCATGCTAAGTGTCGCCGAACTGCTTGTACAAACGATTAACATCAGTGAATATCAGCACATTCATGAAAAACTATCGGAAATCATCATCGGGCTTGAAACGATGAAAGCATTGCTCGCAAAATCCGAAATGGACGCAACAGTCGATACAGCAGGTTATATGCGACCAAGCCTGTTACCTTTGCAAGTTGCAAGCAACATCTTTCCGAAACTCTATCCACGATTTAGTGAAATCATTCAGCTGATCGGAGCGAGTGGAATGGTTACATTGCCTACCGAAAAAGACTTTCAATCTGAGCGCATTCCTGACCTCCACCACTATTTACAAGCTGCAAACCAGTCTGCAGAAGACCGGGTGAAAATCTTCCGTCTCGCTTGGGACCTCACCATGAGCGCATTCGGCACAAGACAAACCCAATATGAACGCTACTTTTTCGGAGATCCCGTTCGGTTAGCCAGTTACCTGTATAAGTCGTATCCGAAAGATGCACATATGGAGATGGTTGAAAAATTGATAGGGATACAAGTTGGAAAGCGGTAATTGAAGTGATTAGGAAATGCCATCTTACACGTGTTGCTTGTGTGAGGTGGTATTTTCTACTTGAAGCGAGTGTTGTGTTGTGAGCGGGTTACGTTTTGTACGAATGAGGTATGTTGTGATGCGCCATGAGTGTTGCGATGCGAGCGGGTTACGTTATAAGCCGTTATTGTAAAATCAAAGAATTCTTGTAAATTGTATTTTGTATCTAGTTATCAAGCGTGGTATTCTATACAAATAAGTAAATTCTACCTAAATAAATAGTAACTTTGGAGGCAGATAGGTTTAATGATGAAAACAAAACTGATTCATACGACTACCCGACGACTAACTTTCATTGTTCTCATTGTCGGTGTGATATTTTCTTTCTATTCTCTTTTAACCAATCCAACATCCAGATCTTCCTCCTCATTAAAACTTGGCCCTTATTATGAGATATTCCGTGATTCGTCTGCATCACTTACGATCGACGACTTATTAACCGACGATTATCATTCATCCTTCACTGCCAGTACCGAAAACTACTTAAATTTTTGGCATACAGATGATGTCGTTTGGCTTCGCTTACAAGCAGATGAATTACTGTTGGAGCACGATAAATCCTACTGGCTCGAACTAATTGATAAACTAGAGAGTATTACAATGTATCTTGTAAATGAGGACGGTTCTTATGAAATACAAACAGGTGGTTTTTCGAACTTAGAAAATCGGCCAATTCATTTCCGCTCGATTTTATTTACCATCGATAATCCATCAACTGTCTCAGAAATCTATCTGAGATTAGAGGGTTCCCTTCCATTGACAGTGATTTCTTCTCTGTATACAACGAATGAATTCATACAAAAAATTATTTCCTACAAATTTTTCACCGGAGCATTTTACGGTTTCTTAACGGCATTATCTATTTATAATTTATTCTTATACTTTTCACTACGAGAAAAAGCATATCTGTTTTACGTTTGTTACATGTGGAGCTTCATGGTATTTCAAGCTACTATGAATACATTTGACATTGAGTTATTAGGTCAACTTGTACCCGAATGGTTTTTTACGCGATCATTGGTGTTAAGTTGCAACTTATTAGTGTTGTTCATGATTCTATTCGGAAGAGAATTTCTTGAATTAAAAAAGAACTTGCCAAAGTTTTACCGTTTATTGACCATCGCCTTATGGCTAAACATTCTATTGTTTGTTGCAGCAATACTTACCCCAAATGTCAGTATGATTAATGACGTAACAACTGTTTTTACGATGATTGTCCTCGTTTTACTATGGATATCAGGATTCCAGTTGCTTAGGAAAGGCCTTAAATCCGCACGCTTTTACATGATTGGGTGGACGATTCTCTTAAGCTCCATTGTTGTACAGGGTTTAGGTTTCTTAGGGATTATCCCTCTGCACCCGCGTATATATGAAGATGTCCCTGCAATTGGGGCAATTTTTGAAGCGTTATTTTTATCGCTCGCTTTAGGCGATAAAATTAGTATTATTAAAAGTGAAAATGAACGCATGCAACAAGCGTTGACTGAAACGCTTGAGGATAAAGTGTTGGAACGGACGCAACAGTTAGAAAAAGCAAAAAGGGAACTTGAATACTTAGCGAATACGGATAGACTGACACAACTTGCCAATCGTTTTCGACTGGATTCTATGATGGATGTCGCTTTCAAGCGAGCAGCGAATGACAATCAACCGCTCTCGATTATTTTACTAGACATCGATAAGTTTAAAACGGTCAATGATACATACGGTCATCAAGTCGGAGATGCAATTTTAATTGAAACGGCAAAATTACTTACAAGGATTCAGCGAGAAAAAGATGTAATTGGCAGATGGGGTGGTGAAGAATTCCTAATCATTTGTCAAGAAACTACAGAGGGTGAAGCACTACAACTTTCCGAGAAGATTCGATCCTTTATGGAGCAACACGCATTTCCTATAAATGAACCGCTAACGGGTAGTTTCGGAATTGCTTCGTATCTTCCAGGTGACACCGTCCACACACTCATATCCAGATGTGATAAAGCTTTGTACCAAGCAAAACTGAATGGCCGAAATCGAGTGGAGGTTTTCTAGATTTCTGAGTGTTCATGTCGATTTTAATAGTATGGGGTGGCTCGAGTGTTGTGATGCGAGCAGGTTACGTTGTGATACGAGAGAGGAATGTTGCGATACGAAGCTATTACGTTGTGATGCGGCTCGAGTGTTGTGTTGCGAGCGGGTTACGTTGTGATACGAGAGAGGAATGTTGCGATACGAAGCTATTACGTTGCGATACGGCGCGAGTGTTGTGATGCAAACGGGTTACGTTGTGATACGAGAGAGGAACGTTGTGATACGGATGAAGCATGATAACGTGGCAAGTGCTTTCCCTTCCCACCGCTCGCTTTTCTTCTGCTTAGTCTTCAATATTCACCATGAAAAAGTGGCCTTAAGTTCTCAGGCCACTTTTTCACTTTTTCCGCTCTGCATTCAACTGCTCTTTGTTTTGTTTTATCAGCTTTTCAAAGTAAGAGAGTTCATTTTCTGCAGGTTCTGCTGTCACATTTGAAATTTCACTATCAACGTTGTGACTATACTCGTACGGAATACTTTTCTCTACTTCTTTATTCTCGCTTTCTTCTTCACTCATTTCTTTCGTTTCGGACACTGTTCGTTGTTCTGAAGACTCCTCTTCTATTCGCTCATTTTCATTGGCTTCTTGCTCTTTAACCTCAACACAGTTTACAGCATCCATGTCCTCTTCCCGAACTTCAGAACTATGAGAGATTTCGTTCGTAACTTCTTTAAATTCTCCATGTGCATGCTCACCCTCCGCCTCTGGAAGTTTCGAGTGTTCACTGTCCGTCTCTTCCCAATCAAACCGTTCGTTCACTTGAAGATCACCCTGTTGTTCAATACCATCTTTCACACACGCCAATTCTGACAAGGACTCAAACCATTCCATAACTTCTTCAATAACTTTTTTATAGTCAGCTGAACCCTTTACTAATCCTAAATTGGGTTTATGGTAGAAACGAATTGGATGAAAGGGATATTTTTCGTCTGTCACTTGAAGAAGAAGTGTAATTCTTTCCACTTTTCCACTCTCTGATGTTTGCTCATCACCTGTCAGCTCTGTTTGGTTTGAAGTGGACAGTACGTGGTCGTCTGCAAGGACAGAAACCGATTCGAGTAATTCAGTCTTATAACTAAATGTCTCATACGACATATTTTTCTGTGGTTTCTCCAGTAGTTCCCCTTCATGACTTAGAGCTCTCCACAAATATATCCGTTGCTTGTCCCGATCTAGTGAAACTTTCGTCAATGCATCTGCCGCAACAAATGTACGTAGTCTGGAAGAATCCATTCCATTCAGTTGCAAGGATTGGAGCTTTTTGCGAAGCACTTCTACTTGTTTATCCTCGATCCTCTGTGCTTGTGCAAACAGTCTCATCGCTATCACGTAAGCAATTACAAGCAATAAAAAAGCCTTCACTCCATAGCCATTAAAAATTGCATGAATGAATAGTCCAGCCGCACCTAATGGAAGGAAGCAGCCTAAACACCCAAAGAAATTTGAAATTCTCGTAGCGATGGTTTTCCTCCCCTTTCCATAAAATGAACTCTATTAACTGTACGGTTTGAATGGAGAGAAGTTTCATATTCCTTTCTCAAACGATACAGTCCAATTGCCAGGCACCTAACTCTTCACCGTCTAATATACTACAGTGGAAGGAGTGTCAGTCATGCATTGGCAGCAAAAAGTTCACTATTTAACGGGACAGCCAGTCGGGGTTTCATTTCAGAACGGGCAAGGTACGTCAGGTGTATTATGCGGTTTCTCGGATGGTAAATTGCTACTTATCGAATACCTATACCATACGCAATTTGCTATGAAGCAGTACGATTTACGCACGATCCAAGATATCCATGGGTTTCCGCCATGTCCACATGAACAGCGTCTATATTGAATAAATAAACGAAAAAAAGTGAGAGGAACGGGAAATTCCTACTCACTTTTTTCATTTAATTCATACCTATCCCCTTCACTAGTAGCACGTTGTGGCATCCACTTAAAATCACTTCCTGCAGGATTTTGGAATACACGAAGTCCAAATTGACCCGCTACGGCAAATAGATGGTCAAAAATATCCGCTTGCACAGCCTCGTAGATTGTCCATTGCGTACTATTCGTAAAGGCATAGATTTCTAACGGCAGACCGTTTTCACTTGGAGCCAATTGACGAACCATCAGCGTCATCTCCTGATGGATGCCAGGGTGTCGTTTCAAATATTCATGTACATACACTCGAAATACGCCTATATTTGTAAGCGCACGCCCGTTGACCGCATTGCTCCGATTAATGCTTTTGGTCGTGTTGTATGTTTCAATTTCCACTTCACGTTCCGCAATGTAGTCGCTTAGGAAGTGAATCTCTCTTAAATGATCGAGCAATTCTTTTGAGCAAAATGCAATGCTCGAGGTGTCAATATGCAAAGCACGTTTAATACGGCGCCCCCCGGATTCTTGCATCCCTCTCCAGTTAATGAACGAATCGGATATGAGCGCATAACTCGGTATCATCGTGACTGTCCGATCAAAATTACGGACCATGACCGTGTTTAATGAGATATCGATGACATCCCCATCCGCCCCATATTTCGGCATTTCAATCCAATCCCCGACTCGCACCATATCATTCGCAGACAATTGAACCCCTGCAACGAGGCCTAATAATGAATCTTTGAACACTAACATGAACACGGCTGAGAGCGCACCGATTCCACTCAGCAAGATTAGCGGACTTTCTCCTAACAAATTAGCTATGACGAGGATGGTTCCGATGATGATAATCGTGATTTTCGCTACTTGGATATAGCCTTTAATCGGCTTCGTCTTTGCAATTTCATACGTTTGGTAAATATCATTGAACACTGTTAACAAGCGATTCATCACACTAAACGCTACGATCATAATGTACGTGATTGCTAACGTTTCTATCGCCGTTCGATACGTCGGAAATGACGCAGCAAAGTAATAAATAATGATGGCAGGGACAAAATGCGATAACTTATGGAACACTTTTCGCTCTACTAATACATCATCCCATTTGTACTTATTTTTGCTGACAATATGCGTGATAAAGCGGATGACGACTTTTTTTGTAATGAAGTTTGCAATGACGCATAGAAGCGTAATGCAGGTAATAAGTATGACAAAAGCAACAGGATCAAGCCAAGGTTGCTCCACTCCAAAGCTTGAAAGCTGATTACGAATAAAAACCACTTCTATTCCTCCTAAACTGATTTGACCAATAATTTTCTCTTATAGAATTGTAGCGCAGGAATGCCGTTTTTGTCTGTACGATGACCTATTTTCAGGGTGGATTTACTTGCTTTGAGCAATGGATGAGTCGCTATGAAAATCAGGCATTCTTCTTTTCCAGAAACCCTTTCTATATACCATTAAGGATACGAGAATTTATACGATCTATTCATCTCCAAAGAAAGGACGAATGGATTCTTTTCTTGTTGCACAATGATATACATGTTTTATTCGTATCCCATAGCATAGAAAGTTCGCACGTAACTGATAATGATTTTCAATTAATAGTTGACATTCCATTTTAATCTGATAAAATCAAATTTGTAAGGTAACTGATAATGATTATCACTATTAATCAATATCAATTCCGAAAATCAGAAGATGGAAAAGGAGATAGTCAAGCATGAAAAAATGGTCTTTATTTACACTTGTTTTATCACTACTTTTTGTTCTAGCTGCATGCGGAACGAACAGTGATAAAGATTCCAATACGAATGGAGCAACAGGAACAGATGCTGACAAACCAGCAACTGAAGAAACTACACCAGTTTCCATTAAGCATGAGCTGGATGAAGAAGAAGTTGTATTCGAGAAAACACCTGAGAAAGTTGTTGTCTTCGACTTTGGTGTATTAGATACGTTAGATGAACTAAATATTCCAGTTGCGGGTCTTCCACAAGCAACGATTCCTCAGTACTTGGAAAAGTATAAGAGTGATGAATACGAGAATCTTGGAAGCTTGAAAGAGCCTGATTTCGAAGCAATTCATGCAATGCAACCTGACGTCATTTTCATCTCTGCTCGTCAATCAGATCTATATGAAGAATTCAAGAAGATTGCTCCAACTGTCTACATGGGTGTAGACTACACGAACTATATGGATTCATTTACAAGCAACATGGAAACAATCGGTAAACTTTTCGGTAAAGAAGATGAAGTGAAAGCTGAATTAGCTGAAGTGAACGCTTCTATTGAAGAGATTAAGGAACAAGCAGCAGCTAAAGATGAAAAGACGTTAATTATTATGGGGAACGAAGAGAAAGTCAGCGCTTATGGACCAAGCTCTCGTTTCGGAATTATCCATGATGTTTTTGGATTCAAGCCTGCTGACGTAAACATTGAGAAATCTACACATGGTCAAAGCATTTCATTCGAATACGTAATGGAACAAAATCCTGACATCCTTTTCGTTATTGACCGCGATTCTGCATTTGATGCGAATGCAAGTGTAAAAAATGCGATTGAAAACGACATTGTCAAGAAAACGAACGCTTATAAAAATGGTAAAATCGTTTACTTAAACGGTGGCCCTTGGTACCTTGCAGGTGGCGGATTACAATCCATTAAAATCATGATTGAAGATGTAAAAGCTGGATTGTAAGACAATCTTTCTAACACGCAAAAACTTCTGGTTGTAGAAACTAGAAGTTTTTGCTTTTTTTGCGTTTTCCCCCTTTTATCAAGTTCCCCTCACAGACTTGTGATGCTAATTTAGCACGATTCACAAAATATTGTTATAGTATAGGTAACTGGTAAATCGTTAGGAGGAAATCAATGTTTAGTAAGCAAGCGATCGGACTCTTTTTTTGTCTACTTTGCTCAGGAATGTTGCTTGCATGCTCGAATGAGTCTGCAGCCCCTTCTGAGAAACAAACTGTAGAGGCAGAAGAACCGAAAGATGATTTTGCAATAGCGGTGGAAAAGAAAAATGCTGAACTTGAAATGACACCATTAGAACTGACAAGTTATGGCAATGAAGTTGGTGCTACCCTCTCACAGCCTAGCCACACAAACTTTGCAGTGAATGAACTTGTGACGGTTGAAGGGAATGTGGAACAGTATGAACAGTTACAAGGTCAATATGTATGGATTAAGCTCCAGTATGATGGAGAGGCAAATACGGACAATACCATGGAGTATTATGCACCCATCACAGACGGGAAATTCAAACAAGATGTAACCTTATTTAATGGAGAAGGTGACTATCGGGTTACTGTACTTCTTCCTAGTAAGGACCGAGAGGATTACTATTATGATCTAGTAAAGTTCAATGTATATAATGTGAATCCTACCGTACAACGCGATATCACGTACACAGCATTCGCCCAAGATGCACATTTGACAATTGAACAACCTGCACGTGGTTACGTGGAAGAAAACGAGGTCTTTACCGTTAAGGGCACAACTGCTATTGATCATGAAACGGTTATGATCGAGCTAAAGAAAGACGGTGAAGCTTGGAAACACGTCCTCCCTGTCAAGAATGGAGAGTTCCAATACGACATTCCGTTGTTTTACGGTAAAGGTGTACACAAACTAAATGTGTATGTACCAGACAAGGAAAGAGAGAACTATTACCAGGAAGGAACCATCCTCTATATTGAAAATACGTCCGATCTTTTGACTGAACCCATCACTTATACGACAACTTATGATGAAAGAGGAGTCGCGCTTGAATTTCCTACTTATGGCGGTCAAGAAACGGATCACACGTATCGGATTAAAGGAACCATTGACAAAGATGCTCCCTTCGCAAAAGAAACAACCCATCTATATATTACAACCAAAAAAGATGGAGACGAAGCACTTGCTGTTATTCCTGTAACGGATTACAAATTTGATGACGAGTTTTATTTGCGATTTGGACCAGGAACCTATGAAGTCATTGTGAGTGTACCAGAGATAAAAGAGAAAAATAGTGCCAAGTTCTACTATTACAACGTAGCTGAATTCTCTGTTGAAAGTACCGCCACAGAAGATCAACGTGATACATTACCATCTAGGGGTGTCCAGTCAGATTCCATCGATATACTCGCACTCGCAGATGAGCTCATGAAAGAGTCGATGTCGGATCGCGAAAAAGCGAAAGCCGTATATGAATATACTGCAAAGACGATTTCTTATGACGTGAATAAGATGAAGAATAATGAGTTTGAGTGGGATGATAGTGCGTTAAAAGTACTCGATTTAAAAACTGGAATTTGCCAAGATTATACGTATCTCGCTATTGCAATTCTTCGTGCAGGTGGTATGGAAGCCAGATATATTGCAGGTACGGCGGGATCTGGTTTTAATTTTGCACGACATGCATGGGTCGAAGTGAAAGTTGACGGTGAGTGGCTAACAATGGATCCTACCTGGGGTGCTGGATACATTGACAAAGGTGAGTTTGTAGCAAATTACACAGAAGACTTTTTTGATCCGAATGAAGAATCGTTTAAAACGCACTCTCGTTCTGGAGTAGAATATTAGAATGTGTAAAGCACTACAATTATTGAGGATGTGCCAACATCGAGGGCGTTTCTCTGCACTCCTGAGTATTCACTAAATAATTGACAAAATGCATGAGGGTTAGTTGACCTTCATGCATTTTTTATGAGCTGTCCTAGGCGCCTTGCCAGTTCACTAAAACTAACTACAACTTAGCGCAAATACGGATTGTCCACCATCGGTCCAACCGTCGACATTGTTGTTAGCTGCTTTGCCATGTACGTCGGCGTATGCGGCATATCATTTTTTAACCACCAAATGATGACACCTAAATAAGCAGACGTAATGTAGGCAATTGAAATTTCCATCGGCACTTTAAATATATGCTGATCATTAATCATATATTGAGCACCTTCTCTCACGAACGTCTCAATAATCCGTTTCACCGAGTCAATGAAATAGGGCACTTTCTCATGCGCCAGCATGATTTGATAAAACTGATTCCGTTCAATCATCTTCTCAAAAAGCCTCACAAATATTGGATGAGGATTATCACTGTCGTATTTGTACTCATAATCATTCACTTGAACACTTTTACGTAAATCCGCTAGCGCTTCATCCATCAGTTGCTCCAGCAATTGTTCCTTGTCGTAATAATGTAAATAAAACGTAGCACGATTTAATCGGGAACGTTCGGAAATTTCCCTTACCGTAATTTTTTTGTAATCCTTTTCTTCCAATAACGCCAATAGTGCTTCCTGAAACATCGCTTTCGTTCGTTGTACCCGTGGATCCACCTTTGTAGACACTTCTGCTCCCCCTGTCGATTATCCTTTCACTACTAGACATTTCCCATCAATTTGCCGACAACACAACATTAATCTGAAAAATGTTTATTGTCATAAAAGTATTGTTAGCTATAATTATACCTAACGACACGGTGTCAATAAAGTAAATTAATAAAATAGTCTTAGTTTTACACAGTTATTTTGTTGTTGGTTTCTTCAAACGATTTCCAAATGAATATGGGGGGTATTAAGTTGGTAATTAGAAAAAACGTAAAGTGGGACGTCGAAACAGATGTTGTTGTGTTAGGAAGTGGCGGCGCAGCGTTAACGAGTGCGATTCTTGCACATGATCAAGGTGCTGAAGTACTCATTCTTGAGAAAGCGGACCAAATCGGGGGGACAACTGCTTTTTCTGGAGGGATTCCATGGATTCCGAACAATCGCTACATGAAAGAACTCGGTCTTGGTGATTCACATGAAGAAGCAAAAACGTACATTACGAAGTTAACAGGTGGTAAAGAGCCCGATCCTGAGCTCATTGATGTGTTCATCGAAAACGGCGCGAAAATGATCGACTATTTACATGAGCATACACCTGTGAAGTTTGCGGTGCCTAAAGGATATGGAGACTACTACGCAGATTTGCCCGGTGGAAAGCAAGAAGGGAGATCGCTTGACCCTCTCCCGTTTCCATTAAACGATCTCGGCGAGTGGGCAGATAAAATTAGAAGAAATCCGATTTTCCCACCTCTTACATTGGCAGAAGGCGGCGCAGTCGATCCAGCTGACATTGACTTCAATCTTGTCGCAACACGAATGGAAAACAACATTACAACGATGGGAAGAGCGTTGGCGGGTAGTCTCTTTAAAGGCGTGCTAGATCGTGGCATTCCTGCACTAACCAAAACTCCTGGGAAAGAACTTGTGATGGATGACGAAGGTGCGGTCATTGGTGTTCGTGCAGAGACTGAAGAAGGTACTGATTTATTCATCGCTGCAAAGAAAGGTGTCGTCATTGCTTCAGGTGGTTTTGAATGGAACAAAGAACTTGTCCGTTCCTTCTTGAAAGGTGCCATTACACACCCTCAGTCCCCTTCTTATAATGAAGGCGACGGACTCATTATGGCGATGGAGGCGGGCGCAGCGCTCGGCAACATGAGTGAAGCGTGGTGGTCACCTGCCTATGTGGATCCTACGATTGAATACGAAGGAAAAGTATACAACCAAATAGACAGTCAAGCGCGTGCAATGGCAAATTGCATCATGGTCAATAAACAAGCAAAGCGGTTTGTGAATGAAGGATCGACCTATATGGATCTTCCAAAATCATTTTACACATATGATCAAAACTCACAGTCACATCCGAACGACTCATCTGTCTGGATGATCTTTGACCAACAATTGAAAGATCGCACACTCATCGTCACGATGGCACCTGGAGAAGACGCTCCTGACTGGGTACCACAAGCAGCTAGCATCCGAGAGCTTGCAGAGAAAATCCAACTCGATCCCGACCAATTGGAAGCGACTGTTGAGCGATACAATCAACATGCCGTCAATCATGTAGATCCGGACTTTAACCGTGGCAGTCTCCATTTTGAGAAGTTTGCAACCGGCTTTAAAGGACCTGAAGCGATGATCGGACCCATTGAAAAAGGACCATTTTATGCGATTCCAGTACATGCGGGGTCACTAGGAACAAATGGAGGGCCACGTATTAATGAACATGGACAAGTGATTAGCCTCCGCGGAAATGTTATTCCAGGCTTGTATGCAGCTGGTAACGCAGCGATGGGTGTCCTTGGAGGTGCATATCCTGGTGCAGGCGGGACGATAGGACCAGCTTTAACGTTCGGATATTTAGCCGGAAAGCACGTGGGTAATGTTGAAAGTAGAAGCATACACATTGAAGAGATCGTTTTAGCATAATAGAGGAGGAATTTAGAAATGCCTAGTGGTACACACGCACTTGAATTGGATTTACCGATTGAGAAGATATGGAACTTTGTCAGTGATATGAATCGATGGGCGCCGCTCGTTCCCGGCTACATTGAGCATGAAATTTTAAGTGACACGCAATCGACTTGGACGTTCAAAGGCGATATCGGCATCATGCAAAAAACCGTTAAGCTGAAGATCGACATTACAGAGTGGCAAGAGCCTTCGCTCGTAACGTTCAATTTGACAGGACTGAACGAAAACTTTGCAGGCAATGGTTTTTTTAAAGCAATTGCAGTATCTGAATTCAAAACCGAAATGGTCGGAAACTTGGATATTACAGCAAAAGGCATGATGGGACCGATGATCAATACAATCTTGAAAAACTTTGTGCCTAAAACTGCTGAAGACCTGACAAAAGCGATTGCAGAGGAAATTGAAAACATTGAACTGAAAAAAGTATAAGGCAGAACAAACCGGCAGCCCTCATTAAGAAGGCTGCCGGTTTGTTTACATTTTAATTCTCACTCATTGGTTGCTAATATACTTACAATTAGCTCTTCACGACTTCATCTCTCAAGAATATTTTTTCGTCAATTTTGAAGAAGTTTCTTGATCAACCTTCCACATTCTATCGGCTTCTTCCATGTTCGTCATTTCTTCTGTATGACTAAATTGCTCTTTGTACATGATTCTCGCCGCTTTTGGTGCTGCCCAAAATGTTGGTAATAGTATTAATGAAACTGGGATTGCTGTAACAACTATAAAAGATTGGATTGCATTAATCCCACCTTCACTGATCATTAATAGTACAATCGCTACCGCTCCCATGATGACCGCCCAAAATACTCGCATGCTTTTAGGTGGATGGCCATCTCCTGTAATGGCAACTGAAATGGTATAGGCCATCGAATCACCTGTTGTTACAACGAATAGAATGGTCACTAACAGGAAAAGAGGCGCAATTAAGGCATCTAGCGGGAGTTGTTGAGTGATGGCTACCATTGCTGCCGGCATACCACCTGTACTTAATGCATTTGACACAACACCTGGATTACCCAATTCATAAAAGATACCTGTTCCACCAACGACAGTGAACCAAAATGCCGTGACAATTGGTGCTGTAACGGATACTGCCAAAACCAACTCTCGGATTGTACGTCCACGCGTAATGGTGGAGATAAAAATTGCCATCATTGGTCCATATCCGAGGAACCAGCCCCAAAAGAAGATTGTCCAGGAACCAAGCCAAGCAGAATCACCACGAAATGTACTCATTGCAAGAAACTCCTGGAGATGAACACCACTTGCAGAGATAAATGTATCAATAATAAATCCACCAGGTCCGATTACTAAAATGGCAACCATTAAAATAAGTGTTATGATGACATTTAAATTACTCAGGAATTGGATACCTTTCCGCAAACCAGTGACTGCTGAAATCGTAGCAATGGCAACAACACTACTAATGATAAGGACTTGGGTTGTCAAGTTATTCGGCACTCCATATAGCGCTTCCATCCCATATGCAGCCTGCAGACCAAGGAAACCAATTGGACCGATCGTCCCTGCCGCAACGGCAATTATTGAAAACGCATCAATAATTGTGCCTAATGCACTTTTTCTCATAATCCTTTCACCTAGTAAAGGATAGAGCAAGGTACGCGGTTTTAATGGCATTCCTTTTTGATAATGTGCATACATCAATACAATCGTTCCTAATGTCCCAAGAATTGACCATGCAAGAAAGCCCCAATGTAAATACGATTGTGCAAACGCAGGAATTACTGCTTCTCTAGTTCCTGATTCAACACCTTCGAAAAGAGGTGGACGATCAAGGAAGTGATACATCGGTTCTGCTGCCGCCCAAAAAACACCTCCACCCGCTAGCAATGTAGTCATAATCATAGCCAGCCACTTAAAGTAGCCAATTTCAGGTTTTTGTGCAGCCCCTAGACGTATCTTTCCATACTTCGAAAACGCTAAGAAAAGCGCAATGAGAAACGTACCTAACAACAATATCTGCCAAAATGCACCGAAATATTTTATTGAAAAAGCGAACGATTGATTCACCATGTTCGATACAAAATCAAGATTAATAAATGAAGCAATTACAAAAGCAACTAAAAGTCCCCCACTTATGAGCAGAACGGGCCGATCCGTTTTAGGTTCGTATTTATTCAATGTAAAACCTCCTCGTCCACCATTTTGTAAACGCTTACCTTTTACGAAAGTGTGGAGAAATTATGCCACTTCCACAATGACATCAATTTCTACAGCTGCTCCGCGCGGCAACATCATACCTACCGCAGTTCGAGCGTGCGATCCAACTTCTTCACCAAACACCTCTACTAATAAATCAGAAGCACCATTCATCACTTTTGCCTGTCCCGTAAATTCAAATGCCGTGTTAATCATACCAAGCAATTTTACAAACTTCTTAACTTTTGATAGTTCTCCAACTTCTTCTTTAATGGTCGATAATGCAAATAGAATCGCCTGTCTGGAAGCCGCATAACCTTCTTCAATCGTTAGTGTATCGCCTACCTTACCAATTACGTCATATGAAAGGGATCCTGATAAAAACAATAGATTACCTGTACGCACACAGGAAATATAATTTCCTCCTTTTGCTCGTTTTTCTGGCAACTCTAAGCCAAGTTCCTTTAACTTATCCTCTGGTCTCATTGCTATCATCCTTATCATTAGAATAGTGAGTGTTGAATTTCATTTGTCGCATTCAACAGCTCAGATACATACGATTCCATCGTCTTCCGGTTCCATCTAAACAATGGTCCTGAGATAGATAATGAACCGATTACTCGTCCTTGTTGATCAAATACTGGAGCAGATAATGCCGCCACATTAGGCGTAATCTCTTCTTCGTTTGTTGCGTAACCAAGAATTCTAGTCTCTTCAAGTAATTCCTGTAAACGGCTACGTTCATCCTTTGGCAATGTGAGCAGAAGTCTCTCCTGCAATTCAGCTGACTGGAATGCCAAAATTGCTCGGCCACTTGCACCAACATGGAGTGGCATGCGCTTACCAATTCCAACAGATCGCTTAATTTCTTGTAAACTTTCATATTCTAGTACACAAATACGCATTTGGCCTGTCGGCATATAGAACCCAACTGTTTCTCCTGTGTCATGCCGTAACGACATAAGCCAAGGCTCAATGATTGGCGCAATTGGCATTTCACTCATGATTTTATTGGCATAATCCAAAAAGACTGTGCCTAATGAATACAATTTTGAACGCGGATCTTGAAATACCATACCTTCCATCTTCAACGTAGTGAGTAATCGATGAACGATTGTTGTAGACAATCCTAATCCTTTACTGATTTCACTAACGCCTTGTGGTCCTGACACATCATTTAAATAATTTATGACGGAAATTGCCCGTACAACCGTCGCTGAAACTTCTGGTGTTTTTTTCAAATGAATTTGCTCCTCTACAAATAATATAGATACTCGATTCTTTTTGAATATACTAACATATGCAGATTAGCAGAAAGAAGGGGAAAGACCAAGCTATCCCCTCTATTGAACTTAGTTACTGTTGATATAACGTGTTTTGTTCTGGCAATAGAAATCAACTGCTTCGCTTCCTAGTTCTTTGTACGTGCCCGTACTTGACTGCTTATATCCGCCAAACGGCGCTTGGAAGAATGTCCCTGTCGTTGTCATATTCACTTTCACAATTCCAGCTTGAATATCGTTTAACGCCCTGTTCATATATGTTAGATTTCTAGTACAAATAGCAGCCGACAAACCGTATGCCACATCATTTGCCACATCAATCGCCTCATCAATTGAGGAAATTTCAATAATGCTAATAACTGGACCAAATACTTCTTCCTGTGCAATTGTCATTGATGACTTCACGTTGCCGATTACTGTTGGTTCAACAAAGTATCCTTTTTCTGAACCTTCAAATTCAGGAATCCCGCCGCCAATCAGTAGCTCTCCACCCTCGTCCACTGCTTTTTTAATTAAATCCAATGTAGATTGACGCTCACCTTCACTTACTTGAGGTCCCATCGTTACATCTTTATCCATGCCATTACCGACCTTAATCTCTTTCGATTTAGCCACTAATTTCTCTGTGAATTCTTGACGAATATCTTTATGGACTAGTACTCTGCTCGTAGCGGTACATGCTTGACCAGTTTGTCCGTATCCTCCCGCAATCGCAAGTCCGACTGCCGCATCCACATCGGCGTCTTCCATCACGATTAATGGGTTTTTCCCGCCCATTTCAAGCAATACACGCTTCATACCCTTTGAAGCTTCTGTATAAATTAAGTTGCCTACACGATTGGATCCTGTAAATGTAATTGCTTTTACCGCAGGATGATGAATCATCTCCGTAACAAGGCGTCCAGGTCCAACCAATTGGTTCACAACACCTGCTGGAACGCCTGCCCTCTCAATAATTTCCACAAATTTTTGTGCTGTTAAAGGGGTTTCAGACGATGCTTTCAGGACGACCGTATTACCACTTAAAATGGCAGGAGCAATCTTCCAAGCGGGAATTGATAACGGGAAATTCCAAGGGGTGACGACTAACACCACGCCTAGTGCTTCCTTATGTAATTCAATCTGAACACCCGGCATATCAGATTCAATAATCCTACCCGTCATTCGGCGTCCTTCACCAGCGTAAAACTTTACAATACCGGCTGCATAGTTAACTTCTTTTAATGCATCGGTAAATGTCTTGCCTTCTTCCTGTACAATAATTCGAGCAATGTCCTCCGCTTCTTCTTCCATAATTGCTGCTATTTTAAATAAGTATTCGCCTCTAGCAGGCGATGGCGTCTTACTCCATTCAGGAAATGCCTGTTCAGCTGCTTCAATCGCTGCTTGCGCGTCCTTTTCAGTTGATTGTCGAACCGTCACGATTAGTTCATCATGATTAGCAGGATTTCTAATTTCAAGAATATCTGACCCTGATGTTTCCACCCATTCACCATTAATGAAGTTCTTTAACACTTTTACATCACTTTTAACTGTCATCATTTTCAATCTCCTCCAGTTAGTAAATTCTCTTGTTACGCCATTTCTCCCGCTCCACGCAAACGTGATTGGTCTGTTGATTCTACAAGCATCCGCTTGCCTGTTTCATTTAGTTCAATCCAAAGTTCTTTATTAATTTCAGCTCCATTTTCCCAAGATGACTGCCATTTCTGTTCAAAATCATCACTCGTTGTGATGATGTAAGAGGGATCTATTGTTTGCTGAAAATTTTCTAGCAACTCATCGATTACACCAATAGAAGTAGTACCGAAAATACAAAACTCCGTATATTCATGTGGGAGATTCAGGGATTCATCACCCCGCAAACCTAGTTGTCTATTTATCCAATCCACGACATCTTCATTGTTCCGTTTATGAATCATGATCGGAAATGCATAGCTAGGAGATGAGAGTATCAACGATGAATGGCTTGGCAATTGATATAGAATGATACTTCCAATCTTTTTCTTAGCTAGATAAATCGCTTGCTGTGTCAGCACACGTGACGGTCTTGTATCAGTTACACAAACAGCAGCAACGTGTTGATCTTGCAATTGTGCGACTAAATAATCTGCACAAGCTTTGCCAAGTAGCATACCACTTTGCTTACCACCATCTATTTTCGTAACATGATTCCGTTCCGCCACAATTTTCAATTCATCCAACTGACTTTGCAAGTGCGACAATTCATCAGCTAATTGTTGTAAACCATATAATCCGAGGAATTCAGCATTTGCTACGGTTTCTGCACCTTCTTCTGCATACCCATACGGAACCCCACAAGCCTGGAAGATTTTTTTACAATGGGTGTATAGTTCTAAGTGAGAGACACGCATTTCGCCAACTCCTTCTCCGCCTTAAATCCTTCCGAAAAGAAACGGTACCAATTCCCTCCCATAATTTTCGAAACTTCATCATAGGTCATACCACGCGCGGCTAAACCTTGTGCGATATTCGGGAAATCCACTGGCGTTTGAAACCATGCCGGCCACTCCGGCCAACCTGGACTCGATTTAGAACCCGCACCATAATCAATTTCATGAGTCCATCTTCCCATTCGCATCCAAGCAAGGAAGTCAACCGACATATTATGTGTTAAATCGGTGCCTATTCCGACGTGATCGACCCCCATAAATTCTACAGTTTGGGCAATCATGTCGCAGAATTCTTCTAATGTTGTACTTGCTCCGTTGATTAAGTGAGGGTACGCGCACACCCCTAGTACCCCTTTATTTTCACGTAAGGCAGCTAACACTTCTGCTGATTTGTTACGTTTCGTTGGATAGATCCAGTCTGGATTCGCATGCGTAATTGCAACAGGACGACTAGATAATGCTAATGTGTCTAATGAAGTCTTTGTACCGACATGCGACAAGTCAATGACCATTCCTACGCGGTTCATTTCCCTAATGACATTCTTACCGTATCTAGAGAGTCCTGGATCTACCTCTTCATAGCAGCTGCTTCCGATTAAGTTTTGATTGTTATAGGTAAGTTGCATGATTTTCACACCGAGTTCGTTAAACACCGAAACTAAACCTAATTCATCCTCTAAGGCAGATGTATTCTGTGCGCCTAAAATAATACCGAGTTTCCCAACTGCTTTAGCCGTTTCAATGTCTTCTCCTGTCTTAACAGGCATGACTAAATCTTGATGTTCTTCAAAGAAGCGATGCCAGCCTGCCACTTTACTTAATGTCTCACGCGCATTTTCCCATAATCCACAACAAGCGTGTACACAAGTCACACCACCCTTTTGTAGCATAAGGACAAAATCGCGGTCCCAATTACTTAATTCTAATGCATCAATAATCATCATATCTTTCGTATCTATCATCATTTGACCTCCTCTAAATTTGGTAAATTTGGATAGAACCAATCATCTGTAAAAGTCGAGCTACCTATTTCTTCTACTAATGGAGCCCCCTGAAATAGTGTAATTCTAACCCATCGATTCGATTTAGGATCAAACCGCTCCGCCCCAAAAATAGCTAACTTGCAGCGCAATAAATAGACTGGCAATAAATCTGCTCCCGTTAAATTCGTTTGAACCTCACTGTAAGTTAAGCCCTCCAATGATTGAATACGTCTTACAATCCCTCTTAACTCGGGCTTTTTCAGCAAGAATGAAGCTACGGATTGCTCACCATGACAAGATTCAATCTCAACAGCAAGTTGTTGCACTTGCTCAGCTATGTTCATGGGCATTGCAAGTTCATCGCCTGGGTCTATCCCCCGTTCTCCGATACGAGGTTCCTCTTTCTCTACTGATCGATACCAAAAGTAATGTCGAGCCTCTGGAGTATTAAAGTCATATTGAAAAGCCCAACCATATTGCTTTTTTAGTATTGATTGCAAACGATTAATCGACATTTCAGGCACTAAAAAGATTTGATCATCCGCATTTGTTTGGCTTTCCAAATCTTCAATCACTTTTGGATACAGTTCAATTAGTTGAGAGTTTACAAGTTCTTGCGCTTCAACCGAAAAATGATTTTGTACCTCCTCAACAAACTTTCTCCAGCTTTGACTTGTTCCCTGTCCAGCTTGTAGAACCCTTACAAAAATTTGTTCTGCAAGTTTCGAAATCTGTTTGACTTCTTTCGCTAAGTCCCGTGGATTTTCAAACAGCTCCAGCTCAGGGATAGGTGCATTGATTAAATAAGAATAGGTACGTTTTAGGTTATCGATAAAGCGTTTACAATCTTCTGAGGAAGGCTGTTGTTGCTTCGCACGTGCCAATGCAACTTCTCGAATCCCAATCCACTGATGCAGCAATTTAGGGTGTGAAATTAAAAATGGCACCATGCCTAAACCTGTCGCATTACCCGTTCCTAACAGTTTCTTTACTTCAGGCTGCAATTTAACAGCACGCGGATTTCGCTTACTTGCGATGTGTTCGACCATTTCAAAACTAAAGTGCCGTAGCATATAAACCGCAAACATCTGGGCTTGAAACGCTCCACTAAACGTATGATTGTCTTTCAATTTTTCATAAGGAGCAATTCCGAATTTGCCATTTCCATATACTGCAGTTGTCCTGAAGAGATAGCCAATTTCATAAATAAAATTCAAGTCAGGTTGCTCACCATTTGAGAGCGCTTCCACGACATGGTTAAAAACTCGTTCACTTTTATTCGCTCTTGACCAGACGAGATCTGTCACATCTCCTCGTCCCATTTCTTGCTTGGGTAGTTCCTGTCTCATTTTTTTCAGTTTTATTTCAGAAATAGTTCCTTCACAAAGGGCAAAAGTTACGTCCCATTTTTCGGAAATGACACGATCGCTTCGATTTTCATCACTAATTTCCCGCGACAATGCAACAAACGTATAATGGCCTTGTGGGGTAGTAATTGTATAAAGTGCTTCACCATAACCATCGTTATCTAAATTAAATGCCGTGCGTTCTATTTTCCAATTTTCTCTCATCAATTTGCGTAGCATAATACGTAAAAAGCTGAGACTAGATGAGCGCATTGCTCCAAGTCTTTGGATTTGCATTACTTCAGAAGCGGATCTTAGTACATCACAATCGTTTATCGCATGGTTGACCATCCTAAACATCCTCCATTCTTCTACCCCAACATTATTACGATTATCGGAAAGCGTTTCCGAATTTATAGTTTTATCTTAAACCCGTAAAAATTCTCTGTCAATAGATTTGTTTAGAAAAAACAAAACCCATTAAACCTTCTAAATTTTTGTAGGTTTTTGTAGTTTCGAATAATACACCTAATTAGCCATCACTCTCTACTCGTTGAAGTACTGTATGAACGCATTTGACAAAAAAATCGGAAGCTCTCTGTTAAGAGGGCTTCCGGTTGTAGACACTATTCACCTAGCCTTAATACGGTGCAATGAAAACCGCATTTTCAGAGAAACGGGAAACGTGTGCCTCCCCCTCCTCTACCCATTTTTCGCTATACGGGATGGGAGCATCTGGATCATCCGGTTTTTGGAACTGATCCAACCCAACAGCTGCCAGTACAGGGCTATCATCATCATCCAAGCCAATGTTCAACACATGTCGAATGATGAACGGTTTCCCAAACTCAATCATGGCTGAATCTTCGTCAAGCATCCCATCAATGACGTCAAACGGTACACGTAAATAGATGGAGTCATCTCCATCTTGATGAAGAATTGTATCAAAATAGCCTTTGTCAAAATCCCAGTTCCCACCCATTTGTAAACCATGCTCCCCTAACACGGTGCACGCGTCACCAAACAATGCTTTTTTCCCTGGCATGGATGTTTTCAGTTCAATCATGTTCATTCCTCATTTCTGTTATTTTGTTACTGCCATTTGAAGTCATCACTAAGTTACAAGAAGGTTCTTTCTTCAAATTTCAAATAACGAATAGCTGCCAGCCTCATCGAAATCCGTCACTTGCATCACTCGATCTGAGAATCCCTCAACGGCAGTTGACGTTGTTCCCATTAGAAGTGACAACACTTGAACATTCTTTTCACTTTTCCTATCAATAAAACGTTGTAAAAATTCCTCACTTACATCGTTTTCCCCATCCGTTACGAAAAGAATATCTGCACGTGAAAATTCACTTTCTGCAAGAACTGCTAGTGCATGCTCAAGTGCTAATGAATAATCCGTACCGCCTCCTAGATACGTTTCTGCCATATGAATTAACTGTCGGGCGGTCATCCGGCCTTTTTTGAAAGTAAATCTTTGGACCTCAGTTGAAAACAAGAGGACACATAAATCACGGTTCTGTTTTTTAGCAATCGATAAGAGAGCAATGACGAATCCCTTCGCCTGTGTATCCAACTCACTCATACTGCCAGACTGATCGAAACAAAAAACAATGGGACCTCTCCCCGTATAATCTCGTTTTTTTTGGTCGTATTGCATCGTCTCTCCTTCAGCAAACTTCCGGAGAAACGCTTTTTTCGCCACGGGATGTTTATACATGCCGAGTTCTGCTGGAAGTAATCGTTCCACGTCTTTGCCTTGTACGACCCCTCTCCGTTCTGCAGCATCGATATACGTTGTATGGCTTTTCTTTTGTGCAATGCGCGTAAAATGGCCAGCCCATTCTGCAATGTTTTTCATTTGCAGATCGGTTGCAATTTTTTCAGCAATCATCAGCTTTTCACGAAGTGGCACTTTTTTTAGCTCCGCATCACCTTTGCCAACACCGGTTCCGCCCATTAAAGAAACAAGACTTTCTTTTGTATGGAGCGCTTCATCCATTGCTTCTCCAATTCGATTCGCAAATCGTTGAGGGTTCAGTTCGATAGCCAATTCCAGTTGTTCATTCAAAACAATCGTTTCCTCTTCAAATCCATCTTCTATTTCTTCTATTTCTGATTCAGTTTCGTCCGATACTTCGGCTTGTCCATTTTTTACAGATACACCTTGCAAGCCACCTTCTCTATTTGCCGCCAGTTCTTCCGCCAACCACTGATTAAGTTTTTCTCCCATGATTTCCGTAAAGATAGCAGCCGTAAGAATATTCAATCTCGTATACGTTCTAAAACGTTCAAACTGTTCATGACGCATTACTTGTTTCATAATTGTACGGTTAATATCTAAATCTCTATCCAACCTGCTTCGAACCATCATCGGTTTCATCTTATAGAAGGAAGCCCAAATGTCTTGCAACAAAGACTCAATCGTCGGCAAGTCTGATGCATCCCGAATTCGTTGTAAACCTTCGGACATTTCAAAAACGCCTTGGAAACGCCTTTTTTCAAATGTATCCGTCTTTAGGACCGAGCGCTGATCTCGAATGATTTTGCTAGTTCGCATGCAGCTCGCCTCCTTTTACATTCTAAAGAACACACCCTCTGTCTCATTTTGCTCACTTGTACTGTCAACTGTCCCATCAGTATACTGTTCATCCACTCTGCTATTTTCAACTTCCTTCGATAAGCTTGTCAGCTTGTTCGATAACTCGATAATCTTAGTTGCTTCAGCTGGTTCATCCTCTTTTAATTGTTCTAAATCCCCAACGAGCACTTTCAACTTTTCCATCGCTTCCATCCCCGCTTCAGCTGAATGGTCCCTCACTGCCATGTCATAAATTTCTTCCGCTTCCCTTTCAATAGTTGCGAGCGTCCGTTCTACTGAATGAGTTGTATAACGCCGAATCACGTTACAGACCGTTTCTTTCTGATCGAGCGTCTCCCACAATGCATTTTCTAAAACAGACAAGTCACCTAGTTGGACATGATTCCGCTGATGAAGAACCGCTTTCGCTTTTAACACACAGAGCGCTTGCTTGAATCGTCGATCAGAAGGTCGAATTCCTTCGTCAAACAACGCCTGCCGAATCGTGACTAACGTTTCAAACACTTTGTCAGGCACGTGAACATTGTCTGTAAGCTCTTGCAGCTCGTACAACTCCTTCAAATTCATCGAAGGCAATTCCTCCATCTTCCCCTCGCTTTTCAGCATCGAAAGGAAATTCTGTTCATCTTCAATGTAGGAGATTTCATAGCGTAGAAAAAACCGATCGAACAACGCTTCTAGCCCTTCCCCTTCTTCCGGGTACTCATTGGAAGCACCAATGACAGAAATGAGTGGCGTCTCCACAGGGGCGTCACCGTTGTAGAAAAGACGTTCATTGATGAGTGTCAATAAACTGTTTAAGATTGCTGAATTCGCCTTGAAAATTTCATCCAAAAAGACAATTTCTGCTTCTGGCATTTTATTAGCCGTATTGCGTTTGTAAACACCCACTTCCAGCTCCTTTAACGACAACGGTCCAAATACTTCTTCAGGTGTACTAAACGGCGTTAGTAGCCATTGAAAATAGTTCGTCCCGTCTATGATTTTCGCAAGCTCTGTCGATAAAGCAGATTTCGCTGTTCCGGCAGGTCCAATCATTAATAGATGCTGTCGTGCTAACAATGCCAATAAAATCCCTTCCACTTCATGTTCCCGTTCATAAAACTTGGCATTCAGTGACTGTTTTATCTCTTCCAACTTCCTTAAATTTGGATCCATGTCACACAACCTTTCTTAAATACCAACTCTTTTATACCAAGCGTGCATCACTATACTTCAAGCAAAGAGTGTCTGTTTGTTCTTTCGTACCCTCTTTCGGCTTGTTTCACTCTTAATCGTTCAATGTTTTTGAATTTAAATTAGACAAAGGTAGTACAAGCGTGTCATATCGTTTATCAAACAAAAAACCCTTTCCCTGATGTAGGAAAGAGTTTATCTGTTTACTATGCAATTAAAACACTATTTACACGAGCAACCTTCCACGAAAACCTCTTGCAGCATAATAAGAATCTGCGCCATTATGGTAGACAAAAACCGTTTCGTAACGGTAATCGCAAAACAATGCACCACCAAGTTTACGAATATCCGGTGGAGTCTGAATCCAACTGGACGTCTTTTTGTCGACATGCTCGATTTGTTGCAACATCCGATACTGTTGCTCATCGACTACTTCAATCCCCATCTCAGCCGCCATCGCCATTGCGCTATTTTCCGGCTTGTTTTTCTTCCGCTTTTCAAGCGCTTCTTGATCGTAACAAACACTTCTCCGTCCTGCTGGGCTTTCAGGTGAACAGTCACAGAAAATATATGCGTCTTGGACTTTGTCGAACCCTATCACATCAGGTTCTCCACCGGTTCTCTCCATTTCATGTAGCGACCATAGTTTTTCAGGCATGTTCTCTAACTTAGTTTGAACATCTGCCCATAACAAGTCTTGGTGGCGGTGCATATTAGTTTCGAAACGGTCTTGCAGAGTAGTCAATAGTTCATCACGTTGTTCAGTAGATAGTGTTTGACCAGCCGCTTTATTCGCCATATGAATGACCCCTTTTGTAAATTGTATTTCTTAGAGTATACATCATGAACAGGATGAATAATAAGTATCACACTGAGCACCTCGGTAATTAAAAGGAACGTATGATTAGTATGTAGTTAAACTTTGTTCAATAACTTGCAAATAAGCTATGGTATGATGGAATGAAATGATTACATTGTTCGGAGGAAATTATGAAAAAAGTCGCTATCATCCAAGACCTGTCTTCGTTTGGTAAATGCTCCTTAACTGCCGCGATTCCTGTACTATCCGTGATGGGGGTACAAGCCGTGCCTTTACCGACAGCGATATTCACAGCACAAACAGGTTATCCTAGTTATTTCAGTGAAGACTTAACAACGAAAATGCCATATTTTCAACAAGAGTGGGACAAGCTTCAAGTGACATTTGACGGGATACATACAGGCTATATAACAGGGAAAGATCAAGTACAACATATCCTTCAATTTCTCGATCGGTTTAAGAGTGAAAATACACTTTTACTCGTGGATCCAGTCATGGGAGATATGGGAGAAGCATATACAAACTTTGATGAAGAATTGTTGCAACAAATGCGCGAACTTGTCACTCGTGCAGACGTGATTACACCGAATCTAACAGAGTGCTGCTTGCTAACAGGCTACTCCTATGAAAGACTCAACCGATACGCCGACAAATTGGACTATTTACAAGCTGTCCAAGAAGCAGGCCATCAATTGCAACAGATGACGGATGCACACATTATCATTACAGGCGTCAATGCCCCGAACGCAAAGCACGCAGAAGCAAGCATCGGGAACATGTACATGAACGGCGAGTCGTCCACCTTCACTCTCGTTCCCTATAACGGCAAAAGCTATTCAGGCACCGGAGATTTGTTTGCTTCTGTGATAATGGGGAGTCTGATGAGAGGAGAAGACATGACAACAGCAATCGAGCATGCTGAAACGTTTTTGTCTGCAGCGATACGAGATACGGATATGGAGGGCGTCCCGACTGTTGAAGGGATTAACTTTGAAAGGTATTTGCGGATGTTGTTGTGAGTATCTGATTGTCTTCGATGATAAAAACACATCTCGATGCCATCGCTAAGTAAAGCGGTGGCATTTTTTATTATACTAAGTATAAAATGACCGTGCTTATAATTAATTTATAACTATATATAACTTGTAATATAAATTACGGTATAGAGTAATTTAGTATTGATTTTATCTGTAATTTAAATTACTATATAAAGTAATAGGAGGTGTGTTTAGTTGAGTGATGACAATTTACGCTTAAATGTTTCTCTACTTAGAAGGAGAGTACCAAATCTAACAAGCGCCGCGAAAGCGATTGGCTTGCGAGCAGCAACGGTGTCTAACCTTTGCACAGGGAAGATTTCTGTCGGCAAATCCGAAGTACGTACGCTTGTTGCGTTAGCTGATTTAGCAGGTTGCAGTTTGGATGAATTGATTATCAGAGGGGAGAAGATGGAAATGATCGAAACGAAGATTAAGACGTTGGATTTGTTTGCACCATTAGCAAAAGGCGGTACAGTTGGTTTAGTCGCACGCAAAAACATGGGGCAACTTGTCGTGCTGAGTGAATTGTTCTTTAGACTAAAGAATGAAGGATTTACTACCATCTTGCTACTGCCTAAAGGTGACTATCCCGAGCTGTCAGATGTCCTAGAGAACACGGAAATGACAACACAATCGATTGAAGAAACGTACGAAAAGATTGCTTCGTTGGGTGTCGAAAATGAAATCGCCTTCGCAGCGGATAGAAGTCATGTCGTGTCTGGACAAATCTATGAAATGCAAGAACGGCTACAACAAATTGGAATGGATTCTATCACAACGTTTTTACTGGATTTGACTGGAGATGTTATGGATGAAGATCTTCCGTTTGGTCCACTTGAAACTCTTTGGCAGTTCGATGCAGATTTATCCGCTCGTCATTGCTACCCTGCGGTAGATCCAATCAGTTCAACTTCTTCCGTACTGGAAGGCGCACATATGGATCAAAATCACTTTTTCATCCAACAAAGAGCTCAAAAACTACTTCGACGATACAGAGAATTACGCTCCTTAGTAAACGTAAACGGCATTGAGAAACTACCCGCCGCTGAATTACAAACATATAAACGTGGAGAACGTTTAGAAGCCTACATGACTCAACCCTTTTATGTAGCAGAAGAATTCACAGGAAAAAAAGGTGAGTCAGTTTCATTACAAGAAACGTTAAAAGGTGTGCAAGCGATTTTGGATGGAGCCATGGATACGAAAGATGTTGAAGAGTTGTTGTATGTAGGGAAATGATAGTTAATGCTTGAGAGTTTTATTCGGAAACTCAATCAGCTTAATGAAAATAGACCTTCTAATAACACAAGATGAAAACTATATTATCGTGTTCACAAGCAGCCATTCATTGAAATTAATGTGGTTGCTTTTTTTCCATTAGAATTCTACTAGCATGTTAAAGAAGAGATTTAATAATCTGTGCTTGGACAGGTAAATAGCTCACTTTTTATATCATTTATGTGGTCCTCTCATACACAAGCTTGACTCCTGCGTGTGGTGCATTAACTTCAGCTTCCCCTACCTAGATTCAACTTAATAATTTTCTCAACTTAGTTTCCCCTTAATAGACTAACGTATTTTACTAGTTGTATCGCTTCTCACGCCAAACCGTTTCCCTCCATCAAAAGTCGTAGAAAAGTTCAAGCTTTTCTACGAGGTGAACCCGAATTCTCGTCGATATACTTTAGATAGCAAGAGATAAAGGAGAGTATATCATATGAAAAATAAAGTAGTACTGATTACAGGAGCATCTAGAGGTTTAGGAAGGGCGTTAACAATCGCGTTTGCAAAGGAAGGCGCAAAACTCGCAATTTGTGCGAGATCTGAGGAAAGTTTGCAGATGGTAAAAAAAGAAGCCGAGGCTTTCGGTGTAGATGTGTTGGCCATTACGGCTGATGTATCGAATGCTAGGGATGTGGAACGGTTTGTCGCAACAACAGAGAGTGCCTTCGGTCAGATTGATGTATTGATTAATAACGCTTCGATTCTAGGGCCAAGTCCGATGCCTATGCTTCTTGACTATCCTGAAGAAGATTTTGCAGAGGTAGTAAAGGTGAATGTCAATTCCACTTTTTTAGTAACGAGAAGAGTGATTCCAGGCATGCTTGAGCGAAACAACGGGTCAATTATTAATGTAACTTCCGAAGCGGGCAATACGGGTTATGCGGGCTGGGGAGCCTATGGTATCTCGAAATTCGCGATTGAAGGTCTTACCGAAACATGGGCAGATGAGTTAAGCGAGACAAATGTACGGGTAAACATGGTAGACCCTGGAGAGATGAATACAGAAATGCATCGTTTAGCGGTGCCTGATTGCGATTATCCTTTAGCAGAACCAGAAGATGTCGTGGATGTTTTTCTATACTTGGCATCCGCTACTTCTGAAGGAATTAGTGGAAAACGATTTGAAGCACAGTCAGAAGGTGAATCTTGATGGCCGTTCAGTCACTAGACTTCCACCTTCCTGATGAATTAAATGCCTCTCATCCCCCTGAAAAAAGGGGGATGAGAAGAGATCATGTAAGGATGATGGTACTCGATCGGACAACAGGTGAAGTTCGCCATGACCGATTCAATCATTTACCGAACTATCTTCAATCTGGTGATCTAGTCATTCTAAATAATAGCCGCACGATACCTGCCGTGTTAAAAGGAACGTGGATAAGGAACTCAACAGAACTGGCAGCACAAATTGAAGTTCGTTTGGCAAGACGTCGGACTGAAGATACATGGGATGCGTTACTCATCGCAAACTCCGTTAACATAGGCGATAACATACAGTTTTCATCTGAGTTATCGGCCACCGTTGTCGCCAACAAGGAGCATTCGCCATTAAAAACCATTCAGTTTTCAAAGAAAGGAACGGATTTATTCCATGATATCTATTTTCTCGGCGAACCGATACGCTACGAATATATTAACGAGCCATGGGCATTAGATTGCTATCAAACCGTATTTGGCAGTCATCCGGGCTCCGTCGAAATGCCATCCGCTGGTAGAGCCTTTAGCTGGGAACTCCTCTTTGCGTTAATGCAAGGTGGAGTCCAGATTGATTATATCCAACTGCATACTGGATTGAGCTACTTACTCGATGACGAGTACGAATCAACACCAGAAGATCAACCTGAAGAATATTACATTTCCGAACGCACAATGCAAAGGATTCTCGAAACGAAAGCCTCTGGAAAACGAATTGTTGCAGTAGGTACAACGGTCGTTCGTGCTCTTGAGACTGTTGCGCATAATAACGTACTTTCCGGCACAACAAATCTTTACATCAATCACCATACTCCGTTGAAAATAGTGGACGGAATGATTACGGGTCTCCACGAGCCAAAAGCTAGTCACTTAGAAATGCTCACTGCTTTTGTATCGGAACAGCATTTACGATGTGCCTATAACGAAGCGATAACATCTCGCTACCTCTGGCATGAATTCGGGGATATGAATTTGATTATTTGATTGAACTTAGAAGGAGGCGCCTATGCGTTTTCATCATGTCGGGTTAGAAGTTACGAATCTCGAAAAATCTATGGCATTTTATCAACAGCTTCTCAATCTTGAAATTGAAACCCGCTTCTCTTTTATGAATGAGGACATTGTTTTTCTAGGCTCGAAGGATTACAGGCTAGAGTTAATTGAATCGCAAGAAGACGTGAGAACAGTTCATATTTGTTTTGAGGTACCCAATCTTCACGAAGTAATGAACCAATTTCATCGTACTCAAAAGCTGGAAGGTCCTTATGAGCTGGAAAACGGGTGGCAAACTGTCTTTTACGAGGGACCAAATCGAGAAATCATCGAGTTCATTCAAATTGGAAATACGCTATAATAACTTATAAGTAAACAATGCTGGAGGGACTTGAGATGTCCGGAGATGCTAAGTATGAAGAGTTAACCATTTTAAAAGAAATTGCAGAACTATTAAATGAAGGTACGGATACGACAACGATTCTCTCTGGCGTTTTAAAAAAACTTCTTCACGTAACAGGACTACAGACAGGTTGGATTTTTTTAGTAAATGAACATGGTATGCAACAACTTGTAGCGGATGTTGCTCTACCACCTGCTTTAGCCAACAACAACAAACAAAGAATGTGTCAGGGTGATTGCTGGTGTGTAAGCAAATACAACAATCACACATTGAAGAAAGCTACTAATATTATCGAATGTAAACGAATTGAGGATGCCTTAGCAGATGAGGCTGGCAACACTTGCGGGCTTACCCATCATGCAACTGTTCCGCTACGAGCTGGAGAGGAACAGTTTGGCATCTTAAATGTCGCTTCTCCTAACAAAACACATTTTCAAAAGAATGAGCTTGCTTTACTTGAAGCGGTCGCTTTCCAAATAGGGACCGCTTTAAAGCGCATAAAGCTTACAAACCGAGAACAAGAGATTGCCTTGATTTCCGAGCGGAACCGATTGGCAAGAGATCTCCATGATTCCGTTAATCAGCTTCTATTCTCCCTTAGCCTTACTGCAAGAGCGGGTGTTGAAATGACAACAGTGGATGAGGTAAAGCAAACATTCAGCTACATACAAGATTTAAGCCAAGAGGCACTAGGGGAAATGCGAGCGCTAATCTGGCAATTAAAACCACAAGGACTTGAAAATGGCTTAGTAAGTGCGCTGAGTAGTTATGCAGAAATGATTGGCCTGTCCATTCAAGCAAAAATGTCAGGAGCAGTGAGTCTTCCTAGTAAAGTTGAAGAAGCACTGTGGCGAATCGGACAAGAGGCACTAGCAAACTGTAAAAAACATGCTAATACAAATGACGTAGCTCTTTCTTTATATGTTGATGAAAATCAAGTGATGATGAGCATTAAAGATGCAGGATGCGGCTTCCGTTATGAGGAAAACTCTTTTATTCTATCATTAGGCTTACGAAATATGAAAACCCGTACTGAAGCATTAAATGGCCGTTTCCAGTTAACAAGCAGGCTCGGGAGCGGGACAGAAATTCAAATTGTGATTCCGCTTTAAGTGAAAGATTCTCTGATTTCGTCTGAAGGAGGTAAAACTAGTGAGTATACGTGTATTGATCGTTGATGACCATCATGTCGTCCGAAAAGGACTTGTATTCTTTTTTCGAACTCAACAGGATCTCGACATTGTAGGTGAAGCCTCCAATGGAAAAGAAGCCGTACAACTTGCCAATTCATTAAAACCGGACATTATTTTAATGGATTTAGTCATGCCCGAGATGGATGGAATTGAGGCAACAAAAATCATCAAACAAGAACATCCTGAGATAAAAATTATGATGTTAACGAGTTTTTCCGATCAAGATCATGTCATCCTTGCACTGGAAGCTGGTGCCGCTGGGTTCCAATTAAAAGATATTCAACCTGATGAGCTCGTAACTGTTTTGAAAAAAATGATGAACGGGGAAAATCAATTGCACCCGAAAGCGACATCACATGTCGTTAATAACTTCTCCAATAAAATAGTAGTGGATGCTTTAACCAAAAGAGAGCTGGATGTATTAAAAGAAATTGCAAAGGGAAAAAGTAACAAAGAAATCGCCTCTTCCCTGTTCATTACCGAAAAAACCGTCAAAACTCATGTCTCTAGCATATTGGCTAAACTGGGACTTGCCGATAGGACCCAAGCAGCGCTATATGCGGTTAAACATAGGTTACAATGAGATTGATAATGTAATTAGAACATACACGATGCAACAATGTTAAGACTGCTTTCGATAGCTCACGTAACTATACGAAATGAAAGGGGGAAAAGGCATTGTCTTTACTAACTGCAAACTCCCAATACATAAGATCCGTACAATTAAAACGAGAACAGATTAAGCATGGGAAATTCCCGTTCACCCTTCCCTTCATCAAGAACATGCACGAACTACCCCTTCATCCGAACATCACCTATATTATCGGAGAAAATGGCATGGGCAAGTCAACACTTCTTGAAGGGATCGCAATTGCATATGGTTTCAACCCTGAAGGCGGAACGATGAATTTCAATTTTTCTAGTTATGACTCACATTCGGAGCTAGATGAGCACCTTCGTCTTGTAAAGGGGACGGAACGTGCAAGGGATCATTTTTTCTTCAGAGCCGAGACGTTTTATAATGTAGCAACTTCCATCGAAGAACTGGACAAAGAGCCAGTACGTGGTCCCAAAATTATCGATTCTTTTGGAGGCTTGTCACTGCACGAGCAATCCCATGGAGAATCGTTCTTCGCTGTATTCAGAGAGCGTTTTAGAGGGAAAGGACTGTATATTTTGGACGAACCGGAAGCAGCACTTTCCCCACTGCGCCAACTGTCATTACTCTCCCGTATCGACCAGCTTGTAAAGGATGGATCTCAGTTCATCATCTCCACCCACTCACCAATCGTCATGGCACATCCGCTTTCCACCATTATGCAAATCACCGAAGATGGAGTGTACGAAACAACATTGGAAGAAACGGAACACTACTCGATTATGAAGCAATTCTTTGAGAACCGCGATCGAATGTTGCATCATCTTTTTGAAGAATAAATCATCACTATCTCACTCACAATAATATATATTTGTTACAATATATGTAATACTACAAATAACAATAGAGTGGAGTGTGAATACTATAGAAAAACGTTTTGAGGTGAGTTTAAAAAATCCCGTACTTCAAACATGGCTAATTATTATGCTTCCTTCGTTCGTAGTTGCCTCTTTACTTTTGTTTTTGACCGATATTCCTGGGGTCTATATTAGTTTGACGTACACTACAGGGACTTGGCTGGTTTTCTTTACTTGGCTTACCTTTTATAAGAGTAAAATCAAAAGATTGAATGCTAAGCAAGTATCTTGAAAGAAATGCCTAGCAAAATTGAAAAAGAACGGATCCCTATACAGACATTGGATCCGTTCTTTTTTATTCATGTAAAACGTCTTACGCTTGTCAGGATTGACCAAGCGCTTCCGCTTTGTGTGAAGGTGCCTGTGCCAGAAACATTCATGTTAATTCAATTAATTTGTATGTATATGCAATTGTAGTGAATTAACTGAATTCAACCTTGCACAGGCACTGATTTTAATGACTAAGTTCATTTGCAATTATCATTGATTGTAAGAGGTTATGGAGTGAGCACAAAAGATGTCAGCTTCTCAGCCCACGGCCTTTTTCAATCAGATACCAATTGATTGCATAAAGAGAAATGATAAAGACAAATGAAATGAGAACAGAGAATACAATCGGAACGTCGGTTACACCAAGAATCCCAAATCGGAATCCTGATATCATATAAACAATCGGGTTGAACTGTGATACTAGCTGCCAAAACGGAGGAAGCATCGAGATTGCAAAAAACACGCCGCCTAAATAGGTCAACGGCTGAAGAATAAACGTAGGAACAATCGACACGTCGTCAAATGATTTTGCAAAAATACCGTTTAACAGTCCTGCCAAAGAGAACAAAATAGAAGTCATCAAAAGCGTCAAGACGACAATGCCCCATGAGTAGACTTGCAACGGAACAAAAAACAGAGAAATAATCGTGACCAGTATACCCACCAAAATACTTCTTCCCATTCCTCCAATCACAAAGCCCCAGATAATAATATGAGTCGGTACAGGGGCAACTAATAGTTCTTCAATGTTCTTTTGAAACTTTTGTGAAAAAAATGAGGACGAGACATTTGAGTAGGAACTCGTGATGACTGACATCATAATCAATCCCGGGACTATAAACTCCATGTAGGAGAATCCTTCCATCTCGCCAATCCGTTTACCAATCAAATTCCCGAAAATGATAAAGTACAAGGAAGTTGTAATGACCGGTGGGACCAATGTTTGGACCCATATCCTAAGATAGCGGTTCGTTTCTTTGACTGACAAGCCTTTTAATGCTGTAAAATATAGTTTAAACATGTGTATCCCCCACTGCTGTTTCTTCTGTAAGTTTTAAAAATAACTCTTCTAATCGATTAGACTTGTTGCGCATGGACAATACTTTAATTCCTTGTTCTGTCAATTGGCTAAATACTTCGTTGATCCCTTGATCACGCGCTACCTCCACAGAAAGCGATCCTTCGTCCAAGAGTTCACTTTTATAGCCTTTGATTACCGGCACCCGTCCGGAAGATTCGATATCTAAAATAATGGTTTCATACTGGAGTTTAGCCAGCAATGATTTCATACTGGTATCTTCAATCAGCTGTCCATTTTGAATAATACCAATGTTGCGGCACAACATCTCCGCTTCTTCCAAGTAATGCGTTGTCAGAATAATCGTCGTGCCGTTTTCATTCAACTCTTTCAAAAACGTCCACATTTCTCGTCTCAATTCAATGTCCACACCAGCCGTCGGCTCATCCAGAATGAGTAGACGCGGTTCATGCATCAAGGCGCGTGAAATCATTAGACGACGTTTCATCCCTCCAGAAAGCATCCGTGATTGTACATTTCTTTTCTCCCATAAATCTGACTGCTTCAAGTACTTTTCGCTGCGCTTCAATGCCTCTTTCCTTGGCACGCCATAATATCCCGCCTGGTTCAACACAATCTGCTGGACCGTTTCAAAAGGACTAAAGTTGAACTCTTGAGGAACCAGACCGATCTGCAGCTTGACCTGCATTAAGTGCGTGTCCATATCATAGCCGAAGACATGAACTTTTCCTGATGTCTTATTGACGAGGGATGTCACAATCCCGATCGTCGTAGATTTGCCGGCTCCGTTAGGCCCCAAGAGAGCGTAGAAGTCTCCTTCCGCTACTTTCAAATCGATGCCACGCAAAGCCTCGACACCGCCCGTATAGACTTTTTTTAGTTCTTTTATTTCTATTGCGTATGTCATTCCTTTTATCTCCTAACCATCTTTTTAATCAGCTGCATGTAAATAGCTATTTGCTAGTATACCACTCCTCTCATTAGTAAGGCTTTATGTATACATTTTCTACATATTAACTTCCCTGTCTCATCAGAAAAAAACCATTCATTGATGCACCTCTCTATTCTGTTTAATACGGAACAATAAAAAAGGAATCTTCCCTACTATAAGAATAAATTTGGAAAATATAATGATCAAACTAAACAACTCTGCCAAACAAGACGTTCTTTAGAATTCAGTTCAATTACTATTTACTAGAAAAAGGCCTTTCACCAATTCAATGAATTAATGAAAGACCTTCTTGATTTTGAGTGATTTATTTGGTGTTGATGAATAGTTCTCTACACCTTGATAGTACAAGGGGGTAGAGAATTTATTACATCATTCCACCCATTCCGCCCATATCAGGCATTCCGCCACCTGCGCCAGCTGGTTCTGGGATGTCTGCAACTACTGCTTCTGTTGATAGGAACATTGCTGCAACAGATGCTGCGTTTTGGAGTGCAGAGCGTGTTACTTTTGTTGGATCTACGATACCCGCTTGAACCATGTTGACCCACTCGCCGTTTGCTGCGTTGAAGCCGATGCCAACTTCTTCGCGCTTGAGGCGATCGACAACGATTGAGCCTTCAAGACCAGCATTTGTTGCGATTTGGCGAACTGGTTCTTCAAGTGCACGAAGAACGATTTTCACGCCTGTTGCGACGTCGCCTTCTACACCTTCAAGAAGTGTTTCAACTTTTGTATAAACGTTAACAAGCGCTGTACCACCACCGGATACGATTCCTTCTTCAACAGCCGCGCGTGTAGAGTTCAATGCGTCTTCAATGCGAAGTTTACGCTCTTTCAATTCTGTTTCAGTTGCTGCGCCGACTTTGATAACTGCTACGCCGCCAGCCAATTTCGCAAGGCGCTCTTGTAGCTTCTCTTTGTCGAATTCAGACGTTGACTCTTCAAGTTGTGCACGGATTTGGCCAACACGTGATGCGATTGCATCTGCATCGCCATTTCCTTCAACGATTGTCGTGTTGTCTTTTGTGACAACGACTTTCGCAGCGCGACCAAGTTGCGTGATATCAGCAGATTTCAAGTCTAGACCTAAATCTTCTGTAATCACTTCTCCGCCTGTTAGGATTGCGATGTCTTCAAGCATAGCTTTACGACGGTCACCGAAGCCTGGTGCTTTAACAGCAACAGCGTTGAACGTACCACGAAGTTTGTTTACAACAAGTGTTGCAAGTGCTTCACCTTCTACGTCTTCCGCAATCATCAACAACGGCTTACCTTGTTGAACGACTTGCTCAAGAACTGGAAGGATTTCTTGGATATTTGAAATCTTCTTATCTGTAATTAGAATGTAAGGGTTGTCGAGAACCGCTTCCATTTTGTCTGTATCTGTCGCCATGTATGCAGAAGCATAACCACGGTCGAATTGCATACCTTCTACGACGTCAAGCTCAGTCGTGAAGCCTTTTGATTCTTCAAGCGTAATGACACCGTCGTTGCCAACGCGCTCCATTGCCTCAGCGATCAATTCTCCAACTTCTTCGTCACCAGAAGAAATAGCCGCAACTTGTGCGATTTCTTGTTTGCTTTCGATTTCATCGGAAATGCCTTTTAGTTCTTCCACTGCAGTCGCAACCGCTTGCTCGATCCCTTTACGGATACCGACAGGGTTCGCACCAGCTGTTACGTTTTTCAATCCTTCACGGATCATCGCTTGCGCTAGAACCGTCGCAGTCGTTGTACCGTCACCAGCGATTTCGTTTGTTTTAGAAGCAACTTCTGCAACAAGTTTTGCACCCATGTTTTCGAATGCATCTTCAAGTTCGATTTCTTTTGCAATCGTTACACCGTCATTTGTAATGAGCGGTGAACCGAATTTTCTTTCAAGAACAACGTTACGTCCTTTTGGTCCAAGTGTTACTTTAACAGCATCTGCAAGTGTATCTACACCACGAAGCATTGCGCTACGTGCGTCTTCATTAAATTTAATTTCTTTAGCCATTTATGAATTCCCTCCTGATTTTTCGTGTTTTCTTTTATAAGCGTATGACTTAGCCGATAATTGCTAGAACGTCGCTTTCACGCAGGATTAAATATTCATTGCCTTCATATTTCACTTCAGTTCCAGCATATTTTGAGAAGATGATGCGGTCGCCTTCTTTCACTTCCAGCTCAACGCGCTGTCCGTTTTCAAGAACTCGTCCAGTACCTGCCGCAACTACTTTACCTTCTTGCGGTTTTTCTTTCGCAGAATCCGGTAGTACAATACCGCTTGACGTTTTTTCTTCTGCTTCGATCAGTTCGATTACGATACGGTCACCTAATGGTTTCAACAAGTGAAACACCCTCCTCGATATGTTATCTTCTTTTTAGCACTCAGTAAGCACGAGTGCTAATACATTTATTATCATAATCAAGTTGCCCACTAATTGCAAGTGAAATACTTGCTGTTTTTTAGATAATTTTTCCGCTCGTGAACTTTCTTTACACCTCGCCTGTCCAATATAAATGAAACCTTATCTTGGCTATGTTTTCTCTTTGCTAAACTAGTATGAAACCGCTAAAATGGACATCAGAAGAAAGGAAGTTGCACATGAAAAACTGGAAAATCAATGTATGGATCATCCTCTTATATATCGCCATGCAACTCGTCAGTATCCCAATTAGTAAAAGTTTCTTCACCTATTTTCATACGACAGCTGGGCAAGAGATTGAGCTAGCAAGATTAAATGCGGTCGCGTGGGCACTTTTCATCTCCAATATGATAGCTGCCCCATTCATCTTGTTCATGACAACACGAAACAAACGTTTCTGGAACATCTTCAAGAAAGGCAAGCAAGCGTCAATCGGTAAATCAATCCTTTGGGGAGTCCTCGGCTTTTTCATGGCAATGGCAGGGCAAATGATTGCCGGAGCAATTGAGTTTGGTCTTGGCATAGAGCCGGGTTCTGATAATACCGCCATGCTAAGCACAATTGCAAAAGCTTCCTCCATTATCATAATCCCGATCGTCATCTTCGCACCGCTACTAGAAGAGCTTGTGTTCAGAAGAGTCATTTTCGGAAGCATTTATACAAAAACGAACTTTTGGATTGCGGCCATCCTTAGTGGTGTGATCTTCGCGCTCGTTCATGGAGAACCAGAACACACGCTCATCTATATGGCACCAGGCATCGTCTTTTCGTTTATTTATTACCATACAAAACGGATCTGGACGCCGATGATTGCCCATTTCCTCATGAACGGCTTTGTCATGATTGTTCAATTAAATGCCGATAAACTCTTACAGCTGCAAAATACGAAACAAGCACTAGCGATATTCTTTCACTAATAAAACCGAGCAACCAACTATAACGGGTTGCTCGGTTTTTACTCACCAACATTTATCGTTAAATGATTGAAAACAGCATCGCCGAGAAAGCGAACGCCAATACGATCGCCAGAAGCACTCCAATAGCGATGATAATAAGAATGACGCCAAATCCACGCATTGCCGAGAATCCGTGAACAAGGCCAATTCCCTTACACGTTATGACCACACCATAAATTCCAATTGCTAACGTTACAACGTTCGTTAACAAATACACACCAATCGGTAAATTCGTAAAGGCAAATTGAGAGGTCGGTGTATCAAACAGTTCTGGTCCATACATAACGACCATCGCTAAATGCATCGGTGCGAGCCAAATCATGAGTAATGAAAAGGCAGGAAATAAACGCGCCATATCCGAAAACGTCCCTTTTCCACCAAGCCATTTCCCTACCCACGTATACATTGCCGCACCGATCAACCACCCGATGATTGAGCCGATAAAGGTGCTCACAATCCCTAACAGGACAATGATTCCTAATGGAAGTCCCGAAAATAACCCTGTACCTGCCGAGGAAACCATTCCTGCACTTATCGAATAAAGTGCAAAAATGAGAAATCCATACCCGATTGTCTTATGCTCTAAAATATACGCCAACGTCTTCGTCGGTTGAGTCCAAATCGACATGATAGGATTCATACAAACGCCTCCTTTTCCATCTTATGTATATGATTGGATGTCTTTAAAAGACCATCCGTTTATTCATTCATTACTACTTACGTTTATCCTTGCGTATTTGTTTCATGTCAGCTAATTTTTGAGCGCTAAAAAACCGCCCTCGTAAATAGCAGAGGACGGATGAAAGGAGTTTATTTTTCTAAGTTCCCCATGACTTCATCGATTTGTCGCTGTTGTTCCGCTTTAATTTCTTCTAGCTTCCGCTTCTTTTCGGCTTTCAAATACTTCTTGTACCCGACACGGCAAATCAGAATACTAATTTCATACAGCGCGAACAATGGCACAGTTACTAATAAATGCGACATAATATCGGGCGGTGTAATGAACGCAGCAATAACGAACAAGGTAAAGTACGCCACTTTCCTTATTTTCACCAAATGTACGGGATCCAAAATGCCGAGCCTCGACAAGAACAGTAATACGATCGGCAATTGAAAGACAATCCCGAACGGAATAAGAATCTGGAACAGGAACGTAAAGTATTCATTAATACCAATTGTTTGTGTAATGCCTAGGTCAGCCGCCAAATTACTCATGAAGTTCATAACAAACGGCATCAGAACGAAATAGGAAAAACCGATACCAATTAGGAACAATGCAAAAGCAAATGGAATATAGCTTAATGTCACTTTTCGTTCCGTTTCATGAAGTCCTGGCGATATGAACGCCCAAAACTGATACATAATAATCGGAGAAATGATAATGATGGCTAAAAAGATGATCACCTTTAAGTAAATGGCAATCGGATCGATGACAGTGAAGGCGTGAAAGCTGTTTTCCGTCAAATGGCCGCTATCTTCGGCATTGAATTGCACAAACTGGATAATCGGTTTGGCGAGAAAGAAGCTTCCAATCACTGCAATAACAAAGAAAACGACGATTACCATCAGCCGTTTTCTAATTTCATCTATATGTTCAATGACTGTTAAATTTTTTTCGTTCATCGGACAGACATCCTTACTTATTGCACGTCTTTTTTCTTGTCTTCTACTTTTTTGACGGAATCGTCATCATCAGATACAAGTCCTTTTGTTGCTGATTTGAATTCGCGTAATGAAGAGCCGAATGCTTTTCCGATTTCTGGCAACTTCTTCGGTCCAAAAATGAGCAAAGCAATGATTGCGATAATGATTAAACTAGTTACTCCTGGAGCCATTTCGGACACCTCCTTCATATGTGTCTATTCTACATGAAAAACGCCAGTATTACTATTAACAAACCAATTATAATTGTGAATCTTTTACGTCATTTTTAATGAAGTAAATCAGCGATTGGAGCTCTACAGATAAATCAATTGTATGGACATGCATCCACCGCGGGACATCCAACCGAACTGGCGTAAAGTTTAGGATACCCTTCACACCGATCTTCACTAATCGATCCGCCATCTCTTGAGCAGCCCTAGAAGGCAATGTTAAGATCACAAGATTAATGCCTAATTCTTTAATTTTTTCCTCAATCATATCAGGATGGAATACAGGGATGTCGCTTATCAACTTCCCGTCATTCGGCGCTTTCGAATCAAAAGCAATGACGATGCGTGTATTATGGTTTTTTTGGAAGTTGTATTTAAGCAATGCATTCCCTAGACTTCCTACACCAATCAAGGCAACATCCGTCTCTTCATCTTGATCAAGTGTCTGACGGAAAAATGTAAGCAGATGATGGACATCATACCCATATCCTTTGCGGCCAAGCGCGCCAAAATGGGAGAAGTCACGACGTATGGTCGCCGCATCAATTTTCATCGCTTCACTTAATTCGCTAGAAGAAACGCGTTTCTTCCCTGCATTTGCGAAATTTTGCAGGAATCTATAATACAATGGCAACCGTTTCGACGTTGCCTGTGGGATTTTCGGGGTGACTTCAGACATTTTCTTCCTCCTGTGCATACATTCAACCGATTCTATCGTACAGCACAAGCCCGCTCCTGTAAAGTCGACCGTTGCACCGCCTTGTCCATTCGATTACACTTAAAGAGAATAGAGGTGTGAGAGATGATTGTTTTACAAGTGAATGGTGTAACGAAATCCTTTTCAGGAACTGACATATTAGAAAACGTACGACTTGAAGTGCAACATCGTGACCGTGTAGCACTTGTCGGAAGAAATGGTGCCGGCAAGTCGACGTTATTAAAAATCATCGCTGGTGAAATGTCCGCTGATTCGGGCGAATTGAACATGCCGAAAGGAATTCAAGTCGGTTACCTCGAACAACATGCCGGTATTGACTCACCGCTGACGATTTGGGAAGAAATGTTGACCGTGTTTAAACCCCTTCAAGAGATGGAAACGAGACTGCGCAAACTTGAAATGCAAATGGCCGACCCTGCCGTTTATGAGAACAGCATGGAATACGACCGCGTCATGAAAGAGTACGATGCCCTCCAAATCGAATTCAAAGATTGCGGAGGCTATCAATACGAATCGGATATGCGCTCTGTGCTGCACGGCATGCGTTTCTATCCGGAAGACTATGAGAAAGCTGTAAATTTATTGTCCGGTGGGCAAAAGACACGACTCGCTCTTGCTAAGATGTTGTTAACGAAACCGGATTTGCTTATTTTGGACGAGCCGACGAACCATTTGGACATCGAGACATTAGGCTGGTTGGAAAAATACCTTGTTTCTTATGAAGGGGCCATCCTAATTGTTTCGCATGACCGGTACTTCCTCGATCAAATCGTGACAATTGTCTATGAAGTTTCCAGACGTAAAGTGACGAAGTATACAGGGAACTATAGTGCATACTTGGATGAAAAAGCGAAGAATTATGAGCGGGATAAAAAACTGTTTGAGCGTGAATCGAGTGAACGGGCCAAGTTGGAAGATTTCATTCAACGGAACATCGCTCGTGCCTCTACGTCTAAAATGGCAAAAAGCCGACGTAAACTTTTGGAGCGGACCGAATGGATGGATTCGCCTGACGGAGACGAAAAGTCCGCCAGTTTTTCCTTCTCGATCGATCGACCAAGCGGAAATGATGTTTTGACGTTGGAAAACATTGCGGTTGGCTATAATGGAAATCCTGTGTCACAGCACATTCACATGCATGCGTATAAAGGCGATCGAATTGCGATTATTGGTCCAAACGGAATCGGAAAGTCGACATTGTTGAAAACAATTGTCAAAAAACATGAACCACTTGCCGGTTCAATCCGTTATGGAACGAACGTGCAGTTTGGCTATTATGACCAGAACCAAGCGACCATTATTGGGTCCGGTACTGTTCTATCCGAACTTTGGGATGAATGGCCAATGATGAACGAAAAGGATGTGCGCTCCGTACTCGGTCGTTTCCTCTTCACAGGCGAAGATGTGGATAAACCCGTCACTTCATTATCCGGTGGAGAAAAAGCACGACTTTCATTAGCAAAACTGATGTTGTTAAAATCCAATACACTCGTCCTCGATGAACCGACAAACCACTTGGACCTCGACAGCAAAGAAGTATTGGAAAACGCACTTGATGATTTTCCTGGAACCATTTTGTTCGTCTCCCATGACAGGTATTTCATAAACCGCATAGCAACCAAAGTCGTGGATGTAGGACCGAGTGGTGTAACGGAATACCTCGGTGATTATGACTACTTCATTGAAAAGAAAAACGAACTTGAAGAATTGAAAGCAGAAAAAGCAATCGCAGAGCAATCAACCGCTGCAAAAAACCGACGACATGATGAAGATAAAGAAGTCAAACGACAAGAACGTCGGTTAACACGAGCAATCGCGGAAGTGGAAGCCTCACTTGCCACGATGGATGAAGAAATCAGTAAGCTCCAAGACGAATTACTCAATCCTGACTATGCGGATGATCATGTAAAGTTGATGGACATCCAACAACAAATCGATACGTTACAGACCGAACACGACAACCAATCCGAGAAATGGTTGAACTTGCAAGAAGAACTCGAAACATTATTAGCATAATAATTTGCTGTTGAAGGAGAAATTCCTTTCGACAGCATTTTTCTTTTTCGACAACGCCCCAATTTTTATTCCACAATCTTATCAACATGATTAGCATTGATAGAATCGGATATGAACATAGTTATCCACATTATCCACAGAAAGATGTTTTTTAATCCACAAAGTTATCCCATCAGTTGCGCAAGTATACACATATATCGAAAAACTATCCACAACTTATAAACAAATGTGCATAAGTACGAACGTTCCCTATTGACAAATGAATACCGCCTCATACCAAATAAAAACGGAAATCGTCATATTTCGACGATTTCCACCAATTATTCACTCCATGAAGTTAACTGCATACCAGGCTTCCCGTTCATATCCATTGCACCTCTTTTGCCTTCAATAAACATGGCTGTTCCTGCAGCTGCAATCATTGCCGCGTTATCGGTACATAGCGATATAGGCGGGACGTAAAACGGAATCCCTGCATCTTTAAATGTCGCTTCCAATGAAGTGCGCAATCCTTTGTTTGCTGCAACTCCACCAGCTGCAATGACTTGCTTTACACCGTACTCTTTTGCAGCTCTTACGGTTTTAGCTGTCAACACGTCCACAACGCTCTGTTGAAAACCTGCCGCCACGTGAGAAGGTATAACCGAGCCACCTTTTTGTTCTACATTATGTTTATAATTAATGACCGCGGACTTTAATCCACTAAAACTGAAATCATAAGAATCTGCTTCTAGCCAAGCACGAGGAAATTCAATTGCCTCTTCGCTTTCCAATGCCAGTTTATCAATTTGTGGACCTCCTGGATACGGTAAGCCAAGTACACGTGCGACCTTATCATATGCTTCTCCTGCCGCATCGTCACGCGTTTCTCCAATTAACTTAAAGGAACCGTGCTTCTCCATGACGACTAGCTCCGTATGCCCACCAGAAACGATGAGGGCTAATAACGGAAACTCCATCGGTTGCATTAACTGGTTGGCATAAATATGGCCAGCAATATGGTGCACTCCGATAATCGGTAAGCCATTTGCAAACGCAAACGCTTTTGCCGCATTAATCCCAATCAATAGCGCACCGACTAGTCCTGGTCCTTCTGTTACCGCCACCGCATCCAAGTCCGCTGGCATCATCTTTGCGACTTTCAATGCCTCTTCAATGACAAGCGTAATTTGCTCGACATGATGACGTGATGCAATTTCTGGCACGACCCCTCCAAAACGTTGCTGACTTTGGATTTGGGATGCGACGACATTCGAGACGATTTCACGACCATTTTTCACAATGGAAGCGGCCGTCTCATCACAACTCGTTTCAATACCTAATACATAGACATCTTTGTTCATTACAATTCCACCCACATGACGAGCGCATCTTCATGGTCGTCCGTATAATAGTTTTTCCGTATGCCACCGTCTTGAAAACCTAACTTTCGATAGAGGTTTTTTGCAGTCTCATTCGAAACACGTACTTCAAGTGTCATTAACCGAACCTCATTCACTTTGCACAGTTCAATGGCCTTCCGCATTAACGCTTCCCCAATGCCATTTCCACGCATATGTTTGCGAACCGCAACATTCGTAATATGGCATTCATCGAGCACAACCCACATGCCACAATGCCCGATCACCTCATCTTCTTGTACGGCCACAATATAGTGTGCATAATCATTACCATTCATTTCGTGCGCAAACACTTCTTCCGTCCAAGGCGTCGCGAATGACTCCTCTTCAATTCCTACGACAGCTGGAATGTCTTCTACACGCATTTTTCTATACTCAATCGTCGTATTCACAAGCCTTTTTCCTTCCGTTGTTGCTGTATCCAATTCGCCTCTGCCTCCGCAATCCGGCGATACTCCGGTGTAAATGTGTGTGTATCTGCTTTTTCTTCAGATTGCTGCGCCATGTAAATAAGTGACGACGCACGTGGAAGGTGCATCGAAAAAGGCGCAATGACAGCCAAATCGGCCAGTCGTTCTTTAATTTTTTCTTCATACATTGCAACGTCTTTTCCAATGAACAGTACTCGTTGGCCTCTACCTGCTAAAGCATCCAGCAACTCATCAATCGCAAAATGCCCATCCTCTTGTACAGAGGTTATCAAACCATCCACTTCTTCATAAAGACCAGCATATACATGATTCCGCCGCGCATCAAATAGCGGACAGATGACACCAGGGAAGTAGGAAGCGTTCGCTGCTAAAGCCTTCAAGCTCGATACGCCGACAAGCGGTACTTGCAACGTCCAAGCCAATGTCTTCGCAATCGTCACACCGATTCGCACGCCTGTATACGATCCCGGGCCTTCTGAAACAGCAATCGCGTCCAATTGTTTCGGCTCCATTTGCACTGTCCTAAAAAGTTCCTCTATAACTGGCATCGCACGCAATGAATGATTGAGCGCCATTGAAGAATTCACTTCTGTTAAGACGTTTCCATCCTTCACAATTGCAACGGACAATGGCGTATTGGCCGTATCAATTCCTAACCATATCATTTCGTCATCGCCTCACATATCTTCATATAACGCTCACCAAGCGGCGTAAAAATTATTTTACGGGACGTCTCTCCCGTATGGAATAGTTGAATCCCCAAACGTTCCTTTGGTAAATCTTCTTCAATTAAATGCGCCCATTCAACAATACTAATTGCATCCCCGAAAAACAACTCGTCCCAACCAAGGTCCTCGTCACTTTCAGCAAGGCGATACACATCCAAATGGTTAAGAGGGTGTTTTCCCTCATATTGCTTAATGATCGTAAAGGTCGGACTATTCACCGTCCGTGTAATCCCTAACCCTTTCGCAAGCGCTTTTGTAAATGTAGTTTTTCCAGCACCTAAATCTCCCTCCAATGTCAGGACATCAGGAGGTGCCAACAAATTTGAAAGCTTCTCAGCAAGCTGTTCTGTTTCCTGCAAAGAGGAAACATTCATTTCAATCCTCATTAGTTGATCCTTTCCTCTCCACTTTGTTCTAGTGTACCGAAAATATCGTCATTCTAAAAGCTTTGCGAATTGATGGCGAACAATTGAATCCGTTTGGTGAATCGCGTTCAATTTCCTGCAGGTCGCGGTTATTGTTTAATGCAGCCAATGAACAGAAACATGGTGTGATCAGTATCTGCCTTGAACACTACTTATTCAACCGCGCCTTTAACAGGCCATCCCGCGGTATTTAGATCAATCCGGCCCCATAAACTATCCGTCCATCCACTTGCTTTTCTTCTTTACGAATACATGATTCAGTAATACAAAGTTTTTATTTTTAGAAACCAATCAGTTGTAAACAAACAATTTTCTACGTTTTCATTACAAACAAATTCAAAGCATTTGATCAATCTCAGAAATATGTACATACAAAAAAACCGACCCTGGAGTAAATCCACAATCGGTTGGAAGTTTAAATTAAATGGCGGTCCCGACCGGGATCGAACCGGCGATCTCCTGCGTGACAGGCAGGCATGTTAACCGCTACACCACGGGACCTTATTAAATATGTATACCTTTTGATAGAATGTGAGGTTCTTTAACTGCAAATAGTAGTAAATGATCAATTCTAACCAACTAACAGTTCTATCAAAAAGTGATGTGCCCGGCGACGTCCTACTCTCACAGGGGGAAGCCCCCTACTACCATCGGCGCTGAAGAGCTTAACTTCCGTGTTCGGTATGGGAACGGGTGTGACCTCTTCGCCATCGTCACCAGACAATTGAACGATG
>NZ_JANKJL010000049.1:0-287 GCF_041414805.1 Sporosarcina sp. OR05 | reverse complement strand
TGATTGGAAGCTTTCGAAGTTCCTTGCACTGTCGTGTTTTCCAGGGTAGAAGAATGTGATGTTTCCTCACCGAAAAGTGTCAGTTGACCACTCGGGAACTTCTCACTTGAAGCTCCGAATTGGCGTTGCTTTTGTAATCGAAACATCTCTTCGTACCTAGCTATGATTGCTTTTAGACAGAGTAGTTCCTCTTCAAGAGCTGCAATCTTTGTATCCTGTTCAGTTAATTGGGGTGAGTGATCATTTAGGTTTCTCATATTATAAATATCGACATATTTACCATAATA
>NZ_JANKJL010000048.1:0-301 GCF_041414805.1 Sporosarcina sp. OR05 | reverse complement strand
GCATATTCCTTCCAAACACAGCATACTTCGCTCAAAAGCCGCATAACCTCACAAAAAATAGAAATCTCCAAGCACATTACAAATTCCCCCAACAAGCCCCTTGAATTGTCAAAACCCATTTGGCGCGAATTTGATAGATTTAAGACAAAGTATCTCCCACGAGAAAATGTGTAAGCGTTAATCGAAATACACCTTATTCTATTTGTTTGTCCATGCAATACTGGTAGTAACTTTTAGAAACAGAGAGGTGTTTGAGATTGTCAGAATTAGCGAATCCATCCGTGATACATGATGAAAAAGG
>NZ_JANKJL010000047.1:0-304 GCF_041414805.1 Sporosarcina sp. OR05 | reverse complement strand
CATAATCTATATTCTTGAATCTAACACCCACCCCTATATAAGAGGACACCTTTTGCGGTGAGTTATTATAATCTATTTTTCCCCAGTGAAACCAAATAATCTAACTCACTTTTATAATATTTGGCTTATCCCGGATGGATTGAATTTTATACAAGATTTCTCGGGTTGTTTAAACGCCTTTTAAATAAACTTCAGCCAAATCAATTCGACCGCTGCCATGGCCAAGATAATTCTGGATCCGGTCCATCGCTGCTGAAACTTCTCGGTACAATGGACGTTCCTCTCTTGTTACGAGGTGATCTTT
>NZ_JANKJL010000046.1:0-320 GCF_041414805.1 Sporosarcina sp. OR05 | reverse complement strand
TTTTTGGCTTTAAAGCGTACATATTTGGTGCTCATTACAAAATGGCTGGGATTTAACATGGGGGAATATTAACGCACATGAATATGGCTAGTTGGACAGGCATAGCTTCTAAACAACAAGATGGATACAGGAGGGATTTATATGAAAAAAACTGCGAAAGAACATGCAATAGCAATGATAGCTAACGGAGAAAAGTATGGTTTAACTGCAAGAAAGAAGAACAAAGCAAGTGTTTTGAAGAAGGGATTAGAAAGCGAGAAAATCCTGCTAATCGTTGAAACAAGCTAAAAGTGTAAGGTTAAAATTTTCAGCAATGGCTA
>NZ_JANKJL010000045.1:0-347 GCF_041414805.1 Sporosarcina sp. OR05 | reverse complement strand
GATTGGAAGCTTTCGAAGTTCCTTGCACTGTCGTATTTTCCAGGGTAGAAGAATGTGATGTTTCCTCACCGAAAAGTGTCAGTTGACCACTCGGGAACTTCTCACTTGAAGCTCCGAATTGGCGTTGCTTTTGTAAACGAAACATCTCTTCGTACCTAGCTATGATTGCTTTTAGACAGAGTAGTTCCTCTTCAAGAGCCGCAATCTTTGTATCCTGTTCAGTTAATTGAGGTGAGTGATCATTTAGGTTTCTCATATTATAAATATCGACATATTTACCATAATATTTATGTGATTAGACAACTTTTTTTATATTCATTTTCGGAAATACTCTTCCGTCTTCCAAA
>NZ_JANKJL010000044.1:0-354 GCF_041414805.1 Sporosarcina sp. OR05 | reverse complement strand
AATAAAAGACTTGAAGAACGACAAAAAAACTCCTAATGTAGGTAAGGAAGCGACGACTAAATCAGTTCCCTTACACTACAAAAAGGAGTAAGCCATGAAAAGTGTAAACCCTAATTTAGTCTTTCGTCAACTCTTATCCAATTTACCAGATAGTATTTTAGCTTGTCCTTTAATGAATGGTACGAATAAAATTACTGACTTCTCAATCGTAAAACTCTTTATTATGGCGAATGTTGCACAATGGCATAGTCATCGGGACATTGAAGCAGGAATCCAGTCAGACGAGGCATTTAAGAAAGAGCTTGGAATTGATTTTATCAGCTATTCTACAATTAGCCGTCGTCTGAATGGATT
>NZ_JANKJL010000043.1:0-373 GCF_041414805.1 Sporosarcina sp. OR05 | reverse complement strand
TAAACCAGATGCAATTATTAGCATATGCAATTTACTCAACTCAGCAAGATGGTAAAACAGAGTTTACTAAAGTTAAATTTGAAAAGAAGTTTGGAATTGAGAAATACCAAACAAATCATGCCAAAGAAGATGCGAGAAGACTTTTAAAATTAGATTTTAGTACAGAAGATTTAGAAGCTGATTCATTTGAGTTTTGGAATGTATTTCAATCAATTAAATACGATAATGGCATTTTTCGTTTTAAATGGACTGACGACATGATCCCTCATATTTTAGAATTAAAAGAGAAGTATGTGACGACTGACTTAACTATCACAGCTCAATTTAAAAGTGGATTTAGTTGGGCTTTGTACGACTATTTAAAAGCTCATTA
>NZ_JANKJL010000042.1:0-437 GCF_041414805.1 Sporosarcina sp. OR05 | reverse complement strand
CGGACACTCGATTACGCCTCTGCTCAAATTGTTTGACTGACCCGATTGGTCGCTGGTTGGACTCTCCAGCCATTACGAAAAACACTGAGCTATTGTTAGTTTACCCTCTTCCCATTTAGGGAGCTTGTTGTAAAAACACACCCGCAAAAGCGATTGATTCCATAGCAAAATAAGCTATGCCACATTAAGCCCAAAGGCCAATTCATTGTTCATCACCGCCAGATCCCGCGTGGGTTCGGCATTAAAAATAAAATAATTTAGTATATAACTAGTCTACCATTCGGCATTTAACTCTTCAACTCTTCCGTAGATATATTGCTTTTTCCTGAACTGTAACATGCAAATCGTCTCTAAAACGCCTATAACATCATGAAATTTAGACCACGCCCTGTTTTTGTTATATTTCATCATCGTATCATTTTTGTTTGCTGCCCCTC
>NZ_JANKJL010000041.1:0-527 GCF_041414805.1 Sporosarcina sp. OR05 | reverse complement strand
TTCCTGCTGCATGTTTGAATTTAAGCCTAACGCCAGCGAACTTTTCGTTCGCTTCTAATCGTGACCCATGCAAGTCACTAATTTTGCCTATCGGCAAGGATCGACTGGCGTCAATCCAAATTATTCGCTTTCGCGAATCACCGGCTTTGCCGGCGTTGAACACAAAATGCAGAGCCAAAAAGGCTCTGCATTTTGCTTACTCTCCTACAACTTCCGTCACTCAGAAGTCATACCAATGTTTGATGATGCGACGCATCTCCTCCTTCAATTTTTCCTTTCGCTCGGGCTGGAATAGACTCTCTAGCCTGAACTGCTCCTCCAAATGCCAGTTGTAATTTTCCTCTTCGATTGCGATTGAGAATGTAAATGCAGGAATCGAAAATATAAATTTCGTATCCGCTGCATACACATCCTTCACCACATACATCAGGGCTTCCAACTGATTTTCAAAAACGCTGTGTTGGATATCAACTACTATCCCTTGTAGCTTTTCCATTTGCATCCTCTCCTTTTTAGTTTTTAAACAC
>NZ_JANKJL010000040.1:0-589 GCF_041414805.1 Sporosarcina sp. OR05 | reverse complement strand
GTTAACCCTTCAAGTAACCAAATTAATTGCCTAGGTGTAATTTGCATGGTCTCATCTTCTGGACCTTGCGGCCAGTTAAATGTACCGTTTTCGAGTCTTCGATAGTAGAGCCAAAAGCCATTATGATCCCAGTGAAGGATTTTTATTCGGTCCTGTTGGCGATTACAGAAAATAAAAAGGTTCGAAGAAAAAGGATCTAATTCAAAAGTTTCTTGTACACGAGCTGCTAGACCGTCCATTGAAAGACGCATGTCAGTTGAGCCGTGTGCGAGGAAAACACCTTTCACCCCCTCGAGATTAATTCGCATCTTTTAACACCTCCACAATCTCCAATAGAAGTGTTCGATCGAATCCCGGAGGGACCTCTATATATAAACCATTTACATGAACATTCATAGAAGAGGACGGCAACTCCATTGTAATAGCTGACCAAGTATTGGGTTTTCCAGTTCCATAAACTTCTTCTGGATAAAGTCTTCTTCTAGCGTTCACTAGTTGATAATAGGTGACTTCATCTTGCCCCCTGATCCATTCTGACATGGTCATACCGCTATCCTTCCACTGTTCAATAATCTCAATCCAGCGAGCA
>NZ_JANKJL010000004.1:0-214962 GCF_041414805.1 Sporosarcina sp. OR05 | reverse complement strand
AGTCCGCCTGCTACGACGAGTGCCGCAAGCAAGAACCCTAAACCCGGAAACACATCGTTTGCAATATCTTGTGCCCGCTTCTCGGAAACGGCGATAATCCGCCACACGTTCATTTGTGCTCCAATATCAATAATGATAGATACCAAAATGACAAATCCAAAGCTTGCAAGTAATGTTTCTGTGAAAAACGTCGTTTGTGTCAAAAAGCCCGGCCCAATAGCAGACGTTGCCATTAGAAACGCCGCGCCTAACAAAACCCCTCTATTTGATTTTTGAATCGTATTCCCTTTTCCCATGTGAACACCCCATCCCCATTATAAAAAACTAGCGATTTTCTTGATCTCGATTCCTTCCTGTTGCAACGCACTTGGTATTCGTCTCGCAAACTCAAGTGCTGTTTTACCGTCTCCATGAATGCAAATCGTGTCGGCTTTAATGCTGACATCCGTTCCGTCGGTCGCCGTCACTTTCCCTTCTTTCACCATCTTCACAATTTGACGAATGGCAAGTTCATGATCAGTAATTAATGCATTCGGCTCCCTCCTGGACGTCAACATGCCGTCCGGTTGGTACGTCCTGTCTGAAAACACTTCACTCGCAGTCTTCAAGCCAATCCGCTCACCCGCTTTCACTAGCTCACTGCCCGCCAAACCAAAAAGGATTAGCTCCGGATTCACTTTGTACACAGCTTCTGCAATCGCTTCTGACAAACGCGCATCTTTCGCTGCCATATTGTAAAGCGCACCGTGTGGCTTCACGTGTTGCAAACGCCCCCCTTCTGCCTGAACAAAAGCAGATAATGCACCAATTTGATAGACAACGAGGTCAAACGCCTCCATTGCACTAATAGCCATTTCTCTGCGACCGAATCCACTTAAATCCTGCAACCCCGGATGTACACCAATGCCGACATTCTTCTCCAGCGCCATTCGCACCGTTTTCCGCATCGTCGTTGGATCACCCGCATGAAACCCACATGCAATATTGGCAGAAGAAATCGTCTGCAAAATCGCTTCATCGTTGCCCATCGTATAGGCACCAAAACTTTCACCCATATCACAATTCAAATCAACTGTTAAAGCCATATCCTCCACTCCTATCTCCATACATGTAAAATAACCTCACAACCTTGAACACCTTACACGCTTAGCGGAATTTATTTTCAATCGCAGCACGAAGCGCTTTCAAGCTCATTTCTTGCTTCGCGACAAGCAGTTGTGATTGTTCAATTGTCACTTCCGTAAAGGTTAGCTGATCGCCAGCTTTCGCCTGTGCCAATTTCGTAAAATTGACCGAAGCAATCTGCCCAATTTTCGGGTAGCCACCTGTCGTTTGCTTGTCTGCCGCTAAAATAATTGGATTGCCATCTGACGGCACTTGAATAGATCCATATGTCACCGCTTCGGAAACTAATTCTGCAGAAACTTTCAACGTCAATGTCGGGCCACTCATTCGATAGCCCATCCTGTCAGACTGCGAGCTCACTGTGAAAGGTTCCTGCCAAAATCGTTGCTGGCTCTCTTCCGTAAATAAGTCGTATTGCCGCCCCGGCATGACTCGAATCTCATAGTGTTTTGAGAGATTTGGTAAGAGCTTTGAGGCGATTTTCCAGTCCGTTGAACGAAAAGGTAGCGATACTCCTGAAGTTTGAAGGCGTTTATAGACGAAAGCTCCAATACCAAGCGGTTTTCCCGTCGCAAGCTTATCGGCCTTTTTCAAAGCTCTTCCCTCATATCCACCAATTCGTGCTTTCAAATATGTCGAGCGACTATTTAGCACGTCAGGCACATCGAATCCACCTGCTACCGCCAAATACGCACGACTACCAGCAAGCGCAGCACCAAACTTTACAACGCTTCCTTTTTGGACAAAGACCGGTTTCCACATCGGCACACGCTCGCCATCGATCGACGGTTGTAAATCCCCTCCACAAATTGCAATGACGAGGTCTTGTTCCATTAACAAATGTGGACCGACTAGCGTCATTTCCAAAGTAGCCATGTGCTCTTCATTTCCAACGAGAAGGTTTGCAATTCGATGAGAGTAAGGATCCATGACACCACCTACGATGACGCCAAATTTCTGATAACCATACCTTCCTAAGTCTTGAATCGTATCTTGAAGACCTGCTTTCATGACGGTAATCATTCAAAGTCACCTCTCAACGCTTCGTATTCCTCCTGTGTAATCTCGTAAAACTGAATTGTATCTCCTGCCGACAATAAACTCGGCGGATCTTCAGTTGGCAAAAATAACTCGATTGGTGTCCTACCAATAAGTTGCCATCCACCTGGCGAGTCGATAGGATAGACACCCGTCTGCATGCCAGCAATTCCGACCGTACGAGCAGGAATATGTAAACGCGGGGACTGCCGCCTTGGTGCCGCAATCTTTTCAGACATGCCGCCAATGAAAGGAAAACCTGGCGCAAAACCAATCATATGAACGGTATACGTCCCCGATGTATGAATGCGGATAACTTCCTCGGGCGTCAATCCATTATGTTCCGCAACGAAAGCAAGGTCCGGTCCATGCACTCCACCGTATACGACAGGAATCCGAACAACTTTCTGCTCGCACATCGACACTTCTTTCACTTCATTCATCAATTCCTGTATACGCTTACAAATGGAATTATACGGACGGTTCTCTTTCAACCTATCAACCTTATAAATTACAGTAACGGTCGTATAAGCAGGAATGTACTCGACCATCCAAGACGGCTTCAATTCCTCCAAAGTCGCGACAATCGCATTCACTTTTTTCTCGGTTGCTGGACTGATTTCCGTCCCTACTTCAATGACGACTGCTTCGTCACCTAACGGGCTCAAGTTGTACTTCATGCTGCTCACACGCTCCCACCACACAAGATCTTTTTACACGTACTGATTATTCTACATTATTCTACATATTTCGCAAACTAGTATTTACAAATAGGTATAAAAATTAGGTTATTATCTGGTGATTTGATAGGTGACTAGAATTTCTACGATTATAGCACGTCTGAATGACGCGAGCTTTGCGATGCGAAGCCTTTGTATTGTGTTGCGAAACGGTTGCGTTGTGATGCGACGCGGTTACGATGTGATGCGAACCGAGCTTTGCAACGCAAGAATTTCGCTATGTGCAGCCTATCCAGTTATAAAAAAGCTTTCCGAAAACGCGAATTCTCTATGTTCCCTTCGAATGAATGACCTACTGTTGCATAAACTACTAAGGAATGACTATGTGTTCCATTAGTAAAAATGCTTCAATTTAAAACTTTCTGTAATTACATCTATATATACTTACTAAGTTGCAGTACAATCAAGCTAAAGGATGAAAGGATGTGAGCTAGTAATGAAGCAGCAAAATCTAATCAAGCGAGCTTTCTTAGCAGTTTCCATTGCTTTGATTGCTTTATTTCCGGTCGCACATGAAGGAACTTTTTCCTCTGTCGCCGCATCCGGGGAAACGACTCCCGTTGCATCCATTGAATCGACATCATTAGAAAGCAAGTTACATGCATTATTGGCAGACCCTAAGCTTCAAGGTGGTATTACAGGTGTCATTGTGCGAAAAGCGGATACAAACGAGAGTATCTTTTCGCATTTTAGTGATATCCGACTCCGTCCCGCTTCCAACATGAAGTTGCTGACGGGTACGACCGCAATGGACATTTTAGGCCCTGATTATCGGTTTACGACTGAACTGTTGACGGATGGACAAGTGAAAGGCAAAATGCTTCACGGCAATTTATTCATTAGGGGGAAAGGCGATCCCACTCTCTTAAAAGAAGACTTGGATCAATTCGCAAAAGACTTGAAGGCAAAAGGCATTACGAGAATTAACGGGGACTTACTAGCAGATGATAGTTGGTATGATGACGTTCGGTATTCACAAGACCTAAATTGGTCGGATGAACACAGTTACGTTGGTGCGCAAGTTTCCGCATTGACGATTTCTCCAAATACAGACTATGACGCTGGTACAGTTATTGTGGAAGTGAATGCTGGCAATAAGGCAGGCGACCTTCCAAAAGTAACCGTTACGCCAGAAACTAGCTACGTTGAAATTGTCAATCGCGCTTCGACAACGGCAAAAGGTACAACAAAAAACATTTCCATTGAACGTGAACATGGGACAAATCGAATTTTCATCGATGGAAACATGCCACTGGAAGGAACGAGATCGCGTTCTTGGACAGCTGTGTGGGAGCCGACTGGACTTGTTCTCGATGTATTCAAAAAATCGTTGGAAGCACATGGGATCCTATTTGTCGGTAAGCACCGGATGGAAACCGGTATGACCCCTGCTAACGCCACTATGCTCGCAGAAAAAAAATCCATGCCACTTGAAGAGCTCTTCATTCCATTTATGAAGCTCAGCAATAACGGACACGCGGAAACATTGGTAAAGGAAATGGGGAAAGTGCAGCAAGGAAAAGGTACATGGGATGCAGGACTTGCAGTAATGAAAGCGAAGCTACAGGAATTCGGTGTGAATACGAATACAATTGTACTGCGTGACGGCTCGGGCATGTCCCATAAAAATCTTGTTTCGGCGGATGAACTGACTACGCTGCTTTATCAAATACAAGACAAAAGCTGGTTCCCTGCATTCGAGGCATCATTGCCGATTGCTGGTGCGCCTGATCGAATGGTAGGTGGAACCCTTCGTAACCGAATGGGCAAAGGATTAACGGCTGGTAACGTCAAAGCGAAAACCGGTTCAATAACAGGTGTCTCCACTCTTTCCGGATATGTCACTGCGAAAGACGGAACGGAATTAATTTTCTCTATTATGATAAATAATTACGTGACGGGTCCCGTAACACCGATTGAAGATGCCATTGCAACAGTACTTGCAGAGCATGAATTTTAATGAATTTCTTAGATAATTAGTTGATTCATTCATAACCGCGTGAAATTCGAGGAGATTGATCCTTGAATTCACGCTTTTTTAATTGGATAAGTCTCATCAAAATAAAGGATTTACTCATTACACTAGCGAAAGAAGAGAGAACGAATATCTTTAGAAAGTAGGGATACTATTGGTGATTGAACAACTTCAGAAAGCAGAAACATTTCTCCAAACAAAGGCTAGACCATTAGAAAAGGTTCTATATACATTTGAATTTGTGAATGGTGACGAAGAGCAAGTGTTAGATGCATTAATGACCTATCAAAATGAAGACGGTGGTTTTGGCAACGGATTGGAGCCTGACTTCAGATGCAAGGCTTCTTCTGCGCTAGCAACAACAATCGGCTTACAACATTTGATTCGCATTGGGGCAGATGATTCGGAACCAATGGTGCAAAGCGCAATCAACTATCTGTTGCATACTTTCGATGAAGAAAAGATGGGATGGGAGATCGTCCCAGAGGAAGTGGAATCTGCGCCACGGGCGATTTGGTGGAATTACGGTGGAGATTGGCCATGGGGAAATCCTAGTGCCGAGATAACTGGCTTACTCCATCATTACAAAGGGCTTGTGCCTGCCGATTTTTTAGAAACATTGACAGCTCATACAATTACCTACGTGCAGCAAGTAGACACGAACGACCATCATGTATTACAATGCCTGGTCAAATTACTAAAGGAATTACCTGCAGATCAAGCTGAGAAGATTACCGATAGAGTGCGTCATATTGCCCGAAACAGCGTGACGACAGATCCCGAAAAATGGCATGGCTATTGCTTACTTCCTCTCCAAATCGTATCGATGAAAGAATCGTTTTTGTATGAAGAATTTAAAGACGCCATCCCATCCAATATTCAGCATCTGCTAAATACGCAAGTGGAAGATGGGAGTTGGAAACCGACGTGGGCGTGGGGACAATTTGAAGAGGAATGGGAAAAAGCGAAGCAAGAATGGAGCGGCGTATTGACGATAGAAAATTTGAGAATTCTTCATGCCTACGAAAAAGGAGCAATATAGGTGAAGAGATGAATCCATACGTACAGGCAGCATTCAATCAAATCTCCATTTCAATTCAATCAATTGCTGACCTATTGGACGAACTGGAGCCAGGGGATTTAGATGCCCAACCAACAGCGGATAAACTTTCCATTGGTCAGCTATTCACTCATATGGCGTTGATATGTAAGGCGGACCTACTAATTGCGAACGAAGCTTCCGAAGAAGAAATGAGAAACTTTTATGCATCCAACCATTTTACAGCTATTGGTGACATGAAAGATGATTTGTTAACGAATTTCTCGTTATTAAAAACTCGCTACATGAATTATACGGAAGATGAATTAATGCAAAAAACAACTTCCTACTGGGGAGTGTCCTATACAAGGTATGAATGGTTGCTAGAGATTTCTTCTCACCTCTACCATCATCGCGGGCAGTTACATGCTATGCTTGTGCATTGTTTAGGAAAAAATCCGCAAATACGATTATTTGAATGAATGTAGCGTTTGCATAATGTAACTTGTCATCGGTCGATTCCGTGGCAAGTTTTTTTATGGGAAACCGTTACCGATTTATTTCGTTTGCGTCTAAATGGTTGAGAAAGGGGGATGAAAGCGTGACGAATCGTGAGCAATGGTTTCATAATCATTTCAATCAAATTTACAGCTATATTTTACTACTTGTCAATGACGCTCACACTGCCGAAGACTTAACACAAGAAACGTTTTTGAAGGCGATAAGACACGAACAAACATTTAAAGGGCAATCTTCCGTAAAAACATGGCTTTTTCGAATTGCCTATACGACGACAATTAGTTATTTCCGAAAGAAACAACCCTTCACGCACTTCCTAGATACTGCACTTTTACGGTCGAAGCATGATTTATCACCAGAAGAAACGACACTGTTGAATGCTCAGCAGAAAGAATTTTATGCAGCGCTCCAACGGTTAAAACCGAGTTACCAGCAAGTAATTGTGTTGCGTAAAATCCAAGAGTTTTCGATCTTAGAAACGGCAACTATATTAGCGTGGACGGAAGGCAAAGTGAAAATGAGTCTATCACGTGCATTAGTCGCTTTTAAGAAAGAATTGGAAAAAGGAGGTTTTACGAATGAAACTCTATTCAGAAGATGATGTAACGAGGGAATTAAAGTCACTAAACGAAGCATTTCAACCTTCAACAAGCCAAAAAGAAAGTGCTTATCGAGCAATCTTCAAACAGACCGGCAAAAAAAGATCTTTTCGGAGACAACGATTGCTGCCAGTTATTTTAACTCTCATCCTATTCTTCACGGTCGGCACAGGAATGGTTACCTTGATAACAAGCGAATATGGGAATAATCCTACACGTACGTTGTCCGAAAAAAATCGCATTGATGTCACTTCTGCTTGGAATGGTGTCATTTTAACCCAGTCCAGTCAAACGAGTCCTACAACCTACATCATTACTTTCTATGACGAACAAATTATAATTCAAGATGACTATGGTAGTTTCATCGGATTTAACCCCGATGGCCAAATTAAGGATCCTTACAAAGGTTTTGCAATAAAAGATACCGCTTTAGACGCAGGCAAATACGAAAACTACACAGTTTTACAAGAAGACGATCAGTATACGATTACCGTCACTGGAAAGGAAACATTTACGTATACATTAACGAAAACTGCTCCACGAAAATTCGTCGGCTCAGATGGAGTTGAATATTCGTCAAGAAATTATATCGAATAAATAATTCAAGCGTGCCGCTATGCCAGCGCTACGATAAAGCAGCACGCTTATTAAAATAACAGAGTTTCATTGTTTATCCCACATTCATTTCCAACCGCTATCGTTCGCTACATTTGGATAAAGACCACTTCATTCCAATAAACGGTACCGCTTAGCAAGCGACTATTACGATCCCATCTAGTACAAGGAATTCGTTACAGTTCCAACTCATCACTCATTTCAAACACATCAAATACATTTTGCTGAATAATGAGCGACATGACTTTCCCCTCTTTTTCAAAGTAATGAACGTGACCAACTCGCTTGTCTTCAAGCTCTGTCCAACCCCACCGTTCAATTTCATCCAAGTAGTCTTGCGGTGGCGTTCCTTCCTCATCACCAATATCCTTTAGCTTGTATTTCGCAGACTTGGCAATCACATTTGTACAATCTTCCGGCTTTAATTCATACGCATTTTTTGGAATTGGAAACCCTTCATTGATGACCGCCATTCGATAACCGTCTTCCTTAGCATATTCATACGAACAACCCGTCATTATAATTGTTCCAACAATAAGGATTAGCAGCAATACGTTTCGCATTTAGACATCTCCCTCTCGGAAAGTTCAACAACTGTTACTTTCAGCTTAGTAGGAGTATGGTCTGTTGTCATCCAACTTTTTTGTGAACTTTCCGACGGTTGGACTCATAATGGGATTAGGTGAATAATCTAAACGCTTATCTCTAAGCGAATCATATCCCTGCACTGAATGTCATTTTCGAAAATGCGTTCTTCGTATTGATTGACAAAGAAATCTTTTACTACACCCGAAATGCGAAAACCGCATTTTTGATAGAGTGCAAGTTGACCAATACTGGAATTCCCTGTCCCAATTTCAACGGTTGTAGAACCACTCGCTTTCGCTGTACGTAGTGCGTCAAGTAGAAGCTTTTTACCGATTCCTCGACCTTGCAAGTCCTCACGTACAGCAACATTCTTAATCTCTGTCGTTTCATCATTTAATTTCACGATTACGTAGGTGCCGATAATCTCGTCTTTTCCCTCACATACATAACAGTCACCTTGCTGCAGATACGCTTCTATTAAAACCCGAGAAGGATCGGCTAATAGTAGAAGCGTATAGGGAGGTGTTTCTTGAAGTTGTAGTTTCCTGATTTTCATGAGGTCTTTTCAACAACTCCTTCCATACAGTTTTTGGTCCTAACTTCCATCTACTCACGTCTTGCGAAGAGAAGGTCCTATTCATTTACTATTATCGTCATCTTTGTTAGCAATTTTCTTAAGCGTCGTGTTGATATTGATGAGGGCAATAAGTATAAAACCTAGCATAACAAAAGTGACAATCTCACCGGTAAAAAAAGCGATAATGCCCAAAAGTAATGCATACAACGAATACATAAAATTGTTCATTTATCCTCTCCCTTTCTTGCATGACCAAGTACTTTCATCATCTTTCATAAAAGCATCTATTTCTTCATTCCTAGCGTATTAAGCATTAAATAGACAGGTTTTCAAGACGTAGGGCCGCCTCCATGATCACTTCATATGTAGTGTGCCATCCCTTGTAGTAGGCACTTACCTCTGCCGGATGAATAAGCGTACGCTCCGTTGACTCATACGCCGCATCAAATGACATGAAATCCGTGACATCCATCCGATAAAATACTTGATAGCCCACTTTCGGATAGGGACTGGCTTCGGTCCACAAAGGGTTTTCTTCATGATTCACTTCAATCGCCCCAAGGAGATGGGAAGTACCTTGTACATAAGCTTCTTCGAACACTTCACGATGTAGACAAGCTTCTACTGCCTCATCGACTTCAATATGTCCACCAGGAAAATCCCATCCTCGATCATTCAAGTTCACCATGAGCAATTTTCCTTCGTGAAAACAAAATGCGTGGACACTTGTGATGAGGTCCCGTTCAGGCAAAAGTTGCTCAATCCATGTCAACTTTACTTGATGACCGCCCCAATCCACATACGTAATCGACATCATCATTCCTCATTTCCCTATTGAGTAGCCTTCAAATAACCTTCCGCCATGCGGTTTTAATACTTCATCCACTAACAAGATGATGCCGTGTTTGTCACCGGTTTTATAAAAAAGATCGAACGCGTCCGTAAATCTTTTTGCAAATACTTCATCGTACTGTTTCAAGGCTTTTACAATCCACTTAGACGAGCCAATCCATTGGCAATTTGTTCGTAATACAAATTCGTGGATTGCTTCCGCTAACGTATTGGCGATAAAAAGTGCCTCTGCACCATTCTTGGAGCCGATTAGATCGGCGAGCATATCCGTCAACATGTATCTCTTTGTTAAAATCGTTTCCGCAGACCAAGGTACAGGTCCATTATTTAAAAGTTCACACGCTTCATTTTTAATGCTGGAAAGTATGCCGGCATCGACAAGAACAATTCCTTCTGCAACCATTTTTGGTAATGAAGGGCGAGCCCTTTCAGCGTCCGCAAGAAAAAAGGTTTTATAGGAAGTGAGTGTATGTACAAACACTTCAATTGGCCATCCGTAGTCAATATGGGATTCACGGTAAGGGGACTGTACGTGCTTATCAAATATGACAATGTCCAAATCCGATGTCGTCGTTGCCTCTCCTCTGACGACGCTGCCTGCAAGAATAGCAGCTTGGCAATGTGGAAAATACTCATCAACAAAACGTTTAGCAGCGAATGGCGGTTTCATCCTTTTCATTTCATTGTTCCTCCGATACTTTTTCTAAATGCCGTGTTCGCTAATGCCCCTTATTACCATTTGCAAGCTCTTTTCACTTGGAGCCCCAAGTGTTAAAAATTGCTCGCCCTTCATCTCCCCCTATCAAATTCAATTAACCAACAATCCCTATATGCACCTTCATGCCACTCGTGGTGCGGAAGCAGCTTGATCTTTGTAAATCCACACTTTTCATAACAGCGGATTGCCCGCTCATTCCACGCCTGTGGATCCATAACAATGCGATCCACACATTTGACGTTCAATAAATAATCCATCATGGTCTCGACTAGTTGCGTGCCTATTCCTTTATTCCAAAAAGGCGGCTCGCCGATGAACTGATCCATTCCGTATATAATTTCCATTGTATCGTCATAGCCATATAGTCTTCTTTCCTCTTCACTTATTGGATAAGAATGCACATAACCGATCGGTTCCTGCTTATATTCTATTAAACAACGTATTTCTTCACCTGGATCTCCAAAGAAATCTTCTATGACTTGCTCCATATCTAATGGGCGATCTCTACCCTCATAATACTGAAGCACTTTTGGGTCAGACAACCATTTTGCAAGGTGAAAACGATCCTCTACCAAAAGCTGTCGAATGACTAGTTCATTCCTTTTTATAAACATCTTGTATCCTCCGAATAAACTTTTATTGACAGCTTAGTGAAATATAGCAATCATGCATGTGGATACAACTCTTCTAGTAATAGATTACCACACGCACGTTCTATTTAACAGATAATTCTTTCATAGCTAATTGAAAGACTTTATCTACAAACGCTTTTTTCGCATCGGCATAACTTTTTTCACACGTTGGAAATTTCTTAGCAAGCTCCAATTTTAGTTTTTCATAGTCAGCAGCCACATGAAGATGGTTGTTTAAATAGTCCCTGAACAGCGTATGTTGCTGCCACCAATCTCCTCCATATTCCACAATGTGATACACATGTGTTTTCGTGAGCGCTTCTAAGTCCGAAAACTTCGCATAGACAACTTTCCCTTCAATCGCTACTCGACCTAATGGATAGATAGCCGCCTCTTTTAATCGAACCTTATCGAATTGTTTTACGTCTTCTAACGTTTTAACGCCAATTAATACATCTAGCATCGGTTTCGCTGCAATCCCTGCAATTGCAGTACTGCCAATATGTTGGATATCGATAATGTGCTCACCAATCAGTTCAACTAAAATCTTTTTCTCTTCTTCAAAAAGATTTCTCCACTGTGGATTGTAGGATGATAATTGCACTACGTCCTTATTCAAACCTAACATCTTTACTTCACTTCCTGTCTTATTTCATTGCAGATGAACTCCACAATTTCTTCTATTGGCACATCATCCGTTTGAATAAAATGATGGTCATCAAAATCTTTAAATCCTTGTATGCATTTGTCCGTTTGATTAAAGCACCAATTGCCAGCCTCTTCACCACGCGCGTGAAGACGTGCATGAATGGTTTCTTTTTCAGCAGTTAAACAGAAGTGGACTGTTTCCGGGTCAATCTCTAAAAAGCCATCATAAATCCTGTTAAAATAGCGCTTGTTGTAAATCGACATCGGCACTATTAAATCTCTTCCATACGTTGCACGAAGTTGTTTTGCCACTTCAACCGTTAACGGTTTCCACATATCCAAATCTTGAAAATCCCCTGTTTGTTCGTGCGCATGTTTGATATTTTCCGGTATGATGTGTCGCAACATATAACCAACCACTTCTGGATCAAAAAGCATGGCCCCGTCCATTTTACGTAACAGTTCGTTGGCAACCGTCGTCTTCCCCACACCGAATGCGCCATTGATCATCACAATCATTCCATTTCCCCCTCATTAACAATGAATCATACATTGTAGGTCCTTCTCTTTCTATTAATTCATCATACATCGTTTATTACCAAAAACAATATGACATATACTAAAATATGGGTTCTATATAGCGAGTGATTTCATGTGTAGCTACACTTTCTGCAATACACTAACCCCAAGTTATATACACATGCCTATCATAGAACCAAAACTTACAGACGCGAAGAGTCACAAAACATATGAAATCTTCATCTGACCTGTTCCAATGAAGCATTTTGACCCCCTTCTATACTTGTTATTCTACACACAACGTTATTTATCCTTTTTCATCTGTTGCAACTTATCGTTATTTTTTTGCAAGTGACCGACCGTAATTGTCCAGTTACCGAAAATCCGAAGACGTACTCAGCATTGTTTTCTATAGTAGAAGTACAAAGAATAACAACGGAGGGATGGCAATGAATATTGTTCAGGTGAAGCAACTGAAAAAGGCTTACGGTGCAAACCAAGTATTACAGGGGATTGATTTTACAGCTCAAGCAGGGGAAATTATCGGTGTCATCGGTAAAAACGGTGCTGGCAAATCGACTTTTTTAGAAATCGTAATGACGTTAAAACCCTATGACGAAGGAACCGTTTCCGTGTTAAATCAAGAGGTACGCACCTTATCGGCACAGCAACTTGTTGAGATGCGTATGCAAATTGCAGTCGTCTTGCAGCCAACTCAATTTTATAAGTCGTTAAAGGTTGTGGAGTTGTTGAAGTTGTTTAAGGCCTATTACCAGTCGACAGTAAACATTGAAAAAATCATCACCGACTTTAAACTCCAACCTTACAGAAAAAAGTATTTCGATAAGTTATCAGGTGGCTGGAAGCAAATCGTCAGTTTGGCCATTGCGTTTTTATCGGAACCGAAAATGCTCATTTTGGATGAACCGACGACTGGACTTGATCCGCATATGCGAAATATGTTGTGGATGTACATTACCGATTACAACAAACGGACTGGAGGTACTGTCATTTTGACAACGCACAATATGGATGAAGTGGAGTTGTATTGCGATAAAGTGTTGCTCATTAATAATGGTGTTAGTGAAGTGTTTTCGACGACAAAACAGATTTTAGATGACGGGTATTCATCCATTAACGATTTTTATCTTTCGAAAGTATCAGGTTAAGAGGGGGACTAAATATGTTAGCGAATCAGTTGAAATATGATCTTTTAATGTTTTCAAGGGAGCTATTCTATCTTGTGTTCACGGTGGTCGTTCCACCTGTTACGTATCTTTTCATGGGCGAGCTATATGGCGAGTTCATGTATGCCGGGGGATTGAATTATGCAGAGACGTATACCCCTTCCTTCATCTTGCTTATCACATTCGGCGTCGTCTTTTTCGCTTTTGGATTCAATAAAGTGCTGAATCGGTCGACAGGAGTTGAAAAACGGGTCAGCTTGGCACCGGTGCCGAAAAAAGTCTTATTGCTATCCGATATTTTAAAATCAATTATTGTAACGAGTTTCGGATATTTCCTTGTATTTTCCCTAGGTATGATCCTATACGATCTTTCCTTCCAGCTTATAAGCTTTCTCGTGTCGTATGGATTTTTCATTTTATTAAACGCGTCTTTACTCATCATCTCATCTGCAATTTATTCTTTTTTCAGGAGTATCAACGGCGCACTTGTCTTTTCAATTGTCCTCTTTCAAGTCGGTATGATTTCAGGAGGATTCACAATGCCGATTGAACGAATGCCGACTTTCGTGCAAGTCATTGCAGACTTCAATCCGCTCTATCATATGAATCAGCTGTTCATCGCTGTGTGGAATGGCCAGTTTGTCTTTGAAAGCGGTACATTCATGTCAATTGGCTACATTTTAAGTTGGGTCCTCGTAGCGCTTCTCATCATTCGTTTTGCAAAAAAAGTGAGAGTTTGAGGTTTTCGATGGTACGATATGAGAAGTAAGGTTTAAGGGGAGGTTTGGGGGAATGAAAGTAACGTTGGACATTGATAGTGATTATGAGGAAACAAAAGTGACGATCCACTGCAATGAAGTGGACGAATCGATTAAAGAAATCCTCGATTTTCTAAAAGGGAAGAAAACAGAGTTTCTCGTCGGCAAAGACGGAGAGATGCAACATATTATTCGGCCAGACGCCGTGCATTATTTTCATACGGAAAACGAAGGGGTCGTTGCGGTCACTTCAGAAGGGTCGTATATGTTAAGAGAAAAATTGTATGAGCTAGAGGAAATGCTTTCTTCATCAAAGTTCATTCGCTTATCCAAGTCAGTCATTGCTAATCTTCACGAATTAAATAGATTTGAAGCCTCTTTTAACGGAACGCTATGTGTACATTTCAAATCGGGTGCAAAAGAATATGTTTCCCGCACGTATGTCCACGGCATCAAGGAAGCGCTGAAACTGAACAGGAGGAAAAATGGATGAAGACATTTTTACTACGAAGCATATTGGGTATCTTTTTTGGCTCATTTCTTACACTTGTTGTCTTATTTATTGTCATATTTGTCGGGGATCATGACACACTCGACGCGTCCATTCTTGTGAAAAATGCAATTGGGCAAGTTTTTTGTGGTTGGTTCTTCACCGTAACTCCGTTGCTTTTTGAGAATGAAAGGCTATCGTTGCCTGTTCAAACTATGTTGCATTTTCTATGTGTATCCATCCTCTATTTCATCGTCGCATTCGTACTAGGATGGGTGCCATTCACAACAACCGGCTTTCTCGCCATACTCGGTCTCTTCATCGTCATCTACGCAATCATCTGGACCGCCTTCTACATGTACTTTAAAAAACAAGCTGCAAAATTAAACAAAGAACTACGTGAATTGTAATTAAAATTATTTTCACTATTCATAATTGTGCAGGTGCCTGTCCCCCGAAAAATTCTAAATTGTCTTGGGGACTGGCACCGCTAAAAAGCCACCTCCACGGAAGTTTCCGCGGGGTGGCTTTTTTGATTGGGCATGCTTCACTTACACCTTATGATTGTTATTCAACCAAACGGAATACCATGTAGATAGCGACGCCAAAGACAACGACGGCCGAGATTTTATTTAATACGTTGATAAACGTACCACTCGTATCCAACCTACCAATAAGACGCCCTGTTAGCGCAAGACCGAAAAACCAGCACCATGCGACGAGTATTGTCGCAACCGTAAATGCCATTCTTTCATCGCCTGTGTAGCTTAAAGCGTTTGATCCAATGACACCTATTGTATCAAGGATAGCATGTGGATTGAGTAGCGAAACGGATGCTGCAAAAATAATTTGTCGTCTTGGAGAAAATCGTTCGCCTTCATGCTTTGCAGGCGAGGAGTTGGTTCTCCAGAGTGAAATGCCTATGTATAACAAAAACAAAATTCCGATCCCAATAATAATCGTCTCAAGCCACTCAAACGTTAAAATGAGTAAGGAAACGCCTGAAACTGCTGCGACTATGAGGATTGTGTCACATATTCCAGCCGTAATGACGACTGGCAAAGCTCTTGTTAACTTGGGTTGAAGTGCGCCTTGATTGAAAACAAACACATTTTGTGCACCTAACGGCAAGATTAAGCCGAACGCAAGAATAACACCATGAATAATAGCTTGAATCATTTCCCCACCTCCTCAATCCATTAAACGTCCAAACACCTAAAATTGCAATAGTACACTTGTAATTATATGAACTATTCAGAATTAAGCGGGTGCCTGTCCCCAAAACAATTCCAAATTGTTTGGGGGACTGGCACCCAAACAAATGGCACCCAAACAAATACAAAAAAAGCCACCTCCTCGGATAGTGTCCGTTGGAGGTGGCTTTTGTTTTTATTTCAATTTCTGTAAGATGACGACTTTTAAGTAGTTGAATTCAGGGAAGTCGCGATTTGTACGGAAATCCTTTGGTAGCGATGATTCTTCAAGAATTTTATAGCGCGCACCTGCATCTTCGAATCCTTTGGCAATGAATGTCTTGAATTTCTTCATGCTGAAGCTTGCATTATTCGTGGATGCAATGATGATGCCATTTTTCTCTGTAATCGCAATTGCGTCAGCGATTAACGTTGGATAATCCTTCGCTGTACTGAATGTATATTTTTTTGAGCGCGCAAAACTTGGCGGATCTAGTACGACAACGTCAAATTTTAACGCATGGCGTTTTGCGTACTTGAAGTATTCAAACACGTCCATCACTTTAATGGTTTGTGCTTCATAGTCAATTCCATTCACACTGAACTGCTCTATGGTCTTCGGCAAACTCCGTTTCGCTAAATCGACACTTGTCGTCTCACGCGCACCGCCGAGAGCGGCTGCTACAGAAAAGGCACCCGTATACGAAAATGTGTTTAATACATGTTTACCTTCCGAATACTTGTCCCTCAACGCTTTACGCACATCACGTTGATCGAGGAAAATTCCTGTCATCGCACCGTCATTCAAATCGACGGCAAAATTCATACCGTTCTCTTTCACGATTATCGGGAAATCTCCTGGCTCGCCTTTAACAAAATCATCCTGTTCAATATACTGACCTTTCGTGTCAAAACGCTTCTTCTCATAAATGGCTTTATAATCCATAAGCTTATCCAACACACCATATACATGATGTTTCATTGAATAAATGCCTTCGCTGTACCAACTAACCATCACATACCCGTCAAAAAAGTCAATTGTCAATCCACCGATTCCGTCACCTTCACCATTGAACAGACGGAAAGCGGTCGTTTCTTCATTTTCAAAGAACGCCTCACGTCTAGATAAAGCAGCAGCAATTTTCCCTTCAAAGAAAGCAAAATCGATTTCCTCCTGATCATCTCTTGTGAGCACCCAGCCAATTCCTTTGTTTTGATTGCCATAATAGCCTTTCGCAACAAATTTACGGTATTTATCAACTAAACGAATGATTGTCCCTTCTTCATGCAATACTTCAGGGTTCATCACTGCATCTTTTAATATTAAGGGATAGCCCTTTTTAAAGGCTGCTATACTTTGTGCGTTCACTTGCACATCAATTGTTTTTGTCATCGTGTCATCCTTTTTCCTTCATTTTGTTCATTATCGCACGGAATTGTACAAAAGCGAAGAACAACCGCTTCAGCAGGTAAAAATTCTACTCTCCTGAACTTCAAATCACCTGTCGACTTGGACTAAGTGTTCCAAGCACAGACCTCTTATCCGTTCATAATAAAAAAGCTTCCCCAACAAATGAGAAGCTCCCTTCCTCACCTATTTATGCTAACAAGCGAAATGCTAAACTTTTCAACAAGCCCATCCGAATCGGCCGTTGCATTTGCTGACCTCTTACAGTTTGCAAATAACCGTGCAAGTCCCCTTCATAGACAAGTTGCATATGTGGCAAAAATGCCAAATGATGCGGCATTGTTAAACAAGGATTCGTCATCATCCGATGCGCTTCGCTTTCCTGCATAACGGTCGCCACGAATTGAGAACAGAAAAAAGCCCGTTTCCGTCGAATTTCCTTATTCAGCGCTACGCCGAACAAACCGATGAAGTTGTATTTGTAGTCGTTTTGATTTCTCTCAAACTGAACGATTTTCTGCCGGATTCGCATATATGCTTCCGCGGACACTTCACATCGATAAATAGCGCAAGCAGCATCTTGAAAAATCCCTTCCGCCACATTTTCGCGGACGAAACCTCCTAAAAACGGATTATACTGCTGTTTCCGTCCAAAGCTATAGATCTCCGTCAATTGCTCATCAAATGCAATCGATGCATGATTTAAATCTCTCTGTGTATACATACCGATTGCTTTCGATAGCAATGTCCCCGTATCAGTAAGAACAATATAAATTGTTTTCCCCATAATTCCCAACCCCTAACTCTTCTCTCTACAAGTATGTACGATTTACATCGCGCGCTAAACCGTCTGCAGATTGAAAATGACTAAGCCTTAAGTTGTAGCTGCGCTATTCGTTGTAGACAGTTCGAGCTTTTCTATATATCTATTATACGTGTCAACGTCATATGAAGTTTCATTCGAATGAAAATTTCATAATCTACAAACCGATAGTATCGTGTAACTATAAGCGAGTTAACAGAAACTCATGCAACAGAAGTTTACGATCATCTACTTCAAAGAATACGTGAAAAAGCCGGTGACAGGAATCCTTTCTTCTGCACCGACCCACCTTCAATTATTTACATTTTCTACAGAGCATCATTCACCTTTTTCTGCGTACACCTTCATTGCATCCCGCATGAATACCGCCAAGCCTTCTCCAAACTTATCAATATTCGTCATAAAGCGCTCATCCGCGACATACATTTCCCCTAATCCGGCGAATGCCTCTAAAGAGTAATCGCCAATTTTATTTAAGAACGTATACCATTCACCAATCGCCTTTTGCGCTTCTTCACTAGCTGGATCTTTATCTCTAAGCGCAGCCAGTTTGAAATAGATCTCGTTCATCTCCTCTTGTGCATCCTTCCCAAACGTACTAAATTTCTCATTCGTTCGATCGACAACCGCATTCCCCCATCGATCCCTAGCTTCCTGTTCGAATGGATTTGCACCAAAATCGAACCCTTTGAACTTTTCTTCATTCGTCATTGTAATTTCTCCTCTCTCTGATTGGACTGTTTTGTCGAGTGTTTCAATCATCCTATCCAGTTGCGTCCGTTTAACAATCAGCATTTCTCGTTGCAACTCAAACGCCTCTTTCCGATTGAATGAAGGACTGCTCAACAATTCACTAATTTTCTTTAAAGGAAAGCCAAGTTCACGGAAGAACAAAATTTGTTGGAGCGTTGCTACATTTTCATCTGAATAAACCCTGTAACCCGCCTCCGTTACAGTATCCGGTACGAGTAAACCAATGTCATCATAATGGTGAAGCGTCCGCACACTCACACCCGATAATGCTGCTACTTCCTTTACTTTCATCATTCCAGCCTCCCTTCACTATGCACTTTAAAGTATGACGTAACGTGAGAGTCAAGGAAATATTTAAAAGAAAAAAGCACTACTGTTTGTAATGCTTTCACCTCAACATTCCTCTCATACACATGCTTCAATTATCAGTCTTCCAAACTTAGCCAAAAGAAAAAAATCATAGTGTACGCAAGTTTTTCATCTGAAGAAATATGTGAACCAAATCGGACATAATCGTGATGCGCCGTACTGACGAAAGCAGGATGTGTTGCATACGGAAATCGTCCGTATCGATAGGTAGCAGTCATACGCCCCTGCTCATCCGTCACATCAATATCACCAGTCATATTCTTCGCTTCAAGTTGACGCCAAATTGAACCATTTGAGCCGTAAAGCGTTCCCCGATTAACGAGAACGGATTTCGCTAATTGTTGTATGTAAGTCCCAATCAACAAGCCTTCTGAACTCCAAAGTGATAACGTTACTTGCTTCACAGTATTTTTTATGCGAAACGTCGCAATTGGAGACCCATTCATGTCACAAATCGTATAGGAGACAGGGAAAATAAGCCCTTTTTCAAACAACTTTAACACCATAAAAGGACGAGCCCAATTTCTATTCGGTACGATCATGAATTGCGGTTGTCCAAAAGAATCGACATGGACAATTTTAGGTATGAGAGCTGGTACTCTTTTCAGCGTCAGCTCTGTCACTTCCTCAAAATGGAATACGTCAGTTGAAGTTTCATCAGCAGTTTTTAGCTTGTGAAAAGCATGCCGAAAATAAAAACCTGAACCAATTGCAGCGATAGCCGCAATTCCTAATTCGACTAACAGAGCTCCATTCACCACAAATTGATCATGCCAAATAAAATAGTAGACAACGGATAAAACCGCAAGTACACAACCACCGCTAAAACTAAAAATGTATAACTTCCGATAAATGTTCTTCATTCCAACGTCCCCCCTTTACGTTTCCTAGATCCGGGAGAGTAATAGTCAACACAAAAAACTACTATAACCAACAATTTCTAATTTCCGCTATGAAAGAGTTTTACTCAATCGCAACCCAAACTTCTGTCTCGTACCCTTCTGACCCCTCTGGATGAAGATACTTCTCGAATCCATAGCTGTGTCGAAGATTAATACCTGGCATTTGCATCAGCGCACCAAATACTGCAGGAATTTGATCCACTCCCCCGTCAACTTTTGCAACAATAAAATTACCACTTGGAACGACCACTTCTTTCGAATCTACCATTCCTTCTGCAAATTCTTTCCGTACACCCGCTATATAATGAAAGTTCCCATTCTCCATTGCTAACGTAATCCCGTACGATTCTTCCGACTTGGAGGCTCCACTTTCACAAAGCGCTCCATTCAGCTTGTCCCAAAGAGCAGGAATTTGTGAGACATCACCTTTCATTTCAAACCCTTTCACAATAAAACTCTCCACTTTTTCAATACGTGTATTCATCTACATCACTCCTTTCATTAACTATAATCCAATCAAACTACTACTTGTCAATATTTTTCTAAATAATGAAACTAAAAGTAGTTCCTATCGTATAAAAGTAAAAGGAGGAATGGCAATGTTACAAACAACAACAAACACGTTACAAGGGAAAAAGATTTTGGCTTATCACGGTATAGTGAGTGGAGAAGCGATTATGGGCGCAAATATCGTTCGTGATCTATTTGCATCGGTGACCGATATTGTCGGTGGAAGAAGTGCTGCGTATGAGGATAAATTGGCTGAAGGCCGGCAAATAGCGCTGAATGAAATGACAGAACGGGCTAGAAGTTTAGGTGCGAATGGAGTAATCGGCGTCGATCTTGATTTTGAAACCGTTCGTGAGGGCATGATGATGTGTATTGCGACCGGTACAGCAATTACTTACGAGGAAGAAGTATAAAAAACAAATAAGCGGATCACCTCAATTTCTTGATCCGCTTATCCATTGAAGGAGAATCTTATGATTTATATTGTTATGGCTGCTCTACTATTGCCGTTACTGCTAATGCTCGTTATCACCTATTTAAGTGATCCTGTACTGCGACGTTTCTGGCTTGGCTGGACGCTAGTCGTTCTTAGCATTGTGTGTTTCATCGCAGCATGGGCCATGTATTATGACATGTACCACAGACCAAAAGTAGGTGTTTTAGGGTCCCGTCTTTTAGAACGGACTTTTTGGGAAGCCCAAAGTGTTTCCATTGTTATCGCGGTTGTCTCATTCATACAAGGAATCGTATTCATAAGTATTGGCCGGTATGAAGCTTCTAAAAAAAAACGCAAGCATATTACACGATCGGCATCCAAATCTCAATGATGTCTTCTGTCGAACCTTCGGGATGGACATAACGTTCAAAGTCATAGCACTCCCTCAGTTGAATGCCCTCCATTTGAATGATGTAGTCATAGGCTGCCGGAATGCCAGGGATGCCACCTTCAACTGTTGCAACAATGAATCTTCCGGGCGGAATAATTACTTCATCTTTTCCAGGCAATTGCTCCGCCAACTCTGACTTTAATCCAGCGATGTACTGAATCACATCCCCTTCCATCTTTAAGCAAACACCAAACGATTCTTCCACGACAAGCCCTTTTTCGTGAATATCACCGTTTAAGATTGCCCACTTAGCAGGAATATCCGCTACTGGCCCTTTCATTTCGTACCCACGTACAACAAACCCTTCGCTCTCTACAATTCTCGTTTGCATTTGTTTTTCCCCCTGTTCAAGTAATTGTTGAATTGCAAGCTTAGCCCCACTCAATTCCTTCATTTCCCCGTCGATTTCTTCAATGCGTTTGCGCAATAATGTCTCCATCTGTTCATCTCCTGCTTGCAAGATGGCTGAAAGAGATACTCCAAATTGCCTTAATGTCTTAATCCGCAGAAGTTGCTGTTGCTCCTTTTGAGCATAATAGCGATAACCTGATTCAGGATTCACATATGATGGACAGACCAGACCAATGTCCTCATAATGTTTAATTGCCTTAACAGTCATCCCGACAAGACGTGCCGTTTTTCCGATTGATAGCATATGTTTCCTCCTTCTACTCTCACTGTAAACGTGCCCGTTAGGTACGAGTCAACTAGATAATAGAAGTTTTTTTAGGATGAACATGCATACAAATCCACTCCCTTGTCACGTCACTCGCTTCGACCGATTTTTTGCCATAAAACTCAATTTCGTTTCCGATAAAATAATAGCTCCAAGTATTAAAACAGCACCGATGCCCATTTTAATTGTAAGCACTTCACTTAATAAAATGACGGAAAACACCATTCCCCACAATGACTCTGTCGATAGAATAATGGCCGCTTTCGTTTCGGTAATAAATTTTTGAGCCACAGTTTGCAATAAAAATGCAATGGTCGTTGAGAAAATTCCTAAATACAATAAAGACGACAATCCACCGGGTTCCATACTGAATGCCATTTCCCCTTTAAGCAGAACTACAACAAAACCGATAACTGTTGCAGCTGCCATCTGAACAATCGTCAACACAATCGGATCTTCATTCTTAACAAATTGAGACGTGTAAAAAATATGGAACGCAAATGCAATGGCACAACAGAACGATAAAAAATCACCAATATTTACCCCAGCTGACCATTGTAATGACAAGATTGCGACACCAAACATCGCTAAAAATGCGCCCATCACTTCAAATATATCAAGTTTTCGTTTATATAACGCCAAGCCGATAAACGGTACAATCACCACGTTGACAGCTGTCAAAAAAGCATTCTTTGAAGGCGTTGTAAATTGTAATCCGACCGTTTGCAATGTAAATGCTATGTATAAAAACACACCTAAGATTGTCCCTTTCAGTAACACACTTTTTGTCATGAACTTCAATTTTTTATAGAAAACCGCACATAATAAAAGCGCACCAATTAAAAATCTCCCTGCTAAAATTTGATACGGCGTGTACGTTTCCAACGCCATCGCACTACCGACAAATCCACTTCCCCAAATGATGGCCGTAATGATCAAACCGATTTCACCTATATATTTTTTCATATGCCCCTCCGTATGCACTTGATGACTTTAGACAATTATAGCGTAAACTTTACCAAATCGGTCGAGTATTTTTAAATAGAAAATGTAAGACAAAAATGTATGATTATGCAATGCTCTGTTCAAAAACACGGTAGAGAACGCTCATTGAACACCTGTTAGAACTTTTCGCAGAGAGCTTGTTTTGATTACGGTTTACATTGCCGCGCTGCATGTAGTTGGCCAATTATGGTGTCGTTTGAATAGAATGCGTCGTTTTAGGCGATTATGCCGCGTTTTGTAAAATTTTGCTGTGTTTTGTGGGATTATGCCGCGTTTGAAAGAAGTTTGCGGCGTTTCGTGGAATTATGCGGCATTACGAAGAAGTTTGCGGTATTTAAGGATATCATGAGCAGTTACAGAGAAATTTCCCTGCTTTAATTACTTGTGAGCGCGGTTTTTTTTTGTTGGTGGAGTTGGTGTCGCGCTAAATGCATTTTACAAATTAAGGGTTTTATTTTAATAAGACTAGCTATGCGGCGTTTTGCGGGATCATGCCGTGTTTTGTAGAAGTTTGCTGTGTTTGAAGGAATTATGCCGCGTTTGGATAAAGTTTGCGGCATTATAGGATTTTATGCGGCGTTCCACGTAATCGATGGCCATGTCCATATTTTTTCGGTTACGTATTGATTCTCACCTACAGGTAATCCTAACTGCAAAGTCTGATGAGGAGGTGTTTAACATTGAGAAAATTACTGTCCGCCTTTGCTATTCTTATTTTCTTTTCGTCGTTTAATTTGCACTCCGGTCACGCCAGCACAACAATTGAACAGCAATCCGTCAAAGATGCACTTCTGACCACACTTGATCCTGTTATTAGGCAAGCAGTTGTCGCACATTATGGCTACGACAAATCGTATGGTCTGTTTGATGCTGACATTTTAAAGATTGAACGAGAAGAGGTCGGAGAATTTACGTTCATTGTCGATGTACAAGTTCAAACATTTGAAAATGCACACAATCCACCAATAGGTAAGGAAACTATACAATTCCGAGTAAGTCCTCAAGGCGTTGAACAACTGAGCTTTGCACATGAAGGCGATGACGAAGAAAAAAAGATGAAGCAGTTTTACAAAGATGTGTTGATTGATATCAAAAAGACTTTTCATCTGAACTTATTGCCTTATGAACGCTATGATTACAAACAATTACGCTATAAAGCAGAAAAGCATGATGCGTATAATTCACTTGCGGCAATCGCTGAAGAAATTGTTATCAATATTTTAAGTCCTGAAATTCAACCACCCTTTAAGAACGTCATTGACCCGGTTACTTTTGTAAAAGACGACGAAGGTTTCATTCTCTTTAAAAAATCTGATGGGTCGAACGTATACTATCAAGTGCAAAGGGAAAATGGCCTGTGGAAGGTTGTTGAGCAAGAGAGCAAAGCAGGTAAAAAGATGAAATATGATTTGCTTTGGTATATGTAAAAAGAGGCGACCGAATTGGCCAGCCTCTTTTTAGTTCATCAGTTGATCGTTGCACCTTTCCAGTTTGTAATGTCTTCTTCCAAAGGAATTTGCGCAGCCCGTGCTTTTACTGCTGCGAAGAAGAACAAGACAACAAGGAAGATGGAAATAACAGTTGCTCCAATATACGCCACGTTCATTGGTAAACCGAATCCGATCGTCGCATTTAAAATGTACGTCGTCGTCGCCATGAGCATGAATGTGCCTGGAATCAATGCAACCCAATAATTTTTTCTGGCAATGAACAAATACATTGCGCCTACAAATAATGCAATAACTGCAGTCGATTGGTTTGCCCATGAGAAGTAGCGCCATAAGATATTGAAATCGACTTGCGTTAAAATGATGGAAACGACAAACAACGGTACAGCAATCCACAAACGGCTCGCCATTTTAGCTTGTGGGAATTTCAAATAATCTGCAATGATCATACGTGCACTTCGGAATGCTGTATCACCTGAAGTGATTGGAAGAACGATAACCCCTAATACTGCCAATGTTCCACCAACAGCTCCTAACATCATCGTTGACGCTTCGCTGACGATTAGTGCTGGTCCACCAGCTGCAAGCATTTCACTCAAGCCGCCATATCCATTGAATAACGCCATTCCAGCTGCTGCCCAAATCATCGCGATAATTGCTTCGGCAATCATCATACCGTAGAAAATCTTACGTCCTTGACTTTCTTTTTGTGTCGTACGAGAAATGATTGGTGATTGTGTCGCATGGAAACCAGACAATGCACCACAAGAGATTGTTAAGAATAACAATGGGAAAATCGGTAAATTGTCAGGATGGAAATTCGTTAGTGATAGCTCAGGAATCGAAACGCCTTTGATCACCATCATTCCACCAACACCAACAGCACTGATAATGAGTAGTGCACCAAAGATTGGATAGAAACGCCCGATGATTTTATCGATTGGTAATAATGTCGCAATAATATAGTAGATAAAAATCAATGCAACGATAATGCCCATCGCCATCCAACCGTTCATCAAATTGTATAACAAGCCAGCTGGTGCAGAAACGAATACTGTTCCTACTAATAAAAGAAGCAATACCGCAAATGCATTTACAATATGCTTCATGAACTTTCCTAAAAACTTGCCCGCAAGCTCAGGTAAATGTGCTCCACGGTTACGGATCGAAATCATTCCTGTTAAATAGTCATGTACAGCTCCTGCAAAAATAGCACCGACCACAATCCAGATAAAAGCGACTGGACCATAAAGTGCACCCATAATCGGCCCGAAAATAGGACCTACGCCTGCAATGTTCAACAATTGTATTAAAGAATTTTTCTTTGTGCTCATTGGCACATAGTCCACTCCATCCCCGCTCGTATAAGCAGGTGTTGCGCGGTCTTCCTTTACGCCAAACATCTTTTCGATGAATTTACCGTACGTGAAATAACCGACAATCAGTAAAACTACCCCAAATAAAAACGTAATCACTAGAACTTCCCCCTTTTGAATGATAGCGGTTTCATTCAGTTTAGAGAAAATGTTCTAAAAACGGAGGTTTTTGTCGCAACATGTCAAAAATGAAGAATAAAACGTATGAATGGCGGATTATTATGCAAGTATCTTATACTTCCAACTGTTGACGTAGATCACGTACATAATTTCTGCTCACTGATAACTTTTCACTGCGTCCTTCGAGCTCTAACTGATACGCCCCATTGAACCACGGAGTCAATTTTTTCACGTGCAGTAAATTGACGATGTAGCCTTTGTGAATCCGAAAAAAAGAAAAAGGCGTTAACTTGCTTTCCAACTCTTTCAAGGAAGTTCGTAAATCATATTCCTGCTTTGCGGTAATTACCTTCGTCACTTTTTCATCACGATACATATAAAAGATATCTCGAATTGGTATGTACTCAATTTCTCCGTCCATTTCGATCGCTAATTTTCCCAAACGACTAATGGTTTCTAAGTTCTCTTTCGGTAAAAGCTTGTCCTGGATTCGAATGATCGTTTGCTTCACTTGTTCTTCATCGTATGGCTTCAGTAAATAATCAACTGCATTAATGCGGAATGCTTCTGCTGCAAATTGCGGATAAGCTGTCGCAAAAACGATCAATGGAACCTTTTTTAGCTCCATTAACGCTTTGGCAGCTTCCATACCATTCAACTTCGGCATTTCCACATCTAAAAACAAGACATCGGGTTGTAGTTGGATCGCTTTCATAATGGCGGACTCCCCTGAATCCGCCTCCCCTACAACATCAATTCCAGTATGTTGTTCGAGCAAATACGTCAATTCTTCCCGTGCATAGCGTTCATCATCCACTACGACAACTTTTATCATCCGATTCATACAACCACTCCCATTTTCGGAATTTGGAATGATATTTCCGTCCCTGTTCCTTGCTCCCTACAACTGGCAATATGCAATGCTGACTGGTGCCCAAACGTCATGGTCAAGCGGCGATTCACATTATAGAGCCCCAGTCCAGTCCCCGTTTCTGATTCAATTACTTTCTCACAAAGAAGCGGTAATCGCTCTTTTGTAATGCCCGAACCATTGTCTTGGATGAGTATATCAATCGCATCACCACTGTCTCGGATAATAATTTGAATGACACTGTTCTTCTCCATCTCTTTAATGCCATGTTTGACGGCATTCTCGACAAGCGGCTGTAACGTAAGTGGCGGAATGAACTCTTGCAAAATCGTATGATCCACATCAATACACACTTTCAATTTATCAATGAACCTTGCTTCTTCAATTTTCAAATACGCTTCCACGTGTGCAAGCTCTTGCTCCAACGTTACTTTCTCCGCTGTCGTCCCTTCCAAGTTTTGACGCAGGAAGTATGAGAGAGATGTTAGAAGTCTGCGTGCTTCGTCAGGATTCGTCCGAATTAACGACACAATAATATTCATTGAGTTAAACAGGAAATGTGGACTGATCTGCGCTTGCAACGCCTTAATTTCAGCGTCTTTTGCCAACTGGTACGCCCGATCGGCTTCAGCAATTTCAAGTTGATTACTTAACAATGAACTGAGACCAGCAATCAACTCAATTGTCACATTCGTAATCGCTTTTTCGGATGGATAGTACAGCTTTAGCGTACCAATTGTTTCATCTCGCAATTTCAAAGGAGCTATGACGGCTGCCCCTAACGGACAATTATCTTGTACACAATGAATCGTTTGTTCACCCGCAACGACTAGCTCCCCATGTTGCAACACATCTTTCGTCACGAGCGTTTGGAGTGGACTGTTCGCCTGATGATGGTCATCAGCCATCCCGACATGTGCCAGAATCTCCGTTTTATTTGTCATGGCGACTGCACTTGGTTGCAATTCACGGAACAGGATGTTGCACACAGCAGACGCCGTCACAGTATTCATTCCTTTTCTTAAATGACCTAGTGTTTGGTCTGCAATTCGCAATGTTTTTTGTGCTTGTAGGGCTGTCGCTTTCTCTTGGTCGCTAATAACGTTATACACAATGAGCATGAAAATAGCTGTCCCAATTCCGTTGGCAAGAATCATCGGCAATCCGATTGTTTGGACTAATGACCATGCCTTTTCAAACGGTTGCGAAGTGAGAAGGATGAGACCCATTTGCATCGTTTCTGCAAACGCGCCGATTGCAAATGCAGTTAACGGCTTTACATGCTTGCCTCGTTTATAAAATGCAGCAGCCAAAAGACCCGATAGTATTGTTGAAACACCACAAGAAATCGCAGTGAATCCGCCAAGCGTCATCCGATGGATACCCGCTATTAACCCTGCCCCGATTCCTACTCTATAACCACCTAGCAAACCCGCTACGACAATACCAATCACTCGAGAGTTAGCAATTGCTTCATCTGTCGTCAATTCGATGGCAACGCTATTGAAATTCAACGTCTGCGTATTAAATGCCACACCGAAATATGTGCCAATAATTCCAAAGAAGCCGAAAAACAAAATGGCGGTCATTTCCTGTTTCCGATCTAACGAATCTTGGTGCACCATATTTTTAAAAAAGCGGAAGCGTGTCAAAATAAACGCTACCGCCACAATTGTTCCTACCCGTTCCAGCATGATCACAAGTAAATCCAACATATCCATTCCCCCAGCTACTTGCGAAGTTTGTACATAAGTATACTGCATTTGAGGATGATTATGTACAATTGTTTTAAATTGACTGATAATAGAATGAATTTCATAATGACCAGCCTATGTCTCCCAAGGGTTTGTAGACACAAAAAAGGAAGTACCTCCCCAAGTCTTGTATAATGGTAGTCGACGAAAACATTCCATAAAGACTGGAGAGGTACTCCCTATGACCATTATACGACAACAAAGCTTATTTAGCATTGAAGAATTATACGAGATGGAACCTACCCAAAAATATGAAGAGATTATGGCTGCCATCGACTTGGACGCCATTTTCTATGAAATCAACAAGAAATCCCGCGTGGGTGCGCCTACTGAGTTGAATTACGGTGCAATGATTGTAAGTATTTTCGCACGTTATATTGACCGAATTCCAACAATCAAAGACCTCATCAAGCGATTGAACGACGACCTCTCTTTCAAGCTTGATTGCGGATTCAAGGTTTCAGACAGCGTCCCTTCCGAGGCATCTTACAGCCGTCTTCTCACCAAGCTGAGTGAAACCGACGTCTTGGAAAAGGTACAGGGGACGATTGTCTTGAACGCCATCGGAGAAGGCTTTATCCAAGATGACACGGTGGCAATTGACGCTACTCACTTCGAAGCACGTGACAAAGCGCCGGCCAAACAGGAAAAAACAAAGGAAGAACCCAAGAAACGCGGCCGTAAAAAGAAGGAAGAACGTGAACAATGGCTGGCTGAACAGGCTGAACAGGCAGAACAGGAAGCGAATCTTCCGCTATACGAAAAGAAAATAGAAGCGCAGTTGGATGAACCGCTTGCCCGGCTGCGTGCTGAAGTTCCTCAAGACCCCAAATGGGGTGTCAAGAAAAACAGCGAGGGGAAGAACGTGTTCTGGTTCGGCTATAAAGGACATTTGGCAGTAGGTACGTCCAGCCAATATATTCTGCAGTCCCTATTTTCTTCTGGAAGCCTGAATGACGGCAAGGCTGCTATCCCGCTGTTAAAAGGGATCGAAGAACGAATTCCACTTCGCAAACTGATGTATCATACGATGGACGCCGGCTACGATTTTGAAGCAATCTACGAACAAGTACATCGTATGGGACACCGATCTATCATCGCTTATAATAAGCGTAATGAACCAGAGCCCCTCGGATTTGACGAATATTTCGCACCGACTTGTTTTCGAGAGTATTCGTATCGTTATGACAGCTATGATGCCAAATACGAAACGTTGAAGTATACAGGGCCAAAGGAGTGCCGAGATTGCCCGCTTGCAAACGAGGGCATCTGTCAGAAAGTGTACAAGGTGAAAATTACCACAGATTTACGAAGGTACAGTGCACCGGCACGTGGCTCGAAAGCATGGAAAACGCTTTTTAATCGTCGAACCGCTGTGGAGCGTGTCAATGCTTATCTGAAAGAGTTCTTTCAATTGAACAACGTCCGTTATCGGACAGGGAAACGCGCGAAAGTTCACTTCGATTTACTTGTGCTTGTTTACAACGCTTCAAAACTAGCCGCCGATAGGATTGGGGCACGATTGAACCACATTCAAGCCGCATGATTCTTGTTTTTTGAAATACAATCTATAAATTCTGCCCTTGTTTGTATTTTTAAAAAGAGGAATTATGAAATCGATTCAATAAATAAAAAATTCTTCCACTCGAAACAAACAGCTACACGTAACACATGTAGCTGCATCCCCTATCACTTTCTAGGCTTACTTCTTTTTCATATACTCATCCTGAAGTATTCCCATATGAACAATATCGTGCCACTGGCCGTTCCGGAATAGAGTTTGCCTGCTGCGTCCCTCGTGCATAAAACCAAGCTTGTGATATAAACTGATTGCTTTTTCGTTAAATGAAAATACGCGTAAATAAGCCCTATGTAAATTCATTTCTAAAAAGGCATAATTGAGTAATAACGATAAGGCTTCTTGTCCATAACCTTGTCCCCAATAATCCTTTTCTCCAATATCTATAATACATTCTGCATTTCTATTTTTCGCATCAATATTTATTAATGATGTAATACCAATTGGTTTAGAATTTTGTTTATCGTAAATGATATAGCTCTTTGAAGGACTGGCTTGTAAAATTATTTTTTCTACGAATTCTTTTGTTTCTTCTAGTGAATACACGTCTAATGATGGATTAGTTGAATACATTACTTGACTATCGTTTCGCCAAGCATGGTAGATTTCCACATCCTCGTTTTGCATTTTTCGCAGTCCGATTCTTTCAGACACAAACATTGAGATACCCCCCTTTCAAATTCAGCACATAATTCGATTGTTAAAAGCTAACTTTCTAATCTTTTAAGTCTCAAACAAATTCACTTATTATTTCACTAATTGATCCACCCTCCGTTTCATGCACACGTTCCCCTGCCCACATCGACATGAATTCCGGACGGTTTTGTGCAGCTGCTTCGCTCCGGATTTTCTTCGTCAAATCGTTCTGAATCGGATAAGGAGCGATTGGCTTATCCTTCATCTCTATAATAAATGGATTGCGAATGCCTCTTGCGGATTTCCCCGAGAACGCTTTCGTCAATTCTGTACATCCTTCACTTGCTTGTAATACCGCCTGTTTATAGAGTGGATGCGCACCGCTCTCTTTCGTAGCGAGTAATGCTGTCCCGATTTGTACCGCTTGTGCCCCTAAATCGATCATGCTTTTCATCTGCTCTTTATCGGCAATTCCGCCAGCTGCAATAACTGGGATTTGAACTTGTTCAACTACATCCGTGACCAATTCTTTAAGAGGGATGAGCGCTTCCCCGATGAATGAACCACGATGCCCACCGGCTTCTTTGCCCTGGACGACAACCGCATCCATCCCACACTTTTCAGCGAGAACCGCTTCTTCGACAGACGTAGCGGTGCCAATCAGAAACACATGATTCGCTTTCAATTTTCGGACATTATCTTCACTCGGTAGACCAAACGTGAACGAACAGACCGGAACGCCTTCTTCAATAACGACTTGGACTTGCTCGTCAAAACACGGTGCAGAAAACGACGTCTCCCAAGAGGGCATACCGAGCTGCTCTCCAATTGGTTGCAACTGTTCATATGCTCGACGTACAAGTTTTTCATCCATATTCATTTCTTCAGGTACAAACAAATTCACAGCGAACGGTTTATCTGTCAGTTTCCGAACGTGTTGAATAAACTCTCTCGTAGCTTCTGCTGATAAATAACCCGCACCGATTGAACCTAAGACTCCTGCATTCGCACTGGCCGCGACAAATTCAGGTGTCGTCACACCCGCCATCGGTGCTTGGATGATGGGGTGATCGATTTGTACGCTTTCTGTAAAATTCATCGGATAAGCCTCCTTCGTTCATTTATTCTTTCGCCAATCATAGGAGTCGTTTCTAACGTCTAGTTGAATCCCATTGATGGATACAATAAAGTCATCTAGCCACTCGACATCCGCATCTTCTTCACGATTGGCTTTATAAATCGTTTTCTTCTTGTCTTTATTCGTATGATCAATAACTTCTCCACGAAGCGAATTCGCTACTGTCGCATTCCCTCTTATAACATACATGTTCACTGTGTAATCTCCAGTTGGCGAAACCGTTTCGTTCAACAGTTCTCCTTTTGGCTCGTGTTGATAAATAAAGTAATTCAATATCCAAAACAAAGTAATGACAATTGCTACTACAATACCAACTAAAATCGCTGTTACTTTAAAACAGTATTTCACCCTTTTACCTCATTTCTTAATCGGTACATATCCTGTTTTTTCGATAATTTCCTGTCCTTGCTTAGACAAGACCCATTCTAAGAATGCTTTGACGTGAGGATTTTCACTACCTGCAGTGACCGCATAAAACTCGTTTGTTATTGGATAGTCACCTGACCGGATCGTGTCAAAAGTCGGTTCAATACCGTTAACATGCAGCAGGCGAATGTTATTGTTCTTCACCATTTGGGTGGAGTAATACCTGAACGTGTAGCCAATCGCATTATTGTGGTTTTTATAGTCAGCCACTTCCCCAATAACCGTTCCCATCAGCGAGGCAATATTCTCAGTTGGAGGATCCATAATTGGCGTTGTGCCCATAAAATTCTGAAGTGCTGTTTGACTCCCACTGTTTTCAGGTCTCTGGAATGCGCGAATTTCATCATTTTCCCCACCAACCTCTTGCCAATTTGTGATTTCTCCAGCATAGATTCCTTTGATTTCATCTACTGTTAATGATGTAACCGGGTTTTTCGCATTTACAAAGAACACAAAGGCTTCCTTCCCAATTGGCGTCAACGTTAATTCTTTTCCACTATTCTCAGCCTGCTTTAGTTGTTCCGCAGATGGACCGAGGACGAAAATGATATCTGCCGTCCCATTGATCAGATTTGTGTAAGCTTGCCCCGTCCTGTTTGACATCACTTCACTGCCATGTACTGCATAATCCTTTTCTGGATAAACTGCCTGTGCGAATGCGGAATAGAATGGGTACAGGGCCGTTGCACCATCTATGACCGGTAAATCATCCTCGATCTTTAATGTTGCAGGTTCAGCAAGTGCCACTGCTTTTGTCTTTTTTTGAAATGGCTTATACTCCTCCACTTCAAGCGAACCATCGCCAATGACTTGCCGCGTTTTGTCGTAAATATCTGGTGTAGCAAACAGCAATACAACAACAAAGACAGCGCCAGCACCGATGAAAAAATATTTCTTGAATCGGTGCAACTCAAAACGAGCCATGACAAGGAAGCCTCCGAGTGATATATATGCAGCGATCACCAAAGGAAATAAATAGCGAGCTTCTGAAAGATAGGTGATGAATACAATAATAGCAACTAGTGGGAATACGATTGCCATGATGAATGCAACTGATAAGATTGCCCAAAAGGTTTTCAATCTCTAGCCTCCCTGTAGTAATGTTCTTTCTATTAGAATAGCACATTTTAGAATATTTGTTTTTATCAGCAAGAATAATATAGGACATCTAAAATACGCGTGATCGCTTTGAATGAATATAAAAAAACGGCACCGAACAGCTTGTCGCTGAACGATACCGTAACGATTAATTTATGCCGTTCCCATTTTCACACCAAGTTCTTTTAAATATTGTCTATAAGCAATACTCATACGATCGCAAACAAGTGACAATTCAACTTGCAAATCAAGTGGTAGTTCTTCCGGCTTTTGATTTTCAACAATTGGCTTATCTTGTGCAAAGATTTCATCTTGGAATGCAATGATTGCTTCGTCCGTTAAGCCTGTTTCATAATTAAATGATAATATTCCGTACGCGACAGAACGCTCGTCATCTATTGGACGAACCGTTAATAAAATCGTCATTAATGTATCATTTTCTTTATCCCTTTTCGTAAAGCTCACTGTGAATGGGCTGTGGATTTCATACGTATAGTACACATATTTCGGAATGCCCGAACCATCTGGATCCGGTTGGAAAATCGCAATCTCATCAGAAAAGATACGCTTTCCTTCTTTATTAACTTTGTAGTCCATTACTTCTCGATGCGATTCTGTACCTAAGTACCCTTCATGCACGACTGCAAGATGACCAACATCTAGGAAGTTTTCAATGATTCGAGGTGGCTTGGCAAACACTTCTTGTGGGCCCCAGATGACATTACGATATTCAGCATTAGCCATCGGTTTGTAATCAAAAATAGCAGGTTCATTCCCAGCAAAGTTCACCCAAATCAGCCCGTATTTTTCCATACAGCTGTATGATGATGCTTTTGCTTTCTTAGGAATCGCTCGTCCTTCTGGCAATTGTGGAATGTGGACACACTTGCCTTCATCGTCATATTCCCATGCATGATAAGGACAAACAAGACAATCGTTTTTCACTTCACCTAACGACAACGCAGCCCCTCTATGGATACATAAGTCCCTGAAAGCATGAACGCCTTTACTGTTGCGGAAAATCGCAAGGCGTTCCCCCATTAACTTCACTTGAATCGGTTTATCTTTCACATCTTCGGAACGGCAAGCAACGAGCCAGTCTTCCAACAATACGTGATCCTCTATCATGATGTCATTTCCTCCTGACGTGTATTCCTTGTTCTTAGTTTACCGAATAACATATACGACCGTCAACCCGAAAACACGAACGAATGATTTTTTTCTAAGTTAATTATTCGGTTTTTATATACAAACGAGCGTTTATTATATATAATCCAATTGAAAAGTAACAAATCCACGAAGAAGCGGGGAAATCGTTGTGAATAAGAACAAAGCAAACGGCATTATTATTGGTGTGAATGAAAAAGTGAGTCCACCAAAAGCGTTTATTCTCGGATTACAGCACGTGTTGGCAATGGACCTTTATATTGCGCCAATTATCATTGCAGGACTTCTTTCATTAACCGTCGAAAACACAGCATTTTTTATTCAAATGTGCTTTTTAGCAACAGGTATCGCAACACTTATTCAAACGGGTGCAGGCATCAAGATGCCGGTCGTACAAGGGCCATCTTACGTACCTGTCGGAGCGATCGCCGCGATTGGAGGAAAACTTGGACTGGGCGCGATTGCAGGCAGTCTTATTCCCGGAGCTATCTTAATAGCTTTGCTTGGATATCCATTAAAATGGTTTGCCAAAGCAGTTCGAAGAGTCATACCACCATTGGTCGGTGGAACAGTTATCATCATTGTTGGAATTGCATTAATGCCGATTGGCTTGAACAATATTTTTATCGCTGAAGGAAATATTGGGGACAACATTATTATTGCATCTGTGTCTGCAAGTATTGTCATCGTTTGTATGTTACTTGGTCGTAGGCTCGGTGCAGTCGGTACCTTTTTCCGTATTGTTTCTGTTATTCTTGCAATTATTGGCGGCATTATTACCGCGATGTTTTTTGGTACAGTCGATTTTAGTCCGGTAAAAGATGCTGCGTGGTTCTCTTTACCAACGTTGCTACCTTTCGGAAAACCGGTCTTTGACATGGGTGCCATCATTTCAATGATCTTTGTCTATTTAATTATTTTAATAGAAACGACAGGTACTTGGTTTGTCGTTTCCTCTGTAACTGGTGAGGAATTAGATGAAAAACGGTTAAACCGTGCATCTGTTGGAGAAGGACTCGGTTGTTTCGCCGGAGCACTTGTTGGAAGCACACCAATGACAGGCTACTCTTCAAACGCAGGGTTGCTTGCGATTACCGGCGTTGCCAGCAGGTCCGTCATTATGGTGAGTGGTGGAATTCTCGTATGCCTTGGCCTTGTACCGAAGTTATCTACACTCATTACGTGCATACCTGAACCGGTCATTAACGGGATTTTCGGTATCGTCTGTGTAGCGATTGTAACGAACGGCATGAAAGTCATTCAGCCGATTATTATTGACGACCGCAACATGATGGTCATCGGGATTCCGATTTTGTTGACAATTGCTGTTACTGTACTTCCGAAAGAAGTGCTCGCTACTGTTCCAGATTGGGCAAACTACATCCTTTCTTCTGGAATTACAGTTGGTGCAATTGCGACGGTGCTGTTGAATTTGCTCATTCCAGCGAATAAAGAGGTTGCCGATGATTCGGAAGTGACTTCTGGGTAAGTGAGTGTTAATTGTTAACCGGTGAGGGCAATGTTCTCACCGGTTTTTAGGTTTAAATGGTGATAGTCGGTATTTCGGAGCGGGCGGCTCATCTTTGAGCGGGAAGGGGCTTGTTTATTGCGAAAGTCTTATGCGACGAACGAACTCTGTTTACTTAGCGACTACATGTATTTGCGTAAGCATGAACGCGGGCTTATCGCTATTCTAGAGTGGCAATGCCTGAACGCGATTAAACGAACAGGCACTTGCACCTCTCCAACTTACTTCAAGATCTCACACACTCTGCCGACTTGTCCGTCTTCAAGTCGTACTTTAATGCCATGTGGATGGTAGCTGGAGTTTGTGAGTAAATCTTTCACGATGCCTTCTGTTTTTACACCTGTCCGTTGGTCTTTTTTCAGGATGACGTTCACTTTTACGCCTGGTTGTACATCACTTCGATTTCTTCCGTCCATTAGTTGTCTTCCTCTCTCTTTTGAAAAATACACTGCACGACGTGGGCGATGCCTGTGTGCAGTTGTCCTTCTTCTCGATTCACTTCTCCGACATAGAAGTGCTTTGTAAAATAGTTATTGAACTGGTTGAGTAGTTCTACAGGTTCCACAAGCATTGTCTCATCTTTCGGGCCGCCTGTTTGATAGCATAGCTGTTCTTTCGTGTATAACTCGCTTATATAATAGCCGCCACGTTTAAGTGATTTTTGGATTCCTTTTATCGTCCGCTCCATCACATCTTTTGGCAAGTGGCCGAATACGTGGACGATAGCATCCCATTGTTCTGCCTCCCACTCCACATCTGCCAAATCGCGAAGTTCGGTTTGGACGGATACCCCTTTTTCATTCGCCAAACGTTCGGTTTTATCCAGGCCCGCCTGTGCGTAATCCCATGTAGCTACGTCGTGGCCGAGGGATGCCAAGTAAACTGCGTTTCGCCCTTCCCCTTCTGCGATACAAAGCACTTTTCCCTGTTGCAAGATGTGCGCAGCCCCCGCAATGAATTCATTTGGCTCTTTGCCATAGATGTATTCCTCTCCTGAAAAACGTTCATGCCATGTGTTTGTCATGCGTCATCTACTCCTTTCAGCCATTTTCGTTAAGTTTATCATATTGAAGTTAGATGCTAAGGCGTCAACGATTTTCATTGGGCAATCTACACTTGCAACAATCCTATGATTTTCATGTACGAGGGGGTCCTGCTGTTTCACCTTTTGTAGATCTGGGAATGAAAAGACAAAACGCCTTGAAAGGAGATGAATGGATGAAGACATTTTTACAATTAATCGGGATAGGAATTGTAAGCGGTGCAGTTTTAGCGATGATTATGCAGATCATTTATTCTCTAACCGGAAATGAAGCTTACATTTTACTCTATAACGTAGAGTACTTCCCTATTATCCATGTATTTAAAGACAGCTACTTATTCGGGATCGCCTTTCATTTTGTCTTTTGTATCGCTAGCGTGGTCGGCCTCTATTCCATTTTATCCTTTTGGGGCAAGCAATATAGTAGTTGGCCCTACGTGACCGTTTATACAGCGGGCAGTGGTATCCTGTATTTCCTGACACTTTTTACGGACCGGCCACCTGCTGCAAATGATGGTATGGCGTGGTTCTATTGGACAGCTAGTCATTTGGTATTCAGCCTGACGGTTGCCTGGATGATACGTCGATTCATTAAACTGAATTCAGTATAATACTAAGAAGGCTTCCTATTACTTGCCTAGCTTGTCGAATGCTTGCAAGTTGGATGTAAGCTTTGACGCACAGACAAACAGAGTCCGTAGTCTGATTTATCGACTATGGGCTCTGTTTGTCTAAACGAATACCCCTCCGGTCAAGACCCTTCTTTCTTCCTAAACACCTTTAACTATCCAATTGCTCAACAAATCCACCAATAAAATGCTGTTACATGAAATTATTCCTCCACTCAACCCGTTATACTGAATGAAAGACAAAACGACACATGCGCATGTTCGTTTTAGCAAGGAGGTCACTATGGACGAGGAACAGCTGTGGATCCAACAAGTGTTGGCTGGTGATAAAGAAGCCTATACACACATTATCAACAAATATAAAAATCAATTGTACGCAACCGTTTTACGGATGACGAGAAATCCACAAGATGCACAAGATTTTGTGCAAGATGCTTTCATAAAAGTATATCGCAATCTCGACAAATACAAAGCAGATGGTCCATTTGCAAGCTGGCTCTATCGGGTTGCTATCAACCACTGTATGGATGCATTTCGTAAGAAGCAGTATTCCACAGTGCAAGTTGAAGTAGACGAAGAGAAAGTGGTCAATCCAAATCATCCGGAAATCATTTTCTTGAAAAACGAGAAAAGCCGGCAGTTAGAGCGATTGGTTGCTACTTTACCTAGTGATGAACGTCTAATCATTCTTCTTCGGTATGTAAATGAAATGAACTACGAGGAAATTAGTGAGATTATGAACGTTCCTCTATCAACCGTACGTAATAAATTACATCGAGCAAAGAAAAAAATGAGAGAAACCGTAAAACGTGAAGGAGGCTATTTTCATGAACTGTCCAACGGTGGATAAAATTTCTCAATACGTGGATAATTTGTTAGGGAATGAGGAGCAAGAGGACGTAAAAAGACATATTCATTCGTGTGTTGCATGTGCTGAAGTTGCTAAGGCCTTTCAAAAAGAACAGCAATTTATCAAAGATACATTGCAAATGCCTACCTTGCCAGACAATTTCAATTCACTTGTCTTGGATGAGCTTGAGCCGTATCCAAAACAGCAGAAACCTCGCCGTTCCACACCATGGAAACGTGTCATGCTGACCGCTGCAGGAATCGTTTTTGCCGTCGGACTCAGTGCGACTTTCAATCCAAGTTTCGCTCAACTCATCGGAGGCATGTTCTCATCGAACCAAGTAGATGAAGGATTACAAGTTGCCGCAGAGGCTGGACTGACAAAACGGGTTGACTTAGCAGTCGAGGACCAAGGACTCACCTTAAAAGTGGAAGATGTCATTGCCGATTCTTCCAGAGTAACGCTTTCATACCAAGTGTTGAAGGATGGCAAGCCCCAGGATACGTATTTGGAATTAGCTGAATCGGACAATGCGATTACAGCAGTTGACCAGCATGGAAATGCACTGAATCGATTAGGCACAGGATGGCAAGAAGGTAGTGCGTATGGCATTGTCGAGTTTTCGTTACGCGGACAAGAGGATTTGGAGAAGCTAACGATTTCGTTTGACCTCGTCGAGTTGAATGGCGTCAAAGGGAACTGGCAGCTAGAAGTACCTGTTGATTTGCAAGAAACCCAAAAGCTGACGAAAACTGTGGATTTGAATGAATCGATCCCTAGCCATCTTGGTGTTGTGATCGATCTGAAAAAGCTTCAGATTGCACCTTCCTCCACTGAATTTATGTATGAAACCTCTTTTACACAAGAAGAACTGGCAATTGGTGAGCAAACTCGAAACCTATTTGAAAAAGATTTTGGCGCAAAACATTTGGATTCTCTCGTCTATGGTGTTGACAGTGCCATTGCGTACCATGTTGAAAACGCTGATGGTCAAACAATCTATGCCACAAGTAACCCGATGGGTGCAGACACAATTGGTATGCTACAAAGTTCTGGTGAAGACACGGCAGAGATTGGCAAGACTGTATGGAATGATTCATTTGTTCCAAGTAAAGAAGACAACTTATCCTTTGTACTGGATGGTGTTTATAAAAAAGAACCTGCAAATTTCTCACTGACGGTTCGACCGAGTGAATTAAAAAAACAACCGATATCATTTGACTATAAAGGGAATCACTTGACGATTACGAAGGTCAAAAAGAAGAATGCGTATTCCTTCAAAAAGTCGCTTAATCCAATCCAAAAGGAGACCTCTGTCGTCATTTCATTGGAAGGCGGCAAAGATGCTCAATCCTCCGACCTCGGCAGTTGGTTAGTGGTTGATGAAAAAGGGAACGTCTACCCAGGCAATCCGAGCGGCTCCGTTTTGAATAAAACAGATAAGAACGGTCGCTTCATAACAACGATTGAGTTGGAACTGGAAGGATTAGAAGAAGTTCCTGAGCAATTGACGTTACATCTTGTTTCCACGACCCAATATTATCCGGTTAAAAATGCAATGAAGGTTCCTTTGCTGGAACAAAATTAAAAACAGAGCAAGTAGCAATTTGAATAGGCTACTTGCTCTTTATACATTTCAGGGAAAGGGTTTCTGTTCATGCAGGTTACTAACTATCTACCAGTCCGATCCATCACTTGAATCGCTAATTTTTAGATTATAGATGTCCACTCCAAATATTGTTGATGCTAAAACTATTGAGCGGCCTTGTGTTTCAAATTTAATTCTTCAATTTTCCTTTGAGCTTCCTTTACATCAGAAACATAAAATATAGAAACCTTTGACTTCATTTCCTTCCGAAGTTTCTCTGCCTCTCTCTTGTTTTTAGTGGGCAACAAAGCAATGGAAATTTCGGCTTTTTCAATTATTTGAAGTTTCTCTTTGATACCTCCCACTTTAGTTACTTTTCCATCCTTATTGATGCCACCTGTTACGGCAATGGGTATATGATTCTCAAAATCTCCTCTATTGTAAAGCCCTGATAATGCTAAGCTGAGACCTGCACTATGGCCACTAATTCCTTCTTTATCCCAATTCAATACCCAATCCATTTCATTTACTAAATAATCTTGCACTGTTTCCACCATTTCCTTTGATGAATATTCTTTTCTGAGATGTAACCAGCTCAATAATTGTCTATTTTTAACACCATAAATCATCATGTTGTCAATTTTAGTAATAGAAAGTACGTCCACACCTTGCTCAGTCAGTACTGTATGGATCAACTCTTTACTATCTTTTTTATCATATTCAATCTCACCTATACCGACCGAATAAATTCCAGATCCAGCGATTGACTCATGTGGCGGGATGTAATTCTTTACAGAATAAGCTGGTGCGGATATATCAAAGAGTAGCAGAAACTCATAGGCAAACAATATACTTAACAACACAATAGAAGCACCGAATGATCTCTTTAAGCTGGTATTTTTAAAGAAAACCAGAAAAAGTACACCTACTATTATGATGCCGTACAACAAGAATACTAAGAAAACAAATGACCAAATAACATCAAAAAGGTAGAGTGACAATAAAATCGAGTAATAGACAAGCACGGATATAATTGTTAAAAGAATACTTTTTAACACAACTTCTTCCTCTCCTATTCGTTATTCACATTATTCCAGTTATCTTTTTCCTATTCATACAAGAAGCCTCCACAGTCTTAAAAAACCGGGAGGCTGAGAAACATCTAGTTGAGTGAGTATGCTGTTGTAGTCATTAAGCTCAAAATGTTATCTTCTTGAACTGTATCACGAGCAACCTTGTTTCTTTGTAATTTACCACAATTCAAGCATTCATGGACAATTTGATAACCTTTTTTACCTGAATAATCTAACCTAATCGGTCTCATCAATCCGCTGCAAATGCTTGATCGATCACCCCGTTTATAAAAACTATAAATTATTCATAGTACCGGTCCCTCTCAAAACCGGTCATCCATTTCCCTTTCTATCTTCTGATCCCCATACTTCTTTATAATCAACTTACCCACCTCAGACTTGTCGATTCCATCCTTTACCGCAAAATAGATGACAAAATATAAAATTAGCATACTAAAAATCCATACTAAGATAGCCACATAACCCCTCCAATCTTTGCTTGAAGATACTTCACACATGATCTGTAGCTACAGCAAAAAAAAACTGTCCACATCACATATCACAAGATCTTACACATCGAAGCCTATTTCCTTAAGCTTTTCCATCACCTTGGGATTAATCTGATTCTCTTCTTTATTAATCCATTTCTCTTTCCTAATATCCTTGAACACATCACCAATTGACTTTAACTGATCCAATTGCTCAGCTGTAGGAGGATTGGTAACCATTTGATACAGCAAGGCCGTCGCGTTATCTACAGAAACACTTAACTTAGGATTCAGCTCCCTAACTATATCGAACAATCGCTGAGCATTTTCCACGTCTATTAAGATTGGCTCGAGGACTGCACTTCTCTTCTGCGAATCTTGAAGGCCATTCACACCGGTTTCCAACGCTTCTTCCAACTTAGTTGTAAAAGCAGTACTCATCAACTCGTGTGCATCCTTGAAAAAGGCATAGGACGCAGGCTGATTATAGTGATCCTCCATATTCTCTTTTTTATAAAAGGTTGCTTTCTGATATCCCTCTTCTTTTTTATCGAATATGAATTTCTGGAAAGATCGATTTGCATGCTCCCCCATGAACATAACAACTCCCGGTTTCCCATCAAAAGTTGCCGTACTGAAATCGATCGACCCTAACTGAACATACTCATCAAAAAGCGGATAGGTTTTTTCCCCGTCTTTCACTACGAGCAACCAGTTCTGTCCATCATCCCAGGCAAATTGGCCATCCTCCATTTTTCCTGCATTCACATACAGTTCGATAATTTCTTCCTCACCATCCCTATCGATGTCAAGGGTCATTTCTTTATAGAGAGTTTGTGGATACTTCTCAATTTTTGTTGCTTTAATCAAAGCAGAACCATTATTTGCATCACTTGGGGGCTCCACCTCCGTTGATTCGAGCGCTTTTTTCTGCTCCTCAACGGTCTTTAATAGCTCTTCATTTTCCAAGTTAATTTGCTCGATATGCTTCTTCAGTTCCTTAATCTCTTCCGTATGATTTTCATTTGACTGATTTGCATTCGATTTTTCAATACATCCTCCTAGAATTACTGCCACACACACAGTTCCTAGTAAAAGTCTCTTCATTTACTAACCTCCTCCTATGCATAGAATCAGTAGAACTGGTATTACCCACGGGAATTATACATAACATCCCCTGCTACAATCGTCATGACAACAGCAATATCGAGCATCTCTTCTTCATCCACTTTAAACAAATCCTTATCTAAAACAGTAAAATCCGCATCAAAGCCGACTGCTAGCTTCCCACGTGAATGTTCTTTTCCGATGGTCGCAGCACTTCCCGTTGTGAATAAACCGACCGCTTCAAATCGACTCAACTTCTCTTTCGGCAAATAGCCTTCGTGCGTTTGTCCAGGCTTTCTTCGCGTTACAGCTGCGTAAATGCCTAGTAGCGGGTCAACTTCCTCAATCGGTGCATCCGACCCCGCTCCGCAAATGAATCCTTCATCTAATAGCCGTTTCCATGCATACGCCCAGTCATGAAGGTTCTCTGGTAAGCAATCCATTACCCATGGGAAATCCGACGGGACAAATGCCGGCTGAATATCAAGAACGACAGGAAGTTTCTTCATCCGCTCTACCAAATCATCACGCAACACATTCACATGTATGAGTCGATCACGTTTCCCTTCAGGCACAGGATACTTTTCAATCGCGTCCAACGCTTTTTCAACAGCTTTATCACCAATCAAATGAATGGCTACAGCTTCTCCATACTTTCTTGCAGTCGCAACCAGCGCATCAATTTCCTCATCTGTCACGACTGCATTGCCTGACGTTTCAGGTACATCGGCATATGGTTCACTCAATAATGCCGTCCGTGCTCCGAGCGATCCGTCAATGAAGAATTTCATTTCCCCCGGATCGATCCATGGCTCATTATATGTCGCATGTTCCTCCATCAACCTTGAAAAAACCGTCGACCTTCTTAATAAATGCGCACGGAATTTCTTTTGTTCTCCAATTACGTTTTTAAACGCTTGTAATGGATTGTAGTAATCTCCATAATATCCTAAATCATCCGTTACAGCCCCTGTCAAACCTAGTGACAACAAGTCATCGACAGATTTCGCCAAAGCTTCTGTCAGCATTCCTTCAGACGGCTGTGGAATTAATTGCAACAATCGATCCATTGGCCCTTCCTTTAAAAACCCAGTCGGTTCACCATTATCGTCACGCTCAACAACGCCATCTTCAGGATCAGGCGAGTCTTTCGTAATCCCAGCCAATTCTAACGCTCTTGAATTGGCAAGCGCCGCATGCCGGCATGTCCGTTTCAACACCATCGGCGATTTCGTCACCTTGTCCAATTCCCATCGCGTAAAAATCTTTTGGTCAGCGAAATTGTTTTCATTCCACCCTTCACCAATGAACCACTCTTCCTCGCTCAACTGTGTATATGCCTTCATTAACATATCCATCATCTCTTCTGAAGACGTGGCTTTCGACAAATCCAAGCTCAGTAATTTTTGTCCATGCCCAATCATATGCATATGATTGTCAATGAATCCTGGGTACAAGACTGCCCCTTTAAGATCGACAGTCTTATCTGCTTGGTCCTTCAATTGTTCATATGTACCAACTGCTAGTATTTTACCTTCTTCTGTTAGCAACGCTTCAGCTGTATCGCCTTCTCTTTCCATTGTATAAAGCGTGCCATTATGCCACATTGTCTTCATGTAAACGCCTCCTCTTCTCATCTTTTATTCTAAACTTTCATGCAACATTGAGCAATCCTACTGAATATCGATGTTATAATGAAGTTATCTAATTGAGGAGGGATATTTTTATGAGACTAACTGTTTACCTTGCAGGCGAAATCCATACGGCTTGGCGAGAAGAAGTGAAACAAAAAGTTGCCGCATTGAAATTGCCCATCGACTTCGTCGGCCCAATGGAAGACCACGATCGTTCCGATAATATCGGAGAAGAAATTCTCGGCAAACAACCGAATGCCATCTTCAAAGACGCAGCCGCATCAAGCTTCAATAACTTACGAACTGAACTGCTCATGAAAAAAGCAGATCTTGTCATTGCTCTATTTGGCGAGCAATACAAACAGTGGAACACCGCGATGGATGCAAGTGCCGCTGTTGCATACGGCAAGCCACTCATCCTCATCCGTTCCGAACAACATCATCACCCATTAAAAGAATTATCCCGTAAAGCCCACGCCACCGTCGAAACTGTGGACCAAGCCGTCAAAGCACTACATTATATTTTCGAATAAAAAACAAGGCTCTCCCCTAATCGGGACAGCCTTGTTTTCATTTCCTCATAAGAATCTCTTCATTTACTATGTATCTGCTAGCTATTTCTTCATCTAACAACTATAAATTCCGCATTCTACCCTGTACTACTGCTGACTAAATCGGGGGGCGTATGTCAATAAGTGACGTTTATCGACGCGTTAGCCTGTAATATCGGTGTTCGTGCGTTAATAAGTGGTCTTTAACGACGCGCCAGACTGCATAATCGGTGCGCGCGCGTCATTAAGTGATCTTTATCGACGCGTTAGACTGTAAAACCGGTGATCGCGCGTCATTATGTGATGTTTATCGACGCGTTAGACTGTAAAACCGGTGATCGCGCGTCATTATGTGATGTTTATCGACGCGTTAGACTGCAAATCCAGTGCTTGCGCGTCAATAAATACGTTTATCCCTGAACATCTCGGCATTTTCTAACGCCGCATAAACTCCATCTACCATCACATTTCCCCAAAATCCAACCAAAACCATAATTTGTCAAAACCCATTTAGCGCGAACCCCCCGTCACCAACTCCTACCACCCGCGGATTTAAAGATCTCTTACATCGAATGATCTAAAGTGCCTTCTTTTTAATTACTCTCTTGCATCTTACGTAACAAACAAGCTTCGAGCCAAATTGCGGCATAAACTCTTATAACTCAGCATTCTTCCTCTAAACGCCGCATAAACTCCCATAACTCAGCATTCTTCCTCTAAACGCCGCATAAATTCCCATAACTCCGCATTCTTCCTCTAAACACCGCATAAACTCCATCTACCATCACATTTCCCCAAAATCCAACCAAAACCTTAATTTGTCAAAACCCATTTAGCGCGACCACCCCGTCACCAACTCCTACCACCCGCGGATTTAAAGATCTCTTACTTCGAATGATCTAAAGTGCCTTCTTATTAATTACTATCTTGTATCTTACCTAACAAACAAAGCTTCGACAAATCGCGGCATAAACTCCCATAACTCAGCATTCTTCCTCTAAACGCCGCATAAACTCCCATATCTCCGCATACTTCTCACAAACGCCGCATAAACTCCGATAACACCGCATACTTCTCACAAACGCGGCAAATCCTCCAATAACTCAGCATATCCCCAATAAGCCCCCCACCCAAATTTACAAACTCTTTACACATCCTTCACACTCCCTCAACAATCCACCCCTATACTAAAGGAAAGCCTCAAAACAATTAGGAGGATTTCCAAATGACCTTAATGCACGAACGTATAAAAGAAAACCCACTGTCTGTCGTCCGTAATGAAAACTGGAAAAAGCCAATTTACGAAACGAATGGACTTAACCTTTGGTATGGAACATCACACGCACTCAAAAACATTGAGTTGTCCATTAATGAAAAAGAAGTAACGGCTATCATCGGACCATCTGGATGTGGAAAATCTACATTTCTTAAAACACTTAACCGTATGGTGGAAACGACAGCGGACGTGACAATCTCTGGGAACGTCACCTTTAAAGGAAACAATATTCTAGGCAAATCTATGCCCGTTGAAATCCTGCGTTCCAAAGTAGGAATGGTATTTCAAAAGCCAAATCCGTTTCCGAAATCAATTTTTGAGAATGTTGCATACGGCCCAAAAGTCCATGGCATTCGCAACAAAGCGATGCTGGAAACCATTGTTGAGGAAAGCTTGAAAAAAGCAGCTCTATGGGATGAAGTGAAAGATCGCTTGCATAAGAGTGCATACAGCTTGTCTGGCGGTCAGCAACAACGTCTCTGTATCGCTCGTTGTCTAGCAGTTGATCCGGAAGTCATTTTAATGGATGAGCCGACTTCTGCACTTGACCCCGTTTCAACGCATAAAATCGAAGAATTGATTCGTTCCATTAAAAATGACGTAACGATCGCAATCGTTACACATAACATGCAGCAAGCTTCTCGTATTTCAGATCGTACTGCTTTCTTCTTAAACGGTGAAATCATTGAAGAGAACAAAACATCGACGATCTTCAATAATCCTACTGATACGTTAACTGACGACTACGTGAATGGGCGCTTTGGTTAATAGGTGTTGAACCAAATATTCAATTGTCTTTTCCAGCTCTACATTTCTTGACTTATTCCCCTATACAGCTTTACCTGAAAGTGTTCTATGACCCCCTCATAGAACACTTTTTCTATTAAAATAACAATCACATTTACAAAACCTTTACACTTTTACAATACTCACTTAACAATCAACCGTTATGCTGTAATTGTGAGAGGGAAAACCCCCCTCATACTAAAACAGATCATTTACTTAGGGGAGGACTAGTTACATGAAGTTCAACAAGGTACTTTTATTTATGATCATTGCAGCATTCACCGTCATTATCGCAGCATGCGGATCCGAATCGGATGACAACAAGACAGATGCTGAAGCAGGTGATTCCTCAGAAAAGAATTCAGCATCAGCGAAAGAACCGGAAGCAGAAGAGCTTGAAGGAAGTGTTGTAATCGATGGATCAGGTACTGTGTATCCTTTAATGGCACGTTTAGCTGAAGAATATATGATAAACGAACAAGAAAATGTATCCGTAGAAGTTAGCCGTGCAGGTACGAGCGCAGGTTTCAAAAAATTCTTAGTAGAAAACGGTACAGACTTTAACGATGCTTCCCGCCAAATCAAAGACGAAGAAGCAGCTGAAGCAGACAAACTTGGTATTGAAGTGAAAGAATTAAAAGTAGCTTTGGATGGTCTGACATTCGTTATTAACAAAGACAATGACTGGGCTAATGAAATGACACCTGAACAATTGGTTAGTATCTTCCTTGCAGATGGCAACGTTAAAAAGTGGTCAGACATTAATCCAGAATGGCCAGATGAGAAAATCAATGCAATGGGGCCTAACGAAAACCACGGAACATATGAGTTCTTCTATGAAAAAATCCTAGATAAGCAAGATATGGCGAGTGATGTAAACTTGCAACAAGAATACTCAACACTCGTAAACTTAGTATCTGAAGACAAAAACGGAATTGCGTTCTTTGGATTTGGCTACTACGTAAACAACCAAGACAAATTGCAAGCTGTATCCGTTGATTTCGGTAACGGTCCAGTAGAACCAGCTTTGGATACAATTTCTGAAGACGGTGCTTATGCAGACTTCACACGTCCTGTGTTCACGTACTTAAACGTGAACCACGCGAAAGAAAAGCCACAAGTGAAAGATTATGCAATCTATGTCATGAACAACATTAATAAATTTGCTGGTGAAACAGGCTTTGCACCAATTCCTGAAGCAGAAGTGAAAGAAACAATCAGCTTCTTGGAAGGTCTGAAATAACCATTAGTACTTGAGGATGGGGGCTACTTCTGGCCCTCATCTTCTTGCAACTTTGCGGAAGGGGTTCCTCTTATGATGAACAGCGAATTTACAAAAACAAAATCGGTCAGCATTCGAGATATGATAGACCAAAATCAACGGAGTAATTCCTTACGCCGGAAAATTGAACGGCTCATACCTGTCTTTCTACTCGTTCTCGCCTCCCTCTCGATTCTCACTACACTTGGTATCATTTGGACACTGTTGGCTGAAACGATCGAGTTCTTTAAACGTGTTCCAATTGTAGACTTCTTTACTGGAACCGTACTGAAACCTTTAAGTCAAACGCCTGAGTTTGGCGTGCTTCCTTTATTAATGGGAACGATCACTTCTTCACTGATTGCGATGGCGGTTGCAGCTCCAATTGGTTTAATGGCTGCCATTTACTTAAGTGAATATGCATCGCCAAAAGTGCGTAAAGTCGTCAAACCACTATTGGAGTTGCTTGCAGGTGTTCCGACAATTGTTTATGGATTCTTCGCTTTTACGTTCGTGACACCGTTATTGCGTGAATTCATTCCTAGCCTTCAAGCGACGAATATTTTAAGTCCTGGAATCGTCATGGGCGTCATGATTATCCCGATGATCGCCTCGTTATCTGAAGATGCGATGAGTTCCGTACCTCGGTCCATGCGCGAAGGAGCTTATGGCTTAGGCTCAACAAAACTTGAAGTAACACGAAGAGTAGTCATTCCGGCGGCTTTATCGGGCATTATTGCATCCTTCGTACTTGGGATCTCACGTGCGATCGGAGAAACGATGATCGTGACGATCGCAAGTGGTAGTACAAAGAATTTTACATTTGATATTACACAATCGATGCAGACGATGACGGCCTATATCGTCGAGGTAACTGGAGGAGACGCAGCCTCCGGATCTACCGTCTATTACAGCTTGTATGCAGTTGCCATGACCTTATTTGTTTTCACATTGCTTATGAATCTACTTGCAAGAGCTGTTTCTAAGAAGTTCAGGGAGGAATATTAAGATGCACCAACAGAGCGAAACAACACTTATGAGACGCATGAAATTCCGTTTACTGCTTAACCAGATTTCAAAATTCATATTCATGCTCTCCGCATTTTTTGGACTGTTCTTCCTCGTCGTTTTACTTGTACGCGTTGTGTCAGAAGGTATCGGGGCAATTAACATCGACTTCCTTACTGGTAAACTTTCCACACAACCAGAACGAGCAGGCATTATGGGTGCGATCCTCGGTACGTTTTGGCTAATGCTTGTTGTCGCTCCTGTAACGATGTTCCTAGGAGTTGGTACGGCTATTTACTTGGAGATGTATGCGAAGAAAGGGAAATTGGTCGGTTTTATTCAAACAAACATTTCAAACTTAGCGGGTGTACCTTCCATCGTGTATGGAATTCTTGGTCTGACTGTTTTTGTCCGTGTACTAGACTTAGGTAGTGTCGTTCTTGCCGGTGGATTGACGATGTCTCTTCTAATTTTGCCGATTGTCATCGTTGCAAGTCAGGAAGCAATTCGAGCCATTCCGTTCCAATTAAGTGAAGCTTCATATGGGTTAGGAGCGACAAAATGGCAAACGATCCAACGCATCATTTTACCTGCAGCACTGCCTGGCATTTTGACAGGGGCAATCCTTTCATTATCTAGAGCAATCGGAGAGACTGCCCCATTAGTCGTCATTGGTATTCCAGCGCTGCTCATCCCCTTCCCGGGCGGTATAATGGATCGTTTCACTGTATTGCCAATGCAAATTTACTACTGGACGCTAGACGCTTCACTCGTTGCAGAATATGCAAATCTCGCAGCAGCTACAATCATTGTCCTGTTGGTTGCATTATTCGTCTTGAATTCAACGGCGATCATTATTCGCAATAAGTTTCAACGCGTGTTTTAATCAACCTAAACAACAAGGAAGAAGAGACCCCCCCTCTTCTCTCCCTCCTATAATTAAAAAGACTGGAAACCTCTCAACAGAGAAGTTTCCAGTCTTTTTTACTTAGCCTTCTAATCCCATTTCTTGTCGTACTGCATCTGCGATTTTATTTACATACCGCTCACATGCATCGTGATCTGGCGCTTCCACCATTACACGTACAAGTGGCTCAGTTCCTGATGGACGAACGAGGACTCTTCCGTTGCCAGCCATCTCCTCTTCAACTTCTTTAATGACAGCTGCAACTTTTTCGTTTTCAGTCACTTTATGTTTATCTGTTACCCGAACATTGACAAGTTCTTGCGGGTAAATTGTCATTTCACTTGCTAGCTCCGATAACTTCTTACCGGTTTTCTTCATAATGTTCACAAGTTGTAAAGCGGTTAACAACCCATCACCCGTCGTGTTGTAATCAAGGAAAATAATGTGGCCGGATTGCTCTCCACCAAGATTATAATTTCCTTTTTTCATTTCTTCGACGACATAGCGATCTCCAACCGCTGTTTTCACACTTGTCATACCATGCGTATCTAACGCCTTGTAGAAACCAAGATTACTCATGATCGTTGAAACAATCGTGTTTGACTTTAGACGACCTTTTGAATGCAAGTGCTGACCGATAATAAACATGATCTGATCTCCATCGACCACTCGTCCAAGTTCATCTACTGCAATGAGCCGATCTCCATCGCCGTCAAACGCTAGACCAACGTCTGCATTCTTTTCAACGACTAGCTTACAAAGTCCTTCCGGATGAGTAGAACCTACTCCGTCGTTAATATTTAATCCATTTGGTGATGCGCCAATTGTTGATAAGTCGGCATCCAAATCAGCAAATACGTGTGTTGCTAATGTTGAAGTTGCACCATGTGCGCAGTCCAATGCAATATGAAGGTCTGTGAATTCTTCATCCACTGTCTGTTTCAAGTATTGGATGTATTTATGGCCACCTTCAAAGTAATCCGTTACTGTTCCGACATCCGCACCAGTCGGTCGAGGTAAGTTATCCGTTTCAGCGTTTAAAAGTGTTTCAAATTCTTCCTCCTGCTCATCTGTCAGCTTAAAGCCATCTGCACCAAAAAACTTGATTCCGTTATCTTCCACTGGATTGTGAGATGCGGAAATCATGACACCTGCTTCAGCATTCATCGCACGAGTCAAATAAGCAACACCAGGTGTACTGATCACACCTAGTCTCATCACTTCCACGCCAGTAGATAAAAGCCCTGCAATTAGTGCATTCTCAAGCATATTGCCTGAAATCCTTGTATCGCGACCAACAAGTACTTGAGCCGCATCATGCGAATCTTTTGTTAACACATGCCCACCAATTCTTCCTAATTTAAATGCAAGCTCTGGTGTCAATTCTGTATTTGCCACTCCACGGACTCCATCTGTTCCAAAATACTTCGTCATCATTCATTCTCCCTTTCAATGCTGATTCATCAGCTTGTTCATCATCAAGCGAGCTTGATCTCAACTGTCACTTCTTCTGTAGAAAGTTCCCAAGCGACCTGATTTGGCGCTTGTACATTCAGTGGATAGACATGTTGCCCTTCACTAGCAGTCTCAGAAGCATCCACCGTTATTATAAAATCAGTTATGTCCAGCTCATTGAGTACTTCTTCTTTCGCAGTGACCGTCAGATCGACAACCCCTGACTCAGGTTTAATAAAAGTGCTCGTAAATTTTTCATCGAGCTTGTTTACAATGATCGGGATACCTTTAAATTCTCTCGTGACATCCTCTTCTTCAGGTTGTATGGAAACGTCGGTCGTCTCTTCTTCAGGTTGTACACTCGCTTCAACATTTACAGTAATCTTGCTTTCCGATAGACTTGATACGCCCTTCGGCTTCTTGAGCGTCAACTCCATAGAGCCTGATTCTTCTACTTTAGATACATCAACATCCACGCGTATTTCTTTAATCGAATCAAGGATACTCTTCGGTCCGTATAATCTTACCGTTCTTGTTTCAGTCTTCAACGCATCAATCGTTATATTGTCAGCAGGTGTTCCACGTTGACGAAGCACGATTGGTACTTCTTTATTGTTTTCTTCCACGTCAACTTTCACTACGACATCAGCAGGTTCGATCGTTACATTCAACTTATTTAACTCACGGTCAAGCACACGGACTCTCGCTTTTTGCTCAAACGATTTATTTATACCTGGATCACCTGTTGCTGAAACCTTCACAAAGCTAATTGATTCAATTACACTTTTCGCACCGGTTACTTGAACGGAGGAAGGTTCCACTTCCATATTTGCAACATAAAAATCGTCAGCGAGGAGTCTTTCATTCAATTCAGCATCTACCTTGAACGACTGTGTAATTTTTTCTTCAATGACAACATCGACAGTTGCCGGGTCTAACCGTACGTCTAACTTCTCCGATACATTTTCAGTTAGAATCTTCACTTTATGTCGACCATTCGGCAAACTTCTCAAATCGACTTTTAACGTGAAATCTTTCAGTAGTTTTGTTGTTTTCACTAAATTGGCTGGTCCATCAATTGTCATATTGACGGTCTCTGGGACGCCTGTGACGACTAAGTTTTCATTATCATAATACACTTCTACAGGAACATCATTAATAATATCTTGCATATCCCCGACAGCGTTTTTGTTTGTTTTGTCATCCTCCGCTTTGACAGAAAAGAATAGGACAATGGCAAGTGCCAAAGCTGTAAAACGAAGAAACCATGGGGAATCCATGAACTTATCCGTCATTCCGCTTCCCCCTTTTCCAGAATGAAGTAGAAGTTACCTGTTCTTCTCCACCAAACCAAACTTTCCGTAGTTGCTTTTCGAATTCTTCCATTGACAGATTACGGTTAATATCACCATTTGCTGTAATACTGACGGCACCTGTCTCTTCTGAAACAATGATTGTTATTGCATCCGTAACTTCACTAATGCCTAATGCGGCCCGATGGCGTGTACCCAGTTCTTTAGAGATAAACGGATTTTCAGAAAGTGGTAAATAGCAACCGGCTGCAGCAATACGATTTTTTTGTAAAATAACCGCTCCATCATGTAACGGTGTGTTCGGGATGAAAATATTAATGAGCAACTCGGAAGTTACGTTGGAGTTCATCTGGATGCCTGTTTCAATATATTCGCTTAGACCCGTTTCTCTTTCTATGGAAATAAGTGCGCCAATCCGACGTTTTGCCATATAACTGACAGACTTATTGAACGCTTCTATCAAACGGTCTCGTTCCTCTTCTTCCTGCATGGCCGAACGTGCAAACAATCGACCGCGGCCCAATTGCTCCAAAGCTCGCCTCAATTCAGGTTGGAAAATGATGATTACCACCAGAAAACCGTATGTAAGGACTTGCTCCATCATCCAATTCAACGTATCAAGACCTAAGTATCTGGTCAAAATATTGGCGATTAGGATAACAAATATCCCTTTTAGTAATTGAACTGCCTTCGTTCCTTTGACGATTGTAATCAGTTTATAGAAAACAAACCAAACGAGAAGCACATCCACGATATTTTTCAGTATTTCTACTGGACTTGAACTTGTAATTGACTCCCACACAGGCATGTGCTTCCCTCACTTTCATCCCAAATTCTTAATTACTAGTATAGCATACAGCTGTCCGCCAATGCTTCTGAAAACGTCAATGCATAGCGCGTGCTACGGGAGTAGTTTTTCGCTGTCATTGGTACAGAAAGACTGCAGAGTAACTCTCTACTTCCCTTTCGCAACATAAAACGATCGGACGCTTTTATGAAACGTAACCGATCGTTTTTCCTTGCTATTCTTCTACAGGTTCACTTTTTGATGAAGGTACAACTTCTTTGAAGACTTCTTTGATTTTATACCATAGCCAATCAAATACTTTATCAATTTCTTCGATGTTGCCTGTAACGACAGCAGTCGATGCCATATATTTAGAGCCGTGGATAACAGTTACATTACCGTCAACTTCTCCTTCAATACGAATGTCGCCATTTTTCACGACAAGATCTCCTATTACAACTTCACCAGCTGGAACTACGACAGTTTCGCCTTCAATGACCAGGTTCGGTTGCTTTGTGAAGGAGAATTGCTGATTGTTGTTGAAATTGGAAAAGAGCGTTGCACTCATTAATATGAAAAATAGTGCAGCGGCTGCTACTAATGGATGCCTTCTTAACAGACGCTGAAATCCTGCTTGCGATTTTTCTTTCGGGAGACGTGTCATGACGTCTGAGACAAATCCTTCCGGTGCTTGAACGGGCTCTGCACGTTGAAGGAATAGAGCCGACATTTTAAATTCTTCCATCATGTCTCTGCATTGCGGACATGCAGCTAAATGCTCTTGTAACATTTGCTCTTCTTCACGGCTAATGTCTCCGTCTAAATACGCGTGCATTAAGTGGATCACTGGTTCCTGACACGTATTCATACTTAGTTCCCTCCTACATATTACCCATTTGTTTCCGGAGTGCTTCCCGACCACGGTGAACGCGGGTCTTTACGGTACCTAATGGTAATTCTAAAATATCACTGATCTCTTGTAACGGCAATTCTTCCAAGTAACGAAGAATAATGACGGTTCGGTATTTGTCGGGGAGTCTACTGATTTCGTACTGTACGCGGTCTTGCGTCTCCATACGTTCCACTTCTTCCTCCGGCAAATCACCCGCCGCGGCAATCTGGGAGTACATATCGAGCCCATCCGTCCCCGGTACGGACGCATCTAGATAATAATCCGGTTTCTTTTTCCGAATTCGATCGATGCATAAATTTGTAGCAATCCGATACAACCATGTCGAAAATTTTCGCTTCTGATCATACGTATGAATATTAACGTACGCTCTGACAAAAGCTTCTTGGGCAATATCTTCTGCTTCTTGAGCATTTCCTAGCATTCGATAACAAACTTGATACAGCCGGTGTTGATAATACGTTACGATGTCTTCGAATGCTTCTTGATTGCCTTTGATCACTTGATTTATTCGTTTATTGATCAATTCATCCAATGAATCTCATCCTCCGCTCTATGCGGCTGTTCCTTCTATACGTTCGAAGGGTGCAACAGGTTTCATTTTTTATGTATCTTTTTTATTTTACCAAACTTTGAAAACTATTTCCTTACTTTACAATATTTTAAGAAAATAAAGTAGAGGCTGGAACAAAACATAAAAAAACTGCATATGGCTAATTCGCCGTTGGGCAGTTTTTTTTATATTTTTCCAATGTTTCTTTTCGAATTCATGAGTGAATCGGAGCGGAAAAAGGCCGACTCCTGCGGGATTGTAGCGCGAATGTTGAGACCCCGCAGGAAGCGCAGCGGACGAGGAGGCTCAAGCGCGCCCCGCGGAAAGCGTGCCTTTTGGAGCGCAGAGTAACGGTCTATTTAGAGTTTTGTCCCAGTCTCCATTTCTTTTATAGAAGCTTTTCACCGAACAACGAGCCCATTAAACCGACTGCGACATCCGCTGTTTTATTCTTTTCATCCAAAATCGGATTCACTTCAACAAATTCTGCAGATGTGATCATGTTGGAATCCTCAAGCATTTCCATCGCAAGGTGACTTTCACGATAGCTGATGCCGCCTTGAACTGGCGTACCTACACCTGGCGTATACAGTGGATCTAATCCATCAAGATCCAATGACAAATGAACGCCATCCAAGTTTTTTGATTGTAAATAAGTAATGGCATCCTTCATAACTGCTGTCATCCCATCACGATCAATTTCGTGCATAGAATATACTTTTACGCCTTTTTCTTTAATCAATTCACGTTCACCAGGGTCAACGGAACGAGCTCCGATAATGACAATGTTTTCAGGCTTCACTTTTTGACCATCTTTAAAGATATTCACTAATTTTTCATGACCTAGCCCCATCGTCACTGCTAAAGGCATTCCATGAATGTTACCTGATGGTGATGTGTCTGCCGTATTCATATCAGCGTGAGCATCATACCAAATGACACCTAAATTGTTATATTTCGCTGTTAAGCCTGCAATTGTTCCGATCGCGATGCTATGATCGCCACCGAGTACAAGCGGGAAATGCCCTTTTTCAACAACTTCAGCTACTTTATTTGCAAGCTTGCTCGTCGCTTGGACAACTTCCTCCAAGTTTTTCAAATTTGTCTCTTCACGGTCTCTTCGTTCAATCGCACTAACTTGTATATCCCCTTCGTCAGTCAGCGAATGGCCGATTGCTTCCAACCGTTTAATTGCGCCTGCATAACGTATAGCGCTAGGTCCCATATCCACCCCTCTACGGCTTTGCCCATAGTCGAGTGGTACACCTATCAATGCAATGTCTAGTTTTTTCATTTTCGCCAACCTCCCTTACGCTTACTATTGTAAAACGTTATTGAAAATGGCTCAACTTGACAAGTTTTCGGATATTTATTCATATTCCACTGTTTTAGGAATCATGTATTCACACTCATCCGCCGGAACTGGTTTACTGTAGAAGTATCCTTGCCCTTCTTTACAACCTAATGTAAGGAGCAGTTTTGCCTGCTCTTCCGTCTCAATCCCTTCAGCAATCACACGCAATCCTGCAGTGTCAGCTAGCGTAACAATCGCTTTTACGATTGCTCTACTTTGTTCATTCACATCGATGTCCTGAATAAAAGACATATCAATTTTTAACGTATCTGCAGGCAATTCTTTTATATAGCTAAACGTGCTGTATCCCGTCCCAAAATCGTCTATGGCTACAGTAATTCCTATCTCCCGAATGGCTTGTATGGTATGGCGCATTTCCTCACGATCAGCAAACGAAGATTCTGTCAGCTCAATTTCAATAAATTCTGGAGTTACGTCTTCTTCATGTAGAACGCGCTTAATAGTAGACACAATATCCGGTTCTTCAAGCTGAACCGTTGACATGTTGACGGCAATTCGAAACGGCTTGAACCCTTGTTTTCTCCATTGCCACGCCTGCTTGCAAGCTTGGCGTAAAATCCATTCACCTAACGGCACAATAATTTTTGTCTCTTCCGCAAGGGGAATGAAAGTATCAGGAGGGATACGGCCTAAGTCAGGATGATTCCAACGTACCAGCGCTTCTACGCCACTTAGTTCACCTAGTTCCAAATTCATTTTGGGTTGATATTCTAACGTAAAATGCCCCTTTTGGACACTCTTCCTCAACTCGTTCTCAAGCAATATCCGTTCCAACGTTTTCTGTGCAGTGCCCGGCTCGTACATCATCAGACTGCCGCCGCCATGTTCCTTGACAACATGCAAGGCTTTCTCAGCTTTCATTAATAAATCAGAAGGGGTACGGCCATGCTGCGGAAACATTACAATCCCACAGCTAGTTGATACTACGTACAAATCACTTCCAATCAATATCGGTTGCGCCAGTTGATTTTGTATACGTTCTGTCAAAAGGAATGCATCTTTTTCATCGTAAGCTTGTGGAAGAATGAATGCAAACTCATCACCAGAAATTCGACCTAGCATAGCCTCTCTCCCGAGCGCTTTTTTTAAGCGTTCTGCAACGACCGACAAAACATAATCCCCTGTTTCTTGACCAAAGGAATCATTTATGTGTCGAAACCGATCAATGTTCATATAGACAAGGCCGAAAGAAGAGCTTTCCCGCTCAAGCTTGGTATATAGTTTTTGGCCGAACGCATGTCGATTCAACAAAGTTGTCAACTGGTCATAGCAAGCCAAATCCTGAATGCGTAATTCTGATTCTTTTTGAGCCGTAATATCATGCATGGAAACAACAAGATTGTGGAGGTATTCACCGGTTTGTCGAATGCGTTTTAAACTTGCCTCCATTGTACGAATGGATTTTAATTGATCAATGATCCGAAACTCTACTGTTACCGATTCATGCGTATTCCCTGCCATTGCGATCGCATTATGAACTACCTCATGATCTTCTTCAATAATTAGCGCGAATAGATTGTTTGTAGTGCATGTGTCATTGCAACCACGCAACTGTTCATAAGTAGGAGAGATATATTGAAACTCCCCCGATGTGTCAATGACGGAAATGAAGTCGATGGCATTCTCCGTGATTAGCTGATACACTTCCGCATCTTTCCGAATTTGTTGCTCCATCAGCTTCCTCTCCGTAATGTCATACCGAAGCGAGATATACCGATTGGGAATTCCCAACTCATTCATGAATGGGACAATTTTCGTATCCACCCAGTAGAAACTACCATCCTTTGCACGGTTACGTATTTCACCATGCCATATCTCCCCTTTACCAATTGCAGCCCACATTTCTTTAAAAAACGATTTTGGGTGGTAGCCGGAATTAACGACTGCATGCGTTCGTCCAATTAACTCTTCCGCACTGTATTGCGATGTTTTAACGAATAAATCATTCACGTATGTAATTTTCCCGGTTCTATCCGTGATGGCAACTATGACGGATTGGTCGAGCGCATAAGCAATATCAGCCAACATTTCTTCCACTTCTTGTTTATTCGTTCTGCCCGTCATCTCATGCATCATTTCTATGTATTTCTCCATAAACTCTACACACTCACTTTTCCTCTCCTAATGTATCCGTACAAATGGGATATGTATAAAAGGACTGATTTACCTAATATGCAACACTACTTTTCTATCATACTTCCTTCGTCGTTATAATAGTAAACGGGAGTATGAACTTTTTACGAAATTGCAGTTAGTTGCGCTTTGTTTGTAGCTAAATTCACAGTAATAGATTAATAGTTTTAATGCAACGGTTAGGTATAAAGTTTTCCAAGTTACAATAGTTGATATATGGTTTCGAATTTCTAGAATTTGATAGTAAAACTCGTCCATTTAATTACCAACATCTGTAAGTGTGAAACAAAACACATCTTGTTTGCTATCAGTTTAATTTTCCGTTCTTTCCATTGATGTCTTAGACTATAAAATCGGTAAGTTAACTAGATCTTGAATGCTGACGAAATTGAAGTAAGCTGTTTCGGAAGATTGAGAATAAAATTTGTGAATAGAGATTGAAAAAGTTGGAGTCATTTTCCTAAGAGTACAGCAAGGAAATGGGCTATAGTTTCATTATACATGGTAAAAAAACTGCTCCCAATGTTAGGGAGCAGTTTTGAATAAGGTATGTTTTCAATAGAGAGGCGTGGCTACTATATGAAGAGAAGTTAATGGATCGTTTGTTTTCGACAAAATAAAAAATCCTACAGGTATAAGGATTTTGGTTGTTAGTGTTGTATTTAACTTAGTTAGATTGATCTTTAAACCCGGTTGTTCCTAATCCCTTGCGGTATTACTCGCAAATAATTCTTTAAACCCATTTGCTCCTAATCCCTTTCGGTATTACTCGCAAATTTTTCAAAACGTGGAGCGTTTTGAAAAATTGGCTGGGGTAGCTGGATTCGAACCAACGAATGACGGAGTCAAAGTCCGTTGCCTTACCGCTTGGCTATACCCCAACGTTATACTTGGTGATATGCTGCGTATCCCAAACTGCTACAAAAGAAAAAAAATGGTGGTGGGGGACGGATTCGAACCGCCGAACCCTGAGGGAGCGGATTTACAGTCCGCCGCGTTTAGCCACTTCGCTACCCCACCAGGTAAAAAAATAATAAGCTGCGCATCTCTTTGCCAGCTTTTTTTGGTTTTGTTGTTTATGTACTATTGTACATATCCATTGTTTCCAATATAGATACCTCTTTATTTAAGAGGAACAAACATGGTGACCCCTACGGGATTCGAACCCGTGTTACCGCCGTGAAAGGGCGGTGTCTTAACCGCTTGACCAAGGGGCCTTCATAATAAGTAAGTCGTTGTTATGAATCGCACAAGTGTTATAGTAACAAATTTGTTTAGTCTACGCAAGCCCATTTTTAAATTTTCTTTAGAAGGTTTCACCAAGATACTTCCAGAAGCTTCCAACCGGATTCGAACCGGTGACCTCTTCCTTACCATGGAAGCACTCTACCTACTGAGCTATGGAAGCATAAAAAAATGGCTCCGCAGGTAGGACTCGAACCTACGACCGATCGGTTAACAGCCGATTGCTCTACCACTGAGCTACTGCGGAATCGTACTAAATTTTTATTCTCCAACGACAAGATTTAGTATATCCAAAAGTCATTAAGAATGCAACTGTTTTTTTAGAAAAAGTTTTTCAACCTTCCGTTACAACTTTTTTATCGTAGCATGGTGTACTCATAATGGTCAAGCTTGCCTCATAAAGTACTCTATATGATTCGTAGCAAAGGAGATGTAACATGAAAACAAAAATAGTAATTCTTCTACTCGTAGTAAGTGTCGTTGTTCTATTTTTCCCTAATATGCCTGGCTCTGATTCATTAAAAACTGTATTTCGATTAACGGATGAGCCCGCTGAAGTAATTGTGCGAGGCATGTCCGGATCAGCATTAACAATTAATATTTCTTTTGGTGATGAAGAAGTAGAACAATTGGTCAGCGAATTGAAAGCTCCTTACCCGTTATTGTTATTAGACATGGATTGGGTAGAACGGTTTCCGGATATAGTGGAATTAATTGAAGAAAAAAATATTCCCATTGGTTTATTAGGACATGCCGGTGATTCGTACGAACAAAATACGGCATTGTTAGCAGAGCAATTGCAACTGTATGAGAAACACTTTGGCACAAAGCCTCTATGGTTCCGGACTTCTGATGAAGTGTTCCCTCTTTCTTTGCGTACAGCCCTGTGGGACAGTGAAGTGAATCCAATTGGTTCCACTGTGAAATGGTACGAAGGAGAGCCGCCACCTGTTCTAGAAGGAGAGATTATTTCCATTCCCCATTATAGAGAGAAGCGGATTAGTATGGCTGCATTTAAGAAACTGAATGAAACTCGAGAATATAAATCGCTGGAAGGTGTACTGTTTAATATGTCAATTAAGACAAAGAGAATACCGGAGTGATAGAAAACTGATCTTCTTTGTAGGTATGCTTCGTTAGATGAAAGTATGAGGCGTTTTTCTTTAGTATGCGGTGTTATCGGGCTAGTTTGCTGCGTTTTACGAGTTTATGCTGTGTTCTTGGATAGTTTGCTGCGTTTTACGAGTTATGCCGCGTTTGAGGCATGTATAAAGTGTTATTTGCAAGTTGTGCGCCGTAACGCATGTTTTTACAACAGAAAAAACACAACATCCTTAGTAGGCGTTGTGCTTTTTTCTGTTATTTCTTTTTTGTTGTGTTTTTGCTTGCTTTGCGTGCCTCTCTGCGGGCATCTAGACGTGCTTTATCGACGTCCGATTGGCGGTTATACTTCGGAAGCATAAGCAACTGGTACGCATTTACCGCTAAAAGTGGGAATAATAATATGGTGACCCAAGAATCGATGTTTCCTGAGCGGACCATAAGAGCTGGTAACCATTCGAGCGTTGTGATGACAATCATGAAGAATAGTGCAGATATGAGTGCGTGCTTTTTTGTCCACTTCGCTTTGAAATATGCTGTCACAATAGATACCGAAAGTAGTGAAAACAATAACGTAATGTATAACAGCGTACGGCCTGTGTCGCCTTCTGTCAGCTTGAATCTAAAGAAGACTAAATCGAAAAGGACGACAGCGATAATTAATAGCTGAACCCAATTCCATAGCGTCAACGATTTAAACATATTTACGCCAAACTGATGGACTGTCAAATACGCGAAGAAGCCCATTTGCGCAACGACACTCATCGTAAATCCAAGAAAGATCATCCATATGAATGCGCTAATAAAGTCAAAGTATTCTCCATTTGAAAGAAATTCCGAGAAAAACTCCCACCTTACAATTAATCCCGCGATTGCTGTGACGATTCCACCTATTAGTAATGCATTAAAAAAGAATTTAACCCAATTTCGTATGGTCACGATTGTGTTCCCCCGTTTTCAATTGCTTACATTAGTGTAACAACGTTTCACCGAAAAATCTATTTCATTGTACGTTTCATGCATATTCCCCTTTATATTGTGAACAATAAATGAAAAAGCAATCGGAAGGGATTTTGATTTCCATGATGAAAAAATGGGTTCATTACCTACTCCTCGTCCTCCTTATCGCAGGCTGTAGTCAGCAACAGCAAAGTCCCAATTATGATGAAATGAAGAAAATGATGACGGACGCTTTACAAACGGAAGAAGGGAAAAAGGCTATACGTAAAATGATGGCAGATCCCGAATTCCGAGAATTAATCGTTTTAGAGCAACCAGAAGTAAAAAAATCGATTGAGGAAACATTGCTCTCTAAAAAAGGTGAGGACTTTTGGAAACAGGCTTTTGAAGATCCGAAATTTGCCGAGTCCATTGCCAAAAGCATGAAAGAGCAACAACAGGATGTTATGTCCAAGTTGATGAACGATTCTTCATTTCAAAAAGAGATGGAAGAGTTTTTCGGTCAGCCTGACATGCAAAAACAACTCGAAACAATTTTATCGTCCGCCAACATGAAGAAACAAATCGAAAAATCTGTAGAGGAAACAATTAACAACCCACTGATGAAAGCAAAGTGGCAAGAACTTATTTTGAAGGCCGGCGAAGTGGCACCTACTGAAAAAGGTGGCGAATCTGAGGGCGGTGGAGATTCTGGCGGAGAAGAAAAAGGCGGCGGAGGTGAATAACCTCCCCGCTCATTTTATATTATGCTTTTTTCGTTTTTCCAATAATCGTTTCTGCAATCATCGCATACGTTTGCCCAATTGGATGATCTTCTGCATAGACAGAAGGCGCAAACTCTGTTTCATTCCAATCCGGTTGTCCGAGCGGAATTTGGCCTAATAGTTCCGTACGTAATTCCTCTGCGAGACGCGGACCTCCACCTTGACCAAATACATATTCCTTTTCTCCAGTAGATGGAGATTGGAACCAAGCCATGTTCTCGATTACACCTAAAATCGTATGCTCCGTTTGTAGAGCCATTGCACCGGCGCGCGCTGCAACGAATGCCGCAGTTGGATGTGGCGTTGTAACAACGATTTCTTTGGACGCAGGAATCATTTGGTGAATATCAAGCGCCACGTCACCAGTTCCAGGTGGCAAGTCAAGAATTAAGTAATCTAAATCTCCCCAATCGACATCGCGGAAAAATTGATCGAGTACTTTTCCTAGCATAGGTCCTCTCCATACAACTGGTGCATTATCCTCCACGAAGAATCCCATGGAGATAACTTTCACACCAAACCGTTCGACAGGAATGATGCGATCTTGACGAATAACCGGCAACTCCGTGATTCCCATCATATCTGGAACACTGAAGCCGTAAATATCCGCATCAATCAGACCAACTTTTTTGCCTAATCGTGCAAGGCCCACAGCCAAGTTGACAGAAACAGTAGATTTTCCGACGCCCCCTTTACCTGAAGCAATCGAAATGAATTCAATGTCATTTAGTGGAGATAATAAATCTTGCGCTTCAGCTTCCGTTGCTGTCCCACGGAATTTCTCAAGTGTTTCGGGTGGCAATTCTTCAAATCGAATACCAACCGAGTCAGCTCCTGCTGCTTTAATAACTTCTACTACTTTCATTTGCAAGTTCATTTGCTCCGCCGTGTTGATTTTAGCGATGGCCAATTTTACACTGACATGCTGTTTTTCAGGCTTCACCGATATGTTCACAATTCCATCGGTTTCAGCTAGTGTTTTATGTAAAAACGGATCCTTTAGCTCGCCCACAACTTCACGGATAATTTGTTCGTTAATCAATTTGGCCACTCCTTAGAAGTTTATTCAATCTATTCTAAGTATAACATAGTGGCACTTTATTAAATGGCGTAATGCTTAATTTTCCTCTCCCGTGTGAAATTGAATGATCCCTTCTACAATGGCATCCGCTACTTTCGCATGGTAGGACGGATTCGTCAGTAATTGACGTTCTTCAGGATTTGAAATGAAGCCGGTCTCAATTAAGACGGAAGGCATCGGTACTTTTTTTAATAAATAGACGCCTTTAATCGCCATCGCTTCTCGATCGGTGTTCTGCAAATTATCGCGGAATGAACTTTGAATGGACTTAGCGAGCATCTCGCCACCTTCATGACCTTCCGCATGATAAAACACTTGTGATCCACGCCATCTCTCATCCGGTATGGCATTAACATGTACACTTAAAAAAATATCGGGTTCTTCTTCAATCGCTATGCTTTCTCGCAATTTCAAATCGGCCATTTTCCGCTGCCGCGTCGTGCCAAACTTCTCCTTTGGTGCATGTTCCGCGATGGCATCTCCATCCTTTTCACGCGTCATCACGATAATTGCGCCTTCCTTCTCAAGCTTCTTTTTCAATTCATGTGCAATGCTTAACGTAATGTCACGCTCGACGACCTCTCCAACCGATGCACCACCATCTAATCCCCCATGCCCTGGATCAATGACAATTTTCACTCCTCCTAGCTGCTCTGGCATGAAAAAACCTCGATCTGAAGCCTGTACGCCATAAAAAACAACAAGTAAAGAAGTTGCAAACAACAAACCCATGACCAGCCATCGTTTCAACATTCACACCGCCTTTTTCCTCCACTATACGCAAAAGATGGTCAAGATATAACCACTAAAGCGAAGTGCGCTTGAACAGCTCCGACAAGTGCTGGAAAGATTGAAAAAAGGCGCTCTTTGCCATTTCTTTCAAGATCGAAGCGATTCGAGGGCTAATGCTTGTAGCTGGATGAACACTAAAGCGAAGAGCGCTTGAATAACCCCGACAAGCGATGGAGAGTTTGCATTTCAAAAGCAGTTTAAAAACAAAAAAGAAGCCCTATCGGCTCCTCTCTTCCACAATTATTTAACCTCGCCAGACCACTCTAACATGCCGCCAACCATATTGGTTACATCAAAACCATGTCCTGTCAAAAACTCTGTAGCACGTCCACTACGCCCACCTGAACGGCAAATCATAATGTACGGTTGTGATGCATCGAGTTCATTCATACGGTCTGGAATTTCCCCTAATGGAATATGGATTGCGCCTTCAATCATTCCCTCAGCCACTTCGTCCGCTTCACGAACATCAATCATATTCAGAACTGCACCGTTCTCTAACTGTTGTTGTAATTCGCTTGTTGTAATTTCTTTCATGTCAAAACCTCCTGAATAGGCATATGTCTTACCAATATCATATACACCCGGCGGTATCGAGTCCATTACTATGCTCTGCAAAAAAAATTTTTAGTCCAAAAACATTTTCTTATTTCCACCATTCTTTATGCATCATAGATCTTATCCTGCTCCGGAACAATAGCTTTATTCAATATAAGAAACAAATTCAGCAACAGGTTTCCAATATCCTCTAGGTCTTCTACTCGCAATTTACCGTTTTATCTCCCGTTACGATAATAACGGCGGATGAAGTAAGTCCTTTGTATTGACCATTTACTTTGCTGTGTATTTTTTGATAGCCGGTATAATATCATTCCCGATAATCTCGATGTTTTTCATAAGCTTTTTAAGAGGTACTCCACCAAAGTCAATTTGAGCCATAAAACGTTGCATATCGTAAAGCTCGTGTTGGTAAAGCATTTTTTCGATAATCTCTTCTTTGCTCCCAACCATTAATGCATCACGGGTATCAAGCGCTTGCACGAATTGATGTTCGGGATAGCCTCCACCACGAATAGCTTGGAAACCGCCGTTAATATGTGGGTACATGCCTTGTAAAGCTTCTTTAGACGTATCAGCAACATAAAATAGACTTGTTGTCGCAATAGGCAATGATTTCGGATCGAAGCCACTTTGTGTAGCCGCCTCTCTATAAGCATCAACGGAATGCTTAAAGTTAATGGCTGGCCCACCTAGCGTTGTCAGCATCATTGGAATCCCCATATATCCAGCTTTAATGGCACTTGCAGGGGGCCCTCCGACTGCACGCCAAATAGGAAGTGAGCCATTTTTCGGCTGTGGTAAAATTTGAGCTTTTTGTAATGGAGCTCGAAACTGCCCTTGCCATGTGATCAGTTCTTCTTCGTTTATTTTCATGAGAAGTTCTAATTTCTCTTCGAAAATTTCCTCATAGTCCTGTAAATCAACACCTAGCAATTGGTACGCACCTACACGGGAACCTCGACCAGCAACAATTTCTGCACGACCATCTGAAATTAAATCAATTGTGGCAAAGTCTTCGTACACGCGTACAGGGTCTGAAACACTAAGAACCGTTGCGGAACTTGTAATTTTAATCTTTTCTGTAGCTTGAGCAATCGCACCTAGTACGACCGTATGAGCTTGTGTTGTAAAGTACGACTGATGACTTTCACCTACTCCAAACACATCAATTCCTGCTTGTTCCGCTAATTTACTTAGCTCGATTAATTCTTTTATACGCTGTTGAGCTGAAATGGTCTCTCCAGTTAGCGGATTGGGAATGTGATCTCCAAGTGAATACAGTCCAAACTCGATTCCTTTTGAGGGATCGATACGATATTGTTCCATTGTCATTCCTCCTCTAGTGGTTGTAGCTTTTCTTCAATTTCAGCTCGACGGGTTTCTAAAAATGGCGGCAAGTCCAGTTTTTCACCAAGCGTTTCAATATCGCCTTCAATCGTGAAGCCCGGTCCGTCTGTTGCTATTTCAAATAAAATCCCATTTGACTCACGGAAATATAAGCTTTTAAAGTAGAAACGATCAACAATTCCAGTGGAAGCAAATCCGAACGACCGGACTTGTTCTTCCCAGTAAGCAAGTTCCTCATCGTTTTTAACGCGGATTGCTAAATGATGAATACTACCACGACCAGGCTTTTCAGTTGGTCCGTCGATCTTTTTCACAATGATTTCTCCAAATACTTCTCCCTGAACTGATTGGAAGACCGCTTCATCATCTGTACGTGATACTTCTACATAACCAAACATCTCTGTTAATGTTCTTGCTAATTTATCGAGTCTGCGCACGGATATTTCCACAGAACCCATGCCTTGAATCTGGTGCTCTACAGGCACATTGGATTTTACCCATGATTCCCAGTGGTCTACTTTCGCGCCATTAGAAACGAGAAGTACCATGCGTAACCCTTCAGAATCCTCAAAATGCAGCGCAGGTCGATTGACGTAATTTGTAATGTCACCATGCTGTACACCATATTCTTCAAATCGCGCTTTCCAATACAACAAGCTCTCTTCGGTTGGTACAAGTAGACCTATTTGGGTAATAGCATTGGTTCCTCTGTATGTGCGTCCAACCACTGGAATTTCAAAGAATGATAACTCCGTGCCTGCACTTCCTGTTTGATCTCCGTAAAACAAGTGATACATCGACGGATCATCTTGGTTGACTGTTTTTTTCACTCGGCGTAAGCCAAGCACCTCGCGATAAAAATAATTGTTTGTTTTTGCGTCTTTTGTAATCATTGAAATGTGGTGATGTCCAGGAATTGTGTACATTATTGTTCCTCCTTATTTTCATTTGACTAATCAAGTGATGGGGCAAAAAAAATTATTCTCCCCCCATTTTCTTTTCACTATTTTTCTGCACACGCGACATAAGCATATATAACGTTTTTTGTTCATCCTCAGTTAAACACTCATCAAAAAAAGACGATTGAAATGCAAGTTGATCCTCAAAGGCGTGATTGAGTTTATCACTACCTTTCTTTGTTAATGAAATAGATTTCGTTTTCCAATCTTGCTTGCGTTCAATGAGTCCATCTTTTTCAAGACGAGCGAGCATACGAGAAATTCCACCTTGTGTAACTGTAACTTTTTTCGCTAACTCATTTTGTGTTAATGGCTCGTAAGTTGAAATTTGCATTAACACATCAAATTGCGCGGTAGTCAGATCGAATTTCTTTAAGAATTCATTTGAAAGCAAGTTACTTTGATTCGTGAAACGAGTTAGCCGTAGCCAAATTAACGAACCCCGAGTATTCTTTTTCAACTAGTTCGACCTCCTTCTTGTATTTATCACTTTACTACTCAATTGATAGTTCCGCAAGGATTATATCTCGAATTCGAGATATATCCTCAATAAGTATTGAAGAATGCATGAATATCCGTCATTAAATATGATGCAGTTTATTATGCTTATCTTATTTCACACTTTTTCGCACGATAATTAAATCGTATTTCCGCTTTATAGGGATTGCGGAAACATCAGGTTTGACCCATTTTTAATAATTCATTTATTAATTCAGCAACAGCCGTTTTCATTCCTCATCAATAGTCATTATCTGCGTAACTTGTAACTGGTTTGTTAACAGTTTAACATTTCTTAATTTCCTTTTCGGATTCAATATGTATTTTGAATTAGCAGGTATTTTCACTTCGATGTCGAACATGAGAGATAAGATAGTCCCCCATAAATGCTATCACCATAATCTCCCTAGCATACTTTTCTCTCCTTAACACTTTTACCCATTTAAATAAATGAACAGGAGCTGTTGGACGTTGACATATGTTATAAAGGCGCGTTCATCGGCAACCGAGTTGAGCATACTGCGCTCACTCCATAGCCGTGTTGCGTTAGTGGAAAATGAGTTTAAGCGCTTTGTGAACTTGTCGAAAGGATTAGAAGGAGAAGATCAATTTATTCATCTTATCGAATCCTTGCAATCAGATACCTACCTATTGCATGACATCTGTTTCGAGCACAACCATTCTGTTTTTCAAATTGATACAATGCTAATTTCGGAAAAGGAGATATTGCTCTTTGAGGTAAAGAATTACGAAGGAGAATTTGTGTACGATGCAGGCACGTTCCGCCTAGTTTCCAATAACCAGGAAATTATAAATCCTTTGCATCAGCTGAATCGGAGTATCGCTCTTCTGCGATCCATGCTAAAAAGTAGCAACTTGTCAATCAAAGGCTATCTCGCTTTTATCAACCCAGAATTTACGCTCCTGCAAGCACCAGTGGATACGCCAATCATTTTACCAACTCAGTTAAAGCGATTCATGAAGCGTCTGGAACAAGTTCCTTCTTCCTTGAGCGCAAAACATCTCCAGCTTGCTGAAGGATTACTGAAGCTTCATCTGCCAAAATCACCGTATGTTCGAGTTCCGCATTATGCGTATGAAGAATTGAAGAAAGGCATCCTCTGCAGCTCTTGCTTTACTTTTATGGAACAGAAGGATAGTCGTTTCATGAGTTGTAAAAATTGCGGGTTGTCCGAAGTTGTAGACGACAGCATTCTGCGCAGTATTGAGGAATTACGGTTACTGTTCCCGGATAGGATGATCACTACGAGGCAAGTGTGGGATTGGTGCGGGAGTGATGTTTCAATTAAGACGATAAGAAGAGTGCTCGGCCAAAACTACACACCCAAGGGATTGAGGAGACATAGATATTTTGTTCATAAAATTCTAATAGACTCTACAACTAACTAAATTTGACTATATCTCAAGTTTAATTGACCGATAGCAACTATTCTCAGCTCTAACAGGCATTTAGAGTACTTCTATTTGACCGTGAGCTGCGGTTTTCAACTCTAACGGGCATTTAGAACACTTCTATTTGACCGCGAGCAACAGTTTTCACCGCTAACGGGCATTTAGAGTACTTCTATTTGACCGTGAGCTGCGGTTTTCACCGCTCACGGGCATTTAGAACACTTCTATTTGACCGCGAGCTGCGGTTTTCAGCACACACGGGCATTTAAAACACTTCTATTTAACCCGTAACCTTCTTTTCATGACGAATTCACATTTTACAAGCAATACTTCCTAAATCAATAACGACCATAAACTATATACAAACGCCAAAAAAAGCCCTTTCCCAACAAAGTCGGGAAAGGGCTCTGCAATAATACAAGATTAACGTTTTGAGAACTGAGGAGCTCTACGTGCGCCTTTAAGACCGTATTTTTTACGTTCTTTCATACGTGGGTCACGTGTAAGCAATCCTGCTGATTTCAAAGCGCCACGGAAGTCAGGGTCTACAGTAAGTAGAGCGCGTGCTACGCCGTGACGGATAGCGCCTGCTTGTCCAGTGTATCCGCCGCCATTGACGTTTACATGGATATCATAGCTGCCAAGAGTTTGTGTAGCGACAAGTGGTTGCTTGATCACTTCACGAAGTGTTTCGAATGGTACGTAGTCTTCTACGTCACGGTTGTTGACGACAATTTTGCCTTCGCCAGGAACGAGACGTACACGAGCTACTGAGCTTTTACGACGGCCAGTGCCGATATATTGTACTTGTGCCAAAGGTGTTTCCTCCTCTTAATTATCCACGAAGCTCGTATGCTTCTGGTTTTTGTGCCGCATGTGGATGCTCTGCTCCAGCATAGACATGAAGTTTTTTGATTGTTTGACGACCTAGAGGGCCTTTTGGAAGCATCCCTTTAATCGCAAGTTCCAACATTTTAGTTGAATAGTTTGTACGCATTTCTAGAGCTGTACGTTGTTTGATGCTACCAGTGTAGCCAGAGTGGCGGTAGTAGATCTTATCTTTTAATTTATTCCCAGTCAATTGGATCTTCTCAGCGTTGATGATGATTACGTGATCGCCAGTGTCAACGTGTGGTGTGAACGTAGGTTTATGTTTGCCGCGCAAAATTGATGCAACTTCAGAAGCAAGACGTCCAAGCGTCTGTCCTTCAGCGTCGACAACGAGCCATTTACGCTCTACTTCGTGACCTTTAGCCATGAATGTTGTACGCATGTATTGTTTCCTCCTAAAAATATCAATCTGTTCCGTTGTTTTCTCTATCCCTAAACACAAATAAACTTTCCGGGGCTTATTGTGGGGTTATTGAAATACCATTTATCATCTTATATTGAATTCAGTAATAAGTCAAGTGTTTTGTGAGAAAACACCTGGAAAAGTTGACTCAGTCATCGTAGGTGACACTCATCAAGTACAAACCGTGTGCTGGTGCGGTTTTTCCGGCCTTTTTCCGGTCTTTTGCTTCAAGGATTTCCTTCATGTCCGATGGCTCGTTCCAACCGATGCCGACCGCAAAAAGCATGCCTGCAATTGTCCGAACCATATTGTACAAAAATCCGTCGCCTTCGATTGTCATGAGCAACTCTTCACCTTGTTTTTCAAGCGTTAATTCTCGTACAGTCCGCACTTTGTTTTCCGTAGCCGTTTTTGATGAACAAAAACTTGTGAAATCATGTGTACCAATGACATACTGTGCAGCTGCCCGCATCCGTTCGATGTCAGGCGTCCATTTGCCTAAGTGCACTGCATAATTGCGTTCAAACGGACTTTGTATTCGACTTAACGACCACTTGTACAAATACGTTTTGCCGGTTGCGGAATAACGTGCATGAAAGTCATCACTGACAAATTCGGTGTCAACGATGCGTACATCTTTTGGCAATAAAACATTCAATGCCATCTGCCATCGATCTAGCGGCAGGTTAAGAGGTGTATCGAAGTGAATCACTTGGCCCCAAGCATGAACGCCTGCATCCGTTCGACCACTTGCAACCGAATAGATCGATGTGTCCTTATGCAGTTTGACAAGTGCTTTATCGATGACCGATTGAACGGTGCGCATATTCGGTTGAAATTGGTACCCTGCGTAACCTGTTCCATCGTATGCGACTGTCGCTTTTACACGTTTCATTTAACTGCCTCCTCTTAACAGGAAGAGTGCTGCAACAAGCAAGACAAACACGAGCATAGTAAACGTGTCGCGACCTTGCCAATTCAATTGTCGATAACGTGTCCTTCCTTCTCCGCCCCGATACCCTCTCACTTCCATGGCGATGGCCAGATCCTCTGCACGCTTGAATGCACTGACGAATAATGGAACAAGTAGTGGAACGACAGCTCGGATACGTTCTTTAATGGTACCGCTCGTCAAATCAGATCCTCGAGCAAGCTGAGCTTTTAGTATTTTATCCGTTTCATCCATTAAGGTTGGAATGAAACGAAGAGAAATCGACATCATCAATGCCAACTCATGGACAGGTAACTTCAATTTCTTAAAAGGATTCAATAGTGTCTCCATACCATCTGTGATTGAGATTGGTGAGGTTGTTAGTGTCAAAATGGTCGTCATTAACACGAGGACGAGGAAACGGACAGAAATGTAAATCCCTTGTCGAATGCCTTCTTCGTAAATTTTTATGAACTTCCATTCAAACAGCAATGCGCCTTCCTTTGTAAAAATGAAGTGCATGAGCAACGTAAAAATGATAAGGAATAAAATCGGTTTTAAGCCATTAAATAAAAAGTAGAGACGGATTCTGGCAACGAAAATGATGAACAACGTAAATACTAACAACAAGCTATATGTCACTGTATTATTCGCTAGAAACACTGCGATGATAAACATAAAAACAAATAGAAGTTTTGATCTTGGATCCAATTTATGGACGAATGAATCACCAGGTACATATCGGCCAAAAATCATTTTTTCTAGCATTAACGCTCACCCTCTTTCGTAAGCGCTTCTGCAATCGCAGCAGCCAATTGTTCTTCTGTCAGTGCTAACGTGTTCAACTCTTTGCCAAACAACTTTTCTATGTCCCTCTGGAATGCCACAGAACGCGGTAAACCGAGTCTGTACGTTTTTAGCTTGTCCGCATCCGCAAACACCTCTTGCGGCGGTCCAGCCATTACAGAACGACCTTCATGCATAACTAGAATTTGATCGGCATACTTTGCGGCATCTTCCATACTGTGTGTGACGAGAATCGTTGTAAGATTCTCCTCCTCATGCAACCGATGAAACAGTTCCATAATTTCTTTCCGTCCTCTTGGATCCAGTCCAGCTGTTGGTTCATCCAAAATGAGAATGGACGGTTTAAACGCCAGAACACCTGCAATGGCAACGCGCCGCATTTGCCCACCCGATAAGTCAAATGGAGATTTTTCCGCAACATCCTCTGGTAGGCCTAACAACTTGATCAGCGCATGTGCCCGTTCTCTCGCTTCTTCCGCAGGCACCCCGAAATTCAAAGGACCGAACATAATATCTTTCTCGACTGTTTCTTCAAAAAGTTGGTGTTCGGGAAATTGAAAAACAATTCCAACGTGCTGACGGATAGATTTCAACTCTTTCCCCTTTGTCTCAGATGTTATTTTTATATCGCCAACTTGTACGACACCCTCCGTCGGCTTTAGCAATCCATTTAAATGGAGCAATAACGTCGATTTCCCTGATCCGGTATGGCCGATTACAGCTGTATAGGATCCTGACTTTATTGTCGCATTAACTTCATACAACGCCTTTTTCTCAAAAGGCGTACCTTTCGCATAGGAGTAGCCTACTTGTTGAAGTGAGATGTCCATAACTCATTCACCAACTCTTCTTCTGTCATATGTTCACCTTGAAGTTGCACACCATGTTCCCGTAGCGATTTTGACACACGGTAAGCGAATGGCAAATCCAAACCGATTGCTTCAAGTTCTTCACCATGTGCAAAAATCTCTTCAGGTTTGCCTGTCATCATTAATTTTCCTTTATTCATCACAATAACTCGATCCGCCCTTAAAACTTCTTCTAAGTCATGTGTAATAGATAAAACGGTTAAACCGGTCGTGCGTTTTAAGTCATCAACGACACGAATTACTTCATCTCTACCTTGTGGGTCAAGCATTGACGTCGCTTCGTCAAGAATTAATAGCTTCGGTTGCATCGCAAGCGCTCCAGCAATGGCGACACGTTGTTTTTGTCCACCGGAAAGATGGTGAGGTTCATGATTCAGAAACCCTTCCATTTTCACTTGTGCCAATGAATCATACACACGAGGCACCATTTCCTCAAAAGGGACTCCGTTATTTTCTAAAGAGAATGCAACGTCATCTTGTACAGTGGAACCGACAAACTGGTTATCTGGATTTTGAAATACAATTCCCATTTTAGAACGAATTGACCATAGTGTGTCTGCATTTAACTGCTCTAAGAAAACGTTCACTTCTCCTTCTTCCGGAAAAAGCAGCCCAATCATAAGTTTTGCTAGCGTTGACTTGCCTGATCCGTTGTGGCCAACTATTGCAATCCACTCACCATCACGGACTGTGAACGATACATCATCTATCGCCTTACGTGGATTTGTCTCATCTGATTCATATGTATACGACACATGATCCAACGATAAAATTTCTTTCACATCTTTCACCCCCGGCATTTCTTCGATTATGTATAAAGATTGAATTCTATAATATTTCATGAGAATAAATAAAAAAAGCGCGCACCTCATCCGAAGAAATGCGCTCAATTCTATTCTGATAATGGGTGCTCAATCCTTATCAGCGGATGAGATGCGTAGAGCTAGACCGATCAGCTATACTGTCGATCGTAACACTCAGCTTTTAATATTTGTCGTATAAATCATTATTGATGAAAAGGGTGTGGCTGTGCGTATGACAGACACACCCTTACATAGTTATTTAATACAAAATTATACTAGTTCAATTACGACAACAGGTGCTCCGTCTCCACGACGAGGTCCCATCTTCATAATGCGCGTGTAACCGCCTTGGCGATCTGCGTAACGTGGTGCAACAGTATCGAACAATTTTTGAAGTGCAAAGATTTCTTTCTCATTACCTTCTTCGTCCGCAGTTGTCACCAACTCGCGACGGATGAATTGTGCAGCTTGACGGCGTGCATGCAAGTCACCGCGCTTACCAAGAGTGATCATCTTTTCAACGACTGAACGCAATTCTTTCGCACGCGCTTCAGTTGTTTGGATGCGCTCATGTACGATAAGGTCTGTCGCTAAGTCGCGAAGCATTGCTTTACGTTGTGAACTTGTGCGTCCAAGTTTTCTGTAACCCATAGAAGTTTCCCTCCCTCAATCTATATGTTCTTAATCTTCCAAGCGTAACCCAAGGTTCAACTCGTCCAATTTTGCTTTCACTTCTTCAAGTGATTTACGGCCCAGGTTGCGCACTTTCATCATTTCGTCTTCTGACTTGTTTGCAAGTTCGAGGACTGTATTGATGCCTGCACGTTTCAGGCAGTTATAAGAGCGAACAGAAAGATCGAGCTCTTCGATAGTCATCTCAAGCACTTTTTCTTTTTGGTCTTCTTCTTTTTCTACCATGATTTCTGCAGATTGTGCTTCGTCTGTCATGCCAACAAAGATGTTAAGATGCTCCGTCAGGATTTTGGCTCCGAGCGAAACAGCTTCTTTCGGACCGATGCTACCATCTGTCCAAATATCAAACGTCAACTTATCAAAGTTCGTACTTTGACCTACACGAGTATTCTCGACTTGGAAATTGACGCGTGAAACTGGAGTGTAAATAGAGTCGATCGGAATTACACCAATCGCAAGATCCTCACGTTTGTTTTGATCAGAAGGTGCATAGCCTCGCCCACGAACAGCATACATACGCATACGTAAATGGCCGTTCTTGCCGAGTGTGGCGATTTGAAGATCAGGATTTAATACTTCGACATCACTATCATGAGTAATGTCTGCAGCAGTCACCTTGCCTTCACCTTTTACATCTATTTCAATCACTTTCTCGTCATCTGAATAGATTTTAAGAGCAAGTTTCTTCACATTCAAAATAATTGTTGCAACGTCTTCAACGACACCTTCAATTGTAGAGAATTCATGAAGAACTCCGTCGATCTGGATAGATGTTACGGCAGCTCCTGGCAATGATGAAAGAAGCACGCGGCGCAAGGAATTCCCTAAAGTATTTCCGTATCCACGTTCCAATGGTTCAATAATGAACTTACCAAACTTGGAATCTTCACTGATCATAACTGTTTCAATCTTCGGTTTCTCAATCTCGATCATTTATTTACCCTCCTTCAAAACGTCTAGTATAGTGGCCGTTCCATATTGAAATCGATTATCAAATACGATCACCATGCAATCACACAATCATTTTTGCCAAAAATTGTGCTTCTCAATCAATTGGAAAACAAACCATTACACACGACGACGTTTTGGTGGGCGGCAACCGTTATGCGGAACCGGAGTTACGTCTCTAATAGCAGTTACTTCAAGACCTGCAGCTTGTAGTGAACGGATAGCAGCTTCACGACCAGCACCTGGTCCTTTAACAGTAACCTCCAAAGACTTTAAGCCGTGCTCCATAGCAGCTTTAGCAGCTGTTTCAGCAGCCATTTGTGCAGCAAACGGAGTTGATTTACGAGATCCTCTGAATCCTAATGCACCTGCACTAGACCAAGAAAGGGCATTCCCGTGGCTATCAGTGATCGTTACGATTGTATTGTTGAACGTCGAACGGATATGTGCAATACCAGTTTCAATATTCTTTTTCACACGACGTTTACGAGTTTGTTGTTTACGTGCCATGTCTACGAAAAACCTCCTTTACCTATTATTTCTTCTTGTTAGCAACTGTCCGTTTAGGACCTTTACGTGTACGTGCGTTGTTTTTCGTGTTTTGTCCACGAACAGGTAATCCACGACGGTGACGGATTCCACGGAAGCTTCCGATTTCCATCAAACGTTTGATGTTTAAAGAAGTTTCACGACGAAGGTCCCCTTCAACTTTCAAACCGTCGATTTGCTCACGGATTTTATCAAGTTCTGCTTCAGTAAGATCGCGAACGCGAGTATCTTCAGAAATACCAGCTTCAGCAAGGATCTTTTGTGCAGTTGTTTTACCAATTCCAAAAATGTATGTCAATGAAATGACTACGCGCTTATCGCGCGGTACGTCTACACCAGCAATACGTGCCATATAGATTGTGCACCTCCCTTTGTATTAGCCTTGTCTTTGTTTATGTTTTGGATTTTCACAGATTACCATTACTCGGCCGCGTCTGCGAATAACTTTACATTTTTCACAGATCGGTTTTACAGATGGCCTTACTTTCATCTTACCCAACCTCCTTCAATATTCCGGAGTTGCAAAAGTTTTATTTGAAACGGTATGTGATACGACCGCGTGTCAAATCATAAGGTGAGAGTTCCATCGTCACTTTGTCACCAGGTAGGATACGGATAAAGTGCATGCGGATCTTGCCTGAAACATGTGCAAGAATCGTATGACCGTTTTCCAATTCCACCTTGAACATCGCGTTCGGCAACGTTTCGACTACGGTACCTTCAACTTCAATTACGTCGTCCTTCGCCATCAATCCTGTCTCCCTTCTATATCCAATAAAGGTCTTAACCATCGAGCGGCAACTGTCGCCTTCAAAGCTTCCTTCAACATATGTCCGGATTGCATGAGTGATGTTCGAAAGACGTCTGTCACACTTCGTTTCCCGTTAGTCAGTCCCCGACTTTTGTTGTGGAAAATCGCATCGGAAAAGACACAAACGACAGGATTGCCGTTGGTGCACTCCAACTTTGCGGAATATTTCCGGACACATTCTACATTATATCCACCGAAATGAATATTTGCATGTACAACGTCCCAAAAACGTTCTACTAGTGGATGATCACCAATTCCTATACCGGGCACCATATGCTTTTGCAGCTCGTTAATTAAACGTTCTTTCCGTGCAATAGTGCGATGCTGCCCACAATATGGCGTGCATGAATTGCGTCCGGAAAGGATCACTGGCCACTCTCTTGTAAGATCGCGTCCAGGTCTTTAAAAACATCATTGATGTCTTTTTGACCATCTATATTCGTCAACACGCCTTTATTGTCATAAAACGCTAAGAGCGGTGCTGTTTGATTCATATTTACTTCCAGACGGTTCGTGACAGTTTCCGGATTGTCATCCGCTCGCTGATAAAGTTCCCCGCCATCCTTGTCACATACACCTTCAACCTTAGGTGGATTGAACTGTAAGTGGTAGGATGTGCCGCATACTTTACAAATTCTGCGACCGGTCAATCTAGCGATAAGTTCATCTTTTTCTACTTTGATGTTAAGCACATGCTCAATTTTCCGTCCCATGTCCAAAAGCAACGCATCGAGTGCTTCTGCTTGAGGAACTGTTCTTGGAAAACCATCAAGTAGGAATCCATTATCACAGTCGGATTTGCTTAATCGTTCACGAACGATACCAATTGTCACTTCATCAGGAACAAGAGCACCTTGATCCATGAACGATTTTGCTTTGACTCCAAGTTCCGTGCCTTCCTGAATAGCAGCACGGAACATATCGCCTGTAGAAATATGAGGGATTTCGTACTTCTCGACAATTTTGTCTGCTTGTGTACCTTTACCGGCACCCGGCAGACCCATTAAGACGATATTCATACGTCTTGCCCTCCATCCGTATTCAAAACAGGAAATCCTGAGTTGAATATTATTTCATGAACCCTTTGTAATGCCTTTTCACAAGTTGTGATTCAAGCTGTTTCATCGTTTCAAGGGCAACCCCGACGACGATAAGCAAGCTTGTTCCTCCAATTTGAAGGGACTGTGGAAGGCTAGCCAAGTTTATGAAAAGAATTGGCATGACTGCAACGACAGCTAGAAAAATCGAGCCGACAAATGTCAGTCTATACAAAGTGCTTGTTAAATAATCTTGCGTGTTTTGACCTGGACGAATGCCAGGAATATACGCGCCTTGTTTCTTCAGATTATCTGCCATGTTTTCCGGATTCACTTGAATGAATGCATAGAAATACGTGAAGGCAAGAATGAGTGCTACATACAAGATCATCCCGATCGGTTCATTGTAATCAAATGTCCGCGCGATGAATTTCGTAACACTGTTTTCTCCAAAGAAATTAGCAATTTGTTGTGGTGTAATGAAGAACGCCACCGCAAAGATTACTGGAATAACTCCTGCAGCATTCAATTTCAATGGCAAGTGAGTTTGTTGTCCAGCCGACGATTGTTGACGACCAGTCATGCGTTTTGCATATTGAATTGGAATTTTACGAAGTGCTTCTTGTACGTAAATCACTCCGACGATGATTGCTAATACAACAATTAACAACAATACCATCATTGCAATACGGATATACAACGCGTCACCCGCATCTTGAATTTGGGATGCATACAACTGTGACAATGACGTTGGAATTGCTGAGACAATTCCCGCAAAGATAATAATGGAAATCCCATTACCAACACCTTTTGCAGTAATTTGCTCACCAAGCCATAGCAAGAAAGAAGTACCCGCAGTTAACACAATCGCAATTACTACATATGTAGCAATTCCTTCATCTTTAATCAACGTACCACCAAACATTTGGTTGAATCCAAATGACATAGCAATCGCTTGAATGAAAGCAAGAACGACTGTGAAATATCTTGTAAATTGCGCAAGCTTCCGTCTACCGACATCGCCTTGCTTCGCCCATTCAGTAAACTTCGGAACAACATCCATCTGCAATAATTGCACAATGATGGAGGCAGTGATGTACGGCATGATTCCCATCGCAAAAATGGAGAACTGACCTAACGCACCACCACCAAATGTGTCCAAGAGGTTAATGAATGAGTTGTTTGACTGTTGTAAAGCCGTGGCATCAACGTTTGGGACTGGAACGAAAGATCCTAGTCTGAATACGATGAGCACTAGTAGTGTGAAAATGATTTTAGACCTGATATCTCTAACGCGCATAAAGTTGGAGATTGTCTGAAACATTAAATCACCTCAGTTTGCCCGCCCGCTTTCTCGATCGCTTCTTTTGCAGAAGCAGAGAATTTATGAGCTTTGACAGTAATCTTTTTCTCAAGAGTCCCATTGCCAAGAATCTTAATTCCTGATTTTTCATTGCTCACGATTCCAGTTTCAATCAACAATTCAGGTGTAACTTCGGTACCTTCGTCAAAACGGTTAAGTACGTCCAAGTTCACGATTGCGTATTCTTTACGGTTAATGTTCGTAAATCCACGCTTCGGAAGTCTTTGGAAAAGTGGAATTTGTCCACCCTCAAATCCAAGACGAACGCCTCCGCCAGAACGAGCGTTTTGCCCTTTATGACCTTTACCGGAAGTTTTCCCTGTACCGGAACCGATTCCACGACCAATGCGTTTACGTGATTTACGTGCGCCTTCAGCTGGTTTCATCTCGTGTAATTTCATCTTATCGGCACCTCCTTATTCTGAAAATCTAACTTATTGTTCTTTAACAGTGACTAAGTGGCTTACTTTATTGATCATGCCACGAATCGCAACATTGTCTTGATGCTCAACTGTTTGATTCATCTTACGTAGACCGAGAGCTTCAACTGTTTTACGTTGTGCCGGCTTTGCGCCGATGACACTTTTCGTAAGGGTGATTTCAAGTTTGTTTGCCATTGTGTTTCCCCCCTTAACCTAACAGTTCTTCTACGGATTTACCGCGCAATTTAGCAACGTCTTCAGCGCGTTTCAAATTCTTCAATCCTTCAATTGTAGCACGAACCATGTTAATCGGTGTGCTTGATCCTAAGGATTTTGAAAGGATATCCGTGATGCCTGCAAGTTCAAGTACCGCACGGACAGGTCCTCCGGCGATTACTCCTGTACCAGGTGCTGCAGGTTTGATAAGGATTGTTCCTGCACCAAAACGTCCAAGGATTTCGTGCGGAGTCGTTCCTTTAACCATTGGTACTTCGATTAAGTTCTTCTTCGCATCTTCGATCGCTTTACGGATCGCATCTGGAACCTCTTGTGCTTTACCAGTTCCGAAACCGACACGGCCGTTTTTATCACCGACAACGACAAGTGCTGTAAAGCGGAAACGACGTCCACCTTTCACTACTTTCGCTACGCGGTTGATCGTTACTACGCGTTCTTCGAATTCACTTCTATTCTGATCATTACGACGCATGAAATATGTCCCTCCTTCTTAATTAAAATTCCAGACCATTTTCGCGTGCTGCGTCTGCAAGAGCTTTAACACGGCCGTGAAATAAGTATCCGCCACGGTCGAAAACAACCGATTTGACATCTTTTTCAACGGCTTTCTTCGCGATCATTTCGCCAACTTTAGCTGCTGCTTCAGCATTCGCTTTAGAGTCCATTTCGAACCCTTTATCCATAGTGGAAGCACTAGCAATCGTTACGCCAGTTACGTCATCGATTAATTGTGCATAGATATGTTTGTTTGAACGATAAACATTCAAGCGTGGACGCGTTGAAGATCCGCTGATTTTCGTACGCACACGTGCGTGACGTTTTTTACGGACAGCGTTCTTATCTTGTTTCGTAATCATCGTGGTCACTCCTTCCGAATGCCTAAGCGGCATTATTTACCTGTTTTACCTTCTTTACGACGGATTTGTTCGCCTTCGTACTTAATACCTTTACCTTTATAAGGCTCTGGTGGACGTACTTTACGAATGTTCGACGCTAGAGCACCAACACGTTCTTTATTAATACCGCGAACGATAATTTTTGTATTGGCAGGAACTTCAACTTCAATTCCTTCTTCCGGTGTGAATTCAACCGGGTGAGAGTAACCAACATTCAATACTAGTTTTTTGCCTTGAAGTTGAGCACGGTACCCAACCCCGATCAATTCTAGTGTACGTTCGAATCCTTTAGATACACCAACAACCATGTTGTCTAAAAGTGAACGAGTTGTTCCGTGCATGGAACGGTGTTCTTTAGAATCAGAAGGACGAGTCAACGTAATGATGTTGCCTTCTTGTTCGATTTTAATATCAGCGTTAAATGTATTTGTAAGTTCGCCTTTAGGGCCTTTAACAGTAACTTGGTTATTATCAGCGATTGTAACCGTTACGTTTTCAGGTACCTCGATTGGGCGTTTACCAATTCGGGACATCCTATTGCACCTCCATTCAATTGTTACGGATTACCAAACGTAAGCTACGACTTCTCCGCCTACTTGTTTTGCACGTGCTTCCTTATCAGTAAGGAGACCGTTTGACGTGGATACGAGGGCGATACCTAGGCCATTCAAAACTTTAGGTACTTCATTCGTTTTTGCGTAAACGCGAAGACCAGGTTTTGAAATACGTTTAAGACCAGTGATAACACGCTCGTTGTTTTGACCATATTTAAGGAAAATGCGGATAATGCCTTGTTTGCTATCTTCCACATATTCAACATCGCGAATGAAACCTTCACGCTTTAAGATTTCTGCGATTTCTTTTTTCATGTTTGAAGCAGGTACTTCAAGCTTCTCGTGGCGAACCATGTTCGCGTTACGGATGCGTGTAAGCATGTCTGCAATCGGATCACTCATTGTCATTACATTAACCTCCTTCCCAAGTTAGGGGATTACCAGCTTGCTTTTTTGACGCCAGGAATTTGTCCCTTATATGCGAGTTCGCGGAAACAAATACGGCAAAGTTTGAATTTGCGATATACAGAATGCGGACGACCACAGCGCTCGCAACGTGTATAATCTTGAACTTTGAACTTTGGCGTACGTTTCTGTTTTGCGATCATTGATTTCTTAGCCACGTTTTCGCCTCCCTTTAGTTTACTTTTGGAACGGCATGCCGAACTGCGTTAATAACTCACGTGCTTCTTCATCGGAGTTAGCAGTCGTAACGATGACGATATCCATTCCGCGTACTTTAGATACTTTATCGTAGTCGATTTCAGGGAAAATTAGCTGTTCCTTCACACCAAGTGTGTAGTTACCGCGACCATCGAATGATTTTTTAGAAACACCACGGAAGTCACGTACACGCGGAAGTGAAACTGCAATCAGCTTATCCAGGAATTCGTACATGCGCTCACCACGAAGTGTTACTTTAGCTCCAATCGGCATTCCTTCACGTAGACGGAAACCAGCGATTGATTTCTTCGCTTTTGTAACAACTGGCTTTTGACCGGAAATGATTGTTAGATCTTCCACTGCCGCGTCAAGTGCTTTAGAGTTCTGAACAGCATCACCAACACCCATATTGATGACGATTTTTTCTACTTTAGGTACTTGCATTACTGAACTATATTCAAACTTGCTCATTAGAGCAGGTGTGATTTCTTTTGAAAACTTATCTTTTAATCGGCTCATCAGTTGGACCTCCTTTCATCCATTACTCATTTATCCAGCGCTTCACCGGATTTTTTAGCAATACGAATCTTCTTGCCATCTTCGATTTTGTATCCAACGCGAGTAGGCTCGCCTGTTTTAGGATCGATTGGCATGACATTAGATACATGGATAGCTGCCTCTTGGCTGATAATTCCGCCTTGAGGATTTGCTTGGTTCGGTTTCGTATGTTTCTTTACGATGTTGATACCTTCAACAAGCACGCGATCCTTTTTGGGGAAAGCAGCTAAGATTATGCCGGTCTTACCTTTATCTTTTCCGGTGATGACCATAACTTTATCGCCTTTTTTAACGTGCATTTTATCGCACCTCCTTGATTGGCACTGTCATGTAATTAAAGAACTTCTGGAGCAAGTGAAATGATTTTCATGAAGTTGCTGTCGCGTAGTTCGCGGGCAACAGGTCCGAAAATACGTGTTCCACGTGGACTCTTGTCATCACGGATGATAACACATGCGTTTTCGTCAAACGTAATGTAGGAGCCATCTTTACGACGCACCCCGCTTTTTGTACGGACGATAACAGCTTTGACAACTTCACCTTTCTTGACAACGCCACCAGGTGTTGCTTTTTTCACTGTTACAACAACGACATCACCGATGTTTGCAGTTTTACGACCTGTTCCACCTAGAACTTTAATCGTTAACACTTCACGTGCACCTGAGTTATCGGCAACTTTCATACGACTTTCTTGTTGAATCATTGAGGCTACCTCCTCTCGGAATTTACTTTCCGAACGATATTAGATGATGACCGCTTTTTCGACTACTTCAATGAGGCGGAAACGCTTTGTAGCTGAAAGTGGACGAGTTTCCATTATGCGAACTACGTCGCCGATTTTCGCTTCATTAAGTTCATCATGGGCCTTGAATTTTTTAGAGTACTTTACACGTTTGCCGTATAAAGAGTGTTTTTTGTGTGTTTCTACCATTACGGTAACCGTCTTATCCATTTTGTCAGATACGACACGGCCTGTGTACACTTTGCGCTGGTTACGCTCAGTCATGGCTGCAACCTCCTTCATCAGTTATTTGCACTGATCTCTCTTTGACGTATTACAGTTTTCATGCGCGCAATCGATTTGCGAACTTCACGGATGCGTGCAGTGTTTTCTAATTGTCCTGTCGCTAATTGGAAGCGAAGGTTGAAAAGCTCTTCTTTCAGTGATTTTACCTTTTGCTCGATTTCTGCAGTTGTCAAGTCACGGATTTCTTTAGCTTTCATTAGACTCACCACCAATTTCTTCTCGTTTTACAAACTTGCTCTTAACCGGCAGTTTGTGAGATGCGAGGCGTAGAGCTTCACGAGCAACTTCTTCTGACACACCTGCGATTTCGAACATTACACGACCTGGTTTTACTACTGCAACCCAGCCTTCTACAGCACCTTTACCGGAACCCATCCGGACTTCAAGAGGCTTTTTCGTATATGGCTTATGTGGGAAGATGTTGATCCAAACTTTACCGCCACGTTTCATGTAACGTGTCATTGCGATACGAGCTGATTCGATTTGTCGGTTTGTAACCCAACCAGATTCAGTTGATTGAAGACCGAATTCACCGAATTGAACAGATGCTCCGCCTTTAGTAGTTCCGCGCATTTTACCACGGAATACACGACGATATTTAACGCGTTTAGGCATTAACATAATTAGTTGCCTCCTTCCTCAGAGTTCTTCTTCACTGGAAGGACTTCTCCCCGGTAGATCCATACTTTTACGCCAAGCTTACCATATGTAGTGTCAGCTTCAGCGTGTGCATAGTCGATGTCTGCACGTAATGTATGAAGGGGAACAGTACCTTCACTATAATGTTCCGCACGAGCGATATCAGCACCGCCAAGACGTCCGGATACTTGTGTTTTAATTCCTTTTGCACCAGAACGGATTGTACGTTGAATTGCTTGTTTTTGTGCACGACGGAAAGATACACGGCTTTCTAGTTGGCGAGCAATTGATTCTGCAACCAATTTCGCGTCTAGATCAGCACGCTTGATTTCTACGATGTTGATGTGTACACGCTTGCCAGTAATGTTATTCAAAGCGTTACGAAGTGCTTCTACTTCAGAACCGCCTTTACCGATAACCATACCCGGCTTCGCAGTGTGAATTGTAATATTGACACGCTTTGCAGCACGCTCGATTTCCACTTTGGAAAGTGCAGCGTCAACTAGGCGTTTTTCGATATATTCACGGATTTTTAAGTCTTCGTGTAAAAGGTTTGCATAGTCTTTTTCAGCATACCATTTAGAATCCCAATCACGAATGACACCAACCCGTAAACCATTAGGATGTACTTTTTGACCCACGAATTACCCCTCCTTCTTTTCGGATACCACTACAGTGATGTGGCTAGTACGTTTATTGATCGCACTTGCACGGCCTTGTGCACGTGGACGGAAACGTTTCATTGTTGGACCTTCATCAACGAATACTTCGCTGACTACAAGATTCTCAACATCCATTTCATAGTTGTGTTCAGCATTAGCGATTGCTGATTTCAATACCTTTTCTACAACCGGAGATGCCGCTTTAGGCGTCAGGCGTAGAATCGCGACAGCTTCACCGATTTTCTTGCCCCGGATAAGATCAACGACCAAACGGACTTTGCGAGGAGCAATACGGACTGTGCGGGCAGTAGCTTTTGCTTGTTGCATCAGATTAACCTCCTCTCAATTAACGTCTTGTTTTCTTATCGTCAGCGCCATGACCTTTGTATGTGCGCGTAGGTACGAATTCACCTAGTTTGTGACCAACCATATCTTCAGTCACATAGACAGGTACGTGTTTGCGTCCGTCGTAAACTGCAATCGTCAATCCGATGAAAGATGGGAAGATTGTAGAACGGCGTGACCAAGTTTTAATGACCTGCTTTTTCTGTGCATCTTTTTGAGCATCGACCTTTTTCATTAGATGATCATCTGCAAAAGGTCCTTTTTTCAAGCTGCGGCCCATGTAGAAACCTCCCTCCGTGATGATCGTACTACGGTCCTTTCAACGAACCGCAGTGTCACCACATTATTTTTTACGGCGACGAACAATAAGTTTGTCGGATTTGTTGTTTTTCTTACGTGTTTTGTAACCAAGAGCTGGTTTACCCCAAGGTGTAACAGGGCTTGGACGACCGATTGGCGTACGTCCTTCACCACCACCGTGTGGGTGATCGTTAGGGTTCATGACAGATCCACGTACAGTTGGGCGTTTACCCATCCAACGAGAACGACCTGCTTTACCGATGTTGATCAATTCGTGTTGCTCGTTACCTACTTGACCGATTGTAGCGCGGCAAGTTGATAAGATCATACGAACTTCTCCTGATTGTAGACGGATGATGACATATTTGCCTTCACGACCTAGTAGTTGTGCAGAAGTTCCTGCAGAACGTACCAATTGTCCACCTTTACCAGGTTTTAGCTCAATGTTATGGATAGTAGAACCCATTGGGATGTTTTCAAGTGGTAGTGTGTTACCTACTTTGATATCCGCTTCTGGACCTGACATTACTGTCATTCCTACTTGTAATCCTTTTGGAGCTAGGATGTAACGTTTTTCCCCATCAGCATAGTTGATTAGGGCAATGTTTGCAGAACGGTTTGGATCGTATTCGATCGTAGCAACGCGTCCTGGAATGCCATCTTTCCGACGTTGGAAATCGATGACACGGTATTGGCGCTTGTGGCCTCCACCTTGGTGACGAACAGTCATTCTACCTTGGTTGTTACGTCCGCCTTTACGCTTGAGTGGTTCAAGCAATGATTTTTCCGGCTTTGTAGCTGTAATTTCAGCAAAGTCAGAAGAAGTCATGTTACGACGTCCGTTGGAGGTAGGTTTGTATTTCTTAATCGCCATTTGTGTTCCCTCCTTCGTTTATTTACGTTTCAATTACATTTCGAAAAGTTCGATGTCTTTAGAGTCAGCAGTCAATGTAACAATCGCTTTACGACGTTTGTTAGTGTATCCTGCATGTTTGCCCATACGCTTGAACTTACCTTTGTAGTTCTGAACGTTGACTTTCTCTACTTTTACTCCGAAGATTTCTTCTACAGCTTGCTTAACGTGTGTTTTGTTAGCGCGCGTATCTACTTCGAAAGTGTATTTCTTATGTTCCATTTGTTCTGAAGAACGCTCGGTAATGACCGGACGTTTTAGTACATCACGTGCTTCCATTAACCAAGCACCTCCTCAATTTTCTGTACAGCATCTTTTGTTACAACAAGGTTGTCATGTGCAACGATGTCAAGAACGTTGATGCCGTTAGCAGTAACTACGCTAACTCCAGGAATGTTACGAGCAGACAATGCTACCGCTTCATCTAAATCAGCTGTTACGAATAACGCTTTTTTATTGATTGAAAGGTCTTTAAGAACTTTCGTGAATTCTTTTGTCTTTGGTGCATCGAATGTAAGGCTATCTAACACGATGATTTCTTCATCGCGAACTTTCGTAGAAAGCGCAGATAGAAGTGCCAAACGACGAACTTTCTTAGGAAGCTTGTAGCTGTAGCTTCTTGGAGATGGTCCGAATACGATACCGCCTCCACGCCATTGTGGTGAACGGATTGAACCTTGACGTGCACGACCAGTTCCTTTTTGGCGCCATGGTTTACGGCCACCACCAGCAACTTCCGCGCGAGTTTTTGCTTTATGATTACCTTGGCGTAACGATGAACGTTGTTGAACCAAAGCTTCAAATAATACAGCTTCATTTGGCTCGATTCCGAAGATCGCTTCGCTCAATTCGATATCGCCAACTGAAGAACCTGTTTGACTTAGTACGGATACTTTAGGCATTTTTGTTTCCTCCTTCCTTAAGAATTAGTTCCCTTTAATTGCGCTTTTCACTTGGATAAGTGATTTACGTGCGCCTGGAACGTTACCTTTGATTAGTAGCAAGTTACGCTCAGCGTCAACTCGTACGATTTCAAGGTTTTGGATCGTAATTGTGTCTCCACCAGTACGTCCTGGTAATTTCTTCCCTTTGAATACACGTTGTCCGTCAACCGCACCTAGTGAACCTGGTGCACGGTGGAAACGAGAACCGTGACTCATTGGTCCGCGTGAGAATCCGTGGCGCTTAATAACACCTTGGAACCCTTTACCTTTTGATACTCCTGTAATATCGACAATATCGCCTTCTGCGAATGTATCGACTTTGACTTCCTGACCAACTTCGTACCCATTAACGTCTCCGCGGAATTCGCGAATGAAGCGCTTAGGTGCCGTTTCAGCTTTAGCAACGTGTCCTTTTTCAGGTTTGTTTGCTAGCTTTTCACGTTTGTCGTCGAATCCAAGCTGGATTGCTTCGTAACCGTCCGTTTCAATAGTCTTCTTTTGAAGAACTACGTTTGGAGCAGCTTCAATCACAGTTACTGGAATGAGATCGCCGTTTTCAGCAAAAATTTGCGTCATACCGACTTTTCTCCCTAAGATTCCTTTGGTCATTTGTCACACCTCCTGAATTTGATTAGTTTTATTTTTATCAATTAAAGTTTGATTTCAATGTCAACGCCAGATGGTAAATCAAGTTTCATTAACGCATCAACAGTTTGTGGTGTTGGGTTAACGATATCGATTAGACGTTTGTGCGTACGCATTTCAAACTGCTCGCGCGAATCTTTGTACTTATGTACCGCACGAAGTACTGTATAAACAGATCTTTCAGTTGGAAGAGGTATCGGACCTGATACGCTTGCACCTGAACGTTTTGCTGTTTCTACAATTTTTTCAGCTGACTGATCAAGAATTCTGTGATCATATGCTTTTAAACGGATACGAATCTTCTGTTTTGCCATTACTTTCCCTCCTTTTCGCCTATTTTCTAGACATTCTCCACGAAAATTTCCCACACACATGCCATGGCAAAGCGGCCGGGTGTGTCGGCAACCTCTCGCTTCATCGCAGTCAAAGACCAACATTCAACATTATACACAAGGAAATAGAATCTCGCAAGTCTTTTGGCGAAATTCTTTCTCAAGCTTTTTTATTATAATAGGATATATTATTTTTTTCAACTGTTATGAGGGAGTAAAGATTGGAAATACGCGATTCGCTGCGTAATTTGATTGCTATTCAACTTGTCCAAGTTGAATTAGCTTCACACAAATGATACTTAATTTAATCAGTAGAATGAATGCAATGATACATACGCTAGATAGGAATTTACACTGCGCACCACCATTGAATAATCTAAAGCATTTAAAGTAAGGAGGAATATAGATATTAGATTGACGAAGAGTTGATCATGATTGCGTTCGACAGCGCGTAAAGAGGAGATAATGCTTTTTATTTGTAGCTAGTGTTTTTTCAAATAAACCGCATAATTCTTTAATTCTCCGCAAAATTTGTTAGATTTCAGCATATTTAGCTAGAAGAGCGCATAGTACTGTAGTTTTCCTCATATTACTGCAAAACGCCGCAATACTTGGAATCACTCAGCGTACTAGCGAGATGCAGCGGAATTCATATAGATGCTTTGACTTTTTAGTAAGGGTATTCTTTCGCGATATGATGATTTAGGTAAAAGTTGGCTTCGATGACTATTGTTTTCTTATAGAAGAACGGTAGATGCTTGTGTTGCTTGGTTCTTTAAAGACTGACTAAGAAAATAGCGCTTAATAGATTCAATCAAACATTTTGCTAGTACCGCGCGGCAGTTGGTTGATCGGTAAATTCTCTGGTCGCGCTAAATGGGCTTTGACAAATTAACGGTTTGGTTGGAGAGGAATACTAATATGGAAGGATTTTGAGGGGTTATGCGGTGTTTCCTGTGGTTATGCTGTGTTCTGAGGAGTTTATGCCGCGTTTAAGATGATTATGCGGTGTTCTGAAGAGTTTTGCCGCGTTCGAAGTGATTATGCGGTGTTCGGAGGAGTTTTGCCGCGTTTGAAGTGATTATGCGGTGTTCTGAGGAGTTTTGCCGCGTTTGAAGTGATTATGCGGTGTTCTGAGGAGTTTTGCCGCGATTGAGACGATTATGCCGCGTTACAGAGAAATATGCGGCGTTTGATGCGAATATGCTGCGTTACAGAGAAATATGCTGCGTTTGATGGGATTATGCCGGGTTACAGGGGAATATGCTGCATTTGATGCGATTTTGCGGCGTTCTATGGAAATATGCTTTGCATGAGGCGAATATCCGACGTTCCTAGAAAATACATTGTGATTTTATTGATTATAAGTCAATCGAAAAAGTTTCGTGCTTACTAGCATGTGTAATGAAGAATCTATGGAACACGCTAATCATTCGAAAACAAAAAACCCCGCATATGCGGGGTTTTAGTTTGAAAAGGATTACTTTTCGATTGTTGCTACAACGCCAGCTCCAACTGTACGTCCACCTTCACGGATTGAGAATTTAGTTCCTTCTTCAATCGCGATTGGAGAGATTAGTTCAACTGTCATTTCAACGTTATCGCCAGGCATAACCATTTCCACGCCTTCTGGAAGTTGGATGATACCAGTTACGTCAGTTGTACGGAAGTAGAACTGAGGGCGGTAGTTAGAGAAGAATGGAGTGTGACGTCCACCTTCTTCTTTTGATAGAACGTATACTTCTGATTTGAATTTAGTGTGTGGTGTGATTGTACCTGGTTTAGCAAGTACTTGACCACGTTCGATGTCTTCACGTGCTACACCACGAAGAAGTGCACCGATGTTGTCTCCAGCTTCTGCATAGTCAAGAAGCTTACGGAACATTTCAACACCTGTTACAGTTGTTGATTTTGGCTCTTCAGTCAAACCGATGATTTCAACTACATCGCCGACTTTAACTACTCCACGCTCTACACGTCCAGTAGCAACTGTACCACGACCAGTGATTGAGAATACGTCCTCAACTGGCATCATGAATGGTTTTTCAGTGTCACGTGGTGGTGTTGGGATGTACTCGTCAACAGCGTTCATAAGCTCAACGATTTTCTCTTCCCACTCAGCTTCACCTTCAAGAGCTTTAAGAGCAGAACCTTTGATAACTGGTAGGTCATCGCCAGGGAACTCATACTCAGATAGAAGGTCACGGATTTCCATTTCAACTAGTTCAAGAAGTTCTTCGTCGTCTACCATGTCACATTTGTTCATGAATACAACAAGGTAAGGAACACCTACTTGACGTGAAAGAAGGATGTGCTCACGAGTTTGTGGCATTGGGCCGTCAGCTGCAGATACAACTAGGATCCCGCCGTCCATTTGTGCTGCACCAGTGATCATGTTTTTAACATAGTCAGCGTGACCTGGGCAGTCAACGTGTGCGTAGTGACGAGTTTCAGTTTCGTACTCGATGTGTGAAGTATTGATTGTAATACCACGCTCTTTTTCTTCTGGAGCGTTGTCTACGTCAGCGTATGATTTCGCTTCTCCACCCATTCTTTTTGAAAGAACTGTTGCGATTGCAGCAGTCAAAGTTGTTTTACCATGGTCAACGTGACCAATTGTTCCGACGTTAGCATGCTGTTTGGAACGATCGAATTTTTCTTTACCCATTATGGAATTCCTCCTTAAAAATATGAATGTTTTTAGCTTTATTGGTATGGATGCTGAAGAGAAAATTCCCTTCAACTATCCATATCTTACAAGTAATCATCTAGAGAAACAAGGATGAATTGTTATTATGCACCTTTATTTTTCTTGATAACTTCTTCTGCAATTGATTTCGGTACATCTTCGTAGTGATCGAATGACATGGAGAATACTCCACGACCTTGCGTGTTTGAACGAAGAGCTGTTGCATAACCGAACATTTCTGCAAGTGGAACCATTGCACGAACAACTTGTGCGTTACCACGAGCGTCCATACCTTCCACGCGACCACGGCGTGACGTGATGTCACCCATGATGTCGCCCAAGTATTCTTCCGGAATGATTACTTCTACTTTCATCATTGGCTCAAGAAGAACTGGGTTACATTTTGCAGCGGCATTTTTAAGTGCCATGGAAGCAGCGATCTTGAACGCCATCTCGTTGGAATCGACATCGTGGTAAGAACCATCGAAAAGACGAGCTTTAACGTCGATTAACGGATAACCAGCAAGAACACCATTGTTTAGTGAGTCACGAAGACCAGCTTCAACGGAAGGAATGTATTCACGAGGAACAACCCCACCGACGATACCGTTCGTGAATTCGAAGCCTTTTCCTTCTTCGTTTGGAGAGAATTCAATCCAAACGTGTCCGAATTGACCACGACCACCTGATTGACGTACGAACTTACCTTCAACTTCCGCAGCGCCACGGAATGTTTCACGATAAGATACTTGTGGTGCACCAACGTTTGCTTCGACTTTGAACTCACGACGTAGACGGTCAACGATGATATCAAGGTGAAGTTCACCCATACCAGCGATGATTACTTCGCCTGTTTCTTGGTCAGTGTGCGCACGGAAAGTTGGATCTTCTTCTTGCAATTTCGCAAGGGCAGTACCCATCTTGTCTTGGTCACCTTTTGTTTTTGGTTCGATTGCAACAGAGATAACCGGCTCTGGGAATTCCATGGACTCAAGGATGATTGGTGCTTTGTCGTCACAAAGTGTGTCACCTGTTCCAGTATCTTTTAAGCCGACTGCAGCTGCAATTTCTCCAGCATGTACTTCAGCGATCTCTTCACGGTGGTTTGCGTGCATTTGAAGGATACGTCCTACACGCTCACGCTTACCTTTTGTAGAGTTCTTTACATAAGAACCTGATTGAAGAACACCAGAGTATACGCGGAAGAATGTAAGCTTACCAACGTAAGGGTCTGTCATAACTTTGAATGCCAATGCAGAGAATGGCTCTTCATCGCTAGCATGACGCTCTTCTTCTTCTTCAGTATCAGGGTTGATACCTTGCATTGAAAGGATATCAGTTGGTGCTGGTAAGTAATCGACAACAGCGTCAAGTACTAGTTGAACACCTTTATTTTTGAATGCAGTACCGCAAACTACTGGATAGAATTCTACCGCTAGAGTCGCTTTACGGATTGCAGTTTTGATTTCTTCTACTGAAAGCGTTTCGCCGCCAAGGTATTTTTCCATAAGATCTTCATCGAAGTCAACAACTGCTTCAATTAACTTCTCACGGTACTCTTCAGCTTGTGCTTGATATTCTTCAGGAATATCGCCCACTTCAACGTTCATACCCGTATCATCCGGATAGAAGTTTGCTTTCATTTCGATCAAGTCGATAATTCCAGAGAATGTATCTTCTGAACCGATTGGAAGTTGGATTGGATGTGCATTTGCTTGCAAGCGATCATGTAGAGTGCTTACAGAGTAAAGGAAATCCGCACCTGTCTTGTCCATTTTGTTTACGAAAACTAGACGTGGTACGCCATAGTTTGTCGCTTGACGCCATACTGTTTCTGTTTGCGGTTCAACACCCGATTGAGCGTCAAGTACCGTTACAGCACCATCCAATACACGTAGAGAACGTTCAACTTCAACTGTGAAGTCAACGTGACCCGGAGTATCGATGATGTTTACGCGATGGCCTTTCCAACTAGCTGTTGTCGCAGCAGATGTGATTGTGATTCCACGCTCTTGCTCCTGCTCCATCCAGTCCATTTGGGAAGCACCTTCGTGTGTTTCTCCAATTTTATGGATCTTACCTGTGTAATAAAGGATCCGCTCAGTCGTTGTTGTCTTACCAGCGTCGATGTGAGCCATGATACCAATGTTACGAGTATTCTCAAGGGAGAACTCTCTAGCCATTTTGTATAACTCCTTCCGTTTCGGATTAAGGTGTTAAGAGACCATCCGATCTTACCAGCGATAGTGAGCGAATGCTTTGTTGGCTTCAGCCATTTTATGCATTTCTTCACGGCGTTTCACGGATGCACCTGTGTTGTTAGAAGCGTCAAGGATTTCATTCGCAAGACGTTCTTCCATTGTTTTCTCACCGCGTGTGCGAGAGTAGTTCACAAGGTAACGTAATCCGAGAGTCGTACGGCGCTCAGGACGAACTTCAACCGGAACTTGATAGTTAGCACCACCGACACGGCGAGCACGTACTTCAAGTACAGGCATAACGTTGTTCAAAGCAGCTTCAAATACTTCAATTGGATCTTTTCCAGAACGTTCTTTAACAAGTTCGAACGCACCATAGAGGATTTTTTGGGATGTACCTTTTTTACCGTCTACCATCATTTTGTTGATAAGACGAGTTACAAGCTTGGAATTGTAAATCGGATCTGGTAATACGTCACGTTTTGCAACAGGACCTTTACGAGGCATATTGTTTTCCTCCTTTCGAAATAATCATTTCGTAAGTATCATTAGTTTTTCTTTTCTTTAGGGCGTTTTGCTCCATATAGAGAACGGCTTTGCATACGGCCAGTAACACCAGCAGTATCAAGCGCACCACGTACGATATGGTAACGAACACCCGGTAAGTCTTTTACACGTCCTCCACGGATAAGAACAACGCTGTGCTCTTGAAGGTTGTGTCCTTCACCAGGGATATATGCGTTAACTTCCAAAGTGTTTGTCAAACGAACACGCGCATATTTACGAAGAGCCGAGTTTGGTTTCTTCGGAGTCATTGTACCCACACGAGTACAAACACCTCTTTTTTGTGGCGAGTTGACGTTTGTCATCGACTTTTTGAAGCTGTTATAGCTTTTTCCTAGAGCTGGAGCCTTTGAATTGTCCGATTTCGATTTACGAGGTTTGCGGACTAATTGATTAATTGTAGGCATTGGATTTCCTCCTTTCACTGTGCTTTTGTAAGACCACACATCCAGGTGGTTCATTTTTGGGGTAAAAACAAAGTCTTTGTGTTTCTAACAACACAAAAACTACTATACAGTAATGGCGACTACAGCCGTACCGACTTGAATGCCGCATGTTCGACCAAGCTTTTCCCTTGAATCGACATAATTTACTTGGACACCTCGGAGTTTCGCTTCTTCTAGGACAGAAGCAACGAGTTTCTCTTCAGCATCTTTGGCAATAACGACTTCTTTTACTACGCCTGTCTTTATCGCTTTAACCGTTTGCTTTGTACCGATGATCGTCTTCTTTGCCTGTTCGACTTTTTCGTAAGACATAACGTACATCCTCCAAAGTACAGACATTCAACTATCAACCTTTTGTATATTATCATCTATCAATAGCTGTGTCAACAATAAAGAAGAAAAACGGGGAGGAGTTTTTTCTCCCCGTTTTCGTAACATTAATTTTCGGTTGCGACTGCTAAATCGTCACCTTGTTCCATTTGGATTTGGCGATAACGCTGCATCCCTGTTCCAGCTGGTACGAGTTTACCGATTATGACATTCTCTTTCAATCCGAGCAATTCATCTGTTTTACCTTTAATCGCTGCATCTGTCAAGACGCGCGTTGTTTCTTGGAACGAAGCTGCCGATAGGAATGATTCCGTCTCAAGCGAAGCTTTTGTAATACCAAGGATAACTGGTCTTGAAGTTGCTGGAGCTTTGCCGTTCTTTAACACTTCAGCATTCGCTTCTGCGAACTGATGAATATCGAGCAATGAGCCTGGAAGTAAATCTGTGTCGCCTGCTTCGATTACACGAACTTTACGGAGCATTTGGCGAACCATTACTTCTACGTGCTTATCACCGATTTCAACACCTTGCATACGGTAAACTTTTTGTACTTCTTTAAGAAGATACTCTTGAACAGTTGCAACATCTTTAACAATAATCAATTCTTTCGGATCGATAGAACCTTCGGTGATGCTATCTCCTCGATCGATCATATCGCCGACTGCAACTTTCAAGCGGGCATTGTATGGAGCGAGATACTTACGTGTCTCCACTTCACCTTGAATGGTAATCTCTTTTTGGCCTTCGCGGATTTCATCAATCTCAGTGACTTCACCTTTAATTTCTGAAATGACTGCTTGCCCTTTCGGATTACGCGATTCGAAAATCTCTTGGATACGTGGAAGACCGGATGTAATATCGTCCCCGGCAACCCCACCTGTATGGAAAGTACGCATTGTAAGCTGTGTACCTGGTTCTCCGATTGACTGGGCAGCGATAATACCAACTGCCTCACCGACTTCAACCGTTTCACCTGTCGCAAGGTTAATGCCGTAACATTTCTTACAAACACCATGTTTTGTATTACATGTAAATGCAGAACGGATTGTAAGTTTTTCAATTCCAGCATCGATAATTGCATTTGCAAGGTCAGCTGTAATGAGTCCGTCTTTCGCTACAATCACTTCACCTGTTTCAGGGTGACGGATTGTTTTCTTCGTATGACGGCCTTCGATACGTTCTTCGAGGGTTTCGATAATTTCTGTTCCCTCTTTAAGTGCACTTACTTCTAAGCCACGATCTGTACCACAATCATCTTCACGCACAATTACGTCTTGTGCAACGTCAACTAGACGACGCGTCAAGTAACCGGAATCGGCAGTTTTCAGTGCTGTATCGGCAAGACCTTTACGCGCACCGTGTGTAGAGATGAAGTACTCGAGAACCGTCAGACCTTCACGGAATGATGACTTGATCGGTAGTTCGATAATACGACCAGCCGGGTTGGCCATCAATCCCCGCATTCCTGCGAGCTGTGTAAAGTTGGACGCGTTACCACGAGCTCCTGAGTCACTCATCATGTAAATCGGATTTGTATTTTCAAGAGAGTCCATCAGTTTGTCCTGGATGACGTCTTTCGCATTACTCCAATAAGAAATGACGCGATCATAACGCTCTTCTTCCGTGATGAGACCACGACGGAATTGTTGCGTCACTTTATCCACTTTACTTTGTGCTTCTTGTAAAATCTCATCCTTATTCGGCAAAACGACGATGTCGGAAATACCAACTGTAATTCCAGCACGAGTTGAATATTTAAATCCAAGGTTCTTCATACGGTCTAGCATACGAGAAGTTTCCGTAATATGGAACTTCTTGAAGATTTCCGCGATGATGTTTCCTAGAATTTTTTTACGGAACGGAAGGACAAGTTCACTATTTTGAATATGTTCCTTCACATTGACAGTCCCATCGATGAAATAGCGATCCGGCGTTTCGATTTGCAAGTTATGATTCGTCGGTTCATTGATGTAAGGGAATGTTTCAGGAAGAATTTCATTGAAAATGAGCTTCCCTACTGTCGTCAATAGGAATTTATTATTTTGAGCTTCTGTAAATGTCGGGTTGTTCAATGATCCGGCATGAATAGCAATTCTTGAGTGAAGATGTACATGACCTGTTTGGTATGCAATCAATGCCTCATTCATATTGCTGAAGATTGAACCTTCACCGATGGAACCTGCTCTTTCCAATGTCAAGTAGTAGTTCCCTAATACCATGTCTTGGGAAGGTGTAACGACAGGTTTTCCGTCTTTCGGGTTCAAGATGTTTTGCGCTGCAAGCATGAGCAAACGTGCTTCAGCTTGTGCCTCTGCAGAAAGCGGCACGTGAACAGCCATTTGGTCACCGTCGAAGTCAGCGTTATACGCTGTACATACGAGCGGATGAAGTTGAATAGCACGCCCTTCAACCAACATTGGTTCGAATGCTTGAATCCCAAGTCTGTGAAGAGTAGGGGCGCGGTTCAATAAGACCGGATGCTCTTTAATGACTTCTTCGAGTACGTCCCATACTTCAGAATGTAATCGTTCGATTTTACGCTTCGCACTTTTAATGTTATGCGCAAGACCACGTTCAACCAACTCTTTCATGACGAAAGGCTTGAACAATTCGATTGCCATTTCTTTCGGAAGTCCACATTGGTACATTTTCAAGTTAGGTCCAACGACAATTACCGAACGGCCAGAGTAGTCAACACGTTTTCCTAATAGGTTTTGACGGAAGCGACCTTGTTTCCCTTTCAACATATGAGAAAGAGACTTCAATGGACGGTTACCTGGTCCTGTTACTGGACGGCCACGACGACCATTATCGACTAACGCATCGACAGCTTCTTGCAACATACGTTTTTCGTTCTGCACGATAATACCAGGAGCACCTAAATCAAGTAGACGTTTTAACCGGTTGTTTCGGTTAATGACTCTTCGGTAAAGATCGTTCAAGTCAGAAGTTGCGAAACGACCACCGTCCAACTGTACCATCGGGCGAAGTTCTGGCGGGATGACAGGTAGTACTTCAAGAACCATCCATTCAGGACGGTTTCCAGAGTTACGGAAAGACTCGACGACTTCCAAGCGACGAATCGCACGTGTACGTCGTTGACCTTGTACAGTCTTCAACTCTTCTTTCAGCATTTCTGTTTCCTTATCCAAGTCAATCGCCATCAAAAGTTGTTCGATTGCTTCTGCACCCATAGCCGCTTGGAATTTCGAGCCGTACTTTTCACGGTATAGTCTATATTCCTTTTCGGAAAGCAGTTGTTTGCGTTCAAGCGGTGTATCTGCTGGATCTACAACTACATATGAAGCAAAATAAATAATCTCTTCCAAAGCACGTGGGGTCATGTCTAAGATGAGACCCATTCTGCTTGGAATTCCTTTGAAGTACCAGATATGTGTAACTGGAGCTGCAAGTTCGATATGTCCCATTCGTTCACGACGTACCTTTTGTCGCGTCACTTCAACGCCACAACGATCACAGACAACGCCTTTGTAACGTACACGCTTATACTTACCGCAATGACATTCCCAGTCCTTTGTAGGACCAAAAATCCGCTCACAGAATAAACCGTCTTTCTCCGGTTTCAGTGTACGGTAGTTAATTGTTTCTGGTTTTTTCACTTCACCATATGACCAAGAACGAATCTTGTCAGGTGAAGCAAGGCCGATTTTCATATACTCAAAATTGTTTACATCTATCAAGGAGCCTACCTCCCTCTTATCTTATCTCCGCGATGGATTCTCATCAATATCGTTAAAATAGGGGAGTCTTCTTCAAAACTCCCCTATCCAATTCTGGTTACTATTATCTAAGCATCTATCCTACTTGCAATTCTGTAGGATTTCATTCTTTGACCATCTGCTGCAGCGACTTATACAGTTTGATCTTCAGCCATGAGATTCAATGCGTCAGTTGGTTGCATATCGTCGTCATCATCAAGATCACGCATTTCGATTTCCTCGAATTCTTCTGTCAGCATTTTCACGTCCAAACCAAGACTTTGAAGTTCCTTGATCAATACTTTGAATGATTCAGGAACACCTGGTTGAGGTACGCTTTGTCCTTTGACGATCGCTTCGTAAGTTTTCACACGACCGACAACGTCATCCGACTTGACTGTTAGAATTTCTTGCAATGTATAAGCAGCCCCATAAGCTTCAAGCGCCCATACTTCCATCTCTCCGAAACGCTGTCCACCGAATTGAGCTTTACCGCCAAGTGGTTGTTGCGTAACAAGTGAGTAAGGACCTGTAGAACGAGCATGCAATTTATCGTCTACCATGTGCGCAAGTTTAATGAGGTACATGACACCGACAGAAACACGATTGTCAAACGGTTCACCAGAGCGTCCGTCATAAAGGATCGTTTTCCCATCACGGTTCATGCCCGCTTCTTCCATTGTAGACCACACATCTTCTTCGTTCGCTCCGTCAAATACTGGAGAAGCCATATGGACACCTAGGTTACGTGCTGCCATCCCTAAGTGCATTTCCAATACCTGTCCGATATTCATACGTGATGGAACGCCTAGTGGGTTCAACATGACATCGATCGGTGTACCATCTGGAAGGTATGGCATATCCGATTCAGGCAAGATACGGGAGATTACCCCTTTGTTACCATGACGTCCGGCCATTTTATCCCCAACGGAGATTTTACGTTTTTGAACGATGTATGCACGGACGAGCTGGTTAACGCCTGGTGGCAGTTCGTCACCATCTTCACGATTAAACACTTTTACGTCTAGTACAATTCCACCTGCACCATGTGGCACACGTAGGGATGTATCACGGACTTCACGTGCTTTTTCACCGAAAATCGCATGAAGAAGTCTTTCTTCTGCAGTAAGTTCCGTAACTCCTTTAGGGGTTACTTTACCAACGAGAATGTCTCCATCGCGTACTTCTGCACCGACGCGGATAATTCCACGGTCGTCAAGATTGCGAAGCGCTTCTTCACCAACGTTTGGAATATCTCTCGTGATTTCCTCAGGTCCAAGTTTCGTATCACGTGCTTCTGACTCGTATTCTTCAATATGAATTGAAGTGAAGACATCATCTTTTACAAGACGTTCGCTCATAATGATCGCATCTTCATAGTTGTAACCATCCCATGTCATGAAGGCAGTGAGGACGTTACGCCCTAAAGCAAGCTCTCCGCTATCCATGGAAGGACCATCTGCTAGGATGTCACGTGGTTTTACACGATCTCCTACGCTAACAATCGGTCGTTGGTTATAGCACGTCCCTTGGTTAGAACGGATGAAGTTTTCAAGCTTATAAATTGTGAGATCGCCTTTCACTTCTTTGCCGTCAACCGTTTCAATACGGCGAATGCGGATTTCTTTCGCTTCCACATGCTCGACAATTCCGTGATATTTTGCAATAACGGCAGCTCCAGAATCACGCGCTGATACGTGCTCCATACCTGTACCTACGAAAGGCGCCTCAGGGTTTAATAAAGGAACAGCTTGACGTTGCATGTTCGCTCCCATGAGTGCACGGTTGGAGTCATCGTTTTCCAAGAATGGAATACAAGCTGTCGCAGCAGACACGACTTGCTTAGGCGATACATCCATGTAATCGATCTGTTCACGTTTGAAGACTGTGTTGTCACCTTGGAAACGGCCAACAACTTCTTCATTGACGTATGAACCATCGTCGTTTAACAGAGCGTTCGCTTGTGCCACAACGTAATTATCTTCGATATCTGCAGTCAAATAATCGATTTGTTGTGTAACACGATTCGTTTCAGGATCCACTTTCCGATAAGGAGTTTCAATGAAACCGAATTTGTTCACTCGCGCAAATGTAGATAGGGAGTTGATCAATCCGATGTTCGGACCTTCCGGCGTTTCAATTGGACACATACGGCCATAGTGAGAGTAGTGAACGTCACGCACTTCCATTCCCGCACGTTCCCTCGTCAATCCACCTGGTCCGAGTGCAGACAATCTACGTTTATGTGTCAATTCTGCAAGAGGGTTCGTCTGATCCATGAACTGGGATAGCTGAGAGCTACCGAAGAACTCTTTAATTGACGCAATAACTGGACGGATGTTAATTAACTGTTGAGGAACGATTGATTGTGTATCGTTAATGGACATACGTTCTTTTACAACACGTTCCATACGGGACAAACCAATACGGAATTGGTTTTGTAGGAGTTCACCTACAGAACGAAGACGACGGTTACCAAGGTGGTCGATGTCATCCGTGTTCCCTACACCATGTAGCAAGTTGAAGAAATAACTGATGGACGCAACGATATCCGCTGGCGTAACATTTTTGATGGATTCATCAATGCTCGCATTGGAGATGACGTTAATCACTTGTTTTTCTTCGCTCTTAGGTGCGTAGATTTTTATCGTCTGAATCGTTATGTCATCTTCAAGAACTCCACCTACGTGAGAAATCTCTTCAATACCGACACCTTTTTCAAGATGAGGGAGTATACGATCTAAAGTCCGGCGGTCAATAAGCTGGTCTTTTTCAAGTAGGATTTCACCTGTTTCAGGATCCACGAGCGTCTCAGCAAGTGTTTGATTGAAAAGACGGTTTTGCAAATGAAGTTTCTTGTTCATCTTGTAACGACCTACGTTCGCCAAATCATAGCGTTTTGGATCGAAGAAGCGGGAGTAAAGTAAGCTTCTAGCGCTTTCCAACGTTGGTGGTTCGCCAGGACGTAAGCGCTCATAAATTTCAAGCAACGCTTTTTCGGAGTTTTCCGTATTGTCCTTTTCCAACGTATTCCGTAAGTATTCATTATCGCCGATCAAGTCGATAATTTCTTGGTCTGTCGAGAAACCAAGCGCGCGAAGAAGAACTGTAATTGGTAATTTACGTGTACGATCGATACGGACATGAACGACATCTTTCGCATCCGTTTCGTACTCTAACCAAGCTCCACGATTTGGAATAACCGTTGCCGCAAAGCCACGCTTACCGTTCTTATCTGTCTTATCATTGAAATAGACACTTGGAGAACGAACAAGCTGGGATACGATAACCCTTTCCGCACCGTTGATGATGAACGTTCCGTTTTCTGTCATAAGTGGGAAATCACCCATGAAAACGTCCTGCTCTTTCACTTCTTCGGTTTCTTTGTTGTGCAAACGTACTTTCACACGCAATGGCGCAGCATACGTAACATCACGTTCCTTCGACTCATCAACAGGGTATTTCGGTTCACCAAGCTGATAATCAATGAACTCCAAAGAAAGATTACCTGTGAAATCCTGAATCGGTGAAATGTCTCGAAACATTTCACGTAGTCCTTCTTCTAAGAACCACTCATAAGATGCCGTCTGGATTTCAATCAAATTCGGCAGCTCGAGAACTTCATTGATCCGCGCGAAACTTCTGCGCTGACGGTGTTGACCATACTGAACTAAATGACCTGTCAACTCTTTCACCCCTCAAAACAATATTAGTCCTTTGCGAAATCATAAAAATAGTGTATGATATCGAAAAAACAAAAAGAAAACGAGTTCCGGCAAGAGCTCATTTTCGGTTTAACAATCTTTTATCCATTGCCAGTATGCCTTAGTTTACCAAAACTTATGCAAAAGGGCACACGACCGCATTATATTATTTATGCATTTTACAATACTACCACAACGTTAGCCTTACGTCAACATTTTTTGGGCTTTCAGAATAAAGTACCCTTTTTTCTTTTCGACCGTTTCCACATGACCAAAAAGGTCTTCTAAATGTGCGATTGTAGAAGGAGCACCTTGCTTCTTTTGAATAACAACCCACAACTCCCCGCCATTCGCCAACTTTGAAAAAGCGCCGTCGTAGATGCTGAATACCGTCTCTTTTCCTGCCCGGATTGGCGGATTTGTCAAAATAGCAGAAAAGCCTTCCATTTCTACAGAAGACAGTGCATCACTCGGATAGATTTCGACGTTTTGTATGCCATTCATTTCCGCATTTTCTTTCGCTAACGCCATCGCTCGCTCATTCACATCTACCATGTGAACTGTCCGATCCGGAAAAGATGCGGCAACCGATAAACCGATTGGGCCATACCCACAACCAACATCAAGCAAATTCCCTTCGGTTTCATTCATCCGAAATGCATCCGCAAGCAAGCGCGAGCCAAAATCCACTTCTCCCTTACTGAATACACCAGCATCCGTTTTAAAACGAAGTTGAACGCCACGGACCGTCGCACTCCATTCTTTCGGATCGCTTTTCACGGTAGGATTTTTAGAATAATAATGATCTGCCATTTCGTTCCTCCCTTCCTAACGAAAGGTTATCCAAATTTCTTTAAATATATCGTCATGCACAAAGTAAATGAAACGTGTCTTCAGTACACAAGTGATACAGCACTTGCTTTAGAAAATTCCTTCATTCAACTAAATTCTCAAGCCTCATGCTACAATTTTTTTTGAGCAGAGATAAAAAAACGAAGAAAAGCCCGTCAACCGACGAGCCTTTCTCCCGTATAGAAAAATTACTTGATTTCGATTCCAGCGCCAACTTCTTCAAGTTTCGCTTTCATTTCTTCAGCTTCTTCTTTAGAAACGCCTTCTTTGATTGCTTTAGGAGCGTTATCAACTACTTCTTTCGCTTCTTTCAAGCCAAGGCCAGTAAGTTCACGTACAACTTTGATAACCTTGATTTTTTGGTCTCCTGCAGAAGCAAGAACTACGTCGAATTCAGTTTGCTCAGCAGCCGCTTCACCAGCACCTGCACCGCCAACCATTGCAACTGGAGCTGCAGCAGTTACGCCGAATTCTTCTTCGATTGCTTTTACTAGGTCGTTTAATTCAAGAACTGTCATTTCTTTAATCGCGTCAAGGATTTGTTCTTTAGTCATTATATGTTCCTCCTAAATAGGTTTTGTTTTGTCGGGTTTAACCCGCATATTGTCGTTCAGGCAACTTGATGGTGATTAAGCGCCTTGTTCCTCTTTTTGCTCTGCAACAGCTTTTGTTGCAAGCGCGAAGTTGCGCATTGGAGCTTGTAGAACGCTGAGTAGCATAGAAAGTAGACCTTCGCGTGATGGAAGTTCTGCCAATGCCTTAACATCTTCTACAGAAGCAACCGCACCTTCGATTACACCTGCTTTGATTTCAAGTTTGTCGTTCTTCTTAGCGAAATCGTTAAGGATTTTCGCAGGAGCGACTACATCTTCGTTAGAGAATGCAATTGCATTCGGTCCCACAAGATGTTCGTTCAAACCTTCAAGTCCTGCAGCTTCAGCAGCACGGCGAGACATTGAGTTTTTGTAAACTTTGAAGTCAATACCTGCTTCACGAAGTTGCTTACGAAGTTCAGTTACTTGGCTGACGTTTAGACCACGATAGTCAACAACGACAACAGAAACTGCTGATTTCAATTTACCTGAAATCTCTTCAACAACTGCTTGTTTAGCTTCAATTACTTTGCTCATCTTGACACCTCCTATAAGAATTCGGGGTCATTTATACCGATATGAAAAGCCCTCGGGCTCTACAGAGTAGAACACGAGGGCAGAAAAGTCGTCATCTTTAACGTGAAAGAGCGTCTTGTCCTCGGCAGGAAATTAAGCGAATAATCGCACCTGCTGTCTACGGTACAAATGATTTAGTTCACAACAAACGAAATCTTACTACAAGATTTCAATCTTGTCAATGGTTTTTATTTAATAACTACAGAAGAAGGATCAACTTTGACCGCAGGACCCATTGTAGTCGTAATGTTTACAGACTTCATGTATGTCCCTTTCGCTGCAGCTGGTTTCGCTTTTTGAACAGTTTCAAATACAGTTTTGAAGTTTTCTTCAAGCTTTTCGTTATCGAAAGAAGCTTTTCCGATTGGCGCATGGATAATACCAGCTTTGTCCGCACGGTATTCAACTTTACCTGCTTTGATTTCTGCAACAGCTTTCGCAACATCAAATGTTACTGTACCTGTTTTAGGGTTTGGCATTAAGCCTTTTGGTCCTAGTACACGACCGATTTTACCAACTTCGCCCATCATGTCCGGAGTTGCAACGATAACGTCGAAATCGAACCAGCCTTGTTGGATTTTAGTGATGTACTCTGCATCACCTACGAAGTCTGCACCAGCAGCTTCCGCTTCTTTCAACTTTTCGCCTTTAGCGAAAACGAGTACGCGTTGAGTTTTACCAGTTCCGTTTGGAAGCACAACTGCCCCACGGATTTGCTGGTCGTTTTTACGAGTGTCGATTCCAAGACGGAATGCAACTTCAACAGTAGCATCAAAGTTTACTGTGCTCGTTTTTTTAGCAAGCTCAATCGCTTGTGACAATTCATACGCTTGTGTACGGTCGACAAGTTTCGCTGCTTCAGTGAATTTTTTACCTCTTTTAGCCATTTGCTATTTCCTCCTCATTGTGGTTTTAACGGATTGAACCTCCCACGAATAAGGGTTGCGTGTCCTAACGACAAGCGCAACCCCCACTACAAAGAAACACGTTACGGTCACACGAATCAGTCTTCGATCGTGATTCCCATACTGCGCGCAGTACCTTCAACCATTGCCATCGCTGCTTCAACTGATGCTGCGTTTAGATCCTGCATCTTTTGTTCTGCAATTTCGCGAACTTTATCACGTTTTACAGTAGCAACCTTCTTTTTGTTAGGCTCTCCTGAACCTTTTTGAAGATTAGCTGCAACTTTCAACAACACTGCTGCTGGTGGAGTTTTTGTAATAAAAGTGAATGAACGGTCCTCAAATACAGTTATTTCAACAGGAATGATTAAGCCTGCTTGATCTGCTGTACGTGCATTGAAATCTTTACAGAATCCCATGATGTTAACACCTGCTTGACCTAGTGCTGGTCCAACTGGTGGTGCTGGGTTTGCTTTACCTGCAGGGATTTGCAATTTCACAATTTTGGTAACTTTTTTAGCCACGAGACACACCTCCTTAAGTCCGTGATGTGGTAATTGGGTTGCCCCTCCCACTCAATATGTGTCTGCCGGTTTTCCCGGTAGAATTTGGTTAATCCGTCCAGACTGTTCAGATTACAGTCTGACCTTTGAAATGATACCATTATTCTGCCTATCTTGCAAGTGGTATTCACTTATATTTTTTCAACTTGTGCAAAGTCGAGTTCCATAATTGTTTCGCGTCCAAACATATCGACAGTAACACGCACTTTCCCTTTGTCCTGATCGATTTCTTCTACTTTCCCTTGGAAATGCGCGAATGGTCCTTCTAACACTTCAATCATTTCGCCGACTTCAAAATCGACTTCTGTTTTAGGCTCTTTCATGCCCATTTGCTTCAAGATGAAATCCACTTCCTCAGGTAAAAGAGGCGTCGGCTTCGCTCCCCCACCGGATGAACCGATAAAGCCCGTCACTCCAGGTGTGTTTCGAACGACATACCAAGAATCATCCGTCATAATAATTTCCACGAGGACATATCCTGGGAAAGTTTTTTTCATAACCGTTTTTTTCTTTCCGTCTTTAAAATCCGTTTCTTGCTCTTCAGGAATGACGACACGGAATATTTTATCTTGCATACCCATTGTCTCTACACGTTTTTCAAGGTTTGCCTTCACCTTATTTTCATACCCTGAATACGTGTGGACAACGTACCAATTTTTCTCCATTTCCATAATGACAAGGACTGTGTCCGTCCCTCCTTTTAAAAAATAAATAACATTTTTTCAACCCGTAATGCGCTATTTCCAAAGAAAAGAAAAAACCCGTACATAGTACAAGACGGGATATTTTCGACAAGGATATTCATGCTGCCTTATTATAACGCAATATACCATTCCATTACTTCTGAAATGCCTAAATCCACTAAACCAAAGTATACCGCCATAAAGATGACTGTAAAGATTACAACAATTGTATAACGTGTTAATTCTTTACGCTTTGGCCAGCTGACCTTCCTCATTTCAGAGACGACATTTTTCAAGAAACCGGTTAATTTCCCCATGCACTCGTAGACCTCCGAATATTATATAGATTACTGCATATTGCAATCAGATTGTCTGCTTATGTTCTGTATGTGTATTGCAATGATTGCAAAACTTCTTCACTGTAAATCGTTCTGTTGCTTGTTTATTGCCGGCCGGAATTACATAATTCCTCGACCCGCAACGCTCACAGCACAAAATCATCTTTTTAGACATTTTCTCACCCTAAACTCGTGTCATGCAAATGTTGTAAATAGTTTAAGTACATCGTCATTGTCTTGCTAAAGAGTACCATCTTACCTACACGATGTCAACACAATGGAAAATGCTTGGTAATCGCCACAATTGCCTTTTGGATGCATCAAACACTACCATTCTCTAAAGCTATTTTGGGACAAATTAATATACAGCATCTATTTGCATATGACGTTCCAATTTACGTTTAATCCGTTGTAATGCATTATCCACTGACTTTACTTGTCGATTCAACTCATCTGATATTTCTTGATAAGACTGGCCATCCAAATACAGCGACAACACTTGCTTTTCGAGTCCACTAAGAACTTTATTGATTTCACCTTCCATATGGACATAATCTTCCTTGAAAATCATTAAGTCCTGAGGATCATCAAGATCAGAACTAGCGATGACATCTAATAATGTCCGCTCCGATTCTTCATCATACACTGGCTTGTCCAAAGAGACGGAAGTATTCAATGGAATATGCTTCTGTCGAGTAGCGGTCTTAATCGCCGTAATAATTTGCCGTGTAATGCACAATTCAGCGAACGCTTTGAATGAACTCAATCGATCATCACGAAAATCACGGATCGCTTTATAAAGGCCAATCATTCCCTCTTGAATAATATCTTCGCGGTCTCCCCCCATCATGAAATAAGAGCGCGCTTTCATTTTGACAAAAGATTGATATTTGGTAATAAGAAAATCAAGTGCGTCCGCGCTCCCCCTTTGAACACAGATGATAAGCTCTTCATCGGAAAGTCCCGTGAAGTCAGTAGTGCCCCCATGAACGTATGTCTTTCCCACCAATCGCCACACCCCGATTCGTTATTGCCATTTCAACTAGTATACCGTATGGAAAAATTTTGCGTCAACCGTTCATTTCATTCCACGGCGCCATTTTTCAAATATTTCAGCAACATCATCAGACAGTTGAATCTTGGAAAACGGGCGTTGCTCTTGGATTACTTTCACTTTCTTTGAGATGATTTGATCAATTTCATTCATCTCGATTTCTAGTTCTCTCGCAGACTTCCTTAACGCACCTTGCGCAAAAATGACCCACTGCTCCGTTAAATCAGACGTCGCTACATGAATTTGTACACGACGCCCACTCAGTTCAGCAACCATTTTTTCAATCCGCTCATCCGCTGTTTCATTTTCTCGCGTAAAAACGACTTCCACTTGATGTTTTAAATTTTTCTTTTCAATGCCCGGCATTAAATGTGCATCAAAAATCACGACAACCCGCCAACCCATATGCGCTTTGTATTCTGCCATCCGTTCGATTAAACGGTCTCGCGCATCTGCAAGGCTGTCTGATTTTAGAGTTCTCAACTCAGGCCAAGCTCCAATCACGTTGTAGCCATCGACAAGTAAAATTTCCTGTTTCATGACTCAGAACGATGACAATCGCGTTTACGGAACACTTCATACATGAGCAATGCCGCAGCAACAGATGCGTTTAAAGACGTAACTTGTCCAACCATCGGCAAATGATAGAGAAAATCACATTTTTCCTTCAAAATGCGAGACATCCCTTTCCCTTCACTACCAATAATGATCGCTAGCGGTAACGTCGCATCCATTTTTCGATAGTCTTGAGAGCCTTTTGCATCCGTGCCTGCTATCCACACATCTCTTTTTTTCAGATCTTCCACTGTTTGAGATAAATTATTGACACGAACGACAGGAATATGCTCGATCGCCCCCGTCGACGCCTTCGCAACTACACCCGTCAAACCGACAGAACGACGCTTTGGAATAATGACGCCATGCACCCCCGTTGCATCCGCTGTACGAAGTATAGAACCTAAATTATGTGGATCTTCCAGTTCATCTAGGATTAGAAACAGAGGATCTTCTCCTCGTCGCTCCGCTATCGCAAACAAATCATCCAATTCTGCGTATGCATACGCAGCAACTGAAGCAATGACCCCTTGATGATTCACATCGAGCATGCCATCCAGTTTCTGTTTCGGCACAGCTTGTACAAGCACACCTGCTTGTTTTGCAAGCGAAAGAATCTCCCCTATGCTTTTTTTATTCAACCCTTCAGCGATCCAGATCTTATTTAACTCTCTACCTGATCGGAGGGCCTCCACTACTGGATTTTTACCACCAATCAATTCCGATTCCTGATTTGTCATGATGCACCCTCCTCATTAGGCTTTTCAATGAATTGCACTGTTTTCGTAATAATTTCTTCCACTCGCTCGTGCTTCCCAAGTAAATGCAAGTAGCCAAGAACCGCCTCGAACCCCGAGCTATGATTATACGTTACAACATCTGTGTTTTTAGGAACGGAACCAGACTTCGCGTTCCGACCGCGACGCAACACGGCTTCCTCCTCCTCCGTGAGGAAACCGTCCTGTTGCATCATTTTCACACTCGCAGCTTGTGCTTTTGCGGAAACGTACTTCGTCGCTTCTTTATGGAGAATATTCGGTTTCACACGACCCGAGCGCAATAGATGCTCCCGAATTGCCTGTTCATAAACAGCATCCCCCATATAGGCAAGTGCCAACGCATTTAATTGCTTGACGTCTATATCGCGCAATGTATACACGGCACTCACCCTCTCTTCCACCGCGTGCCTTGTGCAGTGTCTTCCAAAATAATACCTTGTTGTTTTAATACATCACGAATTTCGTCTGCACGTTGGAAGTTCTTCTCACGACGAGCAGTGAGCCGTTCTTCAATAAGCTGCTCAACGTCTTCATCCAACAAGTCCTGCTCTTGTTCAAATGGCAACCCAAGCACACCCATTAAACGATCAAATGTCTCGATGAAGTATGTTAATACAGTAGTTTGCGTATTTTTCTCCTTCAGATAAACATTCACCGTCTTCGCAAGTTCAAAAATCGCCGCAATGGCATTTGCCGTATTAAAGTCATCGTCCATCGCCTCTTCAAACTGGCGGACCACTTCATCCACTTTGTACGTCCAAATGTCTTGCTGATCGCCAAGGTCTGCCGACAAATCCAAACGGTGTTGCAAATTGGTGTACGCTGTTTGAATGCGCTCCAACCCATTTGCAGCACTTTCCACTAGCTCTTGTGAAAAATTCACCGGATGACGGTATTGAACAGACAGCATGAAGAACCTAAGCACCCTTGGACTAATTTTTTGGCGGATATCATGCACAAGAATAAAGTTCCCTAGTGATTTCGACATCTTTTCATTATCAATATTAATATAGCCATTGTGCATCCAATAGCGCGCAAATTGCTTCCCTGTCATCGCTTCGGATTGCGCAATTTCATTTTCATGGTGTGGGAATGTCAAATCCTGACCACCCGCATGGATATCAATCGTATCGCCCAAATGCTCTCTTGCCATAACAGAACATTCAATATGCCACCCAGGACGACCATGCCCCCAAGGACTGCTCCAAGCGATTTCTCCTTCTTTGGCAGATTTCCATAATGCAAAGTCGAGCGGATTCTCTTTAATCCCACTATCCTCAATGCGCGCTCCGACTTTCAACTCATCGATTGATTGATGTGACAGCTTGCCATACCCATCAAAACTGCGCGTACGGAAATACACATCTCCTTGCGCTTCATACGCATACCCTTTGTCAATCAACACTTGAATAAATTCCACAATGTCGTCAATATGCTCCGTCACTCGCGGATGGGCATTCGCTTTTGTGCAACCAAGTGCACCAACATCTTCGAAATACGCGTTAATGAAACGATCTGTTAGCTCCCCAACCTCTTCACCGAGCTCATTTGCCGTCTTTATGATCTTATCGTCCACATCTGTGAAGTTCGAAACAAAATTCACTTCATAGCCACGATACTCCAAATATTTTCGTACCGTATCAAACACAATAACCGGCCTTGCATTTCCAATATGGATGTAGTTGTAGACAGTCGGTCCGCACACATACATCTTCACCTTACCTTCTTCCAAAGGAATAAAAGGCTCTTTCTTTCGCGTCAATGAGTTAAAAATTTGAATGCCCATCAAGATTCCCCTCTTTCTTTTCTAATTCTTCTATTCGTTTTTTCAGCATTGCGATTTCATTTTCCAATTGGTTACACGTATCAGTAACCGGATCCGGCATATTCCGGTGATCGTGTTTATCCTTCACACGTACGCCGTTTGTCATGACGACCTTCCCCGGTATGCCGACAACCGTCGAATCAGCAGGTACATCTTTTAACACGACAGAACCTGCGCCCACTTTACTATTGTCTCCGATTGTAATAGAGCCTAACACTTTCGCCCCTGAAGCGACTAGCACATTGTTCCCTAGCGTCGGATGACGTTTGCCTTTCTCTTTCCCAGTCCCACCAAGTGTGACCCCTTGATACAACGTGACATCATCTCCAATTTCACACGTCTCACCGATAACAATCCCCATGCCATGGTCAATGAACAACCGGCGACCAATCGTCGCACCTGGATGTATTTCAATCCCCGTAAAAAACCGACTGATCTGTGAGATAAATCGCGCTAGAAAGGACAGATTCCGTTTATACAACGCATGCGCAAGCCGATGCGCCCAAATCGCATGAAGCCCTGAATACGTCAACACCACTTCGAAAGTGCTCCGTGCTGCAGGATCCTGTTCAAATATGCATCTAATGTCTTCCCTCATCCTACGTATCACGCCACTTCCTCCAATCTCACTTCTTTTCAAAACACAAAAAACGCCCCTGTCCATAAATAGACAGAGACGCATATATGCGCGGTTCCACTCCGCTTGGAAGAAACCAGTCTCCTGGCCACTTCCCGCTTATCGCCTATTAACGCTGGCGAAGCGTCCAGCCTACTTCACTTTTCGGCACGGCACTCAAAGGGGCATTTCCGTATTACAGAGGCACAGATCACTTCCAGCCGACGATGATCCTCTCTAAAGCGCATGCAATACGTACTTCTCCTTATCAAAGCTTTCTATATCCAAAACTATAATTGACTATACAAACGACGTACTTCGATTATGCACGAAGACGCACACCCTTGCAACTCTAAAACGCCGCAACCCTCAGAACTACTAAGAACAAAGCATAACAACTTGAATCTCGGCATAACTCTTCAAAACGCCGCATATTTCTTCAAAACACAGCATAGCTCCTCAGAACGCCGCATAGCTCCTCAAATCACAGCATATCTCCTCAGAACGCCGCATAACTCTTCAAAACAAAGCATATCTCTTCAGAACGCCGCATATCTCCTCAAATCACAGCATAACTCTTCAGAACGCCGCATAACTCCTCAAATCACAGCATATCTCCTCAGAACGCCGCATAACTCCAAATCAACTCAAGCTTTCGCATACTTCGAAACGCGCTCAATTGTCGTTTCCTTGCCAATCAACGCAATGGAATCCGGCAACTCTGGTCCGTGCGCTTGACCCGTCGCTACTACACGAATCGGCATAAACAAATTCTTTCCTTTATGGCCTGTTTCCTTTTGCACATTTTTAATTGCTGCCTTGATGGAAGCCGGATCAAACGATTCCAACTCCTCCAATTGACGTTGGAAAGCAGCCATTACTTCTGGCACTTGTTCGCCCGCCAAGATTTCTTTAGATTGTTCATCATATTCAATATGATCCGTGAAGAATTGGGCGGTCAATTCAACAATTTCAGCTCCATAACTTAGTTGCGCTTGGTACAAAGCAATCAAATTATGAACCCACTTGCGCTCCTCTTCCGTCATCTCCTCGTTCACACGACCTGCCGCTTGCAAATGCGGTAACGTCAACTCGACGACTTCATCCAAACTTAATTTTTTAACGTACTGGTTATTCATCCACGTCAATTTTTGTTTATCGAACATAGATGGAGACTTAGATAGACGACTTTCATCAAACAACTCAATGAGTTGATCTCTCGTAAAGATCTCCTCTTCTCCGACTGGAGACCAACCGAGCAACGCAAAGAAATTAAACATCGCTTCCGGTAAATAACCTAGGTCCTTATATTGGGAAATGAACTGAATAATCGACTCATCACGTTTAGATAGCTTTTTCCGATCCTCATTGACAATTAACGTCATATGACCAAAACGTGGATAGTCCCATCCGAACACATCATAGATCATTAATTGCTTCGGCGTATTCGTCAAATGCTCTTCTCCACGGAAAACATGTGAAATTTTCATCAAATGGTCATCAATGACGACCGCAAAGTTATATGTCGGGATACCGTTCGCTTTCACAACTACCCAATCACCAACATCTTCTGATTCAAATACAACTTCTCCACGAACAAGGTCATCCACTTTATACGTCACGTTTTCAGGCACGCGCATACGGATTGTATACGGCATACCTGCCGCTTCTTTTTCAGCAACCTCTTCAGCAGTCAGATTTCTGCAAGTGCCCGCATACATCGGCGCAGCAATGCCAGCACTTTTTTGCTTCTCGCGCTCAGCTTCCAACTCTTCTGTTGTACAGAAACATTTATACGCATGTCCGCCATCAAGCAACTCTTGCGCATATTTCGTATAAAGATCCAGACGTTCCATTTGGCGATACGGACCATAGTCCCCACCGATGTCTACCGATTCGTCGTACTCGACACCAAGCCACTTCAAATTATCAAGTTGTGATAATTCACCCGCTTCAATATTACGGGCAATATCGGTATCCTCAATTCGGATAATGAATTTCCCGCCGTGATGTTTTGCGAATAAGTAATTGAATAATGCCGTCCGGGCACCACCGATATGTAAATGGCCAGTCGGACTTGGCGCATAACGTACTCGTACTTCTGTTGTCATTAAAAGCATCTCCGTTCATGTTTGATTCAAGTGTCATTTTATCACTGCTGAAGCTGATTTAAAAGGGCGATGAACGTATTGCTCGTCTATCATTGCCAATGAAGCACTATTCCCTTGCTTCATTGGACAACACGTTTTGACTCGCGGTCCATGGCCCTTACAGCATTTATTCGTTTTTCAAAAGAAGAATTGTCGCCATCGAAGCAATTCCTTCTTCTCTACCGACAAACCCTAACTTTTCAGTCGTTGTCGCTTTCACGTTCACTTGCGATACATCTGCATGCAACAGTTCTGCAATACGCGCACGGATTGTCTCGATATGAGGCGCCATTTTAGGTTTCTGCGCCATAATCGTACAATCAATATTGCCTAACCGATAACCTTTCTGTTCAACAATGCTCCACACTTTTTCAAGCAGAACCGCTGAATCAGCATCTTTAAAAGCAGCATCCGTATCCGGAAAATATCTGCCAATATCCCCTTCACCAATCGCCCCTAAAGCGGCGTCCGTCACAGTATGTAATAATACATCCGCATCTGAATGGCCGATTAGCCCTTTATCATACGGAATGGTAATCCCACCAATTATTAATGGACGTCCTTCTGCAAACTCATGCACATCAAACCCTTGTCCAACTCGAATCATCCAAACCCCTCCTACTGTCTACGTTTCAAGAGGACTTCACCAAATAGCAAGTCCTCACTCGTCGTCATTTTCACATTATCGTACATACTTTCAACGATGCGAACAGGCACACCAAGCCGTTCCACAATCATCGATTCGTCCGTCCCTAAAAAACCATCTGCTTCCGCCTTTTCAGAAGCTTCCTTTAGAAGTTCATAACGAAAAGCTTGTGGTGTCTGAATGGACCACAATTTTGAGCGGTCTACCGTCTGTTCCACTACACCATCGACAGTCACTTTAATCGTATCCTTAACAGGCACTCCCGCAATGGCTGCGCCGTACTCACTTGCCACCTCAACGAGTTTACGAATGACATCTTGGTGAATGAACGGACGTGCTGCATCATGCACGAGCACAACTCCGCCATCTTGATGAGCTTGAATGCAAGCAGCTACACTTTGTTGCCGCTCCGCACCACCAGGAACCATCGCCTTTACTTTCGTTATGCCGTATGCCTGGAGCATCTGTTCAATCGTCGGTCGCTCTTCCGGTTTGACGGATAAAATCATTCCTTCACAGTTGTGATCCCGCTCAAACACATCCAATGTATGCATGAGAATCGGCTTTCCCGCCAACTTCAAAAATAATTTATTGAACCCCGCTCCCATGCGGCGCCCACTTCCTGCAGCAGGGAGCATTACAGTATAAGTCTCCATCAACAAGCCTCTTCCTTACGATTTTGCCGATTTCCCATTCTTCGGTTTCGCAAAAATCATTCTTCCAGCAGAAGTTTGCAACACACTCGTAACGACAACATCGATTGTGTTCCCGATATGCGATCTACCTTCTTCAATGACGATCATCGTTCCATCATCCAAGTAAGCAACTCCTTGGTTATGCTCTTTACCGTCCTTGATGACAACGACATGCATCTCTTCACCTGGAATGACGACCGGTTTCACAGCGTTTGCCAAGTCATTTATATTCAACACATCGACACCGTGTAAATCAGCTACTTTATTCAAATTAAAATCGTTCGTCACAACAAGACCATTCATACTTTTAGCAAGTCGCACAAGTTTCAAGTCCACTTCCGCAACATCATTAAAATCTTCATCGGTAATCAAAACACTCGGGCCGTCTTCCGTTTGCAACCTTTTCAACACATCAAGCCCTCTTCTACCTTTCGTCCGTTTCAACGAATCCGACGAATCAGCAATATGCTGAAGCTCTGTCAGCATGAACTGCGGAACAACGAGCACACCTTCAAGAAACCCAGTCGCTGCAATATCAGCAATACGCCCGTCAATAATGACACTCGTATCGAGAATCTTATTGACTTTTGCTTCTGATTGAACAGAAGCATCCGACCCATCCTTCTTCTTTTGGCTACTAGTTCGCATCGCAAATAAAGCATGCAAAAATTCTTCTCGTTTCTTGAACCCTACTTGGAAGCCAAGATACCCAAGCAAGATTGAAAGCAATATCGGAAGAATGGAAGTTATAATCGGGATTTCAATACTACTTAATCCGAAACTGACTAAAAACGCAACACTTAATCCGACAATCAACCCGATTGTCCCAAATAGCAAGTCAAAAATTGGCGCTTTCAACAACAAGTCTTCCATCCACTTAATAAAATTGACGATCGGATCTGCGATGAACAGACCTAGTAAATATAATACAATTGCCCCTAAAACTGCAGCTACATATGGATTGTCAATCATCGGCTGAGAAGTAAAAGAAGATAAAGTAAATAAATACGGTAAAAATAATACGCCGAGTGTCCCTCCTACAAGGAGCAATCCAATTTGCACCACTCTTTTCAACATGCACAACACCTCCATTTCATTATTCAATACTATACATGTTTTTTAGCGCATTCGCTGTTCTGAACCATTGACATCACTTGATTTCCTACTATGGTTAGGACTCTCATACATCCGTCAAAGTTCCTGCCCCCCTTATGCATCCCCCTCTTATTTACAGAACGTCAGGCGCTCGGGTCGCTTTAGGCCAGACGCATAAGGCAAAGAGCGCCTTCTGGTCTTGCCTTCCAGCGCCTGTCGCGCCTAAACGACGTTCTACGCTTTTGAACATTAAAACACTGTTTTTAATGCTTGGCTTACTGTTTCGACGCCTATGACTTCTATTCCTTTTGGGAAGTCCCATCCGCCGATGTTGGAGGCTGGGATGAAGACTCGTTCGAAGCCTAGTTTAGCTGCTTCGATGACGCGTTGTTCAATACGGGAAACGCGGCGAACTTCTCCTGTCAAACCGACTTCGCCTATGAAACAATCTGTCGCCCCCGCAGCCGCATCGCGGTAACTAGAGACGATGCTCACTAGCACTGCTAAATCGATCGCCGGTTCATCCAGTTTTACACCACCCGCAACTTTTATATACGCATCTTGCGCTTGCAGCAGCATCCCCATTCTTTTTTCCAGAACAGCCATGAGCAATGACACACGGTTTTGATCAATACCTGTCGCCATCCGTTTTGGATAATTAAAACTCGAAGGCGTCACAAGCGCTTGGATTTCAACAAGAATTGGACGGGTTCCTTCCATGGATGCCACGACAGTCGAACCCGCTCCGCCTTGGGATCGTTCTCGCAAAAATAATTCTGATGGATTCAACACTTCTTTTAAACCAGACTGCAACATCTCAAAAATAGCAATTTCATTTGTCGACCCGAATCGGTTTTTCACACTGCGCAAAATCCGATACGTATGGTGACGCTCCCCTTCAAAATACAGAACCGTATCCACCATATGTTCCAGTAGCCGCGGACCTGCAATCTGTCCATCTTTTGTTACATGTCCGACGATGAAGATCGCGATATTTTGCGTCTTTGCTATGCGCATTAATTCCGCAGTACATTCCCGCACTTGCGAGACACTTCCTGGAGCTGACGTTACTTCCGGATGATGAATCGTTTGAATGGAATCCGCAATGACAAACTTCGGTTGAACGTCATTAATCGTTTCATGAATCTTGGACAAGTCTGTTTCTGCATAGATATACAATTCATCCGACGTAACACCAAGCCGTTCTGCACGCAATTTTGTCTGTCGAATGGATTCCTCTCCTGATATGTACAATACTCGCTGTTGTTGGTTCGCAAGAAGAGAAGAAACTTGAAGTAGTAACGTTGATTTCCCTATTCCTGGATCGCCACCTATGAGCACAAGGGAGCCTGGTACAATTCCGCCACCTAACACACGATTCAATTCGCCTAGCTCCGTTTTCACCCTCGGTTCCTCTGCCGTCTGAATGGAATTGATTGGTTGGGCCTTTTGATGAACGGTTTCTGTGTGCTGGAATGCACCACGAGGACCTTTACTTACAATTTCAACTTCCTCATCCATCGTGTTCCATTGGCCACAACCTGGACATCTTCCCATCCATTTTGGCGATTCATATCCACAATCCCTACACATGAATTTCGTCTTTCGTTTTGCCATAGTACCCTCCATCTATGAAAAAAGACGGCCCGATTCCGTAGAAATGCGAATTCTACGGAAGGGCCATCCAATTATTGATTTTCCGCCACTGCTTCGCGTTCCGTCTTCACGACGAACTTGTCATCTTCCACATCGACAACCACTTTACCACCTGTCAGAACCGTGCCTTTCAACAGTTCCTCCGATAAGCGATCCTCGACATGTTTTTGAAGTGCACGTCTCAACGGACGCGCGCCATAATCCGGGTCATACCCTTCTGACGCAATCTTCGTTTTTGCTTCATCTGTCAATTCAAGCGTAATATCTTGTTCAGCCAAGCGTTTCGTCAACTCATTAGACATCAGCGTCACAATTTCACGCAAGTGATCTTTTTCAAGTGAATGGAATACAATCATTTCATCGACACGGTTCAAGAATTCCGGACGGAACGCTTTTTTCAGCGCATCCAACATCTTGGACTTCATGCCTTCGTAGTCTTGTTCACCATCTTGAAGATTAAAACCGACATAACGATTTTGCTTCAACGCATCTGCTCCGACGTTAGACGTCATAATAACGACTGTGTTCCGGAAGTCGACCGTACGTCCTTTGGAATCCGTCAATCTTCCATCCTCCAACACTTGCAATAAGATGTTGAATACATCCGGATGCGCTTTTTCAATCTCATCCAGTAAGACAACCGAATACGGCTTTCTACGCACTTTTTCCGTTAACTGGCCGCCCTCATCGTATCCTACGTAACCTGGAGGTGAACCAACAAGTCGGGACGTCGCATGCTTCTCCATATACTCGGACATGTCAATTCGAATCATCGCATCTTCATCACCAAACATTGCTTCCGCTAGCGCTCTTGCAAGTTCGGTTTTACCTACACCCGTCGGTCCGAGGAAAATGAACGAACCGATTGGACGCTTCGGATCTTTCAAACCTGCACGCGCTCTTCGGATTGCCCGGGAAATTGCCATTACAGCCTCACTTTGACCGATGACACGCTCATGAAGCAACTCTTCCATGTTCAACAGTTTTGCAGTTTCCGTTTCAGCAATTTTTGCTACCGGAACCCCTGTCCACATCGCGACGACTTCCGCAATGTCATTCACCGTCACTTCAGATTCTTTTTTCCCTTGTTTCTCTTTCCAAGCCGTTTTCGTCTTTTCGAGTTCTTCTTTCATTTTTTGTTCTTTATCGCGGAATGATGCAGCCTTTTCAAATTCCTGGCTTTGCACCGCGGCATTCTTTTCATGGCGAATCGCTTCCAATTTAGATTCCAGTTCTTTCAAATTCGGTGGCGTCGTATACGAACGTAAACGGACTTTAGAACCAGCTTCATCTATCAAGTCAATCGCTTTGTCCGGCAAGAAGCGATCGGAAATGTATCGATCGGACATCTTCGCCGCAGCTTCAATTGCCTCATCCGTAATTTTCACACGATGATGCGCTTCATAACGATCACGCAAACCGTTAATAATTAGGATCGTCTCTTCCACTGTTGGTTCATCTACATGAATTGGCTGGAAACGTCTTTCAAGCGCCGCATCTTTTTCAATGTATTTTCGGTATTCGTCAAGTGTTGTCGCACCGATACATTGCAATTCACCACGTGCTAACGATGGTTTCAAAATATTGGACGCATCAATCGCCCCTTCAGCACCACCTGCACCTATCAATGTATGCAACTCGTCTATAAATAGAATGATATTACCGGCTTGACGGATTTCCTCCATCACTTTTTTCATCCGGTCTTCAAACTCACCACGATATTTTGTACCTGCAACAACTGTACCCATATCAAGCGTCATGACACGCTTATCTCGCAAGATTTCAGGTACTTCATTGTTAACAATTTGCAACGCAAGCCCTTCTGCAATTGCGGTCTTACCTACACCCGGCTCACCGATTAAGACCGGATTATTTTTCGTGCGGCGAGCAAGTACTTCGATAACACGGGTGATTTCCTTGCTACGACCGATGACTGGATCTAAAGAACCTTCACGAGCGACTTCCGTTAAGTCACGCGCCAGACTATCTAATGTAGGAGTTGAGGCAGATGCGGATGAACTTTGAGAACCGACAGCTGTATCATTACTGCCTAACAATTGAAGAACCTGTTGTCTCGCTCTGTTCAAGCTAACACCCGCATTATTTAACACGCGTGCAGCAACGCCTTCCCCTTCGCGAATAAGCGCTAACAGAATATGCTCCGTGCCAATGTAAGAGTGTCCTAATTTACGCGATTCATCGACAGACAACTCAATGACTTTTTTCGCTCTCGGTGTGTAATGAACGATTGGACCAACTTCCTTAGAACCTGATCCAACAAGGCTTTCGACGCCTTTTTCAATGGTTTCAAAGCTGACGTCGATCGCTTCCAATGCTTTTGCAGCAATGCCGCCACCTTCACGTATAAGTCCTAATAAAATATGTTCTGTGCCTATTGATTCATGTTTCATTCGGATCGCTTCTTCTTGTGCAAGCTGCAACACTTTTTGTGCACGCTGTGTAAAACGATTGAACATCATATGCATTCCACTCCTTTTATTTACCATCTAAACTGTTTTTCGCATGACGCTCACGAAAAAACCATCTCTTTTACTCTATTCAATCAGGCCATCAAGCAACCCAATTCCACTAAATTGACTTTGACTATCTTTGACTTAATTATAATAAAAAGAAAAGTCCCTTGCAAAATACTTGCTTACTTTTCTTTATTATTTTCTTCTTGTTGTCGATCTGGTCGCAACCGTTCCCTGAATAAATTCGCTCTGAAAATATCCCGTTCTTCTGCAGTTAACTCTGCTTTCGCATATTGCTGTAAAAAGCCCGGTTGCATGAAAACCATCAACTCATTCAATATAGACATATCAATGTCTTCGATAATATTTAAATCAATACCGAGACGGACATCCGACAGGCAACGTGCAGCTTCCCCAGATGGTAGTAGTCGAGCGTACGTGATGATGCCGAGTGATCTAAATAATTTGTTTTCCAACGCGACGCGTGACTTGGAGAGCAGTAGTTCCCGCGAACGACGTTCATGGGCAATTAATCGTAATGCCACATTTTTCAAGTCCGCTAAAATCTCTTTCTCCGTTTTCCCTAAAGTCGTCTGATTTGAAACTTGATAAATATTCCCTGGCGCTTCACTGCCTTCACCATAGCTTCCTCTTACAACCATCCCTAGTCGGGTGATTGCAGGAATAATTCGATCGATTTGTTTTGTAATCGTCAAAGCCGGTAAATGCATCATGACGGATGCTCGCATGCCCGTACCCGTATTTGACGGGCAACTCGTCAAGTACCCGAACGCTTCATCAAAAGCGTATGGCAATTGGCCTTCCAAATAATTATCAACTGTATCCGCCTGCTCATAGGCATTTTCAAGTTGGAACCCCGGATAGATACATTGAATTCGGATATGGTCTTCCTCATTCACCATTATGCTAATCGTTTCGTCTTCTGATAAGAGGACTGCACCGTGCCGTTTTGAATCTGTCAGTTGAGGGCTGACAAGATGTTTTTCGACGAGAACTTGTCGATCGAGTAACGGCAGCTCAGACATCTTCATATAGGCATACCCTTTTTCTCCAGAATTAAGCAATGCAGTTGAAACTGCTTCATCGATTTTGTGAGCTTCTTCAGCAGTGAATGCAATTGGGAAGCGATATCCCTTTAAATTTCGAGCTAACCGGATTCTTGTCGACATGACGATATCTGCATGCTCGCCACTCGATTTCATCCAACCGGTAACCGCATCCTCCATGAATTTATCAATTGACATCGCCAACATCACCTCCGTCCGCACATTGCGCCAAGCGAAGTTTCAATGCATTCGCCTCGTCCCTCAATGTGGCCGCATCTTCAAACCGCTCCGCCTCAATCGCTTGTTGCATTTCCATTCGAATTTCCTCTATTTTCTTCTTCAAAGCGAACAATTCATTGAATGAAACAGGAATTTTCCCAACGTGTGTCGTATGGCCATTATGGAGTTTGCTCAAAACACGTGGCAATCGCTCTTTGAACGTCGTATAACAAGTAGGGCATCCAAACTTCCCAACGTCTAAAAACCGTCTAAACGTCAATTGACAATCAGGACACTTTGGCCCCTCCGGTAAGCTATCCCTCGTTTGTTGGAAAGGTTGAACTGAGTCCGTACCGCCAAACCAATGGGAGAGGAACTGTTGAATCGAAAGCGGTTCCTGGTTCGGATCCAAGTGAAACATTTGCGATTGGAATGCGCATTTGTCACACAAATGACGTTCGGTTGTCCCATTCGCATTTTCCTGTGTGAAAATTACGGAAGCCTGCCGTTCTTTACAGTTATCACAATTCATCATCTCACCTCTTCGTCATGCTACGCTTGTCATTTGTATAAGAGTGTCATTAATACCGATTGTAAAACCCGTGCCCGTATGATGTCCCGCTCCGGCAATGGGAAATGGAGCGTATTCCGATCTACAGCCGCTAAGATAATTCTCGCTTCTCGCTCAGAAATAGCTTTCTCCTCGAGCATCCTGAGCACTACATCTTCCGCCATCGTATACGTGACACCTTGATGGATGCTCTCTAAAATATGTTCAATCAATTCTTTGTGCGAGTTTGTTTGAACGCGGTAAATTCGTATATACCCGCCACCACCTCGTTTGGACTCGACAGCATACCCACGTTCTACTGTAAACCGTGTGTTAATGACGTAATTGATTTGGGAAGGAACACATTGAAATTTCTCAGCTACTTCGCTTCGTTTAATCTCAATTGTTCCACTATCTTCTTTTTCGATAATACCCTTCAAATACCCTTCTATAATGTCAGAAATGTTTCGCATATTTTCACCTCTTTCCTCTTGGTGACAAGTCACTGACTTTGACTATCTTTGACTTAATTGTACACGAATAAAACTTGTAAATGCAATTGAAATGCTACCTTCCAGCCATCAAACTCTCTCTTCCATTCAGTCACTATCCCCCAAACTGAGAATTCACAGTCACATTTTGAATGAATACATCATATATTAACAAAGTACTCTTCAACTCTTTTTAGAAACCCCGTAAGAGTTGATGCATACTTTTTTCTTGTTTATAATAGATTTTAGAGGGTAATAAAGTAGTTGAGGATTTTTTTCTGACCTCTTTTTTCCTCGTCACAGAGTTGCGTTCAAGAGGACTGATGAACTGTTGATTGCAAACAATCCCAATTCTTCACCCTGAAGCAATCTGTCCTTTTGAATAGAATTGCGTCTTGATGTATTTACACATAAATTCGAGTGTTCTCGAACAAAACCCTCTACTGATTCACAACATCTAACCGAGGCGTGATTTGGATTTGACAGAACAAAAACCTACAGACACTCTGTCAAATGCACGCAAAACTCTCTTCACGAACCCCAAAACAAAAAGCTCCAGGTACACCCATACCAATGGAGGAGATTTTCAGCATGAACTGGTACGAAAAATTAAGTGAGTATTTCCCGATCGAAGAAATGAAGTCCAAAGAACATATGGACGCCCTATTGAAAGACAAGAAAAACGTCTACATCAAAGAAGAAGGACCGCATCATGTCCTCATGTATGCAGAAACTGAAACATTCATTTTCATCGACTACTTATTTGTCTCCGCTCAATCCCGCGGTGCAGGTCTCGGACGAAAGCTTTTGACATCCTTAAAAGCAAAAGGAAAGCCGATCATTTTAGAAGTGGAACCGGTTGATTACGAAGATACAGACACCGCTAAACGTCTGAAATTTTATGCACGCGAACAATTTCATCACGCGCGACGAATCGGATACAGCAGACGCTCGCTCGCAACCGGCGAACAAACGGAACTCGAAATCCTTTTCTGGTCCCCGACAGACGCCGATGAGGAGACCGTCTACGAAGCGATGAAAACAACATATGAAGAAATCCATACGTATAAGGATGAGACATTTTACGGTGATCAATACGACCCGACCGATAAAGTTTTAGTTTTTGAAAAAGAACGCAAACAAAACATTCTTGAATCCTTTGTAGCAACAAAATAATGAAAAAGCAGCCTCTCCACAGTGAGGCTGCTTTTTCTATGTAGATGAAAATTTCTTCAGTGTTCATAAACGATTAAAACGTTGTTGACGATAGCTGATAGTATATGGGTGTGTTAGGGAAAGAAAATAAAGGAGGAAAAACTTTTTGTTAAAAGCTTTCGATGATTTAAGGAAGCAAAAGGATTTGCGTAGTTTGTAAGTAATCTTCCATGCGGAGAGGATTTTTTTCTACACATGGAAGCTTCATGAATATTCATCTTGTACAAAAAACTGCTCAACTAAAAGGAAGAATTAATGAAATACTTTATATTAAATCCTTATGAAATTTTACAGTTTCAAAGTACATGAACTTCTTCGTTTCTTCTTGATTTTCAGGATGAAGTTCTTTAAACCAATCTGCTTCAAGATCTTCTTCTGCGCATACATCACCTCTCCAAAAAGTAATACCTAATTTTGGAAAAACATACATGAAACCAAATTTGGAATCACTATTTCTAATATAGGGAGAGATAGCATCGAAGTGCTCTATGAGCTTTTCAGCTTTCGTATTAATAACATCAATCCCCTTGTAATTGCAGTAAAAATTAACTCCGCATACTTCCTCAGAACAACGCATATTCCCACAAAACGCCGCATACTTTCTCAAAACGCCACAAAACCATTTTCCACAAAAAAAGTTATTGAATTTCTCAGAATCTATGACATAATGAATGTTATTCTTTAATACGGTACAGTAAAGAAGCACTGTATCTAGGGGGAATGTAAATGGCCGCTACAACCGAAACAAAAAAGAAGGGATTGTTCAACAGATTCCTTGATTTCATTGAGAAGTATGGAAACAAACTACCTGATCCAGTTATGTTATTTGTCTACATCGCGGGTATTATCTTACTTTGTTCGGCAATTTTCGGAGCACTTGGAACGAGTGCGACGAATCCAGGAACGGGCGAAGAGATTAAAGTTGTCAATTTGTTAAATGGTGAAGGGCTCATTATGATTTTGACGAACTTAGTCAAGAATTTTACGAGTTTCCCACCGCTAGGACTCGTTCTCGTCGTCATGTTAGGCGTTGGATTAGCTGAATCGACAGGTTTAATCGGAACGGTCATGAAAACGACGATTTTGAATGCACCTAAAAAGATTATCCTACCGACAATTGTACTTGTCGCAATTTTAGGGAATGCAACAGCAGACGCAGCCATGGTTGTTCTACCTCCTATCGTTGCGATGATTTTCATTGCACTTAGCAGACATCCGATCGCGGGACTTGCTGCAGCATATGCATCTGTCGCAGGCGGTTTTTCAGCTAATCTAATTATTAGTGTACTGGATCCTCTGGTTTATGGATTCACAGAAATTGGCGCACACATTTATGATCCGACCTATTCTGGCAATCCAGGCATGAACTATTACTTTTTAGCCGTTTCTGCATTGCTGCTTGTCCCTGTGGCCGTATTCGTTACAACGAAAATTGTAGAGCCTCGCCTCGGTAAGTATGATGGTGTCACTGAAACATTAGAAGAAGTCACTGCTTTAGAAAAGAAAGGACTTAAATGGGCTGGACTTTCTGTTGCAGTCATCCTCTTGACTGTCTTAGCATTATCTCTTCCGGAAAATGCATTATTGAGACATCCGGAAACCGGTAGCCTGACAACTTCGCCACTAATGGACAGCTTAGTACCAATCATGATGCTAGTTTTCCTTGTACCATCCATTGTTTATGGAAAAATCGTCAAATCCGTCAATAACTCTAAAGATTTTGCAGATCACTTAGCGAAAGCTATGTCTGGTATGGGCATGTATATCGTTATCGCATTTGTCGCAGCACAAATGATTGCGTACTTTAACTGGAGTAACCTCGGTCCAATTGTCGCGATTAAAGGCGCAGAAACCCTTCAAGCACTCGGCTTAAAAGGACTTCCTTTGTTCATCGGATTCATCATCGTGGCTGCACTCATCAATTTCTTAGTTGCAAGTTCGTCTGCAAAGTGGGCAATCCTTGCACCTGTTTTCGTTCCGATGTTCATGATCATGGGCTATAGTCCAGCTTTAACACAAGCTGCTTATCGGATTGGTGATTCCATTACAAATCCGATTACACCAATGCTTGCCTATTTTGCAATCGCGTTAACATTTGCGAAGAAATACGATTCTAAAATCGGAATCGGTACATTCATGACTTCACTGTTACCGTACTCCATTGCGTTCGCCATCATGTGGATCATTCTTTTCGCCGCTTGGTATTTACTCGGTATTCCGTTAGGACCTCAAGGCGAATTATTCATACAGAAATAAAAGAAGGGTCGCTCCGCACATGGAGCACCCTTCTTTTTGTATACTTTTCCTTCCAACTATACACATCTCAAATTACTCGATTGTAATGTTCGTCATCTCTTTGACTGGTAAGAAAAGCTCGCCTGTCGCCAAGTACGTAATTGCTAAACGATCTCCTTCTTGCACATATATTGCTAAAGGAACTACTTCAGTTGAAACAACATAGTTCGTTCCGTCATCCGACAAGATAGATACGATGGTGAAATCTCCCGCACGTTCCTTATAGACACGCAAAACAGTTGCAACCGTCTTTTCTTCTTTTGCACTTGAACTACCATCAACAGAACTGCCTCCACGTTGTAAAGCTGCTTTGTACAGCTTCAACGCTTCATTCGGTGAGTTTGCAAAAACAGAGATTTCAGGATTAGCAGCCGATACGATAAAGTAATGTTGTAAGAAACCGTTTGAGTCAAGTACTGGCGTAAGCCAACTCGCTTCTCCATAGAAATTGTAGAGAACCGGCATTTCCCCCGTCCATTTCTTCTCAATAAATTTCTTCTCAATAATTTGAAGAGCCCCTTGTGAATCCATATACGATTCTTCCAGGTTACCAGTGTAGTAAGTCGCTTTGCCCGTACGCCCATCCGTTAAAGCATAACCTAACATCGAGTCAACTTCTTCTTTTGGACTTGTGAAATCCGTAAAATAATACATATGACCATTTTCATCGAAGATCGGACTGACATTCGATTCAGTTCCTTCATCAGAAGGCAATTTCACATCTTTTTTCCCGACAATTGAATTCCAGAAACCATGAACATACTTTCCAAAATAACTATTTTGCAGACTGACTGCTTCTGGTGAAACAGCGCCATCGATGTAATCAGGAATTTCGTTTAATCCAAACTGCTCCACTTCCCCAGTTTTAGGGTCCACCATTACAATCCCGTGGACGTCAAATCCATTCCTTGCTGTGATGAATTCTCCGTAAGACCTAATATAATGCGGCTCACCTTCGTCATCAATTTCAAGTTGTACATCCCCGTAAAAAATGAGATTTGGGAATTCCATCCGCATATGCCGCTCTACTTGTTTGTGGAAAAACGAAGAAGGCGTATAGACCATTTCCGACTTCACAAACTTAGGGTTATCAGCTGAATCCGTAGCACTCATTGTGAAATAGCCTGGTGTTGTCTTACCATTCAACCATTTAAAGAAACCCGAGAATTCAACAGGAGCAATGTACACAAACTCCCCATTCACTTTTTGAATTTGCAAATGACCCAGCTCGTAAAAGCTTGTATTCGGCACTTGCCCAAATGCTTTTTTCATTTTATTTCTTGCAAATTTCGGTGGTACACTTGCTGGTGTCTTTGTTTCATCAAACGCCTTAATCTCAACTTGCTGATCCATCTCTACCGCTTGAAATTTTTGGTCAGCATTAAAAAGTGGTGCACTCAAAATATACACACTTATTAACAATGCGCCTACAAATAAGATACCTTTGACAGACCGTTCTCTCCCGGTAGCAAACACTACGCCGGCGAGTGTAGCAACAAGAACGAATGCCCATAACGACGTCCAGTTTCGATCTAAATTCATTAGGTAATAGACGCCAAAAGTAAGTATCGATAGTAGTAACGTTGTAGATAAAATAGCCGTGATACGGTTAAATTGAACTTTATTGGATTCTGAAGATCCACTAGAGATCGGTACAACTATGACCGCAAATGCCACACCTGCAGCGATCGAAAATAGTAATAAATCGATCATAAAACCACTCTCTTCTTTTAATAAATTTGTATGTAAGTTACTATACGGATGTATAGCCATTTCGTTTCATTCGAATGAAAAAAGCTATCTGGAACAGGCAATTTTCTCACCTGTCAGATAGCAAAATAATTAACGTAATTCCACAGCTTCTCTCTTCAACGGTTCCAAATCAATTTCAAAGCCCATATCCTCAAGCATTTGCCGATCACGATCACTCTCTTGACCCGCTGTCGTCAAATAATCGCCGATGAAAATTGAATTCGCCGGATAGAGACCAAATGGTTGAAGTGATCGTAAATTCACTTCACGTCCACCGGAAATCCGAATCTCTTTTGTCGGGTTGATGAAACGGAATAGACACAACACTTTTAAGCAATAGCGCGGCGTCAATTCGTTCGTCCCTTCAAGCGGCGTCCCATCTACGGCATGCAAGAAGTTGACAGGGATCGAATCTGCGTCCATCGCATGCAAACTTCTCGCCATCGCGAGTACGTCTTCCTTTGTCTCCCGCATACCAACTATGACACCTGAACACGGTGAAATGCCCGCTTCTTTTGCCAATTCCACTGTATTCACGCGATCGTCATACGTATGCGAAGTTGTAATGCTTTCATGATGCGCTGCGGATGTGTTGATGTTGTGGTTATACCGATCGACACCCGCTTCCTTGAGCCGTTTTGCCTGCTCCGGCTTTAGAATACCGAGACATGCACAAACGGTCATGTCTTGGTGCTTCGCTTTAATTTCCTTAACGGAATCAATGACAATCTCTAGTTCACGGTTTACCGGTCCCCGGCCGCTCGCCACGATGCAATATGTCCCCGCATTGACAGAAGCTGCACGTTCAGCACCAGCCACAATTTCTTCTTGCTTCATCATCGCATACTTTTCAATCGGTGCTTTTGATACGATCGACTGCGCACAATAGCCACAGTTTTCCGGACAGAGCCCTGATTTTGTATTGATAATCATATTTAACTTCACTTTGTTGCCATAATAGTGCTTTCGAATTTTATACGATGCGTGTAAAAGCGGCAATAAGTCTTCATCCGGACTGTTTAAAATGGCCAGCCCTTCCTCATCCGTCAACGTTCCCCCAGCTAACACCCGCTCTGCCCATTCCTCATAATTTGTCACGTCGTACGCCTCACTTTCAATACTTTATACATGCGGTGCCCAAAAATTCCTGCGAGCACAGACAATATAATATCTTTCGGTAGTGGTGGAATCATCCAAGCCCAAGCGACCTTGTATGTAAACACATCAGGAGCAGCCGCCCAAAGTTTATAAGCTGCATACATCCAATTTGTACCGATTAAATAATTGATTGTCATTCCAAAAAGACTAGCGAAAACGTAGCTTCGTAAACTTCCGTTCTTCTCAACAATTTTACCTACCACATACGCAACAAGGATATATGAAAGGATAAAACCAAAAGTTGGCAGTAAAATCGCACCAAATCCTCCATTGAATTTCGCAAACACAGGTGCTCCAGCTAATCCGACAAACATGTAAACTGTCATAGAAATCGCACCTAAGCGGCTTCCCAGTATGAGTCCTGAGAGAACTGCAAAGAATGTTTGTAACGTAATTGGCACGCCCCCTACGACCAAGAACGGAACAAACGACGTAATATTTGCACCAATCATCATCAATGCGGCAAACATTCCGCAATAGACAAGGCTTAATGCACTCATTGTGCTTTTAGGTTTCACTGTAGTTGTTGTCATCGTACACCTCTTATTTGTTAAGTTATCTATTTCAGAATAAAAGTTAACACATTTTGTGTCAACCTATTTTTTATATCAGTTAACCTAAATAAAAAAATCGACGGTTAGTTAACCATCGACTTCACTTCGTTATTGACCATCTTCGCTTTTCGGGAATAAAAAATGTGCGATTACACCACTTAAGATGGCAGCTCCAATTGTAATCCACACACGTGATGTACCTGGTACTTCTTGAAAATTCTTATGTAGCATATACCATGCGATCCCCGCCACTAATAATGCAATCGGGACTGTAAATTTAAAAATCCTCACTACCTTCACCTTCCACTCTTTGTTCTACAATCATTCTATCATGATTAGCCAATTTGTCGGATACAAGACTATACAATTTCACTTGTAATTCTTATTAAACATCGAGTTTCCTCTCTAAGCGGACGCGTTTCGCTTGCACACCTTCAATCAAGGAAACTGTGAAGGGGAAGCTTCACCTTAATTTCTTTAATTTCAGAAATTAATGCGGCAGTTTATTTCTTCACTTAGCTCATTCCAGGGTTTTCAGCTCGCGCTGTTCTTGCAGGAAATACCGTAACGAAGTATGACTTATACAAACAAAAGCTTAGCGTTGAGAGCTCACCTTTGTACATCGCCGTCTTCTACAATCCCTGCGAACGTTTTCTAAAGATAAGAGGCAAATAAGTTATCGGTACAAACTAGTTGGCTGGAGTGCAGGCGCCGACTCCTGCGGGGGAATAGCACGAATGGTGAGACCCCGCAGGGAAAGCCGTCACGCAGAACGGCTTTTGCGAGCAAAAGCGTAGCGTTGGGAGCAAGGATGCCTTAATTTCTGCAAAGTACGCAGAAATACGGCAAATCGAACTCTTCGTTGTTCGATTGGCTCACCCGTGCCCCGCGGAAAGCGTGCGCCGGAACGCAAGCCAACGGTTTCAAAGAAGTCTACTTGTAAAAGTGGTTAATCAACAGACCCGATAAACGAAACCCCTATTGACGGATTGACCAATTAGCGGTATGATGTGTTAAATTATTCGAACAACTGCATATCATTTTCTTATCTAGAGAAGCTGAGGGACTGGCCCGAAGAAGCTTCAGCAACCAGCCGTTAACGGTCAGGTGCTAATTCCAGCAGGTCTTTCGCGGCCTGGCAGATGAGAAGGTAGCGAGCCATCGCATTTTCAAAGCCTTCTTTTCGAGAAGGCTTTTTTCGTTTTCATACAGGTCTGACTTATTAGAAGAAGGGATGAATTCACAATGAACTTACTTGAGAATCTAAAGAACAATGTATTGGTAGCGGATGGTGCGATGGGAACTGTGCTTTATTCGCACGGAATTGATTTTTGCTATGAAGAATTAAACGTTGAGAAACCTGAAATTATAGAGAAAATCCACCTTGACTATATTGCAGCAGGCGCAGATATCATTCAAACAAATACATATAGCGCAAACGCCCTGAAACTTGCCCGCTACGGTATGGAAAACCGGGTGAAAGAATTTAACGAGGCAGCCATTCAAATTGCGAAACGTGCAGCTGCACAAGGCAACCAATACGTACTTGGGACAATCGGTGGTTTGCGTGGTATCCGAAAAAGTGATGCCTCACTTGCTGACGTATTAGCGATTGTCCGAGAACAGGCAGATACATTATTAGCAGGCGATCCTGATGGCTTGCTGCTCGAAACGTATTACGATTTTGAAGAACTCTCTACAGTTGTTAAAGAACTTCGTAGAATGACGGATCGACCGATTGTGGCACAAGTTTCTATGGATGAACCGGGTGTCTTACAAAACGGCTTGCTGTTAAATGATGCATTGCACCAACTAGAAGCGATCGGTGCCGATGTTGTCGGCGTCAACTGTCGTTTAGGACCTTACCATACGATCCAAGCATTTGAAAAAGTGACATTGCCTGAACGAGCGTTTCTTTCTGCCGCTCCAAACGCAAGCTTACTCGATGTGGAAGACGGCCGCATTGTCTACGTATCAGAAGCGGATTACTTCGGCCGCGCTGCTGCTCTCCTATGTGAAGAAGGTGTTCGTCTCATCGGCGGGTGCTGCGGAACGACACCAAAACATATTGCTGCAGCCAAAAAACATTTGAGTGGGCTTGCACCTATTACAAAAAAAGTCGTTACCCCTGAAAAACCGATCGTTATTCGGGAAGCGGACCCTGCTAAATACGAACCGTTACATGAAAAAGCAAAAACGACTCGAACTGTCATCGTTGAGCTTGATACGCCAAGACATTTGGAAACCGAACAATATTTCATCGGCGCCAACCAATTATACGATGCAGGTGTAGATGCCGTGACGATGGCCGATAATTCACTTGCCTCTCCACGCATTAGCAATATGGCGATGGGTTCAATTATGAAAATGCAACATAACGTTCGTCCACTTGTTCATCTGACGTGCCGTGATCATAACTTGATCGGTTTGCAATCGCATTTGATGGGGCTTGATGCACTCGGCATCCACGATATTCTAGCTGTCACTGGCGATCCGACGAAAGTTGGCGACTTCCCAGGTGCAACAAGTGTGTATGACGTATCCAGCATGGAGTTGCTACAACTGATTAAGCAATTGAATGAAGGCATTTCATTCACAGGCAAGCCATTACGGAAAAAAGCGAAATTCTCCGTCGCAGCAGCGTTTAACCCGAACGTCCGCGTATTGGACCGGGCCGTTCAACGATTGGAAAAGAAAATTGAGTGCGGAGCGGATTATTTCATTACCCAGCCGGTATATACGAAAGAGAAAATCGTGGACATTTATGAAGCGACAAAACATTTGGAAACCCCAATCTTCATTGGCATTATGCCTTTGACAAATATACGGAATGCAGAATTTCTGCACCACGAAGTGCCAGGGATTAAATTATCAGAAGACGTGCTCGAGCGGATGAGAGCATGCGGGGATGACCGTGAGAAAGCGACAAGAGAAGGCGTCGCGATTGCCAAAGAACTGATTGATACAGCAGCAGAGCTCTTTAATGGCATTTACATTATTACACCGTTCCTGCGCTACGATATGTCGCTGGAACTGATTCAACATATTAAGGAACTTGACGCAGAGAAAGAGAGGAATGTTGTCCATGCCTAAGCACCTGATTGAAGAACAACTTGAGAAAAGAATACTCCTTTTGGATGGCGCAATGGGCACGATGCTCCAAGCTGAGGATTTGTCTGCTGATGATTTTGGTGGCGAGGAATATGAAGGGTGTAATGAATACTTGAATTTATTGCGCCCCGACATCCTGGATAAGATCCACCGCGGGTATTTAGAAGCGGGGGCAGACGTCATTTGCACGAATACGTTTGGGGGGACCCCTCTCGTTCTAGATGAGTTCAGTCTCGGCCACCGTGCAGTAGAAATTAACAAGAAGGCTGTGGAAATCGCGAAAAAGTGTGCGGTCGATTACTCGACACCAGAGTGGCCGCGTTTCGTCGCCGGAGCGATTGGACCGACAACGAAGACGTTATCCGTCACCGGTGGAATCACTTTTGATAAGCTATCGGAGGATTTCTACGTACAGGCAAAAGCTCTGATTGAGGGTGGCGCAGATCTGTTATTGATGGAAACGAGTCAAGATATGCTGAACGTTAAAGCAGGGACGATTGGCATTAAACGGGCGTTTGATGAAACTGGTATCGAGTTGCCGATCATGATTTCAGGAACAATCGAGCCGATGGGTACGACGCTTGCGGGACAGAGCATTGAAGCATTTTACATTTCCATCGAGCATATTAAGCCGTTATCTGTCGGGTTGAACTGTGCAACTGGCCCTGAATTCATGACAGATCACCTACGTTCGTTATCGGAGCTGGCGACGAGTTTTGTGACGTGTTATCCGAATGCTGGTTTACCTGACGAAGAAGGTCATTACCATGAGTCACCAGAGTCTTTATCACAAAAGCTGAAAGGGTTTGCTGAAAAAGGTTGGTTGAACATGGTAGGTGGGTGTTGTGGTACGACGCCGGATCATATACGGGTATTGCGGGAAACGGTTGATGGATTAACGCCTCGACAAAAACCTGAAGAGATAAGAGATCATGCGGTTTCAGGAATCGAACCATTGCTCTATGACCCGTCTATGCGCCCGTTGTTGATCGGTGAACGGACGAATGTGATTGGTTCACGGAAGTTCAAGCGATTGATTGTCGAGGAAAAATTCGAGGAAGCATCTGAAATTGCCCGTGCTCAAGTACGTGGCGGTGCACATGTACTCGACATTTGCTTGGCGAATCCGGATCGCGATGAGCTGGAGGATATGAAGAAGTTCATGCAGGAAGTCGTGAAGAAGGTAAAAGTTCCGCTCGTCATAGACTCAACAGATGAAAATGTCATCGAAGAAGCGCTGAAGTTTTCACAAGGGAAAGCGATCATTAACTCCATCAACTTGGAAGACGGTGAAGAACGGTTTGATGCGGTCATGCCGCTCGTCAAGAAATTCGGCGCGGCTGTCGTCGTTGGGACGATCGATGAAATCGGTATGGCGGTCACTCGCGAACGGAAACTTGAAATTGCTGAGCGGTCGTATAATCTGTTAGTGAATAAATGGGGATTGGCACCTGAAGACATCATTTTCGATCCACTCGTCTTCCCTGTCGGTACGGGTGACGAACAATATATCGGTTCAGCAGTCGAAACGATTGAAGGGATCCGGTTAATAAAAGAAAAAATGCCACGAGCGTTAACGACGCTTGGGGTAAGTAACGTGTCGTTTGGGCTGCCACCGGTAGGGCGTGAGGTTTTGAACGCGGTGTATTTGTATCATTGCACGCAGGCAGGACTCGATTACGCGATTGTTAACACAGAGAAGTTGGAGCGTTATGCGTCCATTCCTGAAGCGGAAATCAAGCTGGCGAATGATCTTTTATTCACGACGACGGATGAGACGTTGGCAGATTTCACGGATTTCTACCGGGATAAGAAGAAGGAGAAGACGGAGGATGACATTCCGAAGACGGTTCCTGAGCGTTTAGCGTATTACGTAGTAGAGGGGACGAAAGAAGGGCTCATTCCTGATTTGGAGGCAGCGCTAGAATTGTACGACACGCCGCTCGATGTAATTAATGGGCCGTTAATGGAAGGAATGGCTGAGGTCGGTCGGTTGTTTAATGATAACCAATTGATTGTTGCTGAGGTGTTACAAAGTGCCGAGGTGATGAAGGCTTCCGTTTCCTTCTTGGAGCAGTTCATGGAGAAGAAAGAGGACGATTCGGGGAAAGGGAAGATCGTGCTCGCGACGGTCAAAGGGGACGTGCATGATATCGGAAAGAACTTGGTCGATATCATTTTGAGTAATAATGGGTTCAAAGTGATCGATATCGGCATCAAGGTGACGCCTGCGACGTTAATTGACGTCATTCGGAAGGAGAAACCGGATATTATCGGGTTGTCGGGATTGCTTGTAAAATCTGCTCAGCAAATGGTCATTACGGCGCAAGATTTCAAGGCGGCGGGAATTGACACACCGGTGATGGTTGGTGGCGCTGCATTGACAAGGAGATTCACGGAGACGAAGATTGCGCCTGAATATGGCGGACCAGTCATTTATGCCAAAGATGCGATGCAAGGGTTGGATTTGGCGAATCGGTTACAAAGTGGCGAGAAAGAGGCGTTGTTGCTCGAGATTTCCGATAAGCAAGAGAAGCGTTTGGAGTCGGAAGCTGTCCGCGCTACACGAGATACGGCGGTGGCGGTATTGCCAAGGCCTGTGAAAACCGTCCGAGAAGATGTGCCTGTTTTTGTGCCGGCTGATTTGCGCCGTCGTGTGATGAAAGAGTACTCGGTGTCCCATTTGTATCCATATGTAAACATGCGGACGTTGATCGGCCATCATTTAGGGTTGCGCGGAAATGTGGATAAAATGTTGGCGAATCGCGAAGAGCGTGCCGTTCAGTTGCATGAAATGGTGACGGGTTTCCTGGAGTCTGGGAAATTGTCGGCTTCAGGTATGTATCAATTCTTCCCTGCGCAGGCAGATGGGGATGACGTCATCATCTATGATCCTGTTGACGAGAAAACAGAAATTGAGCGTTTTACATTCCCAAGACAGAGCAAAGATCCTTTCCTTTGTCTGGCAGATTTTTTGAAGCCGGTCGATAGCGGCCAGATGGATTATGTGGCGTTTATGCAAGTGACGGCTGGGCATGGTGTCCGAGCGTATGCGAATGAATTGAAAGCGCAAGGCAAGTTTTTGGAGAGCCATGCATTCCAAGCAACAGCTCTTGAGCTTGCAGAAGGCTTTGCGGAGCGTGTCCATCAGGAAATCCGCGATCAGTGGGGCTTCCCGGATGCAACGGACTTCACGATGCGTGATCGTTTTGCAGCCAAGTACCAGGGGCAACGTTTTTCATACGGCTATCCGGCTTGTCCAAATCTTGAAGATCAGGCAAAGTTGTTCGGTTTGTTGAAACCCGAAGACATTGGTGTCCATTTGACGGAAGAGTTCATGATGGAGCCTGAAGCGTCAGTTTCCGCGATGGTATTCGCTCACCCAGATGCACGGTATTTTAATGTAGATTGAAGTGTAGGCTGCCTTTCCTTTTTAGGAAGGCGGCTTTTTTCTATAGGCGGGTAGTTGCTTGGGAAGTAGGACAAGAACTTTGCACGCGGAAGACAAGATTATCGCACGAGGGATTGTCGCGATTAGCAAAAAAACTGTCTCCTGTCGAAGTTGTCGACGTGGAGACAGTTCTTTACATGTTAGTATCTTTTTCTGCAGCAGCCTCTGCCGCCGTAACCTGGTCCCATGCCTGGTCCGTAGCCTGGTCCCATTCCTGCTGGGCCTACTCCCATACCTGGTCCTGGTCCCATGCCTGCCGGGCCAACTCCAGTTGGTCCCATGCCAGGGTAAACTGGTGCGCCCATCACGTTTTGTGTAGTTTCTGTGTAGTAATGTCTAGGTGTTATAACAGGATGTTGGCGGTTAACGTTAACGATTGGATGGATGTAAGGTTGTTCTACTGGAAAGAACGAATCGTTGTAACGGCATTGTGTCGGGCATACGATTGGTTGCATTTGATTATTTCGAGACATTTGGTTTGCCGGCATCATTTGGTTCCCACCCCATTGTCCTTGTTGCATCATCTTCACTCACCCCCTCCCTCTATTACATGTCATAACGACAGGTATAGACGGGCGAGCGACTAGTGGGATGGGAAATTCGTTGACAATTTGTTTTGTTCTTCTTACAGCATATTTTCTTCTGAGCGACCTTTGATTGTATCGTATGCGTGTAGGGCGCGTTTTCTTGCGGTTGCGTGATCGACAATCGGGTATGGATACGTTTCGCCAAGTTGGATACCTGCTTCCTGTAAGATATCTTCAGGCGCTTCGAATGGCTTATGAATATATTTAGCTGACAAGTTGGCGAGTTCGGGCACCCATTGTTTAATGTACGCACCGTTCGGATCAAATTTTTCACTTTGCAAATAGGGGTTAAAAATTCGAAAGTACGGTGCTGCATCGATGCCGCATCCTGTCACCCATTGCCAACCAGTCGCATTGTTGGCGGTATCGAAGTCGACAAGTGCATGCTGAAACCAGGCATAGCCTTCTTGCCATGGAATGAGGAGATGTTTGATAAGAAAAGAGGCTGCAACCATTCGGACACGGTTATGCATCATACCAGTCTCTCGTAATTCGCGCATCCCTGCATCGACTAGCGGATAGCCTGTTTTTCCTTCTTTCCATAAGTTGTATTGTTCAGGTGTCCCAATCCACGGGAAATCATTGAATTGTTTTCGTAACGGTTGGTCGGTCATCGTCGGGAAGTGGATGAGCTGGTGATAGGCAAATTCCCGCCACATCAGTTGTTTAAGAAAGGCTTCGATTGATTGGTGTGCGGTTACATCTCTCGTTTCCTCATTAATGCGCTTCGCTGCATGCCAGATTGTACGGGCACTGCTATTTCCAGCGGCTAAATAAGGTGACAGTCTTGATGAGGTTCCTTTTGCAATCAAATCCCGTTCCTTTTTGTAATGAAGCATTCCATCATCCGCAAAGAACGCCCATTGCTCGGTCCCTGCACGCTCACCTGGTTGCCAGTACTTTTGGAGGGTACCAAGATCGGTAGGCAAACCTAATGCATCAATTGCTAATGACGAAATGTCGTTTTCTACACCTTGCAATTCTGGTATCGGCAACGGTCGATCAACAACTTCTTGCAAACCTCTCTTCCAAAAAGAGGTGAACACTTTGTATGGCTCTCCTTGTTTGTTGAGCAGTTCTGGAGAGAATAGTAGATTGCCATGAAATGTTCGTACATCCATACCAATCGAAGACAGTTGTCCAACAATCCGCATTTGCCGGTCACGCTCAGTAGGTTCATACCGTTCATTGAAATAAATAGATTCAGCCCCTACTTGCTCCATCACGTCAACAATTGCATCAAATTCAGGGCCTTGTTTAATGACAAGTTGTACACCGTTTTGTAAAAGATCCGTTTCCAGCTGTTTCAGTGAATGATAGAGCCACCATGCAGATGCCTCACTCGCTGCATACGCACGTCGATCTTCTTCCGACCATATAAAAACCGGAATGACGATGCCTTCATTTGCAGCCTCCCATAACGCTGGATTATCGTGTAGGCGAAGGTCCTTTCTAAACCAGACAATCGTTCGTTTCATCGTACTCATCCTCCTTGAAGTACATCCAAGTTGCCTTTACGTATCAAGCGACATCAAACCTCAGTTCTTATATATATGTAAGAACGATTTAAGTGTAGTGTTTCCTAAAGGTTATAATTGTAAAGCTGTTTGATGGAGATTATCAGCAGTCGTCGCCACCTTTTTCGTATCATTGCCAATCTCTTGTATAACTTTGACAAGCCCCTCTACATCCATCTCAATCGTATGAATATGTCGGTCATTGTCTTCAATTGACTGCAAGATTTTTGTAAATTTCATTTGCGTTTCTTTGGAATCCTTCATGCCAAGCGTCACACTTTCTCGAACTTCTTCAATTGTATTGACGGCCTTATCAGTCAAAGACGTAGAAGTCGTAACAAGTTCTGTAATTTGTTCAACAGATCGTTTTGATTGCTCAGCTAATTTCCGAACTTCCTGTGCGACCACTGCAAATCCTTTCCCTGCATCTCCTGCCCTCGCTGCTTCAATTGAGGCATTTAACGCTAACAGGTTGGTTTGTTCAGCTATACTCTTCACCATTACGATGATTTCAATTACCTCAGTAGATGAAATCTTTAAGTTTTTTATTAACGTCTCCATCTTTTCTGTGTTTTCATTAATAAAAGCGATTTGTTTCTCCAATCGCTGTACTTTTTCATTGCCAAGGACGGCAAATGATTGAATGTCCTGCACACCTTCTACATTTGCATGGATACTCGCTCTTATTTTTGTTGCATTGTCATCGACATGACCAACCGACGTACTCGTTTCTTCTGTCAATATCGCTAAATCTTCACTAATGGATGAAATTTTCTCTTTAAGCTCTTGTTTTACAATTGCATATTGTTGTTGCTTCTCGCGCTCGTTTTGCTTCTCATATTCTTCTAAAACTATTTGCATTTCTAGATTAATTAACTTTGTAATATCCACAATGGCCTGTTTCCGTTCCTGCCAAGATGGTAATGTTTCTGTAATAAGTTCGATGAATACTTCTTGGATTTGTTGAAAAACGCCCATATACCATTTAGGTTCTACACCCATCTGAAAGTGAATACGAGCAATTTTAACTTTTTTATCAATAGAGGTTTGATCAATCGAACGCTGAAACATTTCAACAATGTATTCAGCTAGCACACGTTTTAAATACGCTAGATTCGTCCGCTCTTCAATGATTTTCCGCAACGTAGGAACGGTTAGGACATTTTCGTAAAAAACGGCTACAATTTCATCGATTTTTTCCCGAACAATCGGTTGATAGGTATGTAAACGCGTTAAATCTTGCACGGTCAAATTAATTAGTTCAAGTTGCTTTTCTAATTCAGGATAAGTACGTAAGTCGATCGTTGCCTCTACAGTTGGTTTCCCCAGTTTCTGTTCCGCTTCACCGACACGATTCTTCCATTTAAAATACATTATTTATCCTCCTATACATCCCAATACCTTTATTATGAATAGAAAGAAGACTTTTTGTCAAATGATTGTACAATCTTTAAATAAAAACATTCTACAACTTTTAATTATTTATTCTTAAATAGTTTTGTCAATAAAACACCTACAATCCAACCATATCCAATGTGTCCGATAATCCAAAACACTAATGCCCACAAGTTCGTAAAAGCTGGTGTTCGTTCTGATAACAGAGTCGTTGGATAGTAGAGGATTGCGATGAGCACATTCACAAACACGCAGAACCGGATGATTCTTCTTGACTGGGTGATTTTTTTAAAACGGATAAATAAGAACAGGAATAGACAGACCGCTATCGAGATGATGATGTGAAAACCAACTTCTACAATTTCGGGAAACTGAACTGTGTTCAGAACGGGAATATAGTCGATGTTCAGTAATAGCGTATACACCTTATGACTCGTTCTTTCTTCAACTACTTTAAAGAATAAAGCTAACAGTAAGCCGGCTACTATTCCTATAATGCTAACCTTGTACAATGAACGCCTACTCATTGTTATCCCCCGTTTCTAATGTGTTAATGCCCACAATTATAAGCAAGATCCGTATTGTTCGCTAGTTTTTGTATAATGTTACTCGGTAAAGATTGTACAATATTGTAGAATTCGATATACTTTACAAACAGAACGTTGTGCAGGAGGAGGAATCGGTTTGTCTACATCCAATGGACGTTATTATATACAGCAGGTGTCGGATATGACCGGTTTATCTAAACAAGTCATCCGAAAATGGGAAGAACGCTATGCCCTCGTCCACCCTGAAAGATTGGAAAATGGCTATCGCATATACAGTGAAAAAGATATTAACTTGTTACTGCAAGTCAAAACGCTTTCAGAACAAGGTTTACCTATACGACAAGCGATTCAAATGGTTGATAAAGAAAATGTAGAGACGTTTTCTCCTCTTCCAAAAGAGCCGTTTATCCAACAAGAGAAATTAAACGATTTTGTCCTGCAGTTACTTGAGAAGGGCAGTCGCTGTGATGAGATGGAGCTCATGATTACCCTTCAGCAAGCTTATCATCAAGTGGGATTGTCAACGTTCTTGAAGGAGATCGTCATTCCATTTTTGAATGAAGTAGGCTATCGATGGGAAAAGGAAGAATGGGATGAATACCAAGAATCCGTGTCTAGCTTAGTGGTGCGAGATTTTCTTGTGCAAATCCGAAGAAATTATCAGTACAGAATGGACGCACCGCTTGTTCTCGCTGCATGTCTTCCTTATGAGCTCCATGAAGTACCGTTACACATCGTGTTACTACAATTCATGTTGAAAGGCTGGCGGACATTTTTAATTGGCGCCTTCCCTGCTCCTGGATCGATTGAAGCATTAATTGTTAAACAGAAACCAAAAGTTGTTGTGTTGTCCGCTTCTACAATGATTCCGTTTGAAAAAGAGCCTCACCTTTTACCAGAGTTAGATGCTTTTGCACAAAGACACCCTCATATTGACTTTTATCTCGGAGGAAAAGGTACTCTCGCCTACCTTTCAAAAAGCACTTTCGTTTTGAAGGCTATACATGTAACGGATGATATTTGGGAAATACTCGATAATTCACCGATCGTATCCCCAGAATGAATAGTCGAAAGAGAACAAGGGAAACGTAAGAAAATGGCTGCCTCTCACAGAGGTCAGCCATTTTTCATACACTTCATTTATTGGTACGTCTGTGGCAACTCATTTTCATCGAAGCCTGACCATTCCTTCCGTCGCTTCGTTAGTTCCTCTTTTGCATAATGGACAGGTGCGCCTTCATCAAGCATATCCAGTGACGCCATAAAGTCCGGATCCTTTCTTCTTCGCATTTCATCTGCATCAATAAATTGACGGTCCATCCCACTCATCCTCCTTCTCGTAATCACTTAGACAAATGTGACAAGAAACACGTAACAACAGTTTTGAGTCGCCAGCCACCCTTCCTTTCCAACTTTGTGCTATCGTATCCATAAACAGAGTGTGCGTGTTAGAAGTTTCATTTGAATCGAAACGGTTATACTTTTAATACTATGAAGTAGAAGGGAGACGTAAGCATGAAACGGGTTGTGTTATTTGATGGGGAATGTAATTTTTGCAATTCCAGCGTGCAGTTTATTATTAAACGGGATCCTGCTGAACATTTTCTTTTCTCTTCTTTGCAAAGCGAGACGGGTGAGAAATACGTCAAACAGTATAAAATACCGGCTGATGTCGATAGCGTGGTGTTGATTGAGAACGGAAAAGCCTATACAAAATCTTCTGCCGCCCTTCATATCGCAAAGAAACTGGATGGACTTTGGCATCTCTTCTTTTTATTCATACTCGTCCCGAAGAAAATCCGTGACGGCGCCTATGACTATTTCTCTCGCAACCGTCACCGGTGGTTCGGGCGCAACGAGGAGTCTTGCATGTTGCCGCCACCTGAAGTGAGAAAAAGGTTTATTTAACCATGTAAATTCGATTCTGTTTGTAGATGAACGGCATTCAGGCAATGAAGAGAGATAAAGTACGCATAAAAGCCCCTAGACAATCAGTGTGATTGCCTAGGGGCTTTTCAGTAGTTAGTTAGTGGCAGTCTGCTGCTGGATCTGCTCATTTTCAGCTGCCGTAAACGCTCTCGAACGTGTAAGAAATCGCTTCCCTTCCACGCCTTCAAGAGAAAACATGCCTCCTCTACCGTCCACAACGTCAATGATGAGTTGTGTATGCTTCCAGTATTCATACTGGTTTTTATGCATGTAGAAAGGGACGTCACCGATATGCCCAAGCAAGACGTCCTGATCGCCAATGATCAGGTCGCCTGCAGGATAGCACATTGGAGAAGAGCCGTCGCAACACCCTCCAGATTGGTGGAACATTAGTGGACCATGCTTTTCTTTTAAAAGTGTAATTAGCGCTAAAGCAGCGTCCGTAGCTAGAACGCGTTCAGGCATTGGCATCTCTCCTTTTAGTAGTTGGAGTGGTTAGGAACATGCTCCACTGATGCAGGATTTATTAGAAAAAGCCTAACTTGTCTTCGCTATAGCTGACGAGCATATTTTTCGTCTGTTGGTAATGCGAAAGCATTTGCAAGTGGTTTTCTCGTCCAATGCCGGATGCCTTGTAGCCACCGAATGCCGCGTGCGCAGGGTACGCATGATAGCAATTCGTCCATACACGACCCGCTTCAATGCCACGACCAAAGCGATACGCAGTATTCATATCGCGCGTCCATACACCTGATCCGAGACCGTATAATGTATCATTGGCAATTTCAAGTGCTTCTTCTTTCGTTTTAAATGTTGTAACGGAAACGACCGGTCCGAAAATCTCTTCTTGGAAAATACGCATTTTATTGTGCCCTTTAAAGACGGTCGGTTGGATGTAGTACCCTTCAGCCAAATCGCCTTCCAATTTGTTTTGCGCTCCGCCCGCCAAACATTCAGCACCTTCCTGTTTCCCGATATCGAGATAGGACAAGATTTTCTCCATTTGCTCCGTAGATGCTTGTGCGCCCATCATGACTGTCGGATCAAGCGGATTGCCGATTTTAATTGCTTTTACCCGCTCTAATGCACGCTCCATAAACTTCTCGTAAATGGACTCCTGAATTAATGCGCGGGAAGGACACGTACACACTTCACCTTGGTTAAGGGCAAACATGACAAACCCTTCGATCGCTTTATCCAAAAACGCATCATCTTCCGCCATGACATCTTCAAAGAAAATATTTGGCGACTTCCCACCAAGCTCTAAAGTAGCCGGGATTAAATTTTGAGATGCGTATTGCATAATGAGGCGCCCTGTCGTCGTCTCACCTGTAAATGCAATTTTTCCTATTCGAGGGTTAGAAGCAAGCGGCTTTCCAGCTTCCAGACCGAAACCGTTCACGACGTTTAACACCCCTGCAGGCAATAAATCCTCGATTAACTCCACTAACACCATGATTGATGCAGGTGTCTGTTCAGCCGGTTTCAGGACGACACAATTTCCTGCTGCAAGTGCTGGTGCTAGCTTCCAAACAGCCATCAGCAATGGGAAGTTCCATGGAATAATCTGACCTACTACTCCGATTGGTTCATGGAAATGATAGGCCACTGTATGATTATCTATTTGGCTAACGCCGCCTTCTTGCGCTCGGATGGCCGACGCAAAATAACGGAAATGGTCGATCGCCAACGGCAAATCAGCATTTAACGTCTCACGAACCGCTTTACCGTTTTCCCACGTCTCGGCAACCGCAAGCATCTCAAGATTGGTTTCCATCCGGTCCGCAATCTTTAATAGAATATTTGCCCGTTCCGTCACCGAAGTTTTGCCCCAAGCATCCTTCGCTGCATGCGCCGCATCAAGAGCAAGCTCGATATCTTCAGCCGTTGACCTCGCAACTTGCGTAAACACCTTGCCCGTAACCGGTGTAGGATTATCAAAATACTGCCCATTCACAGGGGCTGTCCACTTGCCACCGATAAAATTATCGTAGCGCTCCTTAAAATTTACTTTTGCCCCTTCAGTATTCGGAAATGCATACACGTGATTCTCTACAGCTTGTACCATGTTCGATTCCTCCCTATTCTTTATAGATTGCTATTGAAAGTGCAAAAATGCACACAAAGCCAACGTATGCAGGGATGCATGCTACTATTCTAGATGTATACGCTTTCATTTTATGTTAATAAAAAAACCTCTCGTAATTCGCAAGTTCTTGGAAGTCAGTAAATTCATTCTATCTAACTATATTGACTATTGCAAGAAATAGAGTGTAAGAAACGAGGTGTATGCGAACGGAAATTCATGATGGACGTGGCTCGAGTAGAGAAGTTCATTCATACTAAACCGTCAGTTGAAAGTTGGCTCTTAGCTAGCTGGTGAAACACTTTTTGTCGTTACCACCGACTTTAAGGGGTTTACCACCGATTCGGGCGGCTTTACCACCGACTTTAGGGAGTTTACCACCGATTCAAGCGGCTTTACCACCGTTTCAAGCCACTTTACCACCGTTTCCCCTATTTAGTTGGTCGACTTCCTACAAAGTGCACGTCAAGTCCCGACCTAAACTCGTTATCACCGCTTGTCCAGATGTTATCACCGCTTACAAGCAATTTATCACCGCTTACAAGCAGTTTATCACCGCTTGGAACGCCTTTATCACCGCTCATCACCGGTTTATCACCACTCATCCATTTTCTAGGTGCCCCCCTCTCCAATATGTTTACCAATCGTTCATGCCTTCGTAATAATTTGTTCATAATCTCCTCTTACAATGAAAACAACAATAACAGGAGAGGGGTCTTATACATGGCAAATTTCGCGACACGGTTCTTGTCTACAGTAGGAGCAGGCGTTTTAGGATCATCCTTAACATTAGGGGTCGTTGCAAACACAGATCTGTTGCAAACATCTACGAAACAGGAGGAAGGTGTTGCCTCTGTGAATACACCACAACCGAATGTCACACAAACATCGGCAAATCAATCCATAACCAACCTTTCCGATATGGTGGAGCATGCGTCTAAAGCGATTGTCGGCGTGTCGAACTTTAAAAATGCCGGCAATCGATTTGCTGGAGATGCATCATTGGCGGAGTTCGGAACAGGTTCAGGGGTCATTTATCAAATTGGCGATGAACATGCTTACATCGTGACAAACAACCACGTAATAGAAGGCTCGAATAAAATCGAGGTCACTTTGCATGATGGAGAAAAGGTACAAGCAGAACTTATTGGAAGTGATGCACTAACAGATTTGGCGGTATTAAAAATACCAAACAAAGGCGTAGACACTGCACTTGAATTCGGTGATTCGGACAAATTGCGTGCGGGTGATTCTGTTGTTGCCATCGGAAATCCACTCAGTCTCGATTTCTCGGGCACCGTAACGCAAGGGATTATCAGCGCACCCGCGCGATCCATTGATGTAAAAACGACTGCAGGCAACTGGGAGATGAACGTCATCCAAACCGACGCAGCCATTAATCCCGGCAACAGCGGAGGTGCACTCATCAATGCTGACGGCAAACTCATTGGCATTAACAGTTTGAAAATCGCGGAAAACGGTATCGAGGGCCTCGGCTTTGCGATTCCGAGTAATGATGTCATTCCGCTTGTTGAGGAAATGATGGAAAACGGTAAAATCGAACGGCCTTACATTGGCATCGGCCTCGCGGACTTGGCAGAAATTCCGTATATGTATGTAGAGAATCTTCCGGAAGAAGTGAAAGGCGGCGTTATGGTGACGAATGTAGATCCTTCGTCTGCTGCAGGAAAAGCGGGATTGAAACAACAAGACGTGATTACGGCGATCAATGGTGAAACGATCAACAACAGCATGGAATTACGGAAACTCCTCTATTCCAAGCTATCTGTCGGTGACAAAGCGACGTTCACCGTCTATACGGATGGCAAAAAACGATCTGTTGAGTTGACGTTGACGAGCAATTCATCAGTAGAATAAATCATCGTAACCCTCTGTCGTTTCGGAAGCAATAGAGGGTTTCTAATGCTATACTTACCATACAAATGACCTCGCAAAGGAGGCACCTACATGCGAATTCTAGTCATCGAGGATAACGAAAGCGTCGCGTCAATGATCGAAATGTTTTTTGAGAAGGAGAAGATTCAAGGGGAATTTGTCAAGGACGGACTCGTTGGATATGAACGGGCAAAGACGGAGCAATGGGATTGCCTCATCATCGACTGGATGCTACCAGGAATGGACGGTGTGTTGATTTGCCGCAAGCTTCGACAAGCCGCAATCGAAGTCCCCATTATTATGCTGACGGCGAAAGATAGCGAGTCCGATCAGGTGCTTGGCCTAGAAATGGGCGCGGATGATTATGTGACGAAGCCGTTCAGTCCACTTGCTTTACTTGCTCGAATCCGCGCTGTGACACGGCGGTATGTAGCGAACAAGGATGTTCAGCAAGACGAAAACGTGTTGGCAACGGCCCATTTCACTGTGAATACGAATACACGAGAAGTGCTTTTGGACGGCAAACCTGTTCCGAATCTAACACCAAAGGAATTTGATTTGTTGCAGTTTTTCATTCAACATCCTAAACAAGTTTTTTCGCGAGAGCAGTTGTTGGACCGGGTATGGGGGTACGATTTTTACGGCGACGATCGGACAGTCGATGTGCATATAAAGCGGTTGCGGTCAAAAGTGTCTAGTGATGAGCAACCTTTTTTCCATACCGTATGGGGCGTCGGCTATCGGTTCGATGAGTCGGTGGTGAAGTAAGATGAAGATTAAATACTTCTATCAGCAGCTCGTCAGTCATATAAGTGTCATTGTGATTGCATTCTTAATCTTAAGTTTAGTGCTGTCCCACTTTTTCGAGCAGTTCGTTTATGACAATAAAACCGAAGAACTCGCTTCATACGGCCATTCAATTTTACGCGATATCGAATATGCATCTATTGATTCTCGTCAAACGTTGCAATCGTACGGGCATGTATTGGAAGGGCAAAATATCCAATATAGTTTATTCGACGAAAAATCTGCGATCATTTATTCAACTGGCTTAAAAACGCCTCTAATCGAATTGAATAACGACGAATGGGCTGCATTGCAAAGTGGCAAAACGATTACGGTGAAACAGGAATACAAACGATTTGAACAAGCTGTCACGTTTGTATTGTTGCCGTATTTTCACCGCAATCAGTTTGTCGGTGGCGTTTTATTGACATCACCTATTAAAGGTTCGCGTGAAATCATTTCACAAATGAACGATTACCTCTTGTATACAACATTCATCGCCCTCGCGATCGCCTTATTGTTAAGTGGCATCCTTTCCACTTTTCATGGCAGGCGCATTAAACGTTTACGTGCAGCTACCTCAACAGTTGCACAAGGGGATTATTCCGTTCGCATTCCGACTGCAAGCATTGACGAAATCGGGGAGCTTGCAGGAGATTTTAACGGCATGGTGGAAAAACTCGAGACATCCATGAATGAAATAGAAAGTCTTGAAAATCGTAGACGACAATTCATGGCGGATGTATCACACGAATTGCGGACCCCGCTTACAACGATCTGCGGTATACTGGAAGGCTTACGGAACGACATGATTTCAGAATCGGAAAAAGAACGTGGATTGCAGTTGGCAAGTAGTGAAACGATGCGACTTATCCGGCTGGTGAATGAAAACCTCGACTACGAAAAAATTCGTTCCAATCAAATAACGCTTTTTAAGCAAGACATTCAACTGAAGGAACTGCTTGAAATTATTCAGGAACAGTTAGAGGATGTGGCAGCTGAACGCGGCAATCGAATAATTGTTGAGGCAAAGGACGATGTCATAATCCATGCCGACTACGATCGATTGACTCAGGTGTTGATTAACATTACGAAAAACAGCATTCAATTTACTGAGAACGGGACAATACGGTTGCGTGGAGAATTGATGACGGGTTATACCGTTATTGAAATCGAAGATACCGGAATTGGGATGGACCCTGAAGAAATTGAGCAAATATGGAACCGATTTTACAAAGCAATCGATTCAAGAACGACGAATCCATTAGGAGAATTCGGATTAGGGTTATCCATCGTCAAACAGCTAGTTACGTTACACGGTGGTAGCATCTCAGTCGACAGTGTAAAAGGGACCGGTACGAAATTTCGGATTGAATTGCCGTGTACTACGGTTGAGGCGGATAGCTAAACGTCTATACATTCAATTGGATGAACCTAGAATAAACCTTACGTAGACCTCCCATCTGCCCCCCACTCCTAATCAAGGAAAAATGCATGAAGGTGAATTTGCCTTCACGCATTTTTTGTTTTTCCCATCTCTTAGTTCGCCTTCTCTTCACAGTTACAAAAGCATGGATGCCAATTTGTAATAGCTATTTATTTCCGCTACACTTACAATAAAATTATGGGAAATTTAAACATAATTGCTGATTAGCTAATACAATGGGAACAGGTGAATGACTTGACTAAATACGTACCTGGAATAATCATTTCATCAATCTTGCTTATGTTACTGCTTTTCTTGGATCAAAAAATTTACGGTGGGATCATGCCGTTGAATTTGCTCATTCTTTTACTATCGCTTCACGTTATTGTGTATGCACATCTGATGCAGCGTCAAAAGCAACGGATACGGTATGTCGTCTTTGTGTGTCTGTTTGCTGTTTGTGCGATGCTTTCATTGCCAAAAGTGACGCAACAAGCAGCTGAAGAACTAGCGCTAGCAAACTATCCTTTGCTAATAACAGCGAAACAATCGGTGCCGATGGAAAAGAGTCTGAATCCTTTCAAACCGAATCGAGCATACGTTTTCGAAGGGATTGATAAAGAGCAGCAAAGCATTGCTGTATTAGTGAATCCGGATACGGGCGACGTACATGTATTGGACTGATAAGCAATTGATGTCCTCGCTAACCGTTAGAGAATTCGATCCAAATAAGAGGCTGATTATTGCTCAAAAAACGCGTATTCTTCAGATTTCTACGGTTTAGCAGAATGAAAGATGCCTGCCTTATGGATGAAATAAAAAAGGAAGCCTCTAGTTATCGGCTTCCTTCTTTTATTCCACCTGCATGTACACGATTGTATCGTCAAACGTGTGACGCTTAAACAATACATCGTCTTCTTTATGAAGTACAGTTGCTCTTCCTTCTGTTTCTGTCCCTTCAAAGTAAATGCCAAAGCCATTATTTTCAGGGTAGCCATAGACATAGCAGACAACTTTATCTTCTTTCATAAATACGAGTTGGTTCATTCCCTCGCTTAGCGTTTGCTCGACGTTATCCCATTTGTAGCCAACTACATCGTATATCTCCTCTTTTGAAGCATAGGGATCGATTGAGTAGACACGATCCCAATCGAAGGGTGTGAGAGAAGAGAGGCTTACAGATTCTTCTGTTGCTTCAGTAGCAAGTACATTTTCCTTCAACAGTTCCCGGTTTTCATCCCAGATGTCTTTGTTGAACATTTGATTAATGACTAATCCAACAATGATGACACACATCGCAATTGTTAAGAACTTTTTCATATCTACCGACCCCCTTTTTTATAGGACGATGACAGGTCGAGTAGGTTCTCACATCACTGGCTATTATGAATTCGCACCAGTTTTTTATTGGCAGTCTCACACCTTACAAGTTTTGATTCTTCCAAGCATTATTTCCCTTGTGTCCTTCGAAGTTCAAACATCCTGTCTGTCCATTCTTTCACACGTTGCACGATTTCTTGTCGTTCATTTTCAATCCGAGTTCTTGCTCGTTCGTCCATTTCCTTCTTTACTGTGAGAGCATCTTCTTCTTTGACCTTTATCATTGCTCGTACTTCATCTTGCACCTCTTGCGTAATCCAGTTTTCAGAGCGCATTATTTGAAGTGCTTCATGCATACGAGAAGCTTCGTTTAGTGAGGCATAATAAAATCGCGAAGAAATATTCGAACGATCGATCATTTCATTGTGACCTTGCCCCCAATGTTTTAGTAGAGAATTAGATGCACTCATAACCTCTGTCAGAGATGGCAACCATTGTTTCGTAATCGATTGATCGAGCTCATCAATCGTTTTCGCTGAAATATACTCGCCTTTTCCAGCTTCAGCCACGGCCTTTAACTGGTTTTCTCCTTCTTGGTCTACGTCAAACCCAATGATATTCACTTGGCGATCTGGACTTGCTTCTGCAAAGGCTTTTGCTTCGGCTACCGAATCTCCGCCGCAAGTCTCTGCTCCATCACTAACGATATAGACCGTCAACTTCCCTGTAGCATCCTTCGTTTGTTCACGTGTATAATTAATTGCTTCAGCAATTGGTGTCCATCCTTTTGCTTCCACTCCATCGACAGCACTCTTAAATTTTTCCGCATTAAAACTGCCCATCGGATACACTTCATCGATTGTCGTACAAGAAAGCTCTTTATCCGACTTATTTTGTGTCCCGGCATGCCCGTAGATAATTAATGACACTTCATCACGCATACCGATTGTACTTGCAAATCGTGACGTCGCCTTCTTTGCAATGGTCATCTTCTGCTTTCCTTCAACATTCAACAACATGCTAGAACTAGCATCCAAGAGAATTACTGCTTGGCCTGGCTGTTGCTCCACCTCGTCACTTCCCTCAACCTCTCCAGGCTCTGGAAGATAAGGTTCAAACCATTCTACACTGAACGCTTCCAACTCGGTTGCTACTTGGTCATACGCATTACTTCCAACATAGTAGTTCAATGCTTTAAAGATCAACTCCGGGTCTTGAGATTGCGCAGCTAGCACTTCTAATTTTTCGGTTAACGCCTCTTTATAATCTCCTAACCCGAATCTCCCCCATACTTGTTTCGTTTCTTCTTCGTATGGGATTTCAGCAGTAAAAAGCCCTGGCTGTTGCGCGCGGAATGTTTCTTCAGAGTCTGGAATCTGTACGGCCTCAATTTCCTGTAAATCACTTGTTTTAGCAGGTAGTTCTTCATCTAGCACTTCTTCAGTTGTTTCATGCTGTTCCGTCTCTTCTGCTGACGTTTCCGGAAGCACTTCAGGTTCCTTCTTTTCCTTCTCTGAACAACCAATCAAAACGATCGATACTAGAGTGATGACTACTAAACGAATTGACCAATTTCACATTTATTTCCATCCTCTCATTGGAATCTATCGCCATTTTATCAAGTCGAAGGAATAAACACGATAGAAAACAGAAAAGAAGAATAATTAGTCCCGAATGTCACACTATACCAAAAGTCCTCGACAATACTTACTCTACACAAATTGAATCAATATGATATTGTAGCTATTAGAGTATATTGTGATGCGAAACCTTTACGTTGTGATGCGAAATCTTTACGTTGCGACACAATTGAAGCCTCCTCCATAGATACAGAGAAAAAAATCGCATGCACCAAGTTTGTTGAACTTGATGCATGCGGTTTGCTTTAGCTTATTTTAAATGCTTCAACGCTTCGGCTACTTTCACCGTACGTTTTGCCTGATGCTTTACTGCTGCTTCCACGTCTTCAATCATTTTGCCATCTTGACCGACTGTTACGCTCGTGCCATATGGGTTTCCACCCGCACCGAATGTGACTGGATCCGTATAACCCGGGGCCGCAACAATAGCACCCCAGTGATACATCGTCGTATACAAAGAGAGGATTGTTGCTTCTTGGCCACCATGTGGATTTTGTGCGGAAGACATGGCACTGACCGCTTTATTCGCAAGCTTACCTTTCGCCCATAGGCCACCTGTCGTATCTAAGAAATTCTTCATTTGGCCGGGCATATTGCCGAAACGCGTCGGTACACTGAAGATGATCGCATCTGCCCATTCTAGGTCTTCTGGCTTCACCTCAGGCACATCTTTCGTCGCTTCCACATGTGCTTTCCATGCCGGATTTGAGTCGATTGCTGCTTGAGGAGCTGTTTCTGCAGCTTTTAACACGCGTACTTCGGAACCCATTTCCTTCGCTGCTTCTGCTGCCCATTGTGCCAACTGATAATTCGTACCACCTGAACTGTAGTAAACAATCGCTGTGTTCGTCATGAGTAAAACCCCTTTTCTTATTGTAGAAATTCTTTATACCAACTTGCTGCTTCCTGCACTTCTGATTGCGTTAACGCATGGCCGTTCATTTCCCAGTGGACTTCTGTACGTGCACCTGCATTTGTTAGAAGCGACAACAAATCCAACGTTTCTTTCGCCGGACAAATCGGATCATTTTTCCCTGCGGCAATGAACACCGGAACTTTGCTGAGATCCGGTAATTCAATCCCTCGCCTAGGTACCATCGGATGATGCAAGATCGCTCCTTTTAGTGAATCAGCATAGTGGAATAGTAAGCTCCCTGCAATATTCGCACCATTTGAATAGCCTACAGCTACGACTTCTGATCGATCGAACCCGTATTTCTCAGCTGCTTCATCCAAAAACGCATGTAATTCATTCGTTCTGAACACTAAATCTTCTTCGTCAAAAACGCCTTCTGCCAGTCTTCTGAAAAAACGAGGCATACCATTCTCTAACACGTTACCTCGGACACTTAACACCGAAGCATCCGGGTCTATCAATGTTGCTAACGGTAACAGATCGTGTTCGTTTCCCCCTGTTCCGTGCAACAGCAAAAATGTCCGTTTAGATGTTCCTTGTTCAAAGACGTGCTTCATCATGCTCCCCCCTTTCGATTTACTTCTCGTACATGAAACGGTATGATCTACGCTTCCAATTGGTCGAGGAACTGCTCACAATGAGCTACCCACTGCAAAATTCAGCCTAGTAGCAGTCGTTTCTTGTTAGTACCGCTTACCAATATCTCGAATTAAGATATCTTGAATTCAAGATAAATGTACCAAAGATATTCTAAGTTGTCAAAAATGTTGATTGATTTCAGCAGAATGATTACTCAAAGTTTGAACAACGCCAATAGTGATAGGCAATTGCATCCGACATGAAGGCAAGTCCTCTACTTTCAACTTGTAACACTGGCTTCCACGCTTCCCCTCTCCCCTTCATCAAGTAAATTTCATGATGGGGTGCTGGGTCAAAATAGCCGCACATATCGAACGTTCCATGCCGTTTAAACACTGCAGACACTTCATAGTCAATGAGTGGCGCTGTTGTCAATGGATTGCCTACTGCATGTTCGAGAAGAAATCCGGATTCTCCTTTTTTGTGATCTTTGCGTTGCAGCGTAATCCCGTCTGAAGAAGCTCGTGCTTTTTCCCGGAAGTTTTTTAAATGGTCATATGCAATTGACGGACCTACCTCTTTTGTAAACGTCAGCGGTTCACCTTTTTCATCGTACGCGAGCTCAATATCGACACGCGTACGAAAACCATCGCCATTCGGATCAAAGTCACGGGCGTCTCCTTTGAAATAATGATTGGGTGACAACAAATTTGGATTCCGTACCCATTCCTCTGCAAGAAACGTTGTATAACGTAATTTCCATCGATCTATAGGATGCAACGTCTTTTCCCTTTCATTCACTGGCTGTAAAAGCTCTCGCGGCTTGCCGATCCACTTGACGGTCGAAAATGTTTCAATAGCAGCTTCCTTACGTGATGAATTGGGATGCAGCGAACCAAACACATTAGACAAAACCGATTTAACGGATGTCAAACGCTCCTCTGATTTTTCAAGCGGACGTCTTGCTCGAATCATATAGTCGTATGATTCGTCCATGTCAATATCCCGGTCGATGTACCAATTTGTGTTGACCATCTTTACAAATTTTCCATTCCGATAAATGCCGTATTCTTCTATGTCCTTCATACCTTCCCATGACAAGGCGATTTGCGTTTTCGCTACGATTGTCGTCATGACAAGAGATTGCAAGGGATTCTCGACGTTCTTTTCTTCAGCAAAAGCAGACGTTTGCAATGCAATGACATCGACGACTTGATTATCCTCAACACGTTCTACCATGTAATGATAGAATTTACCATGTTTGAAATCCCCGTCTTGAAATTCCGGCACGGTTCCTTCATAGACATGTTCACCATCTTTATACACGTTGTAAAAACCTCCGACATCATTCCATGTGAATGAAATCAAATCATGTTCATGCTTTACAGACTGTATTTCAAATAACATGTTTGCGCCTCCCTTTTCCTCTATTTTGGGGAACTTTCAACATCGCTAAACATAACGTACCAATCAATTGAACAGCTTATGCGAAAGTGAACGATCTTTCCATTAACGATTGTGCGTCCCAGTCACTATCCGCGTACATGGCGTATGCTTATATGCATCAACATGCTTGAATGTACCCATTACTATTTCCTTGCCCTTCTTGCGAATCTGTGAAACTATGTTATAGTAATTTTGAAAACAAATCGTAAAATTGCCACTAGGGGTGCCTTATGCACGTGTGTAAATTTGCAAAACACTCGTACCGATTTCATGTTCACTATGCGTATATCATGGTGAAACATTAGATACCGGACAGAGCTGATAGCAAATGAAACATGCAATGCGCTAGGCTGAGACGTGTATGAATACGCGGACCCTTTGAACCTGATCTGGTTGATACCAGCGGAGGGAAGTGGGTGCGCAACTTCTATCCATTGAATTTGCAAGCCGCTTCTTGACGCCCTGTCAGGAGCGGCTTTTTTGCATATATGGAGGTATGTTGACGATGTATTTACAAAAACTACGAGACGAAAAACCGTTGATTCATTGCATTACGAATATTGTTGTTGCGAATTTCCAAGCGAATGGCTTGCTTGCACTAGGAGCTTCCCCTGTCATGGCGGATGCGGTTGAAGAAGCAGCGGATATGGCGGCTGTTTCATCAGCTGTCGTATTGAATATCGGTACGCTTAAAGCGGTCAGTGTTGAGGCGATGTGCCTTGCTGGGGAGCGTGCGGCGGCTAATGGCATTCCGGTCATCCTCGATCCAGTCGGTGCTGGAGCGACCTCATTCCGAAAAGCCGCTGTCCTATCGATTTTAGAGAAAGTGCCTGTATCCCTTATTCGTTGCAACGCTGGGGAACTTGCAGCAATTGCAGGAATTGATTGGCAAGCAAAAGGGGTTGATGCAGGAGATGGAGAGGCAGATTTGGAACAGCTCGCGCTTGAAGTGGCGACGCGATACAGCTGTCTTGTTGCAGTGACCGGTGTTGAGGATCTTGTTACAGACGGCAAAAAGGTCGTGCGAATTGCTGGGGGCCATTCACTTATGACACGTGTCACAGGCGTAGGTTGCCTGTTAAGTGCGGTCGTTGCTGCATTTGTTGCAGTGGCAGACGATCACAAGTTGGAAGCAGCGGAAAACGCTTTGGCTATTTATAAAAGAGCAGGTGAACAGGCAGCGGCACTATCTACTGGACCAGGAGACTTTGCTGTGAATTTATTGAACGCACTTTATGCAATAACAGAGGAGGATTTGCTATGACTTCAGTAGCTTTGACGATTGCAGGTTCAGATAGTGGCGGGGGGGCTGGTATACAGGCGGATTTGAAGACGTTCCAAGAGCTTGGTGTATTCGGAACGTCCGCGTTAACGGCTGTTACTGCACAAAATACGTTAGGCGTACACGGTGTCTACCCGATTGAGGCGGCAGGTGTAACTGCTCAAATACAAGCTGTGCTGGACGATTTTTCAGTAGGAGCCGTGAAGACAGGGATGCTATTTTCAGCCGACATTATTGAGGCGGTAGCAGTTTCATTAAGGAACAATGGCTGCCCACCCCTCGTGATTGATCCAGTGATGATCGCAAAAGGTGGCGCATCTTTACTTAAAGATGAAGCCGTTACTGCTTTGAAAGCACATTTACTTCCTCTTGCTACTCTCGTCACGCCAAATATTCCGGAAGCGGAAGTGCTTGCGGATATGACGATTCAGTCGACAGCTGATTACGAAGAAGCAGCGAACCGGATTCTTAGTTCAGGGGCAAAAGCGGTCATTTTAAAAGGAGGACATAGCAATGATGCGCAGTTTGCGGAAGACTTTTTCTTCGGGGCAGACGGCTATTCATTCACGATAAAATCAGAACGGATTGCTACAAAAGATACGCATGGTACGGGTTGCACGTTTTCTGCCGCAATTACTGCATTCATTTCGCAAGGAAAAAGTTTGCAGGAAGCAGTGCGTGAAGCGAAGGTATTTATTCAAGCGGCCATATCGGATGGCTTACAATTAGGCGGAGGTCACGGGCCAACGAATCACTGGGCATATAATCGATTGAAGCAGGATGCAAAGGAGGTTGTCATAATTGAATAAAGAGCAACTGGCACTATATTTCATAATGGGTTCGACGAATACAGGAACGCAGGACCCTCTACATGTGCTCGAGTGCGCTTTGCGTGGCGGCATTACTTGCTTTCAGTTACGAGAAAAAGGGCCGGGTGCGAAAAGAGGCGAAGCATTGCTGGAATTTGCTCGACAATGCCAAGAGTTGTGCAAGGAATATGGTGTTCCGTTCATCGTGAACGATGATGTGGACCTTGCTTTAGCACTTGATGCAGACGGGGTACATGTTGGGCAAGAAGATGAACAGGCAGCGATTGTTCGAAAACGGCTTGGCACTGGGAAAATACTCGGCGTGTCTGCACATACGTCGGATGAAGTGCTAGCCGCAATTGAAGCGGGTGCTGATTACATCGGAATGGGACCTGTCTACACGACTACTTCAAAACCGGACGCAAAACCGGTAGCTGGCACACAGTTCATTCAGACGACAAGGTCTGTTTATCCTGATTTACCGATTGTCGGCATCGGCGGCATTACTGTCGATAATTTTGCACCTGTGTTTGCTGCGGGCGCAAACGGGGTTTCGGTCATTTCAGCAATTGCTGGAGCAACGGATGTCTATGCGGCGACTAAAGCGTTTGCTGAATCTATAGAGAAAGAAGGGGTTCCTTTATGAACACGCGAAAAATGGTTATCATGACGATGTTTGTTGCAATAGCAGTTGCCGGCTCGACATTCGTTTCATTCCCCGCAGGCATAGCACGCGCGTATCCAGTCCAGCATGCTGTAAACGTAGTTGCAGCCATCTTGTTAGGACCGATTCCCGCAGTTGTTATTGCATTTTTGACGGGACTTATTCGAGTATTGACTGGCACAGGGTCATTACTCGCATTCCCCGGTGGCATGATCGGTGCGTTATTGGCAGGTCTATTTTATAAACAGTTTGGTAAAGCGTGGCTCGCTGGGATTGGTGAAGTGATTGGTACAGGCGTGATTGCGTCACTTTTGGCAGTACCTTATGCGAAGATTTTAATGGGTACAACGGTCACTGCCTTCTTTTTCGTTCCCCCATTTTTGGTTTCAACGGTGAGTGGCGCGGCGCTTGGGCTAATTCTTGTTGTCCGGCTGCAGCAAACTTCAGCGTGGCATAAAATCGAAAGTGTCGGTGGGCGATTGTAAGAATACGTTTGGTCAGAGGAAGTTAGTTCAAGTGTGAGCGTGGTTCGAAAGTCTCGATATGGTGATAACTTTGGTTATCCGATCGATAACTTTGTGAACTCGATTGATAAGCAAGTCTATTCAATCCATAACTTTTTGAGTCGTAAAAACCGCTCCAGCGATTAGGCTAGGAGCGGTATATGATTTTAGGGAAGCTATTATCGCCAACAATGGTAGCTAGAGGGATGGTATCCAGTTGTACGGTCGGCAAGTATGTAACTTCGACGACTCTCTTTTTGATGCGTTCATTTCATTCAAAAACATGGTCGGATGAATGAGACTCTTCTAGAAGTTCCTCCCGCCAAATTCGCTCTACGTTTGCACCCGCTTCAGTTACATGCACCCGGTACACATCGGGATTTGTCAGTGCCTGCCATTCTGCAAAACCGACGTGTTCGTCATAACATCTTAAGAGGAGCGTCATCAGATTTCCATGTGTAACGAGCACCGTTTTGGAGCCATCTGGCAACTCTTCGACCACATTACATACACGCTCCATCGCTTCGTGTGATGACTCGCCACCTTCATATTTCAAATGGACATCGAGAAATGAATCCTCTAATTTCAACAACCAATCCTCAAAATCATACGAACTTAACGTCCGTTCCGCCAATCGACTATCCTCTTCGAAGTACAATCCTTTCCGCTCTGCTAAAGGTTCAGCTGTCATGCGAGCTCGGACAAAAGGACTTGTAACGATACGGTCCACTTCTACCTCATCAAAAAATGCTGCCAGCTTCTCCGCCTGTACAATTCCTTCCGCTGTCAAATCTGCATGCGGTGATTGACCTTCAGCTGAACAATGTCGAACAATATAAATCACTTTTTCCACTTCGCACACCTCCTACTTATTATTTTCCCTTGCTAGATGAAAAGAAACCTTCCTATCACAAAACATATTTGTGGTGATCCCGTTTGATGCTGTGTAAAAGAATAAACCAGTTCCCCCGACTTGCATGGAGGAACTGGTCGTTCATTTCATATAACGATCGAGAAAATGACCCATTTTCTTTCGATACGTGTCACCTGCTAGTGCATACGCTTCACCATGATTGGCGTTGGCAACTAGAAACAGCTCTGATTCGCTAGCTGTTTTCTGGTGCAGTTCTTCGGCCATTTCGGTCGGAACGAAAGTATCACTTTTCCCATGAACATAAAAGATCGGGATTTCTGTCTTCTGCACTTCTTTTAAAGCGCTTGCTTCCCGGAATGAATAGCCTGCTCTAATTTTCGTGAGCGCACTTGTGCCATCCAATAATGGAAATGCCGGCAAGTGAAACATGCGGTTCATCTGGTACGTGAACAATTGATAGACAGATTTGTATGGACTGTCTGCGATGATTGCTTTCACTTGAGCGGGTAAACCGTCTTCCCCGCTTGCCATCAAGACCGTAGCAGCTCCCATCGATAACCCGTGATAGGCCACTTCCGTATTTGGACCGAGTTTTTGGACAAACATATCCGTCCAGTCAATCAAATCAAGGCGATCCGGCCAACCGAACCCATAGTAGTCGCCTTCACTTTTGCCATGCCCTCTCGCGTCGGGCATAAATATGTTGTAATTCAATTCTTCGTGATAATACTGTCCAAAAAGCCCCATCTGTTTGGCATGACCTAAATAGCCATGTGTCAAAATGACAAGCTTATCCGTTGGCTGTGCAGCAGGTAAGTAATAACCGGACAATTGCAGTCCATCCCGTGACGTTAGGCTCACTAATTCAAATTCCTGATTAGCGACCCATTGCTTCCAATGTCCATTCGTGTACAGTTGCTTCGTTTTCTCTGAGACTTTTAAATCAGCGTTGCCCTGCAAGTATTCTTTCGGACCACGCTTCACTGCCAAGTCATAGAAAAAGAAGCTCCCCGCCACTTGGATCACTAGAAAAACAACTGAAAAAAGCACCAACAACTTCTTCCAATGAATCTTAATCGTACTCATTCCCCTTTTATCTTCTATCTGCGGGCACATCACCCTACTACAAGTATACAAGATAAACAGAGCAACATGTATGGAAATTTTTTAAAAATAATAAGAATAGTAAATTAGTGATTGAATAATGGGAATAGTTCCGGTGCCTGTCCCCAAAACAATTGCGAATTGTTTTGGGGACAGGCACCAAAAAACCGTCAACCTTGTTGGATGACGGTTTATTATCTATTGTTGTTTTTTTACTGCGTCTTGGGCTTCTTTTTTTATGTCTTCAACTTGTTGTTCAGCTCGTTTTGCAGCATCGTTTGCTACTGCTGAATCTCCTTCGCTTACTTTACGATTTTCATCTTTATCGCCAGCATAGCTTTTTGTCATACCGTTTCACCCCTTTGCCGTTACATATAGTATTCCCGAGTGCTAGTAATCCAAACAAAAAGGTATTACGTTTATCAAACTTGATCGTTAGGGTACTCAAACAATAAGAGAGGATGAGTCGCATGGAACTCTTTACAATCGGGCACTCTACACACACACAAGAAGAATTTATCAAGTTGTTGCAGGATGCTGAAATTGAGATGGTGGCGGATATTCGTGCATTTCCAGGGAGCCGCAAGTTTCCGCACTTTCATGAAGATCGTATGAGCGAATGGTTGCCGAAAGCGGGTGTAGACTATGTACATATGAAGAAATTGGGTGGTCGACGGAACAAATCGAAAGAGGTTGATGAAGAAGTGAATGACGCGTGGAACAATCAATCTTTCCACAATTATGCAGACTACACGTTGCAACCGGCTTTTCAAGAAGGTCTTGAATGTCTGAAAGAATTCGCTTGTACGAACCGCGTTGCGATTTGCTGTTCCGAGCGGCATCCTGCACGTTGTCATCGTTTGTTAATTAGCAATTGGCTCGCTCTGAACGGTTGGACAGTGTGCCATATAGTAGACGGTCCAAAAGGAAAGACACTTATCGAACAACACGAACCAGGTAAATGGGGTCCGCCTCCTGAATTACAATTGGACGGCACAGTGGTCTATCCGGAGAAATAGGTAAAGCCACAAACGATTGCAGGGGGAGTCGAAATCGTTTATGGCTCTTCATAATTATGGTCGATTTTTTATATTTTATTCGCGAACAGAGAAAAATTTTCGTAGCAAAAAAGACGAAATTGATCGATAGATTGTGAATAGTGATGGATAGGACTGGAAAAGTGATTGGTAGACTGGATAAACTGATCGTTAATACAGCAAACGTGATTAATAGAAAGACAAAACTGAGGACAGGTGCCTATTACGTTTTATTAACGCGCAGTAAGATTAGCTATCGCGACTTATGTGTTGTCCTATACAGACTGCGGAACGTTGCGTATAGTAAAAGCAGGTGATGATATGAAAATGAAACGATACAAGACGAACGAAAACATTATTGCAGGGACGACATTGCGGGATAGAGGACAAGCGGAAGACAATAATATGGCGCTTCACGCTTGTGTTAACCATGAAGCAGTAATTGAAAACCGAGGAAATTTAGCGACCCAGGTGGATTGTGCACTTACTAATTTTGTTTGCGCGCATCAAACACATAGTGCGAACGTTTATAAAGTGACGCACGCAGACAAAGGCCGCGGCGCTACGCAAGCACATACCGCAATTCCCGACGTCGATGCATTGTATACTGATGAGCCGAATTTGTTGCTATGTACGTTTACAGCAGATTGTGTTCCCGTCATTTTCTACAATGAAAACAACGGTATCATCGGAGTTATTCACTCAGGTTGGCAAGGTACTGTCAAAGAGATTACACGAAAAGTGTTTGAACAGCTTGCGAACGAAGAGCAATGTTCCACTGCAGATTGGCATGTACACATCGGTATGGCACTTAGTCAGGAAAAATTTGAAGTGGATGAAGATGTGTATACTAAATTTCAAGCGCTCGGCTATGCGGATGAATTCATGTATTTTAATGATGCTACAAATAAATACCATATTGATAATCAGCGTACTGTGAAAAAACAATTGGAGCTTGCAGGCGTACCAGCTGAACGAATTACAGTCGATCAAACATGCACATACGTAAGCGAAGATGGCTTCTCCTACAGACAAGATAAGAAAGCCGGTCGCCATTTAAGCTTTATCATGCGAAAAGAATAATACCACCTACCGGTTCATATTAGATGAACCGGTATTTTTCTGAATTTTTTTGGGGACACGCACCAAAACGATTACGAATATTCCGCCACCACCTTCTCTTTTTAGCTGCGAGGAGGATTTTTCCGATTCGTGTCGAATAGAAGCGAGTAGTAGGGAAATTCAGACAGTTGAAGGGAGAATGGATATGAGTAAGAAAGTGTTGATTGTAGCTGGGGATGCAGTTGAAGCTTTGGAGATTTTCTATCCGTATTATCGTTGTTTAGAGGCAGGATTTGAGACGATAATCGCTTCGCCTTCCGTGAAAAAGTTACAGACGGTGAGTCATGACTTTATCGATGGAATGGAGACGTATGTAGAAAAACCTGCGTATGGGCTGGATTCAAATGTTGCATTTGCGGATGTGAATCCTGCTGATTATGACGGCTTGATCATTCCTGGGGGACGTGCGCCGGAGTATATCCGATTGGATGAATCGTTGCCGGGCATTGTGCGTCATTTCTTTGAAGAAGACAAACCGGTTGCAGTCGTTTGCCATGCTGCTCAAGTGTTATCAGTCTTGCCAGATCTCATGAAAGATCGCGAGTATACGGCATACATCGCTTGCAAACCAGACGTCTCGGCAACGGGTGCAACGTATATCGAAAAAGACCTTCATACGGATCGCAATCTCGTTTCCGGACATGCTTGGCCAGACCTGCCAGGGCTCATGCGGGAATTCATGCGACTTATGGACTAAAAAATGGGTGCCTGTCACCAACACAATTTTGGCAATTCCGAATCGTGTTGGTGGCAGGCACCGTGAATTTTATGTGCCGCAGTAGGTGAAATAGGGAGTTTCCGGGTCTGCGGGTTGGATGTATGGTTTTTGGTCTTCGGTGTAGGCGTATGGATTTTCCAAGGCTGCCAAGAAGTGTTCCATGACCGATAAGTCGCCTGTTATGGCGGCATCCAATGCTTCTTCCATGCGATGGTTTCGCGGGATGATGTTTGGGTTATTGTTTTTCATTAATTGCGACACTGCTTCTTCAGATTCCTCTTGTCGTGCACGTCTTTCTTTCCAACGACTGTGCCACGCTTCAAATTTTTCACTTGACGCCATTTGCAATTCACTGAACTCACCAAGTGTTAATGCACGGAACGTATTGGTGAAGTCCGCTTTGTGCGCCTGCATGAGTTGCAATAGCTCTTTTATGAGTTGACCGTCACCTTGCTCTTCATTGAACAAACCGAGCTTGTTTCGCATGCCGGCTAGCCAATGATGATGGAACCGTTCGCCAAATTGGGACAGCAACTGTTCGGCAATGCCAACAGCCTTTTCCGTGTCCGCATCAAAAAGTGGCAAGAGCGTTTCCGCAAATCGTGCGAGATTCCACTCCGCTATGCCGGGTTGGTTGCCAAATGCGTAGCGGCTTTGACGATCAATGGAACTAAAGACAGTTGCGGGATCATACATATCCATAAACGCGCACGGCCCATAGTCAATCGTCTCCCCGCTAACCGCCATATTATCGGTATTCATGACACCGTGAATAAATCCAACACATTGCCATTTTGCAAGCAACTGCGCTTGGCGATCCATCACTTCTTCAAAAAACGCAACGTATGGATTCGCCTGACTTACAACAGTTGGGTAATGCCGCTCAATTGTATAATCAGCAAGTGCTTGCAAATCTTCAACAACTTGCCGTGCCGCTGCATATTGAAACGTGCCGACTCGGATATGGCTCGTCGCCACTCTCGTCAACACAGCACCTGCCAAGATTTCTTCGCGGTATACGGGCGATCCAGTTACAACAACCGCTAAACTGCGTGTTGTCGGAATGCCTAACGCATGCATCGCTTCACTCATAATGTATTCCCTAAGCATCGGTCCGAGTCCTGCACGACCATCTCCACCACGTGAAAATGGCGTTGGACCACCACCTTTTAGCTGTATATCCAAACGCTCGCCGGTTGGTGTCAACTGTTCACCGAGCAACACCGCTCTGCCATCCCCAAGCATCGTGAAATGCCCAAACTGATGACCTGCATAAGCCTGTGCAATCGGTTGTGCGCCATCAGGGATTTTATTGCCTGCAAGCTCGTCAACCCCTTGTTCGCTTTGCAATGCATCTACGTGTAAACCGATCGATTTCGCCAACGCGTCATTGCAAATAATCAACGCTGGGGATGGGGCTTTTTCCGGCAGGACAGTTGCGTAAAACACGTCAGGTAAGCGCGTATAACTATTGTCAAATTGCCAGCCACTACCGTTCTTCGTCATTCTCCCTCGCTCCTTTTGTGTTCCAGTTGCACTCCAGTGTACACTACATCTTGCGAGGATTCACGTTTCACAATTCTACCGTTTTCATTGAGATGAAATTATCCGTTCCAGCCGGGGGCGATTGTATCGTTGGATGATAATGAGGGGCACATTGAATAGAACGGCATACAAGACATTTAGCCATGCCGCCCACAGTGGATTCCACAAGAAAAACAAAAAGCTCGGCACAATCATGAGCCAATGGACATATTCGGCACGGCGCGACTCTAGCAAAAACAAACTGAGCGAAGTGGAATCACGCCCATGCAACTGCCGCTTATTAAAACCATCGCGAACAAACAACGTGCCATCAGGAATATAGCCTTTCCAACGTTTCACCTTACAGAACCGTTGCCAAAACGCACCTTCCCTTTCCCATGCAAATTGAGTAAACCATCGCTCATGTCGATTAAAGAAAGCAAGTGGAATACGTTGGACAGTGAAAGAGAGCACTAGATGCACAACAAACCAAGCTAACACATCCAACACTGCCACCCATGCTAACGGGAGATCAATAACGGGCATCTTGCATGCTCCTTTCTTGGATGAATCAATTTCCTTTTCACACCTGAATATCTCTGCCGCTCCACCTCACCCGCTTACGCCATTTGGCCAAATAGAGCGAGTACATGAACACACCGATGAAGAAGAGGAATAAGACCGGATACAAAGGAACTGTCCAAAAACTGAAATTCCCAGCCTTACGAATGGCTCTAGCAACGGATGCCATGTAACAGATGACAAGGGTTCCTGCTACTAACAGAAAGCCCACTTCCCCACTGAACGCTGCGAATAGTAACAACAACAACGGACTTAGCACGCCGCCGACAATCCATGCATTTATGAGCAACATGACAAGTGGATGTGTCGCTAATGAACCCGAAGCCATACTTTTGGAATACCCTTGAATTAATTGCCGAAAGCCTCCAGGATACATGCGTAGCCATGCAATTCCACGGCCGCTATAACAGCGGACGGGCAGTTGCTTTTCTTGAAATTTCTTTCCGAGAGCAAGGTCGTCCATGACAGCTCCTCTCACGGATTCATGGCCCCCTACCGCTCCATACTCATCTTTTCTACAAAGTACACACGGCCCAAAAGACCCTGCACTTTTTACCGCATCACCAACAACCGTAAAGACGTTCATTCCCATCATGACAACGACTGGAAAAATCGAGGCGAGTTGCTCATACCATCTCTCGGCTTTGTGATCAGGTTGTAACGAGAGTATGCCGATCCCACCCATCTCCTCGTACTCAGATAGATAGGCCAATAAGCTCGTTGGCGAAGAAAATACCGTATCTGCATCTATGAATAAAAGCAAGTCACTGTCAGCCGCATTGGCGCCAGTCCAGCAAGCCGCCGATTTGCCAATCCATCCGTCCTCTAGTGTTTCATTTGTCAATACGCGCACGCCAAACGATTGAGCAACTTCTCGCGTACAATCTGTGGAATGATCATCTACAACGATTGTTTCAATTCGAACGCCTTCTTGAAGAGCTATCGATTCCAATAAAGGCTGTATCCGTTGTTCTTCATTCCGCGCTGGGATGATAATTGTTACTGTCGATGCTAGTTGGAACGTCGGAGGTTGGGTTGTTCGCAAAGAGGGCACTCTCCAAAATACCACCATGCCGGACAATAACCCAATACAAACGACAAGCGCACTTCCAATGAATAAGATTGACACGTCACCCACCTCTTTCGTCATTCTAACGCCACGACTAGTAACGTAATTTCAATCCATCCCGTTTCATAATTGCCTTACACACTTGCTGACCACTTAACGTAACCATCGGCATGCCGCCACCTGGATTGACCGTACCGCCTACGAAATAGAGATTGTCAAAACGATCACTATGTTTTTTATGTTTAAAGCCTTTGTTCTTCTTTTTGTCCGACAATGTTCCGTAAATTGACCCACGATGTGAACCGTACATACGCTCAATATCATGAGGCGTCCACACGTCACGTGTTACAATATTGTCCCTTAGCCCTTCCAGTCCCATTCGTTCAAGCTTAGCAAGTACCCTGTCTTCGAGTTGAAGGTAATCAGAAGCTGTGAAAGGTACATTTTGAATATGCGGAATGTGCGGAAGGATTTTCAAATTTTCATGACCTGGAGGTGCTTGGGAAGCATCTGTCTTGTTTGCATTCACAAGGTAGATTGTCGGATCGTCCGGCAATTCATGGTGTTTAAACACTTTATCCATTTGCTCTTTCAAGTTCGCTGAGAAAAAGAAATTATGATGATTCAGTTGGGGATACGTTTTCTTTACGCCTAAATGTAAAACAAGACCCGAACTGGACGGCGGAAATTTCCGTTCCAACTTGTCAATCTCTTGTCGATCCGTCTCGACCATCTTTTCATAAAACGGAATCACTTCCATATTGGATATAAAATAATCTGCTTCAACTATCGTTCCATCCGCCAACACGGCACCTGCCAATTCCTTCCCTTTCGTCAACACATTGTTGACAGCCACCCCTGTATGGAGTGCAACACCGACCTCCGTTGCCAACGTGCGCAACGCATCCGCTAGCCGATTCATACCCCCAGGGACGTACCAGCATCCTTGTGCATGTTGCATGTAAATCATCATATTAAGGACAGCAGGCGCATCGTAAGGAGACGAGCCGACGTATTTAATGAAATACGCCAACATATCGCGCAAATGAGGATAGCGTATCCGTTTGTCAATCGCTTCATACATCGTTGAAAACAAGTCAAACCCTTTGAGCGAAGCGATGACACCATGCTGTTTGAGGACTTGACCTGTCGTGTCCAGCCCAACTTTGAAATACCCTTCCTCCGTCATGTCATACAAGCCTTTCGCATAGTGAAGAAATGCGGCGTATTCCTTTAAGTCAGAACTCGATAAAAACGGATTTTTCTGCTCCATCTTCTCCAAATCTCCGAACAAATCCAACACTGTTCCATCTGGGAAAAAGGATCTCCACTCCTTTTGCAACCGCACAATCGGCACATAATCAGCCATTCGTTTGCCACTGCCCGCAAACAACCGTTCAAAAATATGCGGCATCGTTAAAATCGAAGGACCTAAGTCAAAACCGAAGCCATCCTGCTCAAGTCGATTCAATTTCCCCCCCAGGTGCGCATTCTTTTCGTACAATGAAACCGCATACCCTCGTTGCGCTAACGATATCGCAGCGGATAACCCGCCTAGTCCACCGCCGATAACGACGACTGTTTTCTTCGTTCGTGACATCTTTGCACCTCTTTCTTCCCGCTCCCCTTCAAAAAGAAGCTTGTGCTGCGATTTTCATCATTTCTAGTTTGGACACAAAATTTTTCTTTCGAAAACAGTCGTAGCCATTCTTCCGGACGCTATCTAAAATGCCTCGATACACCCGTGCAGAAGTAATTACAGCAAACTTACTATCTTCGTCAAACCCTTCACTTTTGCGGATAAATCCCTCATACAATGCCTCAGCCCTTGTCGCTATGTGCTCCCATAACTGAATAAATTCCTCCGTAATTTGTCCATCAGCCAATTGTCTTTCCGTGTAACCAAAAGACGTCATTTCATTTAGCGGCAAATAAATTCTACCTTTGTCAACAAAATCCTCCCCGACATCACGGAGAATATTTGTTAGTTGCATTGCAATCCCTAACTCAACAGCACTCCGTTCGAGCTCTCTAACAGAACCCGTCGCGATAATCGGTAGCAACATTCGACCGACAGAACCAGCTACATACACACTGTACGCTTCCAAATCCGCCAGTGAGCGAGGCGACACAAAATTGATGTCCATCCGTTGCCCTGTAAGCTGGTCAAAAAATGGCTGAATGTCCATATCATATCGATTAAAAACATCTCGAAGTGCCCGCCATAACGGCGTATCCTTCTCCATCCCATGGGCAAAACAGTTCAATTCATGCATCAATTGATCAAGCGCACGCAATTGTTTACTAACCGTTTTGTTTTCGTCTACGCTATTGTCCGCCAACCGGCAAAAAGTGTAGATTGCGTAAACCGCATTCGCCTTTTCTTGCGGCAAGGTTGAAAAGGCATAGTAAAAGCTTTTGGAATATTGCTTAATGACCGTTTCACAATACTGATAATCAGCGGCTAGAGACGACTGATGATTTATCAACATAAACCCCTCCTTTCATTTCGTGTGAAATAAAATGCCTTTGTCATCATGGAGTAACTCCTCTGTCGCAATGCGTGCAGATAACAATACAATGGGAACGCCAGCTCCAGGATGTGTACTACTTCCTGTAAAGTAGAGGTTTTCACAATGTGTAGCTTTGCTTTGTGGGCGCAAATGATTGCTTTGACGTAACGTAGGCTGCAAACCGAAGCAAGCGCCATTGTAAGCATTGAACCGCTCCTCAAAATCTTTTGGTGTAACAAACGTCTCACTGACGATTTCATTCTCAACATTTTCAAAGCCTTTGATCTTTTTCAATGCATCAAGGACGTACGAACGATAATGTGCAATGGTTTCTTCATCCCAATCGTACGTTGAACACGATTTATCCGAAACGGGGACAAGTATATACAAACCATCTTTTCCTTCCGGTGCCAATGAAGGGTCCAATTTTGAACCGATATACACGTAGAATGAAGCATTATCAAGCTTCTCTCCCGCAAAAATGCCGTCAAGATTTTCTCGCAAATGTTCGTTGAAGATAAAATTATGCGCAGTCGGTACCTCATCGTATTTACGATCCATTCCTAAGTACATGAGGAAACACGAGCAGGAATATTCATGCTGTCAATCTTGTCGTCCGTGTATTTGCCTTTTGCTTTTGGTTCTTTGACAAGGTTTTTCATCGCATACGGAAAATCGGCGTTACACATGACATAGTCGGAAGGGATGTATGTGTTGCCCATTCGAATCCCTCTCGCCGCTCCACCTTTAATAACAATTTCATCGACCGGGGAATGATAATGGACAATTCCTCCCAACTCTTTGAATAACCGTTCCAACGACTGTGCCATCGTGTACATGCCGCCCTTGATGAACCATACACCGTAGAGGAATTCAATCATTGGAATCATTGTGTAGAGAGATGGTCCACTGTAAGGAGAAACCCCAATGTAGAGGGTTTGAAAACTGATCATCTGTTTGAGGCGTTCATTTTTAATATATTTACTAATAAATTTGTCCGCATTGTCGAAGGTTTTTAGTTTCAATCCTTGGCGCAACATCGTCAGATTATAGAAATCAGAAGGTTTCCGGAAAGGCCTTTGCAAAAAATGTTCTTTCGCTACAAGAAAGCGCTTGTAGATTTCTTGTAGGTAATCCAGCAATCCTTGTGCATCTTCTTCGCTAACACTTTCAAAAACAGAAACCAATTTTGTCATGTCCGAAGAAATCTCATAGTGGTCACTCGGTTGATCACCAAAAAACACACTATACATCGGGTCAAGTCGCTCCATTGGAATATAATCATCCGGATTGCGGCCGCACAACTGAAAAATTTCCTGATACAACTCCGGCATCATGACAATTGTCGGTCCAAGATCGAACGTATACCCATCTTTTTGAATCTGGCTCATCTTGCCGCCGGGAACAGCTCCTTTTTCATACAGTTCGACGTCATACCCTGCATGTTGGAGTCGTATTGCACTCGCGAGACCTGCAACGCCTGCCCCGATGACAATCACTTTCTTCTTCATGAAGCTCCACCCTCTCCGGTCTATGATTATACAAAACGTTATACAAGTGATAAAATAAAAACAACTAACCTTATACAATCCTTATACACTATTTTTATTGGCAACACAAGTAAGAGCTTACTTGGAAACTAGAAAACAGAAAAATACCCCTGACTCGATTCAGTCAGGAGTAGCAATGGGTACGAATTCAATTTCTTTTTCTTTTGCCTCTTGTAAATAGATTGCGAGCTTTTCTATCATATAGGCAGGTGCATTCTCGTCCGCTCCTGGGTTCGTTCCATCATCGTGAAGCAGTACGATTGACCCATTATCCGGTACATTGCGCAAGCCTTCCAATAAACCATGTTGGCAATGATGGACTTTCCAATCTTTAAACACATGAGACCACATAATGATCCGATAAGGACGTGACACGGAGAGTGTTGCAGCATTCATGAATCCCCACGGCGGACGGTACAACGTTGGATGTTCACCAATGACGTCTTTTATGGCAGCGTCTGTATCTTGCAATTGTATATGGAGCTGCCTAGGGGATAATAACCAACTAGATGTATGCTTATAATGATGAATGCCAATTTGATGGCCTTCTTCTTTCATTCGCCTGACGATGTCGGGGTAAGCCCTCACTTTTTCGCCGACAACAAAAAAGGTTGCTTGAATGTCGTGTTCCTTCAGCAGATCTAGCAATCTCACAGTGTACAGGGGATGCGGTCCGTCATCGAAAGTAAGTGCAATCCCTTTTCGTGCAGGGTACTTTTTCATGACACGGGGACTTGTTATTCGAATGAAGGCTGTCGCTAACATCCCATACGCAATGGGAATGAAGAGAAGCATTCCGATGAGCCAATAAATTTTATTCCTATTCATATGCATCGCTCCATTCAACTTTTAGTAAAGTACAACTAGCATACAATTTATTGCAAGAGAACAAAAATGATAGAATTTGATTACCATACAATTGGCAAGGAGGCCGCTAGACATGAAACGATCCATCTTACTTATCCTAATCACCTGTTTGCTTGCTGCTTGCAATTCTCAACCTTCTACAACAACAGCAGATACGCCTGTCGTGAATCCAGAGGAAGTAGAGGGTTATTTATTGCAAGATGATGTGAAAAATATTAATGAGCATCTCGATTATACAGCGAGCGAACTAAAGACGATCTACTTTGCAGGCGGTTGTTTCTGGGGTGTAGAAGCGTACTTTGCGAGGATTTACGGCGTGGCGGACACCGTGTCAGGTTATGCAAACGGAACAGGTGAAAACCCTAGCTACGAAGAAGTCATTCAAGGTGACAAAGCATTTGTTGAGACAGTGAAAGTGACGTACGACCCTGAACGCGTGTCGCTGGAGGAATTAATCGAACACCTCTTTTCAGTCATTGATCCGACTTCTAAAAACAAACAAGGAAACGATGTCGGCATCCAGTATCGATCCGGTATTTATTACGACGAAGCAATGGATGCCACTACTGTGGAGGAAGCTATAAAGAAGGAGCAACAGCAGTACGACAAACCGATTGTCACGGAAGCGGAGCCATTGCAAAACTTTTACCTAGCAGAGGAGTATCACCAAGACTATCTCGTGAAAAATCCAAATGGGTATTGCCACATTAATCTCCAAACGTTAGACACACTACCCATCAACCCGATCGCAAAAGATGAAATGATTGTTCAAAAACTGAGCAAATGAGGGTTTGACAGCTATCGATTGCTATTTGCAAACTAGGTAGCTGTCAATAGAAAGGGGGGTATCATGGGGAAAATAGGAACCATTCTACTCGTTTTACTGAACTTACTTACAACAATCCCCATATGCATTGCAGTGTATCTGATGACAAGCGCTTCACCTGAAGGCGCGACTTTTCAGGTCATCGTGTTCTTAATTGTCATCAGCATTATTGAACTATTGAAATGGGTGGCTTTTTACTTTTGTATTTTTAAAGAGGCAATGCGGCCGCTCATCTTTTTCGCTTTGTATGCATTCGCATTATCAGTCGCCTATCCAGCATTATTTCCAGTTTCTATCCTTTACGGAGTAGCAATTTTTCTCATCTATCAACGTAATGTGAGTGAAAATGTATAAAACTCGTTTTCATCTCAAGAAAGCAGGAATAGTGGAATGACCGAAAGAATATAGTTCGAGAAAGGAGGATTTGATGAAATCCACAAATAAACGAGTATGGTTGAATACAGTAATCGTTCTTACATATGTCTTAATGATCGGCACCAACGTATTGGCGAACGTCTTACCCATTAATGGCCAAACGACAGGGGAAGTTTCAGCGAAATACGGTAATTTATTTGCTCCTGCAGGGTTTACATTCTCCATATGGAGCGTCATCTATGTCTTACTCTTATTACATGTCTTCTACCAACTCGGTTTCTTTCACAAAAAGCTAAAACCTTCTACAGCACGTCTATTAACACAAGTCGGCATCTACTTTTCAATTTCTTCAATACTGAATACCCTTTGGATACTCGCATGGCATTATGAAAGGCTATTCCTATCCGTTATTCTCATGGTCGGATTGTTACTATGCCTAATCAAAATCAACAAATTGACCGCAGAGGCTTCCCTCTCTTTAAAAGAGAGCTTTTTTATCAAACTTCCGTTTAGTATTTATTTTGGCTGGATAACAGTCGCGACCATTGCCAACATTACTGCTTTCCTTGTCTCCATTGGATGGGACGGATTTGGTCTCTCTGACGTGACGTGGACAATTCTAATTTTGATTATCGGAACGGTCATTAGTGTGGGTACTATGCTTCGCTTACACAACCCTGCATATGGTTTGGCGATATTATGGGCTTATTTCGGCATCTATTCTAAACACACATCAGAAAGCGGGTTCAACAATCAATATCCCGCCATCTCATTGACCGTCATCATCTGCATGATTATCCTCTCGCTAACCATACTCCTTGTCGCCATAGGAAATCGGCGAAAGCCCAATACCTAAGCTGCTAGACTTGGCAAGGGGTAATGATGTTTTTTTGAGAGAATGAGTGATGCATGGCAGTTATGTTGAGGTGCTAGCCGTTTTTGTTGTGTTTACCGCTATTTCCCTTAAAAAAAAGATGTTCCACATGAGGAAATTACGGGTAGACTACGGTTAAAAAGGATGTATGCAAGTAATGATCTATGATTGTGCAATTATTGGCGGTGGGCCGGCCGGGTTAAGTGCGGCACTCGTTCTTGGCAGGGCTCGGAGAAAAGTGATTATCTTTGATGACAATCAACCGAGAAATCGAGTGATTCGGGAAACCCATGGATTTATTACGAGAGATGGCATATCACAAACAGAGTTTAAGCGACTGGCACTTCGCGATCTCGCCCAATACGATTCAGTAGACATTCGAAATGAACGTATCGAAGTCATTCGGAAAAAAGATAAAACCCATTTTGAATTGGCAACAGAGGACGGCACCCTGTTTACTAGCAACAAACTCCTATTAGCTACCGGTTTAAAAGATGCTCAACCAAACATTCCTTCAATCGAGCGGTTTTACGGCACAAGCCTCTTCAGTTGTCCGTATTGCGATGGCTGGGAAATGCGAGACCGACCACTCGCGGTCATCGCGGACAAAAATGTATACAAGCTAGCAAAAGAAGTGTATACGTGGAGCCAAGATGTAGCCGTTTTTACGAATGGTGAAGGACGATTGGAAGAGGACGAACGTAACCAGTTGCTCGCTCACGGCATTCAAGTTTACGAAGACATCATTGCCGGATTGGAAGGTGAAAACGGTCAGCTGCAAAGCATCCGGTTGGAAGACGGCACACTCGTACCCCGAACAGGCGGGTTTGTCACCCCGCTCTGGAGCCATTCAAATGCATTCGGCAAAGAACTCGGCTGTGAGATCAATGAAAACGGCGGGCTACTAACTGATACATACGGAAGAACAACTGTCTGGAATGTGTACGCAGCAGGTGATGCAGCCCACATCGTGCCCGCCCAACTCATTATCGCCGCCGGAACCGGAAGCGCCGCAGCCATCGGCATAAACGGCGACCTCACAAACGAATACTTTAGTAATAAAACGCAATAAAAAAGAAATGACAACCAAACAATTTAGAATTATGGCAATTGATCGGGTGCCTGTCCCCAAAACAATTGGGAATCGCCAAAATTAATCGGGGGACAGGCACCAAAACAATTCTGAACATTACCCGCTATATTCAAAAAGCCAACGAAGGATTGTTCGTTGGCTTTTGGTTATGGTTGGACCGGCTTTGTTTTGGCCCAGAAGAATGTGAGGATGGAGCCGGCGATTAGGACGATGGTGGCGAAGTAGAACGGGTAGTCTACATCGAAGTCAAATAAGTATCCTCCTAAAATCGGGCCAAACACCGTACCAATACTCGTGAACATGGAATTCATGCCGCCGACAAATCCTTGTTCGTTGCCAGCGATTTTCGATAAATACGATGTTGCCGCTGGTCGAATGAGGTCAAAGCCGACAAAGACGATGATCGTTACAAAAAGCACGCTAAAGTACGAATTCACAAGCGTCATCGCACCGACCATCACGGACGAAAATATCAAACTGACTAAAATCAATTTCTTTTCACCCATCAATTTTGTTAACCGATCAAATAACAACACTTGTGCCAATGCACCAACAAGCCCACTGCCCGTGATAATGATGGCGATATCGGTTGGCGTAAAGCCAAACTTGTGGTCGACGAATAGACTGAACACCGCTTCAAACGAAGCCAATCCGAAGGACAGCACAAAAATAATGACGAAAACGATAAAATACATCGGCGCAAAGATCCGCTTGAACCCAGGCTTCTTTCCACTCGCTGTTTCTTCATATTGCCGTTTCGGTTCCCTTAGCATAATTAAAGAGAATATCGCCGCAAAACAGGCAAGCCCAGCCGCGAAGAAGAACGGCACCCGTGTACCGTAACCTGCAAGAAACCCTCCAATTCCCGGTCCGATGATGAACCCTGTAGAGATAGCGGCTGACATATACCCTAACGCTTTCGAACGTGTTTCATTGGTCGTCACATCTGCAATGAACGCCGTCACCGCAGGCATAATGAACGCTGCACTTACCCCACCTAAAATTCGGGATATAAACAACACAAGTAAGTCCTGTCCAACTGCAAACAGCAATTCAGATGCACTAAAGATGAATAACCCGATGACAATCATTATTTTCCGCCCAATTGTATCAATCAATTTCCCAGCAATCGGCGAAACAATAAGCTGTGCAATTGCAAAAAACGCTACCATGTATCCGACAACAGAGCCCGATATGTCCAGTTCATTCATCAACGTTGGCAACACCGGAATAACGAGCCCAATCCCTAAAAACGCAATAAACAAATTGGTTAACAATAATACCAATGTAATTGTTTCTTTTTTCATCTGTAATCTCCTACTGAAGCAAAATCCTTCTTTCTAATATTTCACATCATACCAAGGCCTATCAGAACTTACAAGACGCGAGAACTTGGGGTATTTTTGGTAATCATTTTCGCATCGTCCACCCGCAAAGAGATACGACTACCATGTTAAGAATATGTAAATTCACAGAAATCACACTTACATCATGTTATATTTTTAGTATCGTAACGCAATATCGGTTTTCGTTATCAAGGAGGTGTCTACTGTGGAAGACAAAGTATTGCGTAAGCTTTTTCTCGGTTTCATTCACATCCATATCCTTCACCACGCAAAAGAGCACCCTGTTTACGGCGCGTGGATGGTAGAGGAACTGAAAGAACATGGGTATTCCATCAGTTCAGGAACACTTTACCCCATTCTTCATTCAATGGAGGCAGATGGTTTGCTCGTCCGGGAAGATCGGAATGTTGATGGGAAAATCCGAAAATATTACACGACAACCGAAAAAGGGGCTTACATTCTAACTGAAGCCCGTGTGAAGGCATACGAGCTGTTCAAAGAAATCAAAGACTACTAACAAAGGAGTTCATGATGAATCAAAAAAACGAAAAAAGAGGTTTCCGATCACTTTTAGAAATTCTGTTCGTTTCAACTCGACTTGGTTTAACTTCTTTCGGTGGACCGATAGCGCATTTAGGCTATTTCCACGAAGAGTATATCCGTAGACGCAAGTGGATGAGCGAAAAAAACTATGCAGATTTAGTCGCCCTCGCACAATTTTTACCTGGACCGGCGAGTAGCCAAGTCGGCATCGGTATTGGGGTAATGCGAGCGGGTGTAGTAGGTGGGATTGTTTCTTTCATCGGGTTTACACTTCCATCTGTAATTGCACTTATGATTTTCGCCATGCTGTTACATGAATTTGATGCAACAAATGCAGGATGGATTCATGGATTAAAAATTGTCGCTGTCTCTGTCGTTGCCCATGCAATCATGGGAATGGCTAAAAACCTGACTCCTGACAATAAACGAAAAACGATTGCACTCCTTGCACTTATCGGGACACTCATTTGGCAATCCGCCATGACCCAAATCGGCGTCATCCTAATCGCCGCCCTGCTCGGCTTCATGCTATACAAACGGCACGATGCGGAACAAGAAACAAGTTCACACTTTCCCATATCGAAGAAAGTGGCCACCATCTGTTTGGGACTCTTTTTCACGTTACTTTTTGCATTGCCGGTCATACGAGAACTAACAGGTTCCTATTGGGTCGCAATGTTTGATAGCTTTTACAGATCCGGCTCATTAGTGTTCGGTGGCGGACACGTCGTACTACCACTACTTGAACAAGCCTTCGTGCCGACTGGATGGATCGACGAAGAAGCCTTCCTAGCGGGTTATGGTGCTACACAGGCCGTCCCCGGACCTTTATTCACATTCGCAGCATACTTAGGAACGGTCATGAATGGTTGGTTAGGAGGTCTAGTTGCCACAGTGGCAATTTTCCTACCCGCATTCCTACTTATTCTCGGTGCATTGCCTTTTTGGGATCAATTACGCTCCAACCCGAACATTAAAGGAGCAATTATGGGTATCAACGCGGCAGTCGTCGGTATTCTCATTTCCGCTTTCTATTTCCCAATTTGGATAAGCTCCATCGCGGCACCGATTGACTTTGCACTCGCCGCCGTATTATTTACTATGCTGGCGTACTGGAAACTACCACCTTGGATTGTCGTCGTAACCGGCGCGATTGGCGGCGTACTGCTCGGTCTTATTTAAATAAAAAGCAGAGCCCCCATTATTAAAGGCTCTGCTTTTTCAACGATTCACATCGACTCCATTAACACCGTCACCAGAATCCCTAAAACCATCCCTACCACAATCGCACCCGCAAACAATAAGCCTCTCTTCAATACCTCATCCTTTCCAACCCTTTCTACATTGTATTAATGTGTCGGACAAGATATGAAATAAAACGGGGACAGGCACCAAAACAATTCGGAATTGTTTTGGTGCCTGTCCCCTTATCCAAGTATTTATTTATCCATCATCAATTTTAAGATCCATTCATCAGTTTGACGTGTACCTTCATTGCCTAGTGTACAGAAAGCGTCAATGGACTTTTCGACGTCATCATGAATGAAGCCATCCGTCGATTGAATACCATGATCGGACAACGCCAATAATGCAGATTGAACCGCGACGTTCGAATTCGTGGATACTTTCATGGCACATCCCGCTTTTGCACCGTCGCAAATCATACCGGACACATTGCCGATCGTGTTTTGAATTGCCGCTTTCACTTGCTCTAACGTTCCGTCCAACAAGTACACAATCGCTGCACTCGCGCCCATACCTGCTGTTGTTACGCCACATAATGCTGATAACCGACCAAACTTCGACTAATATGAATCGTCACCAAATGGCTGAGTGCCACTGCACGGATCATTTTTTCATCAGCGACTTGCAACTTTTCTGCCACACCGACAACAGGTAATGTAACGGCAATTCCTTGATTCCCACTACCTGTGTTCGCCATCACCGGTAACGTCGAACCAGCCATCCTCGCATCAGAACCCGCCGCCGCTAACGACATCGCTGCAGTTGCCAAATCATCCGATAACAGACCTCTCTCCACATTTTGGCGGATCGTTTTCCCGACATTTAAACCATAATTCCCTGAAAGCCCTTCAATTCCAATGATGCGATTCAGTTCAATACTTTTCTTAATTAACCCGAGCTCTTCAATATCGACTTTACAAACCCAGTCATAGATCTCATCAATAGACAATTCATCTAACTCTTCTTTGGATGATTTCATGCCGATGTTCTCGCAACCGCCCTTGAACAGCGTTTCCCCGTCCACTTCAATCAACGTAATATTACTATGATTATCCGCAATAATAACACGCGCTGTATGAAGATCCGTTTTGACGATCACTTCAATATAGAGCAACTTTGGTATATCCGCCTGACTCGCTTTCACTTTACCTGCTTCAAGCAACTCCTCCGCCAAACGCTCGTCCTCCGCTGTAAGCCCTTTCAACACTTCCAAACCATAACTCGCATTCCCCGCAACTGCTCCGATCGCAGCAGAGAAATCCAACCCTTTACCAGACATCCCAGGAATCCCAACGGACTTCGCGTTCTTAATAATATTGCCACTTGCACTTACAACGAGCTCCTCAATCATCCCAGGCGCATGACTTCTCGCAGTCGCCGCTGCATACGCAATTGCAACCGGTTCTGTACAACCAAGTGCAATGACAAGTTCTTTTTCTAATATAGCTGAAATTTTATCGTTCTTCATATCGGGTACCACCTTTATTGTAGAATTTTCAGTCTTATCAATTGATAAGCATTCACTGAAGCGAATGTACCTTTTTTAGACGGAGAACTCAATACGTTCTGGCTATTTTGGCACTTTTCAGCACTATTCAGGTTGAAGGTGGAGGGTTAATCGGCAAAATGAGATGTAGTTGTGTGCGTACTGATCAGGGGGAGTGGGGATCATTGAATAGGAAGAGCGTTATCACCGATTTGGAGGAGGTTATCACCGATTCGAGTGGCGTTATCACCGATTCTGAGAAGGTTATCACCGATTCGCTGGCCGTTATCACCGATTCCGAGAAGGTTATCACCGATTCTGGACACTTTATCACCGATTCTCTCTTTTCCGCCTAAATTCTTTACATGTACATCATCTCAAGTGTGAAACAGCGGGTCCCATTGTAGAACTTCGACGTTCCCACGGCTTTATCACAATTCCAAACAGCCCCAGACGCGTTACCACCGATTTAGAGTACTTTACCACCGATTCGAAGGAGGTTACCACCGTTTCCAAGCACTTTACCACCGATTCGGAGGGTGTTACCACCGTTTCTGAGCACTTTACCACCGATTCGCCCCTTTTCACCTATTTCCCCTTGCATTCCAAACGGTCACACTTGCAGGATTTTTGTTTATCACCGCTTAGCTACAGTTTATCACCGCTTGTCGGCCCTTTATCACCGCTTATTCGCCATTTATCACCGCTCAACATCATTTCATCACCACTTACCCATATAATGGATCTTAACTCACCCTAGATAAGTAAACATTACGACAAATCCGCCTCTATGCAAGTAGACATCTCCCCAACTCCACCCCCTTCAATCTTTTACGCTGTATAAATCAAAACCGCCCCACTCTTTTCGCCAATCAAAAAACGACCTCCTGATACTAGGAAATCGCTTGTATATTCCACATACCTATTTCAAATAAAACGACGAGCCATCAATCACTTCCACGTCCGCTCTCCGCCCTACTTCCTTCATCAGCTGAAAGAGTGCTGCGTCCTTCAATTTCGCTTCAATCATGCAATCTATTTGAGGAACAGTCCCTTTGATTTCATTCAAAAACTGAAAGAACATATCGACGTCCACCGTATCGGCGTGGTGGCGGAAAGCGGATTCACTTTTCGGACTGGAAATGTGCATTTTAATGGGTAGCGGCGAAGTGTCCCAAGTCGCAACAACCCTCCCCCAATCCTCAACCCAGTTTTCGTTACGATGATGCGCCAAATGATGATGGTAATCAAAGACAAGTGGAATGCTGAGCTTCTCACAAAGGTAAAGTGTGTCTTCCAGTTTGAACGATGTATCATCATTTTCGAGCATAATGAGTTGTTGTATAGCACGGGGGACTTCAAGCCAATTTGTAGCGAAACGCTCCAACGACTTTTCCGTATCTTTATAATTTCCTCCGACGTGTAAGACACAACGATGGGTCGCATCCATGTTCATTCCTAGAAGCAGTTCTTCATGCATCCGTAAAGTGGTTAAGGAATTCTGCAAGACATCTTTTTTCATGGAATTGAGGACGACAAAATGGTCTGGATGAAAATCAATCCGCATGTTGTGCTTCTTTACAAACTCGCCGATTTCCGCCAACTTTTCAGTTAACGGCTCCATATAGTCCCACTCGCTCAGCTCCTCATGATTTGCCAACGGAATGAGCCGAGAAGTTAACCGATAAAAATGAATTGCATTGAACACATTATGCTTCAGCAACCGATGTGTGTTTTCTAAATTTGCGAGCGCAATGCGTTCCAATTTGCGAATGGCCGCTTCCCGGTCACCAATTTTTTGAAACTGCGCAAATGTCATTGTTTTGGATGGTGATGCATTTTTCAACTCCATGCTCATCGCCACATACCCAAGTCGTACAATCGTCATATGACCACCTCAGAGATAGTATGGGGCGAACTCGGAGTAAGTAGACATTGGCAGTACACGAATTCAACTCATTTAGAACAACAAGTAATCTATGAACCGATTAGTCTCAACACAACTTTCTACCTACTGTAAAATAATACCTCTATTATCCTATTAAATAATAAACTATAATTAGTAGATTAAACATTAACATCATAGGAGGATGCTACATTTTATGAAATTTAACGTAGGAAAAAAATTATGGATTGGCTTCACATCCACTTTAGTTATCATGATGTTGATAGGCATTTCTGGATTATTCGCACAATCATCTATTGATAAAGAATACCAATATTTAATTAATGATAAAATAAAAAAGGTACTGTTGTTTGAACAATTGTCTGCTAATCAAAATCAGATCGCTAGCTTTCTTAGAGCATACATGTTGTATGATGACGTAACGTATCTGGAAGGCAAAGATAAGATTCTTACTACAGGTGACGAGATTCTAAGTGAACTGGATCAACTAGTCCGCACGGAATCCGCACGCGTCACACTTTCCGAGATTGTACAAGGTAGAGAAAGTTACAATGAAACAACCAAAAGAATGATTCAAGAATTTCAAAATGGTAATCAAGAAGAAGCATTGGTAATTGCAAAAGAATCTGCGGTTTATCAAAATCAGATCTCAAATAATATTGAAGAACTCATCCAACATCAAGTTAGCCAACAAGCCGTTACTGAGCAAGATTTACAGAACTTATTGTCTACAATCCGAATGATTACGATAGGATTAATGATTTTTGCTGTTATCTTGAGCATCGTTATTGCTCGTCTCATTAGCCGTAGTATCGCTCGCCCAGTCAGTACGATGACAACTTCATTGCGACAAATTGCAGACGGGAATTTCGCGATTGAACCTGTCACGATTAAAAATCGAGATGAGATTGGTGACATGGCCAACGCTTTTAATGAAATGGTAATGGATTTACGTGCAATCATTACAAATACACGAAATTCAGCGACACAACTTGCTGTTCAAGCTGAGGAACTTTCAGCGAGTTCAGAAGAAAGCCTAGCCGCTTCGGAAATGGTTGCTGAAATTGCGGAGAAAAACTTAACTGCTAGTGATTTGCAAGTAAGCATTGTTAATGAATCGACGACCGCAATGGGAGAAATGACATCAGGAATCTTGCGCATTAACGAAGAGAACGCAGAAATGATGCAATCCACTGAGAAAGTTACGAAGCTCGTTCATGAGGGGGCGACGTTAATGAAAGACTTCTCTGAACAAATGCTCTTAATTAGCAAATCAATGGAACATTCCTCGGAAATTATCGGTGACTTGGCGACTCACTCAGAGCAAATTCGTCGCGTAACCTCTGTCATTACGGCTATCGCAGAACAAACGAATTTACTAGCATTGAATGCGGCAATTGAAGCTGCACGGGCAGGTGAACACGGAAAAGGATTTGCAGTTGTCGCTGAAGAAGTTCGGAACCTTGCAGAGCAATCTAAACAATCAGCAGTCGAAATCGGCCAAGTGATTGACATGATGATTCAGAACGTAGGAAAAGTCGTGACAAGTACGACAGATGGCAATGAACGTGTAGAAGCAGGTCGTGTCGTGACAGAACAGACGAGAGATGTATTTGAGAAAATCGAATGCGCCTCCACTGAAGTGAGTACGAAAGTGACAACAGTTTCTGCCGCGATTGAACAGATTCGCGTGATGACTGACGAGGTATCCGGTGGTGCTAAACAAGTGCAAGAACTTGCTATACAAGCTGCATCGGAAGCTCAATCTACGAGCGCAGCTACTGAAGAACAACTTGCGGCAAATGAAGAAATTTCTTCAAATGCACAAACGCTCTCTCAATTGGCCGAGAACTTGCAAAGTGATATGAGTAGATTTACGGTTTAACTTCCCTAAGGGGACAGCGGATAAAAGAAATAGAGGTAATCGGAATAACCCATCAGAGCTACTCTCCGATGGGTTATTTTTCGTTTATACACTAAAAATTGGCCTTGCTCGGTTTAAAGTCCGTCACCCGTCCAACAACCAAATCGAAAATAGCGAAATGACAAAACTGAAAATGAAGGCCATGCCCCAATCCACCTTACGTCTTTCACGAAAGAGGAAACTTATAAAGCTACATAAGAGGAAATTGATTACGATGAGTACACCTAATGTTAGCATTGTCGCCACGAGAACCCCTCCTTATCAACTTCATTTCCTGGGAAACTACACACGTTAGTTCATCCCACTAATCAACACATACAAGCCTAACGGCGACACACTTACAGCAACTAATCCAACGACCATCCACTTTCCTTTCACCATCCGAACAAAACTATTAAACAAGTTCACACCCATGAGCAGGAATATAAGATAGAAAAACGCATCATTAAAAGTAGCAGGAATGATTAATGCAAAAATACCAATGATTGTTCCATAGTGAATGAATCGCTGAAGCGCAGTATGGTTACCTTTATTCATTCCCATCACTCGCTAGTAACTTTCTCGCAAACACCAACGCCTGCTCCGTCGAATGAATCAAAGCCACATCCCCTTTCTCCATCCTTAACGTCAACGCTCGCCGAAAGCACTCCATCGCTTCGTCAACCTTATGCATTTCCAACAAGCACTTGCCTTTATGTTGCAAAACAAAATCCCTATAAATCGTATCATCCGTTTCTTCACATCGTAACGATGCACGATTGAACATTTCCATTGCTTCCTCATGCCGAACATCGTATTTCAAAGCCTCTCCAAGGCGAATCAACGTGACGATTTCTCTACGAGCAGATCGAGTATTCACAGCATCCCGTAGATTCAATTTCAAATAATGAATAGCCATCTTCGGCTCTCCAAGTATCCGATATAAGTTTCCTAGTGTCCCGTATAGAAAAAAGCGTTCGTCTTCATTCGACTTTACCGCTTGTTCTGCAAGGTCGATGACACGACGCAACTGTAACGGATCAGAGGACTGCTCACGTAAAAAATTCTGTTCGTCAAAATAAATCGTCTCTGTTAGTGCAGCAAGTTCTTCTTTCACCGTTTGGATATCCATGCTTATTCCCCTCGTTCAAGTTGGTCTGCAGACAACCGCTTGCTATCGAGACAATCAAATTGAATGAATTCACCGACATACCCCCATAATTTCTCTCTATCACTCCACTTAGACTCACCACACGAATTACCACTTCATACAATATTATCCAACAATGCAACGGAATTCAATTGAATTTTTAGAATTAAAATCTCTTTGCCAGGAACTATTCAACGTACTCCTTGACCACCAAGACACAAAAACCTCCATGATTGTCACATCCCATTGAAAATTATGTGAAAAGTACGTATGTTACAAGTAGCGAATTACCATGTCTCGGGAATAAAAGGAGAGCGGATTATGCACAACTTATATGAAACGGCATTGGATATCGAGGAAATCGATATCATCCTTCACTTAAAGGAAGAACCTGTAGTTGTACAAAAACGGATGGCGGAAATGAACGGCACCCCTTTCACAACGGAAAACGTAAAACAAATTGAAGCTGCAGTGCACGTCCAACAACAGCAAGTGTTCAACGCAATGAAGTCTATGAACATTCCCTTTAAAAAGTTCCATTCATTTAACACCTTGTTAAATGCCATTGCGACAACCATTCCATCAAAAGATGTAAAGAAACTTTGTAACATACAAGACATCCAATTGATTGAATCAAACTTCAAGGTTTTGGCATCAGGGGCGACTTCGACAGAGGTAGAGTCATCCTTGGAACATGAAATGGACGTCATTTATTCAGAAGTAAAAGCGCTTTGGGCGGAAGGGATAGAAGGACAAGGGGTCAAAGTGGCTGTGCTGGATTCAGGGATTGACAGACACCATCCTGCCATTCAACATGCCTATCGTGGCGGGATGAACTTTGTTGATCAATCAGATCCTGAAAAATACGCACGAACGAGAGATGAAAATGACCCTTCCGAAACATCCCCAGACGAACGTCCTACAGGCGCTCCTGAAAAAGCATCGACGTCTGGCGCACGCTTTGAGACGTATCACGGAACGCACATTGCAGGCATTATTGCAGGTAAAAATGCATTTGGCGTAAAAGGGGTTGCACCGAGAATCGACTTGTACGCCTACCGTATTTTTGGATCCTACACGAGCGGTGACACATCAACCATCTTACGAGCAATTGAAGAAGCAGTCGCACAAAGAATGGATATAATGAATCTTTCATTAAGCGATAATAGCGACATGGAAAACCACGCATTGTCGATTGCCGTAAACAACGCAGTCCTCGCTGGCGTCGTTGTCATTAGTACAGCCGGCAATACCGGATCAGTTCGTGGGTCCGTCCGTGCGCCAGGAACAGCTCGTCTCGGCATAGCAGTCGGCAACTCAACCATCCATGACGAGATTGACAGCTCCAGCTCACGAGGACCGTCACGACCGAATTTTGACATTAAGCCTGATATTTTAGCACCTGGAACAGACATCCTTTCCACGATGCCAAGATACCGTCAAGCAGACGATTATACAGATGCTTATAAACGCGAGACAGGCACATCCCAAGCAGCACCCTATATTACAGGCGTCGCTGCACTCTTAAAGCAAGCCCATCCTGATTGGACGCCATTTGATATTAAAGTGGCCATGGCAAACACTGCAAAAGTACTCGATACAAAAGTGTACAATGTGTTCGACCAAGGGGCAGGCCGCGTTCGACCATATGCAGCGGTTCACCCTACCATTCTTGCTTATGCGCTTGAGGAAATCGATGCAACCGGCGAGGGAGAACTCGTTGAGAATCAAAAAGGGGCTGTGACGTTCGGAGCTGTAACATTATCAGAGGCGATCACCCTTACAAAACCTGTGCTTGTGAAGGATATAACAGGAACTGGTGGGCATTACGACGTAGCCATACACGTCACGCAACCGTTTGACGGTGCAACAATAACTGTCGAACCGCCTTCATTCACACTAGACGGCGAGCAACTGCTCCATGTCACCTTAACAGCTGCCAAAAACGAACAGACGAAATACCGAGATGAGATTCTAGGCTATATCCATATTACGGACCGCGAGCAATCGGTGGACGTATCACTGCCCTTTGCCGCAGACTTTAGCAACGGCGCAACCGTCACGCCAGCCATTGAGGAACTGAGCATAACTCAAAAAGATCTATCGTTTGGCAATGAAGAACAAGCACCTCCAACTGAAATCACATTGTCCATTAACAGTGACTTGTCCTACCCAACCCTAGAAATTACCGACTACTTGTCAAAAGCACCAGTAGACAGCTTGTTCTATGACAACGGATTAAGCCTAGGCACACGCAAATTCCCACTTCTTCACAAGTACACGTCCAGTTGGACAAACGAAGAAGCAACGCTAGCGGACGGCATCTATTCCATCGACTTCACCGGAATGGCCAACGCCGAGCCACTAACCGCAAGCATCGGGCCGATTTTCGTGAAATCGACAAAGCCTGTAATCACTGGAGCAATCCAAGGGGCGACAGTTACTGGACAAGTAACCGACCCATACATCGACTTCGCTAAATCGCTCGCTGAACGCGATGAAGCATTTGATGTGAATGAAAAGTTGAATGCGTCTTATCAATTGATGAAGGATGGCAAACTTGGTAAGCCTGTACCGTTTTTGTTGAATGAAGATGGTACGTTTGAAGTTGAGTTGGATGTACTGGAAAGTGTAAGGTAACGGTTGTGGATGCTGCGGGGAATAAGGGAGAGAGTTTGTTGGAATAAGGGGAAAATGTATGAACTGAAAGAGACCGTACGTAGTGTCAACATTGAATGACTAATGGAATAGAAGGTTACCAAACGAAATTGGCATTGAATAGAAACAACCCATCCTGAGTGAGTTGATCACTTGTGGATGGGTTTTTCATCATAAAATAACAACTATAGCTAGTCAGGCTGAAAATAAAAGAAATGAGAAAAAACATGGCATTTTAACAGAATTATATATCGCACATTATAACTCTTCTATTCCCAGGACTTTACATGGAGACTAGCCAGGATTATTAGTATAGATAAAAGGGAAATTATTACAAAGGTTTCAAATAACCTTTCCCGAATCATCTTTGCCACTATGTTTAACTCTTCACTAAAGATAAGGAATATAAAACTTATTAACGTTGTAATCAGTATGCTAATTATGACTTGGAGATACATTTGGTTTCTTTTCATACAGACAGCCCCTTCCCAAGCGGTAGTACTAACGAGAAATGAGACTCTTCGTCTCTTATATTATTGTAACTTTAAATATAAATAAGATCAAGATCATATCTCTGAAATTTTAAAAATTCTTGTTCTAGAAACTACTAGGAAGATTTAAAGGCAAAGATTTAATCGTGGCTGGTATCATATCCAATAACAATAACAATAGAAGAAGCGGAGAATAAAATACAAGCAAACTCAATACTGATTTCTTCACTTTAGTAATTAAATTCTACTTTTTATGAGGGCATGTAAATCATTAAAGGGTAAATATAAGTCCTTAGAAGAATAACAGCTATCACTAACAATAAAACTTGAGACAAGTAGAATAAGAACTGATAAAAATTAATGATGATTTTTAGATATTGGATCTTGATCTTTTTGTCGAAATAGGTTATAATAAAGAAAATAACCGAAAGGGTGTTCGAAAATGTCTGACAGTAATTCTCTAAAGGTAATTGAATTATTCGCTGGCGTAGGCGGGTTTCGAAAAGGATTAGAGCAAGCCAACTCCCGTCTTTTCGACGTCGTTTGGGGTAATCAATGGGAACCTTCCCGTAAAGCACAAGATGCATTTAATTGTTATGCTGGCAACTTCTCTAGTGGTGAACACAGCAATCAAGATATAGCTACAGTACCAAATGAATTTTTTCAAGATGTTTCTCCTGATTTAGTTGTCGGAGGGTTTCCTTGCCAAGACTATTCTGTAGCCAGAACATTATCTGGAGAAAAAGGAATACAAGGTAAAAAAGGAGTACTCTTTTGGGAAATCAAAAGAATACTGGAAAACGGAAATCCTAAATATGTACTTCTGGAAAACGTTGATAGACTGCTCAAATCTCCATCTTCACAACGAGGAAGAGATTTTGCTGTCATGCTTGCAACATTCCGTGATTTGGGATATGTCGTGGAATGGCGAGTAATTAATGCAGCTGAATATGGTTTAGCACAAAGAAGAAGAAGAGTTTTCATTTTTGCCTATAAAGGCGGTATCCCTTTTGACATTAACCAACGTGAATTGGACAAAAATGAAATAATTTTCAAGGAAGGATTTTTCGCAAAGTCATTCCCGGTAGAATTGGAACCTTACAAAGAGCGCATTTCTGCAGACTTCCTTCCAGAAGATATTATTGAAATCTCTGATGAGTTTTCATTCAATTTCCATACAGCCGGAATCATGAGAGATGGCAAGATATTTACTGCCCATGTCGCACCCATGCAAAAGAAACCCACTGTGCTGAGGGATATCTTAATTGATGAAGAACTTGTAGAGGAAAAGTTTTATCTGACACCAGCCGAAGAAGAAAAGTTCAAGTATTTAAGAGGACCAAAGAAAATTGAGCGAACGTCTGCAGATGGTCATAAATATAACTTCTCTGAGGGCGGAATGTCTCCTACTGATGATTTGGACAAGCCCGGAAGAACAATGCTAACAAGTGAAGGCTCTATCAATAGAAGTACTCACATTGTCGAAGTGAACGGCAAGAAACGATTCCTAACACCAATTGAATGCGAAAGGCTGAATGGATTCCCAGACAATTGGACTGCCGGAATGTCTGATCGTATGAGATATTTCTGTATGGGAAATGCCCTTGTCGTAGATTTAATTGAAATTATGGGACAACGAATTGAAGAAATTGAAATAACAAGTCAACCAACTGATATACAATTAAACTTTTCTTTTAGCTGATACATCTGTATCAGCTTTTTCTTTATGGTAGAATACTGGTAAGAACTACTGGGGGGGATAAGAATTGTTATATCAAAGTGAAAAAGAATTGTTATATAAGGCTCAGCAGGCCGAAGGAAAGACATTTGGCGAAATAGATAAGAGCGGGAGAGTTCAAAATGAACGCTCTAAAGGACACTTAGGTCAAATTATCGAGGAAAGTTTTTTTGGATATCAGGTAAACTCTAATAGCGAAGCTGATTTTGCAGATTTAGGTATTGAGTTGAAAGTCACACCAATCAGGAAAAATAAAAATGGGACGCTATCTGCAAAAGAGAGATTAGTTTTAAACATTATTAACTATATAGAGGAATCCAAAACTACCTTTGAAACTTCTAGCTTTTGGAGAAAAAACAAAGAGTTATTGTTAATGTTTTATGAATGGATCCCCGAATTAAAAAGAGCTGATTATAGAATTATTAAAAGTCATCTTCATAGATATGCTGAAGAAGACTTAGAGATTATTAAACAGGATTGGGCAGCTATTAACGAAAAGATAAAAAATGGCCTTGCTCATGAATTGTCGGAAGCAGATACCAATTACCTTGCTGCAAGTACTAAGGGTGCTAATAAAAGTTCATTAAGAGAACAACCTCACAATAGCGTCCTAGCAATGCAACGTGCTTATTCCCTTAAACAAAGCTACATGACCACACTCATTAGAAAAGTCATTTTAGAGGAGGACTTAGTAAGAATCACATCTCCTGCTGAACTCAAGAAGAAGACATTATTGAAAATCCTCGAAGAAAAATTTCAGCCATTCATTGGAAAGTCATTGGATGAAATTTCAGTAATAGGTCAAATAAAAGTGAACCACAAATCGAAAAGTTTCCTTCAACTCTTTATCAGCAGTCTCCTAGGTATCAAAGGTACGAAGCTTGAACAAATTGAAGAATTCGCGAAAGCAAACATTCACCTTAAAACCGTACGACTGGAACCTGATGGAGTCCCTAAGGAACATACGTCCTTCAAGAATGTCGATTTCGTGAAATGGGCTAATGAAGAATGGGAAGAAAGCTGGCTCAAGGAATACTTCACGGAAACAAAGCTACTATTTGTGGTTTTCCGATACAAGGAAACAAAAAAAGAGAATCCGAATAGAAAACTATATTTCGAAGGGATTACTTTGTGGAATATGCCAATGACAGAAATAGAAGGCAGGCTTAAAGAGTTTTGGGAACATGTTCAACATTTGATTCGAGATGGCATTAGACTTGTACCTATACAGCAAAAGGACAGGGTAATTGTGAACAACAATCTCCCTAAACCTAAATCTAATGGGCTATGTCACATCCGTCCAAAAGGAAGGGACGGAAGCGATCAGGTTCTGTTGCCCGACGGTCGAATGATTACGAAGCAGGCATTTTGGTTGGATAGGGAATTAATTGGAAAAATTATAAATAAGGAGAAGAAGATTTATTAATTTTACTCAATAATATGATTTACCTGTAATATATTCACTATCTTGAAAGAGGCGAAATGTTAATGGAATTTGATGTTTATTCACATCGAAATGGATTATTGGTGATGACACATGATGCAAGTTGTCTTCCATTATGGAAGGAAATAATAGATATTATAGATAGTATTACAGAAAGAGATATTATAAATCTTCATTTCACTAAATATATCAACAAGCAAAAGAGTATTTCTATGGCTTTAAATTATCTATTTAAACAAAGATTTTCAGCAAACAATTGGTTAAAAGAACCTTATATTTTTAATGACAGCAGATATATGAATAAGAATTGGAGACTAGACTTTGCTAAAGAGCCTGTTTCAGTAGAAGTTGCTTTTAATCACTCTGGGAGCGCAGCATGGAACCTTATGAAGCCTGTTATCGCCAGTGAATTGAATCATGTGCAAAAAGCAGTTCAGACTAAAATAGGGGTAATAATTTGTGCAATGGATGAAATGCGAAGTGTAGGTGGGTTCGACAATGCAGTCGGTACTTACGAAAAGTATATTGATTATTTAAAACCATTGAGAGTACAGCTAACAACTCCTTTGGTCATTATAGGATTGAAAATGCCAAAAAGTTTTGAAATAAAAACATATAAGTTATCAGTCAATAAAACATTAGGAAGGATATATCTTCTTCCAAAGAATGTTGAACTAAAAAGAATCACAAGAAACGGTAAATATGTCGTAAAAAGTAAATTTAGATATTATCAAGGCTCTTTGACACCTGTATTATTCATGCCAATGAAATATAAAAGATTACTTTAGAAAAATGCGGAATTAATCGTCCTTGGCAAAATAGATAAAGTGAGCATGAAAATTTCCGCAGCAACTAAGGCCCTCTAAGCTTACGTGTTTTTTTAGTTTAACATTAGTAAATAGCATCGCGATAAGTAAATATAATGCCGATTCATATTCCAATTGCGGAGGTAAATTATGCGCAGTTAAAGATGTTGATTAAGATATCAAAAGCGTTTTGATTGAGTAGGTTGCTTAAGTGAGTCAGGTGCATGAGAAAAATGTGGGTTGGAATGATTGAGGGCTGTCTTTAGGATAGTCCTTTTTCGATAGATTTATTATGTTTATCTACCTTTGGGCTACTCCAGGGAACGTATACTAGTGGGGTATATGTATTTGATAAATAGAGGATTGACTTGAGCCAAGCAAGAAAGATATATGAAGAATTTAAGTTCTAGTGGTAAGAAGAAAATTTTTCGTTTATGAATGGCATTCAATTATAAGTTGATATCATAATCAGCATAACGCATTATTATTGACATTTTCCTACGTACCAATACCGATTTTTATTTAGCTATGCTTCAACTGTTAACTATGTAAAAAAAAATTGTTCACACAATACTCCGTTTCATATTCATGCTTTTTGTGACATGTATTGCACACATATACTTCCTAATTTGTTTCCATGATAACCCTCCTGGAATTCTTGAAAACTTCAGACGAAATTCTTATTTCCATTATATCACCAACTCTTATTTCTGCAGCATAACAATAAAACATTTTAACGTTCTTTCATTTTAATTCCTGCTACATTGCACTTCTTGAGCTATCGTCTTACCATTTCTTTTCCATATTAAGTTAGGCATTCTATCATAATTAGACATTATGGAAAATTCCTATCTATTTGACTTATTACTATGTTATTGGTAGTATGAAAGCGCATTCAAAACTAGGATTGGGGGAAGGATTATGGCAAAAACGATGTATGCGTTGGATTTGAGTAAGCCGATGGAGGAGCAGGCACATCCGGGACACAATCGGTGGCATCCGGATATACCCGCAGCTTTTTCTGTAGACCCTGGAACGTCTTTTAGGATGGATTGCAAGGAATGGACCGATGGACAAATTCAAAATAACGATAGTGCGGAAGATGTACGAACCGTTAATTTGACGCGTGTCCATGTATTAAGTGGTCCGGTGTATGTGAATGGTGCAGAGCCTGGTGATTTGCTCGTTGTAGATATTTTGGATATTGGAGCACATCAGGGGTATGAGTGGGGTTTTAATGGGATTTTCGCAAAGGAGAATGGTGGTAGTTTCTTAGTCGATCATTATCCAGAGGCGGCTAAATCGATTTGGGATTTCGAAGGGATTTATACGACTTCCCGTCATGTGCCTGGCGTTAAATTTGCAGGGTTGATTCACCCAGGACTCATTGGGGTTGCGCCTTCTATGGAACTATTGCAGAAATGGAATGATCGCGAGCAGAAGTTAATTGATACAGATCCAAACCGTGTTCCTGCTCTAGCAAACGCACCTACTTCTGAAAGTGTCGTACTCGGAAATTTAAAAGGCGCTGAATTTGATCGAATTGCAAAAGAAGGTGCCCGGACAGTGCCGCCTCGTGAAAACGGTGGAAACTGCGATATTAAAAACCTATCAAAAGGTTCGAGAATTTACTTCCCGACTTTCGTTGAAGGAGCCAAGTTATCTGTTGGGGATCTTCATTTCTCACAAGGGGACGGGGAAATTACGTTCTGTGGCGGAATCGAGATGTCCGGTTGGATTGAGCTAAAAGTAGATATTATTAAGGGTGGCATGGAAAAGTACAAGATTGAAGAGAATCCTGTATTCCAGCCTGGTCCTGTTGAACCAAATTATAATGATTTCCTTGTCTTCCAAGGAATTTCTGTAGATGACCGTGATGGCAGTCAACATTATTTAGATGCCAATCTTGCTTATCGAAATGCTTGTTTAAACGCCATTGAGTATTTAAAAACGCTCGGGTACACGGGCGAACAGGCGTACATGTTGTTGAGTACCGCACCTGTTGAGGGGCGCATTAATGGGATTGTGGATATTCCAAATGCGTGCTGTACAATTGCGATCCCGACACAAATTTTCGATAAAGACATTCGACCTAAGTGATTGAATGAGGAGGGTTAACCTTGCCTAGTTATACATTCCGATGCGAGGACTGTGGAGACTTTACATTGTTTTTCAAATCCATGTCTGGCAATAAAGAAACGGCTGAATGCCCTCATTGTCATGCTGTTGGATCACGGGTATTTTTGGCACCAAATCTCCACAAACTTTCTAGAGCCGTCAGTTCTAGAATTGAAAAAGGAATGGAGCCCCAACGAATGACAAGGAGCGAGTTAGGTCCTAAGCAGCCTAAAAAGAAGAAAAAGCTAAATCGGCCTTGGCAAGTGGGTTGATTGGACAAGCTATTGGAAATCCACGGAGCATTCGTTTGCTCCTGTGGATTTTTTGTTTATTTCAGAAAGGTTGCTTGGTTTGTGGTAAAATGGAGGCAAACTTGAGGTGGTGAATTGGATGACGGAGACGGACTCTACACATAAATTCATGATTAAGGAAGTCAGTCACTGGGATGGACAATGGGAACTGATTGATGGTGTTCCGTTCAATATGACACCAGCACCATCAGCGACACATCAACGGATTGTGGGCGAGTTGTTTTTTGCTTTGCGAAGTTATTTTGGTACAGATGGATGCGCAGTATTTATCGCTCCTTTTGATGTACAATTGGATAAATCAGATGATTATACAATCGTACAACCTGATGTATCTGTATTTTGCAGGAGGGAACTGATTTGTGAGCATCGGGCAATTGGATGTCCTGATCTACTTGTTGAGGTTCTTTCACCTTCTAGGGCGCTCAAAGATCGAAATCAAAAATTCAAGTTATTTGAACGTAGTGGCGTTCAAGAGTTTTGGATAGTCGATGCGCACAATCAAACAGTTGAAGTATATGGTCTGTCTGACGGTCATTATCGTGAGCGTGCAGTTTTCGGACATACTGATACATTACGTTCCTTCCAATTCCCTGATTTACAAATTGAGTTAAAGCGTATTTTGTTTGCTTGAGTTTGTATAGTCTACACCGTCCTGGACACGCTAACCGTAAACAGGATAGGAGTGGTGGATGATGATGCCGGACCGTGTGCCGCTTGCAGAGTTAAATGCTGAGCAGTTGAAATTGTTGAGTGATTTTGAGGATGAATTGGGCGTAACATTAATCGCCTATGAAAGTTCCATGCATGAGACGAATCATATTGTGGAATCGGATGTTTAATGAGCAAGGGCTATCAGTTGGTAGCCCTTTTTTGTTGATCAACAAGAAAAGTCGATGTTTCGTTTTTCGCATCACAGGTACGGATACAGTTATCACAGGTTTCTGATCGTTTATCACCGATTCGGGCACTGTTATCACCGATTCTCGGCCCTTTACCACCGATTCGGACGCTGTTATCACCGATTCTCGACCAGTTACCACCGATTCGAACATTTACACCAACTTTCCCGCTCCTCTTCTTACAGTACTTCATTGCAACTAAACGACTAAAAAGTTCCCAATCACGCTTTCCAATGAAACATTTTTCTAGCAGCAATCGTTTTAATTATTAGATAATCCCTTTAGAAGGCGTGAGAGAAATACATACGGCACTACTCTATTATAAAATACATAAAATGACGGCAGAACCGAATGATTATGTTTGTTGGGCAATTGGCCTAATTGAAAACAACCAAACTTCTCCCTCTTTACTTATGCTCGCTTCTTTACGTACACCGCTTAATCCGTTTGAAGTGGAAAACTACTTTCATCGGGCCGTTCGTGAATTAGCGATACAACGCCCCTCCATTGAAGCATGCAGTATGCAGGTTACGCGTTGTTTATTATCAAAAGTTGTTGAAGAAAACGAGAAAGCACTTGACCATGCATACACGCTCTATCAAGTCTTGCGTGATGATTTTCCTGATGCTGATTCTGCTACTTGGTTTGCGTTGAGCGAACTCATAGATGATTACCGTTATGGGGATAATATTGAGAAGTTGACGGAAGATGAACTCATTAGAAGGATTGTCGAGAAAGCGAAAGAACAGTTAGATGCAATGGATAGTGAATGAAAGGAGTGACTGATCGTGAGAAAGATTGTGCTATTGTTAGCACTGATAACCGTCGTCATTGGTGTCGTTGTGTATATGAATCGGTTTCCAGCTCTCCCCTTTGAAGGAGCGAAAGGAAAAGAGGTTATAGAAGCACTTGAACGCTCCGAAGATCGATTGGTGAAGGTCGGTGAGGATGAAGCTAATTTTTGGTATATGACACGATATGGAGATAACGGAATGGCCGGTGTCGATGCAGAGGTGAAGGTGTTGCTTGAAAGAGATGGTTGGGAATTCGTTGAGAAAGATGGCAGCGGTCTATTTTTTACGAAAGACGATGAACGCTTAATCGCCACGACTCAAATGTGGACGAGTGATTATGTACTTGTGAAGATACCGAACACATTTCCGCAGTAAACCAATAATCGCCATCATACTGTAACCCGCGCGAAGCTACAACTTTCCGCGGGTTACAGTTTGATTCATTTGTCATTCACGTTCTAACGGCATTGAGCAACACCGAAAAGAGCCTCCGGATTTGATAATTTCGGAGAAGTCAATTTCGATGACTTCAAATCCGTGAGCGCGCATCGCTTTGTTTACTTCTTTGTTTTGAGGCTGGCTAAACACTTTGCCGTCCCCGATGGATAATACATTTGTACCAAGTGTAAACTGTTCCTCTTTTGACACTTCAATGCATGTGTATTTCTCCGTAAGCATCTCGACCATTTCTGCTGGCAAGGCTTCAGGGAAAATGAGTGCTGTCGTTGGTGATAGAATGTTGAACACGCAATCCAGATGCAAGTATTTTTCATCAAATGGTACGCGGATAATTTGGTGATTGGGCAAATCGCGTTGTAGATTGCGGACAGCTTGGTCAGATGTACGACTGCTAATGCCTACGTACACCTTGTCGCGATCAACAATCACATCACCACCTTCTACCCGATCGACTGTTGTTTGGTAGTCAATATTTTCTTCTTCCAGAAACTCTTCTAACGCTTCCTCTTCGCCTTTTCGGATGTCACTTGCCATCTCGGCAACGAACACTTCATCACCGACTGTGAATCCGATATCACGCGTGAATACTTGTTCCGGGAATTTTTCGGATGCGGGCAGTGTAATGACTTCCACGCCATGCTCCCGTAACAGTTTTTCAAATTCTTTATGTTGTTTCATCGCAATTTCGACGTCAATGTTTTCGTCTTTGTACTTTTCTTGTACGTCATTGATGACGTCTTCTATTGCCATGTATTTTGGTTGGCATATGATCACTCGCTTTAATGCATCATACTCTGTGTTGCATTGGGTTGCTGATTTATCTTCCACTGGGGAGCTCATCGTTTCATCCTCCACATCTATTTTTCTCTCCATACTGTTATTCCCTATCCAGATTGAAGTAAACGTTTTGAATCCATTTAAAAAGGACCCCAAGCAGAGGTCCTTTCAGCGTTTATTTCTCTTCACGTTCCAACTCTTTGTAGTAAGTGTCTACGATTGGATGAATGTCTGGATTGGTGTCATAGTAGGTGTCCCCAATTTGATGTAAAGTAAATTTGAATTCTGTTTGACCGTCAATAAGCGTAATCGCATAACGCCAGCCAACGCTGCCTTCTTGGTTTTCTTGAGGTGAATACTCAATAATTTTTACTCGGGATAGGAAATCATCAATTTGCTGTTCGTCAACCAATTCTTTTGAGTAGCCCGTCGAACCGTCTTGGATGATGACTTTATCGACGTGTTCAATATTTGCGTCTTCAAAGAACGCTCCTAGCTTTTGTGTTTTTGCATCTGAACATGCTGACAAGAGACATAAGCTTAACAAAAGTATGGCTAAGACATCATTTTTCACACGAGCACCTCCAGCATACGTACTTAATGAGTAGACGAATGATTGCGGAATTTCGTTACAGATTCTTTACGTTGCTGGAAGAGATGAAAGTTGAGCTTCTGATGGCACTGTTAGACAATAATTTTTGTTTTCCGTAAATTATTTCCCTTATCTTGTCGATTTCCCGGGAAATAGCGATTATTTCCTGCCAATTCCGTAGTATATATCCATTTCGGTTTCTGGGACCATGCTTCCGCCTGTTGCCCATACGAGATGGGTCGCTGATGATGAAGCAGCATTTTGTATGTCGTTTTGTATTGTGTGAATGGGGCCTGTCATGCCCGCTAATGCAGAAGGTTCTAGGCGGATTCCCTCTGTATCTGCCGTCATTGTCAGAAGTTTGAACATCGTGTCGTCTGAAATGGTGTAGCAACCTGCAAGCAGCGGTTCCATCTTTTTACCGACAAATCCTGACGGTGTGCCAACAGCGAGTCCATCCGCTGCAGTATGATTGTCTAATCCGAAATCTGCGACAGAAACTTTATCGTGAAGCTGTGTCATCATTCCGATTGTCATGCATGGCGCGTTTGTCGGCTCAGCAAAGAAGCAGTGGACATTGTCTCCAAATTGCAGCTTTAATCCGAAGGCAACGCCTCCAGGTCCTCCACCAACTCCACATGGCAAGTAGACGAATAGTGGATGATCCGCATCTACAACTCTTCCCTGTTCTTTTAATTGCGCAGCTACCCGTTCCCCCGCAACCGCGTATCCAAGGAACAAGTCGAGCGAGTTCTCATCATCGACGAAATGACATAAAGAATCCGATTCCGCTTGGCGTCTACCTTCCTCAACCGCTTTACTGTAATCGTCTGCGTATTCGACAACTGTAACTCCTTTTTCACGCAATAAGTCCTTCTTCCATTGTTTTGCATCTGCGGACATATGCACGGTGACATTGAAGCCGAGCTGCGCACTCATGATACCGATGCTCAATCCAAGGTTACCTGTCGAACCAACGGCAATTTTATGTTTGGCAAAGACATTACGGAATGCGGGTTCTGCGAATTTTGCGTAATCGTCTTCCGGTGAGATCAGTCCCTGTTCTATGGCAAGTGTTTCAGCATGTTTCAACACTTCGTAAATCCCGCCACGGGCTTTAATAGAACCAGAGATAGGCAATGCATTGTCTTGTTTGATCAGTAACGTACCTGGTATATCTGTGTTATACGTATGGGCTAGCGCTTGTTTCATTTCCGGAATTGCCGTTAATGGCGATTCAATGATTCCATGTGCTTCAGTTGTTTCAGGAAAAACCGCTTGTATGTAGGGGGCAAACCGTTGTAAACGATCACTTGCCTCTTTGACGTCTTTGAATGAAATGCCGGATTGCTCAATACCTTTCGCACTGTTTCCGTTTAAAGGGTTTACCCAAAGGACTTCCTTTTTATCGACGATTTGTTGAAGAAGCGGCAATTTCTTAATCCATTGTTCGGTTTGTAGCATGTTATCGACCCCTTTGCTATGTGAATGATTTGTTTCAGTATAGCATGCAGCGGCGAATTTTTTATTTATTCAACACATATGAATCAATTAATTCACGTGTTAAATCAAATCGGGGTGTCGTCGTGTCTTTACCATCCGCTTCGACACCGATGACGACGGTAATAATGCGCTCTCCATTAAATATTCCGGTACTCGCAAAGCACGATTCGGCAATTTCCGTGTAACCTGTTTTAAGTCCATCCAAACCCGGCATTGCTTCAGGCATCCCAGGAAGCATGAGGTTTGTAGACCATCTCTTTACACCTTCATCAGTTGTGAAATCGGTCATACGTGTGAACTCCAGAATCTCCGGATGCTCGTTGAGTACTGTTCGGGCAATAGCAGCGACATCTCGTGCAGTAGCTTGATTGGTCTCGTCTGCATCCAACCCTGTCGCATTGACGAAGTGTGTGTTTTTTAAACCTAACTGCTTGGCACGCTTGTTCATCTCAACGACAAATGCTTCTTCAGAGCCGCTAACCATTTCTGCGAGTGCTATTGTTGCGTCATTTGCGGAAATGACCGTCATTGCTATGAATAATTCTCTCACGGTGTATGTGGAGTTTGTGTCCATCCCCAATTTCACGGCATGCCGGTCTTGGTTCATTGCTACTGCGGACGGCTCGTACTTGTCATCCCAAGATAGATCGTTATTGGCGAGTGCCTCTAAAATAATATATTGTGTCATCAGTTTTGACATGCTGGCGATAGGAAGTGCTTGTTTGCTGTTTTTTTCATACAATACCTTTCCTGCTTCATTCATAACAATTGCAGCTTTTGCATCGTAACTTAAAGGAACTGCTTCCTTTTTCGACGTTTTGTCGTTCATGAAAAACAATGCCGCTCCCAAAACGGCTAGTAAAATGAGTACTCGTTTTTTCATAGAATCCCACCTTTTTCGTAGTGTTTTTATTGTCTACAATGAAGATGAAGATTTATGCATCTTATTTCTGAAGAATTACTGAAGATTTTCATTGCTAGGCATGCAGTCTAAGTGCACACACCACCTTGCCTCATGCAGAATATTCTAAGTATACAACGTCAATGATGGTGGTGATTTAGTATTTCCAGTCATCATAATGGTGAAACGATACTATATTGTGATGAGGACCAATTTATTTTTGATAGATGGTTGTAGGGAACGCTCATTTAGTAAGACTGGTTGGAATTTATCCGCAAACTGGCGCAGTCCATTGTTCGCCTTGCTTTTTGTGAAGTAAGTGCGAGCGAGCAGGCTTTGTGCATAGTGGGCAATCCAAGGTTGGGGCAATGAGTCACAACGGTTCGGGGAGGGGTTCCTACAGTCGATGAGAAATCATTTCGACGGGTTCATTGCTAACTAAACTGAAAATGGAGGTTTTGGCCAATCCGGCTGTGGTTCTGTAGATTGGTAATTCGTAGCGCCCACACAGCGAACTGCGCTATCTTTAGTAATACCATTGTGTTAAGAGACAAGGCTCTGCCAACGGAGTGAGTTGGTGGAGTTTTTTGTTTGGAGGGGTATGCGGCGTTTGGCTGGGTTATGCGGCGTTTGGCTGGGTTATGCGGCGTTCTGCTGGGTTATGCGGAGTTCTGGAGAGTTATGCGGAGTTCTGGGGAAGTATGCCGCGTTTCGATGATATATGAGCCGTTTGAAAGAAATTTGCGGCTTTATAAAGAGTTATGCTTAGCTTGATGAAATTTGCTTGTTTCGCGGGTAAGTGCTTCTACCGAATTGTTTTTGTCGCGCTAAATGCCTTTCACACTTTAACGGGCTGCTTCGAGGGATAGGCCGTTCGTAACAAATTGTTTATTAGAATTGTGAAAGTGATTGATAGACGTTAGAAGGTGAGCAATAGAACGCAAATGCTGTACTTCTCTTTATTGCAACGCAATTTCTAACACAGAAATCTCCTTGTCACTATTACCTGTTAGGCTTACATAACAGAAGCTGCCGAGATGACATCGGCAGCTTCATTGATATATTCATAATTTTGTTCGTACGTCCCATAGTTCAGGGAAAAACTGATGATCCAGTACAGACTTCAAATAATTGACGCCTGAGGAGCCGCCTGTGCCGGCTTTGAATCCGATGATACGCTCCACCGTCTTCATGTGGCGGAAGCGCCATTGCTGGTGGCTGTCTTCGATATCGACGAGTTTTTCGGCGAGTTGATACAAATCCCAGTATGTGTCGACATCACGGTAGACGTCGAGCCATGCTGCCGCAACCGTTGGATCCCCTTTGTAAGTAACCGAGAAATCCCGGTTCAACAAGTCTGGATTGATGGCAAAGCCTGCTCGTGAGAGGGCACGGATGGCAACATCATAAATCCCGGGTGCTTCATAAGCTGCTGTTAATTCGCGGGCGAGCGCTGGATCTTTCTCGTAAATTTTCAAGATATGTGGCTGTTTATACCCTAACGCAAATTCGATGAGACGGTTTTGGTACGATTGAAAACCTGATGCACGGCCGAGGCTATCACGGAATTCCATGTATTCAGCTGGCGTCATTGTCGCAAGGACATCCCATGCCTGGATGATTTGTGATTGCACTTTTGAAACACGGGCAAGCATTTTGAACGCTTCTGGTAGTTCATCTTCTTCAATCAATTCAATTGCCGTGTTCAGTTCATGTAAGATGAGCTTCATCCATAGTTCGCTCACTTGGTGGATGACGATAAACAACATTTCGTCATGATGACCCGACAACCGTTCTTGGCTCGATAAGACTTTATCCAGGCGCAAGTACTCGCCGTATGTCATGTTCTCTCTGAAATCTGTATGAATCCCTTTTTCACTCATCGTCTAGTCTCCTTATAACAGCGCGCACTGGACTTCCATCCGCTCCCGCAATTGGCAATGGTAATGCGATTAATTCATAAAAGCCTGGGTGGATTGTATCGAGTACGATATTTTCCAAAATGAGCACTCCATTGTCATGGAGGGCATGATGCGCGTCTAGTGTCTTGCTCGATTCGGGGTCAACGGATGGCGTATCTACACCAATCAGTTTTACACCGCGTTCTTTCAGAAACGGACCAATATCTGCTCGGAGCACTGTAAATGTTTCTGGAAATATAGTTGGATCTGGTCGACTTCCTGTTTTTAATAAAATTCGTTCTGCTCCACCGAAATCGTGCGCTTCCAAATCGGAACGACCGACGCTCTCAAGACCCGTCACATCAATGATTTTCGCCCGACCGATATAGACGTCAAGCGGCAATTCATGTACTTTCATTCCCTGATCATCATAATGAAACGGCGCATCAATGTGCGTCCCCATATGCGTACTCGTTGTCAGTTTTCCGATATTAACCGAACCGGTTACTGCTTTCGGAAAAGCGACTTCATACGTAAATGGCGTATCCCCTGGCCATTCTGCAATGCCGTTATGCAACGGCTGTGAAATATCGATCCACTTCCCTGTCATGCGACGACACCTCTCTTATTTTCAAATTGTTCATAGCGTTTCTCATCCATGATGACTTTTAATTTTTGAACGGTATGCCAGACGTCTTCGAATGTGTTATATAGTGCAACGGGTGCTAGCCGAATGCCGTTTGGAGCTCGGAAATCCGGGATGACGCCATCTTGCTTTAACGCTTTGCAAATCCGCGCTGCTTCTGCATGTTCCAGTAAAAGATGTCCACCGCGAGATTCATCGATTGGATTGCCGATCGTAAAGCCTGCATCTGCTAATTCTTGTTCAATTAACGCCAACATAAAGTTTGTCAGTTTCAATGACTTTTCACGGATTGCTTCGATGCCAATTTCCTCGAACATTTCAAGCGAACCGATCACGGGAGCCAAACTCAATACGTGAGGGGTACCAATCTGGTATGCACCGACATCTGTAGCCGCATCCATTGTATGTGCCATATCAAATTGTGATGCCTTTTTCGAACCGAACCAACCAGCTAGGCCTGGCGCTTTGCCAAAATGCTTTTCGTGAATGAACAGCCCTCCGACGGAACCGGGTCCACCGTTTAGATGTTTATACGTGCACCAAAATGCAAAGTCCACGCCCCAGTCATGCAGTTCATGCTCAACGGATCCAACAGAATGACAAAGATCGAACCCGATTGGAATGTTTCGTTCATTTGCGGCTTTCGTCAACTTTTCCATATCCAGCACTTGGCCACTGCGATATAAAACCGCTGGTAAAACGATAAGCGCAACTTCTTCCGTCATCGCTGCAATAATGTCATCTTCTCGTAAATACCGACCATCCGGGCTAGCCACGCGGATAAAATGCTCATCCGGCTCGTACCCTTTTAGCTGCAACTGACTTTTCAACGCATAAATATCCGAAGGGAAGTTCAATTCGTCCGCGAGTATCTTTGTTTGATTCCCAATCGGCTTATAAAAAGTCGCAACGAGCTGATGCAAGTTTGTTGTCGTTGAGCCTGTGGCGATCACTTCGTTTGCTTTCCCACCAACGAGCGGTGCCATTTTCTTACCGACTTCTTCGGAAAGATAAAACCACGGATGCTCCCCTTCCGTCCACCCGTCAATGCCGAGTGTCTTCCAAGAATCAAGCAACTGCAGCAGTGTGCGCTCTGCTCGTTTGGATAATAAACCGAGTGAATTGCCATCCATGTAAATCGTATTTTCAAGTATGTAAAATTCGTCCCGATACGTGGCAAGTTTGTCTTCCCGATCCCATTGTTGTGCTGTTGACAGCGTGTGTTGTCTCATACAGATTCCCCTTTCTGTTCGTTGAGAAAAGCATAGCATATGACAGCCTGCCCACGATACACAAAAAGACCAGCGTTCCGGCCAGCCTTTTTCGATTCTTTACTGGAGACGGTTGATGAGTAATGAGTCAGATACCTCTTCGAGCACCGGTAGGTTGTTCAAAGTGTTATCACCGACTTCTGACTCGTTATCACCGATTCGAAGCACTTTATCACCGATTCGCCGAAAAACACTAACCTACAAACGTCCCGCGAAAGATTCAGAATCGTTTTGGGGACAGGCACCAAAACAATTCTGAAATCTTAACAAAGGGTGAAATACACAAAAGAAAAAACAACCTACTCTCACACGCGTTGTTAGAAGAGATGGTTGTTTATTTGGATAGTGAATGTTAAGGAAAACGTATTATTTAAACCAACCTTTTTCCTTAAAACGTGAAATTGCTTCAATGCGATTGCCGACTTCCAATTTCTCGAGTATGGTCGAAATGTAATTCCGCACGGTTCCTTGGGTCAAATATAGTTCTCCGGCAATTTCTTTTGTCGTCTTTCCTTCGGCTACTAGTTCAAGTACTTGGCTTTCGCGATCCGTTAATGGATTGACCGTGTCGTCTTCGTAGGCGATGTCGACAAGCTCAGGGGCATAGATGCGTCGACCATCTTGAATGGCGTGAATGGAAGTGACAAGCTCCTCGATTGGGCTATCCTTCAGTAAATAGCCTCTTACACCGGCTTTTCGTGCGCGTTCAAAGTATCCAGCTCGAGCAAACGTCGTGAGAATAATAATCTTGCATTCCATTCCTACAAGCTCTTCTGCTGCATCCAAGCCGGTTTTCACAGGCATTTCTATATCCATAATGCAAATATCAGGGGCGTGTGTCTTGACGAGTTGCACGGCTTCCTCGCCGTTCTTCGCCATTCCCACGACTTCCATATCGTCTTCCATGTTTAATAAAGATCCGAGTGCGCCCAACATCATTCCCTGATCTTCCGCGATGACAATTCGAATCATGACAAACCCTCCTCTACTTGATGAGTAATCACAACCGGCATATTAATCGTCAATTTTGTTCCTCGATCATTTTCTGTTTGCAATGAACCATTGACAAATTCCAATCGTTCTCGCATGCCTTTCAACCCACTACTCACTGATTTCTGCTCTTTCATTCCGACACCGTTGTCATGCACAATAATTGAAATCGAATCACCGGTTTGCTTGAAATGAATGATACATTCCGTTGCTTCACTATGTTTAACAACATTTGTGACGGCCTCTTTCAAACACATACTCAATACATTCTCTACGTTTGAAGGAATTGAGGTGACAATCGGATTGCCTTCTAATTTCATGTCAATTTCTGCAGCTAAGAGGATTTGACGAACCCGAAGCAATTCATCCGAAAGCTTCGTCGCGCGCATATCCGCTACAAGTTCTCGCACTTCTTTTAGTGCTGTACTCGCAGTTTGCCGAATATCATTCAGTTCCTTCTCCGCATTCTCAGGATTTTTGTGAATCAATCGCTTCGCCAAATCACTTTTCAAACCAATCATCGACAGCTTTTGTCCAAGTGTATCATGTAAATCACGCGCAATCCGCTCACGCTCTTCTAGCAGGATTAATTCGGAAATACGATCTTTTGCATCTTCTAGCTGTCCTTCCAAGTTCTCGCGTTTACTGCGATTGTACAAGTTAAACGGCAACAAGATTACCCCGATAATCGTGATAATAATAAAATGCACTTGCGGCAGGAACAGGTTAAGATCAATGAAGAAGCCCGCCACTACAGCCCCGATCGTAAACGCAATATGTAAGCCGTACATGATGAAAAAGCCTACAGGGTTCCGGATGTTCCCGATGAAAAACGCGGTGAAAATGGAGAAATATACATAACCAAACAACAGCGTCATGACGACATTGATGGCCATTTCAAAGCTGAGCCACATATAGACAAGCCCGCTCTTTGATTTGAATGAAAAGAAATAGGAAATGAAGAACAGTAGCAATAAGCTAATACCGACCGAAATTTCAAGAGCAGCCCATGATTTGAATATGAAAAAGAACGGAAGGAGACAAAAAATGATCCAGGCGTAAATACTAAGCCACGGACTTTTCGGGATAATACTGTACCATTTTTGCATCAACTTCACCGCCCTTGTTCCATTCATTGTATCAAAAACGCGAATAATGAAACAACCACCCCACAACGGAGATGGTTGTAATGTTTTATTTACTGTCAAAGCTCGTACGCTTCGGTTTCAAATCAATTTTGGGTGTCGGCAGTTTAACGGCCTCTTTAACTTCTTTAAATGTAATGAACCGCTTGTTTGCTGGATCATACAATTTGTAACGAAGTGACTCTAAGCTCGTTTTAATCGTAATTGTTGTTGCTTGGTGTAATGGTGGTGTCGATTCATGCGCCATTTCCAAGTTATAGTTCGGAACGCGTGGCGCCAAATGATGGACGTGGTGGAAGCCGATGTTGCCCGTCGCCCATTGAAGGACTTTCGGCAATTTATAATACGAACTGCCTTCCACAGCCGCTTTCACATAATCCCACTCCGATTCTTCTTCAAAATACGAATCCTCGAATGTATGTTGAATATAGAATAACCAAATACCAAGCGCTGCCGCTACAAACATGATGGAACCTTGCACAATCAAAAACGCCTGCCAGCCGACAAGCCAGATCATCAACGCGTAAAGTGCGACAAGCGCAACATTTGTTAAATACGTATTGTAACGTTCTTTCGAGCGTGCATCTTTCCGGTTAATGCGCCCGGTAATAAGCACTAAATACAACGGTCCAAGTCCAAACATCACAAGTGGATTTCGATATGCACGATACTTCCAACGTTCCCATTTCGACGCTTCCACGTACTCTTCTATCGTCATAACCCAAATGTCACCGACACCGCGCTTATCCAGGTTGGAACTCGATGCATGGTGAATGGCATGCTCCCGTTTCCACTTTTCATACGGGAATAACGTTAAAATCCCTGTAATTGTCCCGACAATATCATTGGCTTTTTTATTTTTGAAAAATGAACCGTGCGTGCAGTCGTGGAAAATGATGAACGTCCGAACAACAAACCCCGCTGCAATGACTGCAATCCCAATTGTTAACCAAATAGACACTGACAAACTTTGATACGCCAAAAACCACAAAATGAATATGGGCGGCACCGTATTAATTAACTGAATAACACTCTTTTTCAAATCCGATTTGGCAAAAGGTGCAACATTCTTATGCAATTGCTTCGTCTTTTCCTTGCTCATTTTTTTACAGCCTCCTCGAAGTTTTTCCTTGTTTACAATACTAAAGCGTTTTCGAGGCGAGCAGAATAGATGAACGTCATGAATTTGCATATGATATCTGTCATTTATTGTGAAGTTTTTCACAAAGATGGCGTGTTAGGGATAGTTATCGATCGAGTTCACAATTTATTCGATTGGATAGCATGCGTTATCGATTGTATAGCTGAAGTTATCAATCGTATAGACAAAGTTATCGCCATATCGGGACCTTTGACGCATCAACTTTACCGCCTTGCTAACAGAGCATGTATTGCAAAAAGCATTTCTGTGCGACAATAACTCGCAATTGAATTGATTACTCCCGCAGTCTCAGCTACGTTCTCTACAAAGATTCTTTTCATCAAAAAAAAGACCCTGCTCGAGGATCTTTTTGGCAAGCCGTTCTCTTACTACAGAAACTTTTCATTTCCCTAGAAAGTTAGCTAAAAGAGGTAGGGAAACCAACACTACCACACTTTGAATAAACGTCAGCAACAGATCTTTTTTCCAACTGTTTCTTTGCGGATCGCGATACAGGATTCTTTGAAAAACAAGAAATGCGCCCCACCATATGACTAAACTGAATATGGCCGAACCAACACTACCGTACATTTCACTATACAAAACCCCATCCCCTTTCATTCAAAAAGCACAAAAAGCATTATTGAATGGCATCTACAGCGGTTTGAATCGTCATTTCACTAATTTCATAATGACTGCCGTGCCAGGTCACCTGCCCCTCATTCAACAGAAAGAGTTGTGGGCTCTCATGCCGAATCCCTAAATCACGTTCAATTTCATTGGAAACGGGACGGCTTCGTTGAACAATGACGACATACTTTGGAATGGATGTACGAAATGCTTCGAACACTCGATAGCCAGCTGCACTAATTGGGCATGTCGAGCTATGTTTAATGACGAATACGGGTGTCGACTTTGATTGCTCATGTACAGCTTTCCATTCTTCGATAGATTGTATTTCTTTCATTCTAATCGCTCCTCTCCCATTTCCATCCATTATAGACAACTGCACAGCGGCTTCACAACCGTTTACCTCGCATTGCCTATTTCCCAAGGAATAATCCTCATTTCTTCCAATTTACACAGGTGCTTCATGGCGATTTCTAACACATAACAGCAAGGCAACTAGCACTGCAGCTAGGCCCACTTGTGCCCAATCCTTTGTAAGCAAGAATAAAAACAACGGCGTAAGGGAAATTGCCGTAAACCCCGTTGCCGAAAAGGTTTTCAAGAACGGTTGCAGGATGAGAAAAGCAAGGACAACGAGACCCACTGCAAATGGATTGAATGCTAGCATCCCTCCGATGAACGTCGAAATGCCTTCGCCCCCTTTGAACTTGGCGACAACGGGAAAAATATGTCCAAGCATCGCCGCCAACAAACTGATCAGTTGTATGCTTTCAGATAATCCTAGAGACTTCGCGAGCAACACTGCGACAACGCCTTTCATCGCATCGCCGAGAAACGTAATCACAAACGCTTTCTTACCAAGCACCCTCCCCATATTGCGTGCGCCTGGATTCCCACTGCCCTCAACCCGAATATTTCTTGCATAGAATAACTTACCTACTACAGATGCCGTTAAAAAGTTGCCAGCTGCATAGGCGCACATTATGACGAGCACTACATCCATTCACGCTCCCCTTTCTACATTTACTGGTAGATATTTTGGCATTACTTTTTTCCGTGCGACATGATGAAAGAACGTTCCGTGAGATATGGGAAATTCCAGGAACATTCTCGTCGTGCGACATGCTGGTACTCTTCACTCACTAGTTCTAAGATCATGAAATGGCGATAACTTTGTGAATTCGATTGATAACTTCGCTTATCCAATCGATAACTTCACGTATCCAATCGAATACGTTGTGAACTCAATTGATAATGAGGTACCATGACTCTTTTGAGACATACCTTGCCAGATAAATTCTCTTAAAACACGCACACTTATTATGAAGTGCAATCTCCACCCATTTCTTGTACAATAAAGCGCAGTAGAAAGGATGAATGGGATTGAAAGGACTACCTTCGCGCCTACTTTTAGCTTTATTATTATGTATACTCTATGGCAGCACGTTTGCTTTTATTGCAAGTAACATTGACAGTACCCTCATTACACAATTTGACGACACCGTAATTTCTGTCGTTCAAGGATGGGAAGCGGATTGGCTCACTCCGATTATGAAAACTTTCACGTTCATCGGGTCAACAAAAGTCGTAATTCTGCTTGTTCTTATCGGATTTGTCATCTTGTTTTTCGGATTGCGGAACCGTTCGCAAGCTTTTTTCTTCCTCTTCGTCATGGCCGGAACAGGGCTGTTAAACCAATCTTTAAAATTTGCGTTTCAACGGGCACGTCCCGATACAAATCGATTAATTGACATAACAGGTTTCAGTTTTCCAAGCGGACATACGATGCTTGCATTCAGTTTGTACGCGGTGAGCGCATACATTGTTTGGCGTCACATTCAGACAGCTACTAGTAAAGTTGCCCTTGTCACGTTCGTCATTTTCATGTTCGGAATGATCGGAACGAGCCGTATTTACCTTGGTGTGCATTATCCAAGTGACATTGTCGGCGGCATAGCGGCAAGTGCATTTTGGGTCATTGTCGCGACAGCCGTTTATGGATTTATTCAACGACGCCGGCAACGAAAATTTGGGCAATAAACGAACGTATAAACAACGGCTCCTCAATCGAGTGGAGCCGTTTAATGCCTACTCCGTATACTTTTTTGCTTCATCTTCCGTCAATACACGCGGCTTGAAATTGCCAACTTCGACGTACTCCACCCGATCATCGACAACCACTTTAAATATATACGCATCACTTGTCTTCTCAATCGATGTATACATTTGACTCTGTTCTTCATAGTACCCTTTCAATTCCGTTTCTACCCAAAACGGTACGTCTTCCTTTCGAACAACTTCCTTTTCTTCTTTCTCTTTCTGCCATTGCTGCTCAACTTCCGGATGTAACCTGAAATAGATGCGTTGCAAAAAGTCAATCACTTCACCAAATCCGATAATCAGAATGCCGTACAGCGCATGTCTCGCCAGAATACTAATAAATCCGAAGAAAGCTCCACCTGCAAGATAGCTTGAATACTGCATTTCTCCCCATTCATCTACAAACTGGCCGCCTAATTGCGCCGCCCCACCGAGGAAAAACATTGCGACAATAAAGCCCCATACCATCACAACAATACCAGCAATTTTAATCAGATAACCAATTGTAGTCTGTTTCTCTAAAAGTTTTGGCATGTCATCAACCCCTCTCGTTTCAATTTTCGATTTATATAATGTACGATACAACTAGCACAATAGTTTCAATAGAAGGAGGATAAAATGGTTCCGTTCACAGAACGAGTTGTCCAAATTATTTCAGAAATTCCAGCAGGACACGTCATGACATACGGACAAGTCGCGCGAGCTGCTGGCAACCCTCGAGGCGCAAGGCAAGTCGTTCGTGTGCTCCATTCCATGAGCGCGAAACATAACTTGCCATGGCACCGGATCATTAATGCACAAGGCGGAATTTCTACACCTTCCGACCGGGCGGATAAAGGAAATAGGCAACGTGATTTACTAGAAGCGGAAGGCATCGTTTTTGCAGACAACGGAAAAATTGATTTACACTGCTATCGATGGTTTCCAGAAGAGGAATATATTTGAGGATTTGTTTGGTGATTTACGGTGTTTAGTAGTGTGGATAGAGGATTTTAAAGTAATGCGTGAGTAGGTGTTTAATTGCTAAACTCTCGCTGTGTGTGGGGATATACAGAATTCCGGGGTTAACCCCTTAAGAAGGATTCATTTTAATGTAGCCAATCATGCTCTTTGCTTGCGTTTTTTGTTTAATCGCGACTGATCAGATCGCTTCAGATTCATAGTGTCGGACGCGCCATAGGGACAAAACACGTTCCACTTTGAATGTTCGTTGTGCTCTACGTAAGTAGCAATACGCAATAAATGAATCGCGATGGACCGATAGAATTTTAAGTCGTCTTTTCGTCAATGTTCCATCCGCACACATATAAATCATTTCTGCTACTTCACGACGCTCACACATTTTCAACACTTGGTTCCTCATACAAACGCCTCCCGTAAAGAACATTTGTTCTCATTATATGCAAACACACAATAAAATACAACTCAATTTGTACTCGAAAGGAAAGATGTATGATGTGGAAAGATTTTAAGGAATTCGCTTTTAAAGGCAATGTTATTGACCTGGCGGTAGCGGTCGTCATCGGTGCTGCATTCGGAAAAATTGTATCTTCGCTCGTTGAAAATATTATTACACCCTTCATCGGCATGCTAACAGGAAAAATTGATATTTCGAAGTTACACGTAGAGATTGGCAACGCAAATTTTACATACGGTCTATTTTTGCAATCCATCATTGACTTTTTAATTATTGCGTTCTCCATCTTCCTGTTCGTCCGTATTCTTATGAAATTCAAACGCAAAAAAGAACCGACAAAGAACGAAACACCTGCAATCGACGCAAAAGAGGAGCTGCTAAAGGAAATTCGAGATTTATTAAAGGAAAAGAACGGAATCTAACACATTACTATAAACCGCAAGCATCCATTTTTAGCTGGGTGCTTGCGGTTTTAATATCGGTGTATACATTATTCAGCCCCGGCTCCTCCCCCGCCGCCATCTCCTCCACCACTATATCCACCGCCTCCATCATACGAGCTACCTTTCGTTGTGGAACTACTACTTATCGATTTTAACTGTCCCCATGTCGAGTATGTGTAGTAGAGGGGATCTACTGCTAAGGTGAAAAGCGGTGCTAGCGGAGCAGCTGCCGGTAGATCATTCTTTAGTTTTGGGAGTCTTTTCTTGGATCTATTCAATAAATACGTACGGGTTATCCAGCTGTCATATTCATCTGGCGACAACTCAGAAATCAACCCTTTCTTTTTCATCCTGAATTTATTAATACTCATTTTTGTATAAATTGCAGTGATTGATCTCGGAAGGGCAATCGGGAGAAGAAAAAAGAACACCGCACTTACAACGACCATGTTTAGTATGGCTAGTTGCAACTCAGGATGTACGATTTGCGCGCCAACAGCAAACATACCGATGAAAAACACAATGGATGGCCACTTCTTTTTCGGGTTGGATTGATCCAGCATATAGCAAATAACGGCCACAATGATCGGAAATGAAATACCCCAGAACCCAGCAAGATCTACATAATACGCGAAACTCGTTACACCCATTAAGCCAACAAAAATGAGCAATTTGAGCGCTTTTGGCAGATTCGTTGAAAGTGCCCCAGCCTCTTTCATGAGTTGAAGCGTATCTTCATGCCAGATTTTGTGATTTTCTTGAAACCGAATTTGCTTTCGTACATCATTTCGATTGTTCCGATCAGCTTTCTTTGCAGACCCCGCAATGTCATGTAAATGAAATTTTCGATGACCTGCTCTCCCTTTGAACAACCAAGTGAGTAAATATTGCTCATGTGGAAGTATTTTTTTGTTCACATTCTTTGCTTGCCGGAAGACAAGCGTTTTGTCAGGCGCGCCTTCACTGTCTTTGAAGCGCGAGGCAGATTCCGACATTTCAACATCAAGAATGCCTCTCTCAACGAGCGCAAATAGGCCAGCGAGAAAACTTTTACGATTGAACTTCCCACTCTGATCAACATGCATTAAATAGATGGGATCTGTTTGTAAAATGAGATGAGTGTTTCCAAAAAAAGAAAAGATGCGTTGCTTGTATAGGACAAGCAAACCGATGAGCACAAGCATTACTATACTTCCATTATCGACGATTTTTGTCAGTACAGGGATGACGGCTAGCTTGGATAACATCTTTTCAATAGTCGCCGTTTCGTTTTCTACTACTTCTGAAAGTGATAGCGGTGCTGCTATTTTTGGCTGTTCGGTCATTAAAGTCGACGGGAATAGTAAACGGGTACTTGTCTCTGTACTTGCGGACGAAATGGGCGTTGTAAAAATGATCCCGTCGCGATAAACAGCAGGCTTTTGACCTTTTCGATCGTGCATAAATCCATGGATGTTGTTAACTCCCGCGTCACCAGGCAGCACGTACGATATCGTTACATTGTGCAAATCTGTGTCGTGATTTGGTCCGCTTTCAAAGTATGTGATCGCCATATCGCTATATGTATCGTATGAGATGACGGTGTTTTTCATCGTGTACGTGTAGAGTACAGAGACCGTTCTACTCCCGCCAGTATGCGTGATTTTATATGTTTCATTTACTCGTTTGCTCGATGCACGCGTTAAATCCTCATTGTTCAGTTCTCCAACAATCGGATCGGGTCGAGTGATTGTGTATGCTTCAAAATCAATTATTTGGTTTAGGTGTTTTTCTGGGAATGAACTTGTAAAATTTTTATACTCCCCGTCCAACGTATAAGTAAAGATTTCATTCACAAGTACATCCCCATTTGGTTGCACCCAGCCTTTAATTTGTACACGATCTACCGTAAAAGACTTGGCCGAGACATTCATCGGGACGATAAACAGCAAAATCATAAGAAAACATGTTAGTCTCTTCATTTCACAGCCTCCCTCGTTGTAAGAACATACGCAGAATGTCTGCAGATGGTTTCGTTTTTCAAGGATGAATTGTTTTATTGATTGGATTTGAATGGTATCAATCAAGTTCACATCTTATTCGATTGTATACGGGGAGTTATCAATCATATAAGCAAAGTTATCAATCGAATTCACTAAGTTATCGCCATTTCGTGACCTTTGAACCACGAATGAAAACAGATAGTTTGTTAAAGGCATTTGGCGCGACACGGATTACACCTGAATATGCCCGATTCCGCGGAGGAAGTGTCGTTTCAAATTTGTATCTGTCGCGCAGCAAGCACTTCACCAACTAGCAAGTATTCAACACCGATCTGTGTCAGCTTCGTGTCTCTCGTTGCCACCAGGGACAACTAATGCTACAATGGGAGGTAGGATTATCGATTAAAGGAGTGAAGTCTTCATGTGGTTCATTTACATCATGTACGCATTGTTTGCATTTATCCTTGTCGGCACAACATTTGGTCTTGTGAGCACGTTCAACAATCATAAGTGATTGTTGAGGTGCTTTTTTTATTTTATAAAATAAAGGAGTCCCTTCGCCAGAAACGGCGATGGGACTCCTTGTTTTATAAATTAAGTTTGAGGGGGTAAAATAGTCGGTGGTGCGAAATTCTCTCTGCCTTTTGCGAAGGTTTTCATTGCGTCATTTGGTTCCATCGCCATGGCACTTCCTGCTCCAGCAAATGATGCAAACAAAGCTGTCAATAATAGGACCGATACTGTCTTTTTCAAGTTTCTTCGTCTCCTTTGACATAATAGTACAAACTATATTTCTCCATTTTCTCTTCATCCCCAATGGAACGATAATAGTCTGCCAACTTCCAGGCTGTGCTTCTTGCTTCCTTTATATAACCATGTTTTGAGAGAAAAGGGAATGCTATTTCTTCACAATAGTCAAAAAGCTCTTGTTGGGAAATTTGAGCCTTTCTAAAGTAGGTAGTTAATATGGAAAGATATGCATCGTTTTTCCTAGCTGCAATCACTTCCAATTCCTTTAACAACTCTTCAGTATCAATATCTTCTTCCACTGCCGTGTGCAATAAATGAATTAAGATCGCTTGATAATAATCCGTTCCTTGCACGATAAGCGCGCGCAATTCCATTAACAACTCAAATGCCGACTCGTGCAAGCCTCTACGATTTTGTAGTTCCGAGTAATTGTATAAGGCACCTTGATACAATTCGTCTAGTTCCATCATCTTCGAATTGCGCAGCACAATTTTAAACAGTTCCTCCGCCTGGAGAATCAAGTCACGATTTGTGTAGGTGATTGCTAGTAGTAATTGAGCATGCAGCAATCGGATATAGTTGCAGTCTTTCTGGAAATGCTCCACGGCGAGTTCTGCAAAATAGGAAGAACGACCGTATTGAGCGCGCGTATGTAAGAGATACGCTTTTTGATAATATAACTCGCCTTCAAACAGGAACGGGATTCGCTCACGATACGCTTCAATTTGCTGGAGTCTTCGTTCAGCTTGCTCGTATTTTTGCGAAAAGATGTCGTACATGAAATAAAGGACTTTAGAAATCCCCTTTTCGTAATCATCAAATGTCGCTTCCAACTTATTTAAGACCGTCATTTGCTGAGTGGCCTTTGGCATATCACGCTTGTACAAATTGTAACGTAACGTATACAATTCATAACGGTTGAGCAGGTCCGTCGACTGTAAGTATTCTTCATTGCCAATTAACTCTTCATAGAGGTTCTCCATCGCTTTCCAATTGTAGTAAATTGAATGCCGAATAAAGTTCTCCAACTTTTCTTTCCATAGCGTATACGTCTGAACTTCCTTTGCCCACTCAACGTTCATCCGTTTGAAAAGCTCGTTCATCGTCTCCGTATGCGGTTCATACTTATTGGACTCGATCTTACTTAAATGGGATACAGAACAAATCCCCTCAGCTAATTCACCTTGCGTCATATTATTTTTCATTCGGAAATACTTCACGATTGACCCAACATACATCCGCATCGCCCCTTAACTATCTAATTATTCAAACACTATCATGTTTACAACTCAATTACATGAGAAAACAGTCCCAGGGGAGTAGAGGACTGTTTTCTCGATTCGGGATTTTAGGGAGGTTGCACTTTTAGAAGCGCTACCTCCTTTACTATAACAGACATTTCAACTATATGATATTGGGAAAATTCATTTCCCGAAAGACTCTCATTATTTTACTATATAAGTTAAAAGACTTATA
>NZ_JANKJL010000039.1:0-671 GCF_041414805.1 Sporosarcina sp. OR05 | reverse complement strand
CGATTATGCGGCGTTTGAGAGAAGTTTGCGGCGTTTGAAGCGATTATGCTGCGTTTGGCCAACTTTTGCTGCGATTCGATTCGTTATGCGGCATTGGTAACATTATTTGTTGTAGTAAGAGTTTAATTAAGAGTGGGGAATCAATTTCTTCTAACTGATTTAAATTTCGCGGGGAGCTAAGTTTATTTATTTGATTCTAATTCGCGCCAAATGGGTTTTGACACTTTAACGGGGTGCTTGTGGAGGGAGACTGTAGATCGGTAGCCAATTGTCGTAAAGAGAATATGATATGTACCTTAATAACGCATACTTCGGCAAAACGCCGCATAAACTCTTCAATCAAGGCATACTTTTCCAAAACGGCGCATAAATCCCGTAAACGGTTCATAAACGCTTCATTCGCGGCATATTCTCCCCAAACGCCGCATAAATACCAAGAACTCGAATAACCGCATTAAATACAATATCTCACCTAAAATTCCCCCTTAGTTTGTCAAGTGCATGCAGCGCGACAAGCATGTCAACAATGGAAAGCCCTCCGCGGTACAAGGCAATCTTTGTATACTTCTTACTTAATTCCTCTGAAACAGCTCCCTGTTCCACTCTACACTTCGCAAGTTTGTTCATCTCATTCTAAAATCTCATGAAAACACAAAAAACCACCCCCAATT
>NZ_JANKJL010000038.1:0-839 GCF_041414805.1 Sporosarcina sp. OR05 | reverse complement strand
ACTAAATGAGCCTTTTTAAATTAATTTAAGTCCCTTTCAGATATACCTCAGCCAAATCAATTCGACCGCTTCCATGACCAAGATAGTTTTGAATCTGGTCCATCGCTGCTGAAACTTCTCGATACAACGGACGTTCCTCCCGCGTTACGAGGTGGTCTTTACGATAACCCGCTTCTCGGTTTTCGACCATCCGTTGAATCATTGCCCGTCCTTCCTGCTCGATGCCCCGGGCTTGCAGATCACTCCGTAGCATCTCCCTGGCATACGTGTGCCGGAATGCATGGGATCCCTCCATACCCACCCGATAATAGGTGACTTGAGCGTGTTGTACTTCACGGGTACCACGAACTGCCCCGGCTCCTTCCCGCGGATCAGCTCCCGTACCTGTACCTCATACTCCGGCCTGCAAGGCGTCAGACGAGCTCTCCTGGCCTTTGTGACGCCCTGTGCAGCATTCAGAGCCTGCTTATCGCTGGACGCCTCCCAGAAGAGCCGACCTTCTTTCTCCACGATATAGGCTGCTTTTGTATTCGCTGCTACACGCAGACGAAGCCCAAATAGCCGACCGAGATCACTAAGTTAAGTGGGATTATCAGGAGAAAACCTTTTGAAACGACCGTAATAATGGGAATCTGCATCATCTTTGTATGGCACTCTTCTATAAGTGCCTTTATGTCTATGTACTTTACTCCTGCCAAACGATCAGACGCAAAGGGGCTAAGACCCTCTCGGCTCACGCCGTTCACCCCAGCCTGCGCCTCCCCTTTGAAACAAAAAAAGAAGTAGCAAATGCCACTTCTTTGGAATTCAATCAACACCTAACATCAAATCCTCGTAGG
>NZ_JANKJL010000037.1:0-933 GCF_041414805.1 Sporosarcina sp. OR05 | reverse complement strand
AAGATGCCCTTATGCGATTATTTGGCGTCGCAGATAAAAAAACTTATAAAAATAATACAGGGCGCTTTAAAAAGACTGTTTTAGATGTTGCTATTACTGAAATAAATACATATACGGAGCTTGAAGTGTGGTACACCGAAGAGAAATCAGGACGCGCTATTGTAGGATTTGATTTACATTGGACAACTGGTAAAAATACCGCAGGGGCAACTAAAGGTCAAATAAGAGAATTAATAGCAACAGTGGATGTAATTCATAGAGATATGTTTACTTACATCAATCTCAAAAATGATGAAAATAGGAAAAAAGCAATTGATATAGTTAGAGAAACAGAAGAAATAAAGATCATTACAGAAGATCCTATTTGTATTACGAGGGAATATGCTGATATTCTCATCAAGAAAGCCGTTTGGAATTTACAGGAGTTAGAAAGATTACTAAAAACAGAACACAATCCAAAGCCGTTTTACAATTGGTTGGAAGAACGAGAAGATGCAAATTAAGTGACGGTTCCTCTCCGCTCCCCTCATGAATATGAAAAAGAAAGGCAGTGGAATCTATGGCTATTTTTAGAAGCTTACAAAATGGATTAAGTCTCTTTTAGATAAACCTCACCCAAATCAATTCGATCACTACCATGCCCAAGATAGTTTTGAATCTTATCCATTGCTAGAGAAACTTCCCGATGATACGTGCCAAGAGGGCACTAAAAAATAACTAGCTGATTTATAGAACCAAATATGTACGCTTTAAAGCCTTTTTTGTACTTTTTCAAGCCAAATATGTACGGTTAAAAGTTGAGCATGGAACAAGGGAAAATAAAACTGATTCAAAAGGGAATTAAAATGAAAGTCGACAAATCCCTGGCGTTACGCGGACACCCTTTAACGTCGAACACTTTGAGGAATTTTTATGTCTACGAAAATAAAAAAT
>NZ_JANKJL010000036.1:0-972 GCF_041414805.1 Sporosarcina sp. OR05 | reverse complement strand
AGCCATCGATAATTCATTACTTTTCTTAATGCTATTTTCGTATGAAATAATTTGTTTCTTACCATTCAATCTAACCAAATCCAAACACCCCTATTAAATTGTACTAAATGTATCCCTTTAATTGAACTCTCAACTAAAATTAAGTTCTTTATTGATTATTAATGTACCACGAAAATATGGAAAGTACAGTAAAAAGGATAAAAAAAGTTCAATATAGGGATAAAAAAAGTTCAATATAGGGATAAAAAAAGTTCAATAAAACATCGTAACCCTTGAGGGACAAGCACTTAAATACTCTATAAATAGAATTAAAGTAATTAATGATCTTTAAAAGATTAAATATATAAGAGATTTACAATCTCAAATTTTTCATTTCCAAAATTCCCACCATCTCTTTTTTTTACTGAGAATCAACTTTTTTACTTCTTGAGTTTCCCTAATTGCTTTTAACAAGTTTTGATCTCTCTCCATCTGTCGTTTTTCACTTGCTTCCAGTCGCTCCAAAATCTTTTGATTAAATTCTTGCTGCGCTTTCATAAATTCCATCATAGGATTTGATTCTTGTAGCGATATAGCGGATTGAGATAGCGATAGATTGGAGCGATATAAAGTCGCTACATAGTCTACTGATTCATGCAAAGTCTTACCTGCAGCTCTCATGTTCGAAAGATATTGTAATGACGTGATATCATCTTCGCTATATAATCTCCATCCTTTATCATCCTTCGTGAAACTGTATCCTTGTTCTTCAAGCATTTGCGAGTATTTTCTAACGGTGACCGGTTGTAATTTTAAGCGCTCTGCAACCTCTTTACTGGAATAGATCTTCATATCTGTTTTCACATTCATCACCTCCTAGCAAATATTCGCTATAGCGATTTAGAATGCCTTTTAATTTTCGTAATTAAGTAAAATTAATCGCATAGCTAACATCAAATCAACACACTCAACCCTTCAAATCATCTGCAATCA
>NZ_JANKJL010000035.1:0-1038 GCF_041414805.1 Sporosarcina sp. OR05 | reverse complement strand
CGCTGTATTCAAAGCCAGTTTATCGCTACACGCTTCCCAGAAGAGCCTTCCATCCTTCTCCACGATATGGGCTCCTTTCGTGTTCGCGGCTTCTCGCAGACGAAGCCCAAATGCCGACTGCAGGACCCCTCCCACACGCGCATTTTCTGATAGCTTGTTTAAATACTCTTTTGTTTCTTCCGTTGAATAGGAGCGATTCTGAGGCTTCTCACGGACACTTGTATCTATAAGGCGTGTTTTAGGTGTCCAATTTCTTTCCGAAAACCCTTTTTCTCTTGAAATACTGTTCATTCCCTTTTCTAACAGCCGCAAATTCGTTTCGATATTAATTAGATGACCATTTGAAACGCCTTCAGCCTGTTTATGGGCAATATAAGCTCGGTAATGCGACCGTTTTAGTTGAAAAAGATCCTTTATGTCTTGTTTTTTTGCCCATTCCGCAAAATTTTGTGAAACAGAAAGGGCATGCTTTACCTGAGAAATTGAATGTATACCAGTTTCGGTTTTTGCTCCCCTTAACTCCCTTTTTGAAACGCCAATCATATTAATTTTCTTAATCGCTTGTTCCACTTGATACTTTAAACGATTTCCACCTCGTTTTTTCGCCATCAAACCCCACCTGCTTCATTTTTTTGGGACTGGGATTCTTCCCATGCCTTTTTTACGCTTTTTACGTGTTGCTTCACAATCTCATCTAATTCTAAATTCGGTAGAGAATCCTCTATGTCACTTTCTTGTTTTTTGGTTTTTACAAGATTACGTGGATCCATATCCTTTTCAGCCAGTTCTTCCATCGCTAACTTTGTAAGTTCTTTGTATCTCTTTTTCTCCCCCCTGTAGCTTATTGTTCCGTTTCGACAAAACGCTTGAACCATGGCTCGAATCAAATCGCTTCTGGATATGCCCATATACCAAGCGACAGCTTGAATTTCATAAAAGTTTTTTTCATCGATTCGTGAATTAATATTTTTCATCGGCACCTTTTTCATATGTAAATCAATCATCCCTTCTTTTTTGTATGACAATTTGTATTACGAA
>NZ_JANKJL010000034.1:0-1128 GCF_041414805.1 Sporosarcina sp. OR05 | reverse complement strand
GAGATTCGAGTTGTTCGTTCACCGACAAGTCGGCTTCAGAACTTTATTTGTTGACGTTTTGCTGTTCAGTTTTCAAGGTTCATATGGTGGAGCCTAGCGGGATCGAACCGCTGACCTCCTGCGTGCAAGGCAGGCGCTCTCCCAGCTGAGCTAAGGCCCCAAAAATGGTCGGGAAGACAGGATTCGAACCTGCGACCCCTTGGTCCCAAACCAAGTGCTCTACCAAGCTGAGCTACTTCCCGTTAAATAATGGCGCGCCCGACAGGAGTCGAACCCATAACCTTCTGATCCGTAGTCAGACGCTCTATCCAATTGAGCTACGGGCGCATTATAATATTTTATAAAACATGGTGCCGAGAACCGGAATCGAACCGGTACGGTAGTCACCTACCGCAGGATTTTAAGTCCTGTGCGTCTGCCAGTTCCGCCACCCCGGCTAATAAAAGTGGAGCGGAAGACGGGATTCGAACCCGCGACCCCGACCTTGGCAAGGTCGTATTCTACCACTGAACTACTTCCGCATATAAAAGTGCGGGTGAAGGGAGTCGAACCCCCACGCCTTGCGGCACTAGATCCTAAGTCTAGCGTGTCTGCCAGTTCCACCACACCCGCATTATATTTCCTGTGAATACTATCAAGGAAAATGGTGAGCCATGCAGGATTCGAACCTGCGACCCTCTGATTAAAAGTCAGATGCTCTACCGACTGAGCTAATGGCTCTAAAATGGTGCCGGCGAAAGGACTTGAACCCTCAACCTACTGATTACAAGTCAGTTGCTCTACCAGTTGAGCTACACCGGCTAAGTGTAAAATAAATAATATGGTGGAGGATGACGGGTTCGAACCGCCGACCCCCTGCTTGTAAGGCAGGTGCTCTCCCAGCTGAGCTAATCCTCCATTGGTTATATATAATAAGAATCAATCGCCTGGCGACGTCCTACTCTCACAGGGGGAAGCCCCCTACTACCATCGGCGCTGAAGAACTTAACTTCCGTGTTCGGTATGGGAACGGGTGTGACCTCTTCGCCATCGTCACCAGACTTTTAATATCCTTTTCAAGGACATTAGTTATTATATCAACTCTTATTAAAAACGCAAGTACTTTTTTAAAAATACTTTTGAACGATG
>NZ_JANKJL010000033.1:0-1217 GCF_041414805.1 Sporosarcina sp. OR05 | reverse complement strand
TCTTTGTTAATATTTAGTCATAATACTCCCATTGTCCATTTGGGAATTGACCAGCAATGAGAAGGTAATCTACCCGAGGTTCATTCCGATCGATGTCATCAAAGTAGTTACCATTAAAATAGTCTGTTCCGTGGAAGCTAAGAGTTGTATATTTTACTTTAATTGCATAAAGACCTCGTCGTTGAATATTACTTCTAATTCGGTCGATGACATAATAGCCACCTCTTAACCCATTTATCGTATCCTGTTTTAAAGTATTGTGCATGTTAACAATCTCGGTAGCAATAGCTACTGCTAATCCATAAAGAGTTCCATACTTAGCGATTTTTGGTATTGTGAAGATTGTAGTAACGAGACCATATTGTGCCAGACCAGAATTTAAAAAAGTTTCAATAGAACTAGCGTTTTGCATGTTCCTATCAATAGCATCTGCCACAAGGTTATTTAAAACTCGCAAAGCATGTAATTGAGCATCTGTGTATGTCCCTGTAACAATTTTCAATTTCAGAACCATAATTTTTTTCCTCCCTTTTAAATTTAAAATGTTCTTCAGAAGCGCTTCTAGTATATAAAGGGGATTTCGCAATTTAAAAAACAACCTCTTACGCAAAAATTATTTTATAATGTTAAAAAGGGGAGGGAAAATCATTGAAGAATAAGAGGCATATAATAATTTTATTTACAGCGATTGTACTACTGATTGCTATTTTTGGGGGTAAATATATTAATAATTTGCCTAAAGAAACAACATGGGGAAAAATGATAACTGAATTATTTGGTGATAAAACAGTTATACAAATAACAATAACGGAGGAAAAATACCCTGATTATACTACTGTCTATATAACTGATAAACAAACCATAAAAAATATTTTAGAAGGTCCTGCGAAGACGAAATTAAAAGAGTCTGATATACATGTCGGACCCATAACTAGTAAATACCTTTTAGACTTTCGTACTGGTTATCGGGATAGACTAATGTATTTAAATGAAAATCTCCTTGAGTTCGAAGGACAGGGAATTTCGTATGAAACTGATGATGACAGTGTTTTTGGAGTTATACACGAGGCGTTCATAACAAATAACAATTAAAACAAAGAAGCAGCTAATTCAGTTGCTTTTTTTATATAAAAAATCCAATTCTTTTTTTACAAGTCTTTTTAAAAAAAATAAAATTGATAGAATTTTAATGAGGGGTTGTTTTTTCCTGTCTAAAA
>NZ_JANKJL010000032.1:0-1353 GCF_041414805.1 Sporosarcina sp. OR05 | reverse complement strand
CGGGTGCAGATCCTTTATTTTAGTAATGAATCCTTTAATTTGTAGATAGGTAACATTGCTCCGGCAGCTTTTTCGACCAAGGGAACAATTTTGCAAGCTCATTCACATTGTTCTTATCAATGTTAGGAAGCGTTTCATAGAGGTGAACTAGATAGGCTAAGACATTTAACTTATTCTCTTTCGCCGACTCCACGATACTATAAAGGATGGCAGTAGATTGAGCCCCTTTTGGAGTAATCGAGAATAGTGAGTTTTTCCGTCCTAATACAAATGGTCTGATTGATCTCTCTGCTCTATTGTTATCAATGTCGAGTATTCCATCTAAAAAAGGACGCAGTAACTTCTCTTTTTGATTAATTCCATATTTAATCGCTTTACCTAGTTGGCTTTTCGGTGTGACTATTGGTTGAATGGATTGAAGCCATGCGAAAAAAGCCTCTGCGAGTGGTAAACTTTCCTTGCGGCGCACCTTACGGCGCTTTGCGAAAGATTGAGAGGTGATTTTTCTTTCAATTTTATAAATCTCTCCAATTTTCATAAGTGCTAATTCTGAAAGAGTGGGCGCTTCTTTCTTGTTCTTTGGGGCAGCTTTTACAGCTTTATCAAAATAACGCCTTAAGTGTGCCCAACACCCTGAGAGACTAACGTTTTCCAACCCCTCATAGCCTGAATAGCCATCTGTATGAAGCGTTCCCTTAAAATTTTCCAAAAAGAGTTTTGGATTAGTAGCGCTTCGAGTTGATGAATATACATATATGGCACATGGAGGCCCAATCCTCCCAGTCCTGTATAACCAAATATATGACTTCGAAGAAGGCTGCTTACCCTCTTCGTACAAAACTTGTTGTGTTGACTCGTCTGCATGAAGTACTGGAAGCGATAAAATAAATTGATGCATCGCAGAGTAGAGCGGACGAAGTAGTTCCTCTGTAGAAAGGACTAACCAATTGGACATCGTCTGCCTAGATAGATGAACACCCAATTGGCGAAACTGTGCCTCCAACCTATGTAGTGGCGTGGCATACATATACCTTTGCGTCACCACATAAGCAATCGCTGAAGGTGATGCCATGCTTTTAGGAATGACAGCTTCTGGCATTGAAGCTCTTACAATTGGTGTATGAGTATTCTCTTTCTCGCATGTTCGACAAGAGAAAACGTCACGTTCGTGTTGGACAATCTCTGCGCGAGCAGGGATGATCTTGATTTCACGGCGGATCTCTTTTTTCATCACATGCATAGAATGACCGCAATCTGAACAGGCCTGCTCCTTTAAGGGCAGGCTGTGGTGAACGACTGTTACAGGTAGCTCATTGTTTAGGCTTTCCCGAACTTTTCGTTTCTTTTTTTTTT
>NZ_JANKJL010000031.1:0-1388 GCF_041414805.1 Sporosarcina sp. OR05 | reverse complement strand
TTGATGCTACTCTAAAATTAGGACTCAGCGAATTGGGAGAGTTATAATAAACTTATCCAACTGAGCGGAGTGAAAAAAGATGAAAAGACAGTATGACAAAGAATTTAAAATGGATGCAGCCAAGTTGGTTGTGGATGCAGGTAAAACGGTAGCACAAACAGCTAGAGACCTGGGTATCGCGGAACAGACGCTGCATAACTGGGTGAAAAAGTATAAGGAAGACAAAGAGGGCAGCAGTTTTGTCGGTAGTGGCTACAGTACACCTGAGAAAGAGGCCACACGTGATCTTCAGAAACGGGTACGGGATCTGGAAGAAGAGAACGCGATCCTAAAAAAGGCTATGGGCATCTTCGCCAAAAACCAGAAGTAATCTATTGCTTCATAGAAGAGCACCGGCACGAGTTCCGTGTTGCGAAGATGTGTCACGTTTTAGGTGTATCAAAAAGCGGATACTATAGTTGGCGTAATCGGGAGAAAAGCCAACAGAAAAAGCGTCATGAAAGCCTAGTTTGCCAAGTGAAGCGCGTTCACCTTGAATCTAGAATGATCTATGGCAGCCCTAAAATTACGGAGGCATTGCATAAAGAGGGCGTAGATGTATCGGAAAAAACCGTGAGTCGGATTATGAAGGAAGAAGGTATACGTTCCAAAACGGTTAAGAAATATAAAGCGACTACCAACTCAAAGCATTCATTGCCAATTTTTCCGAATCTGTTAAGACAACAATTTATAGTCGATGAACCAGGTAAAGTCTGGGTCGGTGATATTACATATATCTGGACGAAGGAAGGCTGGCTCTATCTGGCAACGATCATGGATTTATTTTCTCGAAGAATCATCGGCTGGTACATGAACGACCGGATGACAAAGCGACTCGTCATCGTGGCTCTTAAGCGAGCAATTGGGCGTCAGACACCCTCTGAACAGCTAATTCATCACTCAGACCGTGGCAGCCAATATGCATCTCATGACTACCAAAACATTCTGAGGGGGTACGGAATTACAACAAGCATGAGCCGTAAGGGCAACTGTTATGACAACGCCTGTATTGAATCCTTCCACGGAATAATTAAACGTGAGCTAATTTTCCACGAAACGTATGCGACAAGGGAACAAGCAAAAAACAGCATCATGGAGTACATTGAATGTTTTTATAATACAAAACGAATCCATTCCACAAATGGTTATTTGACACCAATGGAGAAGGAAGAGGCCTACTACCAAGGTCTATCAGCAGATATTGAGGAGATCCCCTTGACTTTGTCGTAAGTGAATAGAGTGAAACTCTGTTCGCTTATGACAAGGCGAACAAGCAAAGCGCGTTAGCTTGAATATACAATTAGCTATGAAACTCAATTCAATGTGTCCAATTTCTTGACAGAGTATCA
>NZ_JANKJL010000003.1:0-282453 GCF_041414805.1 Sporosarcina sp. OR05 | reverse complement strand
TCTGTATACAGTCCACAATGTGGTAGGCAGTATGCTATTGACCAACATTATTTCATGTTACTTATGATTTCATAAGAGATTGAATACCTACCGACTTAATAAAACTTGCCATTAAAGCTTTACGTTTTTACTATTAATTCACACAAAAAAACCTTGCCACAAATATTGATGTGACAAGGTTTTAATACAATTATCCGATTGAACCTTCCATCTCGAACTTAATGAGGCGGTTCATTTCTACTGCGTATTCCATTGGTAATTCTTTTGTGAATGGCTCGATGAAGCCCATGACGATCATTTCTGTTGCTTCTAGTTCACCGATACCACGGCTCATTAAGTAGAAGAGCTGTTCTTCGGAAACTTTGGAAACTTTCGCTTCGTGCTCAAGTGAAATGTTGTCGTTTAGGATTTCATTGTATGGAATTGTATCTGATGTCGATAGGTCATCCATGATGAGCGTGTCACATTCGATGTTGGAACGCGCGCCATCAGCACGGCGACCGAAGTGAACGATACCACGATATGTTACTTTCCCGCCGTGTTGGGAAATGGATTTAGAAACGATTGTTGATGAAGTATTTGGTGCTAAGTGCATCATTTTTGCACCTGCGTCCTGGTGTTGGCCTTTACCAGCTAGCGCGATGGAAAGAGTCATTCCACGTGCGCCTTCGCCTTTTAAGATACATGCAGGGTACTTCATCGTTAGTTTCGATCCGATGTTGCCATCAATCCATTCCATTGTTGCGTTTGCTTCACATACAGCACGTTTTGTTACAAGGTTATAGACGTTGTTTGCCCAGTTTTGGATTGTCGTATAACGGCAGTAAGCATCTTTTTTAATGATGATTTCAACGACCGCACTGTGAAGAGAGTTCGTTGTGTACACAGGTGCTGTACATCCTTCAACGTAATGGACGCTTGCGCCTTCGTCTACGACGATGAGTGTACGCTCGAATTGTCCCATGTTTTCCGAGTTGATACGGAAGTATGCTTGAAGCGGCGTATCCACTTTAATGCCTGGTGGTACGTAGATGAATGATCCACCAGACCAAACAGCTGAGTTCAATGCCGCAAATTTGTTGTCAGAGTTCGGAATGACCGTACCCCAATATTGCTTGAACAGTTCTTCGTTTTCACGAAGGGCAGAATCTGTATCTTTGAAGACGATACCCATGTCTTCAAGTTCTGCTTTCATGTTGTGATAGACAACTTCAGATTCATATTGTGCAGAAACACCCGCAAGGTATTTTTGTTCTGCTTCAGGAATCCCTAATTTGTCAAACGTACGCTTGATTTCTTCAGGAACCTCATCCCATGAACGTTCTGTCGCTTCGGAAGGTTTTACATAATACGTAATTTCGTCGAAGTTGAGCGATTTCAAATCTCCGCCCCATTGAGGCATTGGCATGTTGTAGAAAAGTTCAAGGGATTTAAGACGGTAGTCCAACATCCACTGAGGCTCTTCTTTCATTTTTGAGATCTCTTCAACGATTTCACGTGTCAAACCACGTTCCGAACGGAAAACAGATACGTCTTTATCACTAAAACCATATTTGTAATCGCCAATTTCAGGCATTTTTTTAGCCATCATTATTCCTCCGTTCTTTCATTTGCCAAACTGCCTGTCAAGACAAGCAGTTTGACAGTTTGTTGACTTCTAGACGAAGAAGTCGGCACCGGGTCTATTCGTCAGAATCCTTACCGATCCCTTTCTCCATCGCTTTCCAGCTCAATGTCGCACATTTAATGCGTGCTGGGAATTTTGCGACGCCTGAAAGGGCTTCGATATCACCGAGGTCAATGGAATCATCGACTTCTTTGCCAAGCATCATGTCCGAAAACACATGAGCGTACTGAACAGCAGCATCGACGTCTTTGTTTTTTATAATCTGCGTCATCATCGAGGCGGATGCCATGGAAATGGAACACCCTTCTCCTTCAAATTTCGCATCTTTAACGATACCGTCTTCGACTTGCATTGTTAAGTGAATGACGTCTCCACATGTCGGGTTGTTCATGTCGACCGTGATGTTGTTGTCTGCTAGTACACCTTTGTTTCTTGGATTCTTGTAATGATCCATGATGACTGAGCGGTATAGTTGGTCTAAATTGTTTAATGACATTATTGGAAATACTCCTTTGCAATACGGAGTCCTTCGACGAGGCGGTCGACATCTTCTTCCGTGTTATACACGTAGAAGCTTGCACGTGCCGTCGCTGAAACTTTCAACCATTTCATAAGCGGTTGGGCACAATGGTGACCTGCCCGCACTGCGATTCCGTTCATATCTAATACAGTTGCTACGTCATGCGGATGGACGTTATCCAAATTGAACGTTACGAGGCCAGCACGCTTACCTGGATCTTTCGGACCGTATATTTCAAGCCCTTCAATTGCTGACATTTTGTCCATCGCATACGCAGCAAGCTCGTGTTCGTGCCGTTCGATTTCGTCCAATCCGATCGCTTCCAAGAAGTCGATCGCTGCGCCTAAACCGATAGCACCTGCAATAATCGGCGTACCTCCCTCGAATTTCCACGGCAGTTCTTTCCATGTAGATTCATAGAGGCCTACGAAGTCAATCATTTCACCGCCAAATTCAACCGGTTCCATTGCATTCAACAAGCTTTTCTTTCCATAAAGGACGCCTATGCCTGTCGGACCGCACATTTTATGACCTGAGAAAGCAAGGAAATCACAGTCCAGTTTTTGCACGTCGATTTTCAAATGTGGTGCCGCTTGTGCTCCGTCCACTACCATGACTGCACCATGTGCATGGGCAATCTCAGCAATCTCTTGAATCGGATTCATTGTACCTAGCACGTTAGATACATACATGACAGAGACGATTTTCGTACGCTCTGTGACCGTTTCGCGGACTTTTTCGAGCGACAGCGTACCATCTTCTTCGAGGTCAATATACTTTAGGACTGCGCCTTTTTCCTTCGCAAGTTGTTGCCAAGGAATAATATTGGAGTGGTGTTCCATTGGCGTAATGACGATTTCATCACCTTCTCCAACGTTTTGCCGTCCATAGCCTTGGGCAACAGTATTCAATGCAGTTGTTGCGCCGCGCATAAAAATGACTTCTTGTGTTGATTTTGCATTGATGAACTTACGAACTTTTTCTCGAGCTCCTTCATACCCTTCCGTCGCTCGGTTCCCTAACGAGTGAACACCGCGATGGACGTTTGAATTGTCGAGCTTGTAGTAATTCGTTAGTGCGTCAATAACTTGCTGCGGCTTTTGGGAAGTCGCAGCACTATCTAAGTAAACGAGCGGATGCCCGTTAATCTCCTGGTCAAGAATCGGGAAATGTTTGCGGATCTCTTTGCTGAGCATTAGCGCACTTTCCTTTCGATGACCTCCGTCAATTGCTTCTTAACACCTTCGATTGGTAATTTGCTGACGACTGGTGCAAGGAAGCCGTGGATGACGAGGCGTTCTGCTTCTTGTTTTGAAATTCCTCGGCTCATCAAGTAGAACAATTGTAATGGATCTACGCGACCGACAGATGCAGCGTGACCTGCTGTTACATCGTCTTCATCAATTAAGAGAATTGGGTTTGCATCCCCACGTGCTTTTTCGCTTAACATGAGAATACGTGATTCTTGAACTGCATTAGAGCGTGTTGCGCCTTTCGCAATTCGACCGATACCGTTAAAGATGGAAGAAGCTCCTTCTTTCATGACACCGTGTTTTAAGATGAACGCATCTGTATCTTGGCCCCAGTGAACAATTTCTGATGTAAAGTTCTGTTTTTGAGTGCCACGGCCAACGACAACTGTTTTCAAGTCGCTAGAAGAACCGTTTCCTACTAAGTGCGTGATATTTTCTGAAATTGTGTCGCTGTCATTCATTAATCCTAATGCCCACTCGATACGGCTATGAGGGCCAGTGACGCCACGGCGGTTGACGTAAGTCGTGAAGCCTTTGGCAAGGACATCCACTGCACCGTAAATCACTTTTGCGTTGTCGCCAGTGAACACTTCTGAAATGATGTTCGCTTGTCCAGCAGCCTCTTCAACAGTTGAAAGATAGTTTTCTACATACGTGACAGAGCTATTCGCATCTGCTACGACGATCACATGGTTGAAAAGGGATGCTTGCGGATCATTGTGCAAGAATAACACTTGCAAAGGCTCTTCAACGACTACATTTTTCGGTACGTAAACAAATACGCCACCGTTCACTAACGCTGCGTGAAGTGCTGTCAAGCGATGCTCGTCCACTTTCACGCCATCTGTCATGTAGTATTTTTTCAAAAGATCTCCATGCTCGCGAGATGCTGTGAAAATATCTGTTAAGATGACACCTTTCGCTTTCAAATCTTCTGAAAGTGAGATGAATGCAGGTGTATTATTATGTTGTACATAAATGTTTCGTTGGTCTTCCCCAACCAATTCCTTAGCTTCTGCCGGTAGCTCAGCAAGTGAAGCAAATGTTGCGCTTTCTACTGTGTGAGATGGGAAGTCCATGAAGTTCCATTTATCAATTTTCGTTTTATCTGGTTTTGGCATCGGAAGCTGTTCCACTTTCGCTAACGCATCTGCGCGGAAATCTGCCATCCAAGCGGCTTCATTCATGTGTGCGGAAAAAGAGCGGACGTCCTGTTCGGTCAATGCCATTTTTGTTTCAACCGTCATTTTGAATCGTCCCCTTTCTTATGCTTCTTGTCCAACTGTTTCGTCTTCAATTCCTAATTCTTCTTTAATCCAGTCATAACCGTTTTCTTCAAGTTGCTTCGCAAGCTCAGGACCACCTGACTTCACAACGCGGCCTTGCATCATGACATGAACGTGATCAGGCGTAATGTAATTCAATAGACGTTGGTAGTGTGTGATCATCAAGCATCCGAAATCTTGTCCACGCATTTCATTGATCCCTTTAGAAACAATTTTCAAAGCGTCAATGTCAAGACCGGAGTCGATTTCATCCAACACCGCAAATTTCGGCTTCAACATCATGAGTTGAAGAATTTCGTTACGTTTTTTCTCTCCACCAGAGAAACCTTCGTTCAAGTAACGTGTTGCCATATCTTGATCCATTTCAAGGAGATCCATCTTGCTGTCCAATTCACGGATGAATTTCATAAGGGAAATTTCGTCGCCTTCTTCACGACGTGAGTTAATTGCAGAACGCATAAAATCTGCATTCGTTACGCCTGTAATTTCACTTGGATATTGCATAGCAAGGAAAAGACCCGCTTGAGCACGCTCATCAACTTCCATTTCAAGTACATCTTCACCGTCTAATGTGACTGAACCAGAAGTTACCTCATATTTTGGATGCCCCATAATTGCAGACGCAAGTGTCGATTTACCAGTACCGTTCGGACCCATAATTGCGTGGATCTCGTTTGTATTGATTGTCAAATTGACGCCTTTCAATATTTCTTTTCCTTCAATCTCAACGTGAAGGTCTTTAATTACCAAAGTTGCCATTCCAATACCTCCAATATGATCGTTATGAACGGTTAATTCCATTCTCTGTTTAGTATCATTCTAATTTTAGCTTATTACGGACGCCCTTGCAAATCATTAAGAATTATTATAATTTATTTAGCTCAAAGCTCGTCATTTCTCAATCTTCTTTATGAAAATAGGAGCCTACATTTTCATTTATTCACAGTTCATTGAGAATGAAAAACTGTGGATGCCTGATTTCTCAAGGGTATCCACAGTTCGTCGGATGTATTCGTTTGGGGTTATGCTTCTTTCTTCGTAAACCGATCGACGATAATCGACAATGCGCCGTCGCCGGTTACGTTTGTCGCTGTGCCGAAACTGTCTTGCGCCATATACAACGCAATCATCAAAGCCACCATTGACTCGTCAAAGCCAAGCATTGTTGCGAGGAGTCCAACTGCTGCCATAACCGCTCCACCTGGTACTCCCGGCGCTGCAATCATCGTCACGCCAAGCATGAAGATGAATGGCAAATAGCTTACGAATGATACCGGCATGTCATTCATTAACAATACACCAATGGAACAAGAGACTAATGTTATCGTACTACCGGATAAATGGATTGTTGCGAACAACGGAACCGTAAAGTCAGCTACTCGTTCGGATGCTCCTGCTTTTTTTGCTTGTCTTAGTGTAACAGGGATTGTCGCTGCTGAAGATTGTGTCCCAATTGCGGTCATGTAAGCAGGTGCCATTGTTTTCATTAACACAAATGGGTTTCGTTTTGAAACACTTCCTGCAATCGTATATTGGATCGTCAGCATGAGTAGATGCAAAATAATAATCATAACAAACACGATGGAGAAGACGGATAATACTTTTGCCACTTCCCCGCTGAACGTCATGTTCAAGAAAATCCCGAAAATATGAACCGGTAATAGCGGAATAATGATGTACGAAATTACTTTTTCAATGAGAGTATTCAATTCATCAAAGAACGAAAGCATCGTTTTGCTGCTAATGGATGCCATTCCAATTCCGAGGATGAATGCTAGCAATAATGCAGACATGACGCCCATTACTGGTGTCATCTCAATTTCAAAAAACGCTTCTGCTGCAGGTCTTCCAGCATTCTCTACTGAACCTGACCCTACGGCATGAATGAAGTTCGGTAAAAAAGTCGTTGCTGCAAAGAAAGCGATGATACCGGCTACGATTGTTGATGCGTATGCAAATACGGTAGCCATACCTAGTAGCTTTCCAGAACCTTTCCCGAGTTTGGCGATTCCCGGTGCAATAAAAGCGATGATAATTAACGGCACGACGAAATTCAAAAAGCCGCCAAAAATCATATTGAATGTCGCAAATAAGCTGACAAACCATTCGCTGAATCCTTCATGTATTTTTGGAAGTAACATCCCTAACCCTACTGCAAGTGCGATGGCGATAAGTATTCGCCAAATTAGTCCAATCTTTTTCATTCTCTATGTCCTCCCCAAATGCACATTTGTCTATTTGTTTGTACATTTACTTTAACATAGTAAAGAAGAAATAGGAACGCTACCTTAAATATTTGTAGTTATCAAAAAAGACTGCTTTTCTTACCGGCAATGGTAAGGCAAGCAGTCTAACGACAAACTTATTTTACTGGGACAACCGAGCCGCCCCACTCTTTTAAGATGTAGTCTTGGATTTCTTCAGATGTTAGTACTTCAACAAGTGCTTTAATTGCTTTACGATCTTCATCTCCAGCACGAACAGCAATGATGTTAACGTATGGAGAATCTGATTCTTCAAGTGCAATCGCATCTTCCAATGGATTTAAGCCTGCATCAAGTGCATAGTTGGAGTTAATTAACAACAAGTCACCTTCGTTTTGTTTGTACAACTCCGGCATAAGTGCTGCTTCGTATTCTGCTTCAAACTGTAAGTTTTTCGGATTATCAACGATGTCGTCAAGCTCAGCTTTTACTTTCTCAACACCGTCTGCTAGAGTAATTAAACCTTCTTTTTCCAACATAGAAAGTACACGACCGTGATCGGCTACAGAGTTACTAATGAGGACTGTCGCACCGTCAGGTAGTTCATCAAGTGCTTTGTATTTTTTAGAATAAACGCCGATTGGTTCGATATGAATTGCGCCAGCGTTTGCAAACTCATAGCCAAAGTCTGCAATTTGTCCTTCAAAGTATGGAATGTGCTGGAAGAAGTTTGCGTCTAGCGTGCCTGCATCCAAATCCTTATTCGGCAAAATGTAATCTTGGTATTCTTCAATTTCTAACTCAAAACCTTTTTCTTCAAGCAACGGCTTCGCTTGTTCTAAAATAAGTGCATGTGGCACGTTCGTCGCACCGACAACTAATTTCGTAGACTCTTCTTTTCCGCCACTTGCATTGTTCTTATCGCTTGTTCCGCAAGCTGCTAATGCAAGTACAAGTACTGCTAATAAAATCCCCGCCAAATACTTCTTCATAATTGACTCCCCATTTCTTAGTTGTTTTTTATAATGAACAGGTTTGACCTGACATTCACTTACCGTTTGTCCAACTTACGGACGATGGCATCACCAATGAATTGAAAGATGAAAACGATGACTAATATTAAAATCGTTGCAACGAGAATGACATCATTCTGACTTCGTTGGAATCCTTGGAAATACGCAAGATTCCCTAACCCGCCAGCACCAATAATTCCTGCCATCGCTGTATAGCCGACTAATGCAATGGCTGTAACGGTTATACCGGAGAACAATGCGGGTTTTGATTCGGGCAAAAGTACTTTGAAAATAATCGTACTCGTCTTTGCACCCATTGACCGTGCAGCTTCCAGTACACCTTTATCAATTTCTTGTAAACCGATGAGCACCATACGTGCGTAAAACGGTGCTGCGCCGATAATAAGTGCAGGCAGTGCGGCGTTCGGACCACGCATCGTGCCGACTAGGAAAATCGTTACCGGCACTAACAAGATGATTAAAATAATGAATGGAATTGAACGGAATATGTTGACGACCGCTCCGGTAATGGCATAAGTCAGTTTGTTCGCCCATAATTGGCCAGGACTTGAAAGGAAGAGCACAATACCGAGCGCGATACCGATCACGAACGTGAAGACGGTTGAAACAGCTGTCATATAGAGTGTTTCGATCGTCGCTTCCCACATCTTATCCCATTTAACATTTGGTAAAAGTGTTTCAATCATGGTCGATCACCTCCGTCTGTACGCCTTCGGAATGAAGGAAGTCAATCGCTTCGTTGACGATTGTTGCATCGCCAATCAATTGCAACAGCAATGTCCCATATGCTCCACCTTTTGTGTGCGAAATGTTCCCTTGCACGATGTTGACGTCGATTCCAAATGTACGAATTAAGTTTGCTAATACCGGTTGCTCTGTTCGTTCACCGACGAATACTAATTTTACGAGCGTTCCAGCTGCATGATCGGATTTTAAATGTTCTAACGCTTGTTCTGTGCCGGTCGGTTCTGTCACTTGAGAGACAAAACGCTTTGTAATTGGCGCTTTTGGTGATTGGAACACATCGAGGACGTTCCCGATTTCCACAACTCGCCCCGCTTCCATGACCGCTACACGGTGACAGATCTTACGGATGACATGCATTTCATGTGTGATTAAAACAATGGTCAAACCAAGTCGCTCGTTAATGCTCGTTAACAGATCGAGGATGGCATCCGTCGTTTCCGGATCAAGTGCTGAAGTGGCTTCATCACATAGCAATACTTGTGGATCATTTGCTAACGCCCGGGCAATGCCGACCCGTTGTTTTTGTCCGCCTGACAATTGGGATGGGTACGCATTTTCCCGGCCGTTCAAGCCAACTAAATCAATTAATTCTTGGACTCGACGATCTCTTTCATCCTTTTTGAGGCCTGCAATCTCCAATGGAAAAGCGATATTCTCTTTTACAGTCCGCGACCAAAGCAAATTGAAATGCTGGAACACCATACTAATTTTTTGTCTCGCTTCCCGTAACGCTTTTCCACTAATGGTTGCCATTTCATAACCCGCGACATTTACAGATCCCGAAGTAGGTTGTTCTAAACCATTCAATAATCGGATTAGTGTACTTTTCCCTGCACCGCTATACCCAATAATCCCGAAAATTTCACCAGCATGGATAGCTAGATTGACGTTATCAACAGCCGTTATACTAGTGTTTCCCGAACCAAATATCTTATTTACACTTTTCAACTCGATCATGTTCAATTCACCTCAATACAATCTTGTCCAAAAAGAATAGCCTTTCTGCAGACAAGCAGAAAGGCCAATACGTTATCGTTTATCTCAACGTTCGTCCATTCTCTCATCTCTCAAAGCATGCGCTTTGCGTGATTTGGCACCATTTCACTTTCGTGACGGTTGCCGGGCTTCATCGGGCACTTCCCTCCACCTCTCTTTATAAGAGCGACATATTCAATTTGCGTTAAATTTATTAGATATACTTATACCATAGAACTTTCAATCATGTCAAACCCATTTTTTCTAAAAGATGCGGAATAGATTGAAAAGCATAGATTTTTTCTCGTACATATCCTTCCTTCTGAATGAGCAGGCAAGGAACACTTTCGATTTCATAATCGACGGCGAGATCTTCGATATAATTCAAGTTTGCCTTTCCAATTGGCAACTCTGGTTTCATCACAGAAATGACTTCCATCATTTTTGACGCAACCGCGCAAGTGCCACACATCGGTGTATATAAATAAAACACGCTTAGCGGGAGATCTTTTTTGCTTTGTTCCCATTGTTCACGTGTCCATGTTTGGATCGTGTTCAGTTCTATCACCTTCAAAGTAAAAATTCAGGATGCACATGAAAACCTTCTGCAAGTAAAATTGCTGCAAGCGTGCGATAAGGGGTCGTCTCGACTTGCCTGTAGACGCGTTCCGTGTATAAATGGAGGGCTTCAGGAAATTCTCGTTTAAATAAAGTCCGAATGCTTTCTCCGGAGTCATCTGCATCGACAAAAATATAAATCTGGTCATCTTCATACGGTGCCAGCAACTCTTCAATGCGGTAAGGGCTCACTGTTCCATTCGTACAAATAATCTCGACTGGCTCTGCCAACACTTTTTTCAATCGCTTTCGGTCAGCACCGCCTTCTACGACAACGACTCTACGAAACTCCATTTCCCTGCCTCCTTAGGCCATTAGAAAAAGCGCCGGAAAGCTCCAGCGCTCTAGTTGTGCTTACTCACCGATTGTCATTTTGTCATAGTCTTCAGCAGACATTAATGCATCAAGTTCCGCTTTGTCAGATGCTTCAACGACGATCATCCAAGCGCCTTCATATGGAGATTCGTTCACCAATTCAGGGCTATCTTCCAATTCTTCGTTTACTTCAAGTACTTTTCCGCTGATTGGCGCATATAGCTCAGAAACGGTTTTAACAGATTCTACGCTACCAAATGGCTCGTCCGCTTTCACTTCGTCTCCAACTTGTGGAAGCTCAACAAATACGATATCGCCAAGTTCAGATTGTGCGAAATGTGTAATTCCGATGCGGTAATTACCGTTTTCGTCTTTTACCCACTCATGTTCTTCAGAATAACGCAAGTCTTTAGGTGTGCTCATCCCATAACCCTCCATACGTTTACAATTATTGATTTCCATTCAATTCTTACATATTTCATGCATAAAGACAAGAAACTTAATCATGCGTTCCATGCGGCTTCAAATTGCGCTTCATTAAAGCCGACCGTCACTGTCGTACCATCTGTTACAAGTGGTCGTTTAATGAGCATTCCATCCGATGCGAGTAACGCGATTTTCTCGTCATCTGACATGTTAGGGAGTTTGTCTTTCAAGTTCAATTCTCGGTATTTCATCCCACTGACATTGAAGAATTTTTTGATGTCTAATCCGGAATTGCTGATCATTTGTTGAAGCGTTTCTTTCGTTGGTGGATTTTCAGCAATGTTGATGGATTCGAAGTTCACATCATTGTTCGTTAGCCACTTTTCCGCTTTTTTACACGTTCCACATTTCGGATAGCCGTAATAAGTAATCGTCATCTGCAGCACCTCCACTTTTCTCTAGTATAACAGAGAAAACAGATATTTTTAAAATAGACCGTTCCTTTTCGCTCCAAAAGGCACGCTTTCCGCGGGGCACGGGTGAGCCAATCGAACAACGAAGAGTTCGATTTGCCGTATTTCTGCGTACTTTGCGGAAATTAAGGCATCCTTGCTCCCAACGCTACGCTATTGCTCGCAAAAGCCGTTCTACGTAACGGCTTTCCCTGTGGGGTCTCACCATTCGTGCTGAAATCCCGCAGGACATTGAATAGACTTCCTCGAATAAACACCGCACGAAGGAAATGCGCTAGCATTTTCGAGGAGTCGGCCTTTTTCCGCTCAAATCCACTACATAGTTTAAATATAGAAACGTTAAATACAGATAATTAAATAAAAAAAATGCATGTTGGCAATCTGCCCTTCATGCATTTTGGATGTTGTTCCCTATTCAATCTTTGAATCAAACAATATATTTTTCAGCGTCGATTAATTTCACTGACGCTTCACGTTTTTTCGCGATGATGTTGTATGGCGTTGAGCGAGTCAATTTCCGCAATGCCGATAGCATCATCCGTTGGTTGTCGCCTTCAACGGAAGCAAGCAATGTTTCTTTTGCATCTTTTTCAATTGCTTCGAATGCTTCTTGACAGAAAATCTCCGTGTAAAGGATTTTTTGTTGTTCTTTCGCTTCGCCATTTTTCGCGACTGCTTTTTCTGTTCGTAACAGCGCAGACTCCATTGCGAAAATGTTGTTGGCGATGTTCGCAATGTTGACAAGGACTTCCTGTTCCGCTTCAAGCTTCGTGCCGAAACGTTGTGCAGCCATACCCGCAGTCAACAAACCGATCTTCTTCGCGTTCTTCACAAGCACTTTTTCTTGTGCCAATGCTTCGTCGCCGATTTCTTCCGGCATCATCATTAACAACTCTTCTTGCAGGCCTTGTGCTTTTTCGAGTAAAGGCAACTCGCCTTTCATCGCTTTTTTCAAGAACGTGCCCGGTACGATCATCCGGTTAATTTCATTTGTTCCTTCAAAAATCCGGTTAATACGGGAGTCACGGTAAATGCGCTCCACTTCATACTCTTGCATGAAGCCGTATCCGCCGTGAAGTTGAACCGCCTCATCCGCGATATAATCGAGTACTTCGGAACCGACAACTTTGTTGATGGAGCATTCGATTGCATATTCCGCGATGGACGCTGCAACCGCTTTTCCATCTTTTTGTTGCTCAGGCGTCATCTCGCTATTGCGCTCTTCAAAATAACCGACCGTACGGTAAATTAAGCTTTCCGTCGCGTACAACTTGGAAGCCATCGTCGCCAGTTTCTCTTTTGTCAAATTGAAAGATGAGATTGGCGTCTTGAACTGTTGACGTTGATTCGCATAAGTAATCGCCAATTCGAGTGCCCGCTTCGACCCTCCAACTGTTCCAACACCAAGTTTGTACCGACCAATGTTCAAAATATTGAAAGCGATGATGTGGCCACGGCCAATTTCGCCTAAGAGGTTTTCAACTGGTACTTCTGCATCTTCAAGGATGAGCGTCCGTGTGGAGGAAGACTTGATGCCCATTTTCTTCTCTTCCGCACCGACAGAAACACCCGGGAAGTCCCTTTCGACGATGAATGCTGTAAACTTGTCGCCATCGACTTTCGCATAAACAACGAATACGTCCGCAAAACCAGCATTTGTAATCCATTGCTTTTCACCATTTAAAATGTAGTGCGTTCCTGCTTCATTCAATTTCGCTGTCGTTTTAGCGCCTAATGCATCAGATCCTGAGCCCGGTTCCGTTAACGCATACGCAGAAATTTTGTCCCCTGATACGGAGTTCGGCAAGTACTTTTTCTTTTGGTCTTCATTTCCAAAAAGAACAATCGGCAATGTACCAATCCCGACGTGTGCACCATGTGTAATCGAAAAGCCACCTGCGACGGACATCTTTTCTGCAATTAACGCAGATGAGATTTTATCGAGACCAAGGCCATCGTATTCTTCAGGAACGTCTGCCCCTAATAGACCAAGATCTCCAGCAGATTTCAATAATCGGACCGAATGCTCAAACTCGTGGTTCTCCAAGTTTTCTACTACTGGCAACACTTCGTTTTTCACATAGTCCTCTGTCGTTTTTGCAATCATTTTCTGCTCGTCAGAAAAATCTTCCGGCGTAAATACGCGTGAAGCATCCAGATCCTCAATGAGAAAAGCCCCACCACGAACGAATTCATTTGTTTTTGTTTCAGCCATTGTTTGTTCCTCCTTTATTTACCTAACTTATTATGGAAGTCTTTTATGGACCGCCTTATCCCGGAAGGAAGCCATGTGTTGTTGAACGATAGTTGCTTATTAAGCTTGATTGCACGGCTTCCATTTGTTTTTCATTCGCAATCTTGAAATCGTCTACACGCAGGTTTACAGCATTTCAAATACGCCTGCAGCACCCATTCCGCCACCGATACACATCGTGACGACGCCAAACTGTTTCCCTTGGCGCTTCAATTCGTTCAACAATCTTACTGTTAAGACGGAACCAGTCGCACCGAGTGGATGGCCAAGTGCGATTGCTCCACCGTTAACGTTCACTTTATCCATATCCAATCCTAAATGACGGATGACTTGTAGTGATTGAGAAGCGAACGCTTCGTTCAACTCCCACAAATCGATGTCTTCGATTGATAAGCCCGCAAGTTTCAATGCTTTAGGTACCGCTTCAATCGGCCCAATCCCCATCACTTCAGGAGGCACTCCGCCTACAGCAAAGGAACGGAATTTTGCAATTGGACGCAACCCATTTCCTTCAGCGACTTCCCGGTCCATTACGAGGACAGATGCCGCACCGTCGGAAGTTTGCGAAGCGTTTCCAGCTGTGACAGATCCTTTCACTGAGAACGCCGGTCGTAGTTTGGCCAACACTTCCATTGTCGTACCTGTACGGACGCCTTCATCCATGTCAAACAGGACGGTTTTTTCTTCGTATTTGCCTGTTTCATTTACAAATCGTTTTACAACTTCGACAGGAACGATTTCATCTACAAATTTCCCTGCTTTAATTGCTGCAGCCGCTTTTTCGTGGGAGCGTACCGCGAATGCATCTTGGTCTTCCCGGCTGACACCGTATTTCATTGCAACCTGCTCAGCTGTGTGCCCCATCCCCATATAGTATTGAGGCGCTGTTTCCGCAAGCGTAATATTCGGTCGGATCGTATTCCCCATCATCGGCACCATACTCATCGACTCGACACCACCAGCGATGATCGCTTCTGCATGGCCAAGCATGATCCGCTCCGCTCCATAGGCAATCGATTGAAGACCAGAAGAACAGAAACGATTGACGGTTATGGCAGGTGTCGTATCCGGCAGTCCTGCCAATGCGCCGATATTCCGCGCGACGTTCATGCCTTGTTCCGCTTCCGGCATCGCGCATCCTATGATCAAATCATCAATTGGTCCATCGTATCCATTAGCTCGTTTCAATGTTTCTTTAATTGCCAATGCACCTAAATCATCCGGACGGACAGTTGCAAGCGAGCCTTTGCCTGCTTTTCCGACCGGTGTCCGTGCACCGGCTACAATTACTGCTTCACGCATCCCTTTTCCTCCTTTGCTAATTGTTCCGTCAGTTGCGTAATGGCTTCCCTTTCAGGAGCATATGTTGCATACGTTGCTGTGACTTTGGTTCCGCCACAAGACTGAGGAACGCTTCCCGTTCAAGGTCCAACAAATATTGTTCATCGACGAGTGTCCCGAACGGCACTTTGCCACCAGACAGTACGAATGCCAATTTCTTCGCGATTTTCAAATCATGCTCGCTAATGAAGCCCGATAAATACATTCCTTCTGCACCAAGTAGCATTGTTGCGTACCCTGAATCCCCCGTTACCGGAACTTTTTCTTTCTTAGGTGGTAAATAGCCGCCTTCATATAGGGCCAACGCCGCTTGTTTTGCATCATAGAGCAAGTGATCGGGATTGACGCTTATGCCATCCGCAAAGTTCAAGAAGTTATTCTCTTTCGCTTCTTCAGCAGACGTCGATACTTTCGCCATCGCAATCGTTTCAAACACTTTGTTTGCGACGTATTGAATATCCACTTGGACGCCGTTCGGCAATCCTTTTAAGTGTTTTGTGTACAAGTTGACGTTTCCGCCCCCTCCAGGAATTAACCCGACACCTACTTCAACAAGCCCGATATACGTTTCCATTGATGCTTGGATATGTGCTGCTGGCAAGCACACTTCTGCCCCACCACCGAGCGCCATTTGGAACGGTGCAGCGACGACCGGTTTCCGGCTATATTTCAGTCTCATCATCGCGTTTTGGAAGGAACGGATTGTATAATCCAGTTCAAAAATATTATCGTCTTGCGCTTCCATTAAGATCATGCCTAAGTTCGCGCCGACGCAGAAGTTTTTGCCTTGATTGCCAATGACGAGCCCTTTGTAATTCTTTTCAACTTCATCGACAGCAAAGTTAATCATCTGAATGATGTCTAACCCAATTGCATTCGACTGAGAGTGGAACTCTAGTAACGCAATGCCATCCCCTAAGTCTACTAAACTTGCACCTGAATTCTTCTTGATGACGCCATTCTTTTTCTTAAAGCGCTTTAAGTCAATCGCCTTTTCATTTACTGGAACAGGCTGATAGCGATCTCCGTTATAGAAGAACAAGTCTCCCTCTTCTTCCTTATAGAATGTGTCGAATCCTTTCGCAAGCATCTCTTCTACAAATGAAGGGATCGTCAGTCCATCTGCTTTCATCCGCTCAACTGACTTTGCGACACCGATTGCATCCCAAATTTCAAACGGTCCTTGTTGCCAACCGAAGCCCCATTTCATGGCATTGTCGATGGCGACGATGTCATCCGCGATTTCACCAGTTAGTTGCGCAGAGTACGTCAACGTTGGAGAAAGGATACTCCAAAGGATTTCCCCTGTTCGGTCATTTGCGTAGACGAGGGATTTCACTTTGTTCGCCAAACCTTTTTGTTGCTTCGCCATTTCAATTGAAGGCGTTTTCAATTTCTTCGTTGGGACATATTCAAACGTCTCTATGTCGAGTTCCAAAATCTCTCTATCTTTCTTCAAGTAGAAGCCTTGCTTCGCTTTTGCGCCGAGCCAGCCGTTGTCGATCATCTTTTGCATGAAAGCTGGGAGTTCGAAAACTTGCTGTTCTTCGCCTTCCGTTTTGTCATATGCGTTTTTAGCGACGTGCATGAACGTATCGAGTCCAACGACATCCAATGTCCGGAATGTCGCCGATTTTGGACGTCCGATAAGCGTTCCTGTCACCGAATCCACTTCTCCGATGGAATAATTGCGTTTTTCCATTTCACGAAGGGTAACGAGCAATCCATACGTCCCAATCCGATTGGCAATGAAGTTCGGTGTGTCTTTTGCGATGACGACACCTTTTCCTAAGCGATCTTCCCCGAATTGGAGCATGAAGGAAAGGACTTCAGGAGCCGTCTTTGCCGTCGGAATGACTTCTAGTAATTTCAAATAGCGAGGTGGATTAAAGAAATGCGTACCAAGGAAATGCTTTTGGAAATCCTCTGTACGTCCTTCAGCCATTGCTTCGATACTAATCCCTGAAGTATTCGATGTAATAATTGTTCCTGGTTTGCGTACCGCATCTATTTTTTCGTATAACGCTTTTTTGATTTCTAAATTTTCCACAACTACTTCGATGACCCAGTCAACATCTTTTAATTTATCCAAATCATCTTCAAAGTTTCCGACTTCAATGAGTGAAAGATTCTTTTTCGTCGTAAGTGGAGCGGGCTTTTGCTTCACCAGTTTTTCTACAGCAGTGGAAGCAAATTTGTTACGAATGCGCCGATCTTCCAACGTCAGTCCTTTCGCTTCTTCCTCTTCTGTCAGCTTATTTGGGACAATATCGAGCAAAAGGACAGGAATCCCGATATTTGCTAAATGGGCTGCAATCCCTGACCCCATCACGCCTGATCCTAATACTGCCGCTTTCTTGATTTCATATGCCACGTTTACGAAGCCTCCCTTTTCTTGAATGAACGCTCATTCATTTTATGCGTAAAAAAAATAGAAACGGTATCTATATTTAGTAGTTTAGAACATTCCACACGTTTTCGCAATATTTATATGGTTCAATTCACAAACTTTTTGGAACATACGCGTTTTCTTTTCTATTATTCTATTCATACTCTCCCTCATGGATGACGGGTGGAAGCGTTAGTGTGGGCATTTTAGTTTCCGTATCGTGTAGAAGATTGTACACTGAAGGAAAAGGAGTGTTGTATGATGAAATCAATTACGACAGTAGAACAATTTAACGAAGTCATTAACGGTGACGGGAAAGCATTAATCAAATTCCAAGCAGGCTGGTGCCCGGATTGCACACGTATGGACATGTTCATCGATCCGATCATTGAGGAGTACAATTCGTACACATGGTATGACGTCGATCGCGATGTGCTTCCTGAAGTTGCAGAGAAATACGAAGTGATGGGCATCCCAAGTTTGCTCATTTTCCAAAATGGTGAGAAGAAAGCGCATTTACACAGTGCAAATGCGAAAACGCCAGATCAAGTGATTGATTTCTTGGAATCAGTCGAAGTAAAAAATTCGTAAATTGAATGTAACGGTGCAGGCTTTTGTCTTCGAAGTGAACACTTTGAAGGCAAAGGCCTATTTTTTTTGGCTAGTAGGTGGATGTAGATTGTTCTGTACGTGTGACGCTTCAATTTTACGCTCAACTGGAGCGAATTATTTTGTTTACTGAATTAGTTTTGTTTTTTTTGTTAGAGTATGTCGTATAATGGAAGGGTGCAACAGAAAACAGTTATTTGAGGTGGAAAAATGGAATCCATTCATGAAATAGAGCGTTTGAAAGCAAGAATTGAAATGCTGGAAAAAATGATAAAGAAAACGTCCGTCCCAATTATTTCTTCAATTGTCGATCACACAATTCTCGTGCCGATTGTCGGCTATACGGGGGCCGAACGGTTTGAATTGATACGTAATCAGGTGTTGGAATACATAGGAGAAAATCCTACAGTCAATTGTGCCATCTTTGATTTTACAGGCTCTGATTTAAATGAAAGTGATGAGCATGATTATAATACCATTGCATTTGAACTAGAAGTGCTTAACAATACACTTAAACTGATGGATATTCGCCCGATTTCCGTTGGCTTTAATCCAAGTATTGTTCGCAGAATTGTAAGTGCAGGGGTTCATATGGACTTTGAATCGTACATTAACTTCCGTATGGCGTTAAAGGTACTATTAAAGGAAAATGAATCGGTCATTCAGCTATAATACACAATGCCTTTACTACTAGCTTCTATGTAGTCCTACTAAAGCAATTAGACTATTAAAAGTCGCACCGATTAAGCGAGGGATTCGACGTGATGTACATTCGAAACTTCAAAGGAAAATCACAATTTGACGATGATATTGCTGAGCGGTATCGTCAATCTGCTTGCGGTCCCGTAACAGCTTTCTTATTGCTACGCCATCAGTCGTTAGACTACCACATTAATGAGCTTTACCGAAAGTTGGGTGGCACGCCTATCGGATTATTCAAATGGCGATTCATACGCAATTTGCGGAAGTTGCTCGGTAATGGTTGGATCGTGGAAGCCTGCACAATTGATGCTGTAAAAGTCGAACTTGCGAATGGACGAGCGGTTGCTGCTAAATTCGATAAATGGTTCTCTTTTCACTGGTTCGGCACGTATAGCTTTGATTACCACTGGGTGCCTGTTATCGGGTACAAAGAGACTCAATCAGGTTTGTTGTTGCTTGTTCATGACAACGGTGGCCGCCATCGTGCGAGCCACATTCGTGAGATTCCGTACGAGAAAAACCGTGCCATTCTATCTTTCGTTAAAGTTGAAAAAACCACTGCTGATTAGCCGATCAGACAGTGGTTTTTTCGATTGCAGGAAACAATGAATCCAATTGCCGGACGACCATTGAATATTCGTTCGCTCGCAAGTGGTCCCTCAATCCTGAACAAAATTCAGGAAGCAGTAAGTCATCAATTGTTTCTTTGAATTCAATTTCACAATGGATTTGCGCTAACTTTTTAGAGAGGCGCAACATATCCATATCCGCTTCGATTTTTTTCTTCATGGCAGGTGCCAGTTGGTCAATTTTCTCAATGACCGCTTCCACCGTTCCATGTTCTTTCACTAATTTCAACGCGGTCTTCGGTCCAATCCCTTTTACACCCGGATAGCCGTCACTTGTATCCCCTGTGAATGCTTTGACTTCTACAAAACGATGCGGTGGAATGTCGTACTCTTCTACGAAACGTTCTTCTGTATAGATATCATAGATATTGTACCCTTTTTTCATAAATGCAATGGACACACCCGGACGGAGTAATTGCAACAGGTCTTTATCCCCCGTCACGATTGTAATGTCTGCCTTCCCTTCCCAAGCACAGACAAGTGAGCCGATTAGATCGTCAGCTTCCATTCCTGGAATTCCGTAGTTTTTCCAACCAATTTCTTCGGACAGTGCTCTCGCCATATCAAATTGCGGTAGCAGTTCTGGTGCCGGTTCAGGGCGGTTTGCTTTATAGCCATCAAATAAATCGTTCCGGAATGTGTGTGCAGCCATGTCCCAACAAACCGCCATATGGGTTGGTTTAAAAATTGAAGTAGCCGTCAATGTGTGTCGAGCAAATCCTTGGACGGCATTCGTCGGGATGCCCTTTGAATTCGGGAAAAAGTGGCCCATTGCTGACGTGGCAAAGAATGAGCGGAATAGCACAGCCATGCCATCTATTAGTAAAAGATGTGGTTTTGATTCCATTGGGTAGACCTCCAAAATTTTTTTCAGCAAGTTAGATATTGTTTATTCTTAAACGGGTATATTGAAGAAAAAAGGGGGATTGCCTTATGCAAATTCATAGTGGTTCACTTTACTGGCCAACTACACTTCAAGTTTCACCTCGACGCGTACCGAAAAGAGAAGATACATATGATGTTATCATCGTCGGTGGTGGGATGTCAGGTGCGTTATGTGCCTATACTTTCATTCGAAAAGGCTTGTCCGTAGCCGTTTTCGATAAAAGACAAGTCGCTGCTGGCAGTTCGTCTGCAAATACCGGTTTACTTCAATACTCTAATGATATCATGCTTCATGAGTTGATTGAACAGATTGGGGAAAAGAATGCAGTGGAATTCTATCGGTTATGTTTGGAAGCAATGGAAGATTTGCAAACTGTTGCGAAACAGTTACCGGGTAACCCAGAGTTTTATAGCCGTCCGAGCATTTATTACGCGAGTGATGAAGCAGATGAAGAACGGATTTACACCGAATATAAAACATTGAAAAAGCATGGATTCCCGTGTGATTATTGGGATCAGGAAACACTAAAAGCGAAAATGGGGTTTGATAAACCCGGTGCCATTGTTACGTATGGAGATGCAGAAGTGAATCCTTACAAATTCGTCAATTGCTTATTCGATGATTTCGAGGAGCATGGTGGCCATATTTTTGAATTTACAGAAGTGGAAGACGTCAAAGAAGAAAATGATAGGCTTCGAATTAAAACGTCTGCGGGAGATTTGCACGCCAAACAAGTTGTGTTCACAACGGGTTATGAAACAGTTCCTGTTGGCAAACGAATCGGTGCAGACATTAATCGATCGTATGTCATCGTCACGGAACCGCTCGACCAAATGCCACCTTGGTATGAGGAAGCGCTCATTTGGGAATCAAAACGTCCTTATTTATACATCCGGTCATCTGCGGAACGGCGTCTCGTCATCGGCGGTTTGGATGAAGAAGTTGCTGAAATGCCAACGTCCGATGAACGGATTACGGAGTGTGGTGAACAATTAAAAATGCAGGTTAAAGCGCTATTCCCACACTTGCCGATTGAAATCGCCTATTCGTATTGTGCCACTTTTGGAGAGTCTCTTGATAATCTCCCTTTCATAGGCGAGCATCCACACAAACGAAACCATTATTACTTGCTTGGCTACGGCGGCAACGGGACGGTTTACAGTATGATGGGCGCGAACATGCTTGCTGATGCGCTGACTGGGAATGAGCATTCTTCTGCTCACATTGTCCAATTGAACCGGGCAGTTGACCCGGAATGTGATAGTCGGACGGTTGTGCAATAAACTGATTGGATTTTTCTGCGTTGAAATGGTATGGGTCATACTGCTTCGTCAATTTTCTAGTAAAATTCGAAAGTTATGTAGTCAAATGAAAACCAAGCATGCATGCACTGCGTTCCAGCGGTGGCATGCATGCTTGGTTTATTGTTACATCGCTAAAAACGTCGCGATGTCTTCTATGTCTGGCGCAAAAATTCGATCACAGTCAATCGGTTGAACGATTTTTTGAAGTGCGTTTAACTGTTGCTTCGTTTTTGGAGCCATCTGTTCAATGCCTCGAGCATTACAACCTGTCATCGCACAAAGCGCTTCAATTGCCAAGACATTTCGTGAATTTTTGATGATTTGTTGTGCGTGTCTTGAACCAATCGTCCCCATCGAAACATGATCTTCTTGGTTCCCTGAAGACGGGATAGAGTCGACGGAAGCAGGATGTGCCAGCGTTTTATTTTCCGATACAAGACTGGCAGCGGAATATTGTAAAATCATCGCCCCGGATTGAAGACCTGGTTGCGCACTAAGAAATGGCGGTAAGCCTTCATTCAATTGCGGATTGACGAGACGTTCAATTCGTCTTTCGGAAATGTTCGCAAGTTCCGCTACCGCGATTTTAAGAAAATCCATTGCAAATGCGATCGGTTGACCATGGAAATTCCCTCCCGATACGACGGTTTCCCCTTCGTCAAATATCAATGGATTGTCAGTTGCAGCATTCATTTCAATTTCCAATTTCTCTTTTACATATGCGAGCACTTGCCAACTTGCACCGTGCACTTGGGGGATACAACGGATGGAATACGCATCTTGAACGCGCTTTTCACCTTGAATGGTTGTCAGTTGACTTCCTTCCAACCAGTCCAACATTCTTGCCGCCACGTCGACTTGCTCCTTGTACCCACGCGCTTCGTGGATCGCTGGATGAAACGCATCCGTAATGCCATGTAGCGCTTCCATTGTCATCGCGGCGATCCATTCACTACTGTATGCAAGTTTTTCAGCTTCCAAATAGTTGACGACCCCTTGAGCCGTCATGGCTTGTGTACCGTTGATGAGCGCTAGCCCTTCCTTTGCTTCAAGAACAATCGGCTCTATTTTATGTTCATTCCAAACCGCGAACGCCGGGACATGCTTTCCGTTTTGCCAAACAAAACCTTCTCCTAAGAGGACAAGGGCTAAATGGGACAGTGGCGCCAAATCCCCTGATGCGCCTAGCGAACCTTGTTGCGGAATGACCGGATGAATGCCGTTGTTAACCATATAGGCGAATCGTTCCAACACTTCCGCACGAATGCCGGAAAAACCTTTTAACAGTGCGTTTAAACGCAATACTACCATTGCTCTTGAAACCACTTCAGGAAACGGTTCACCTACCCCACATGCGTGCGATCGGATAAGATTCCGCTGTAAATCTTTCGTGTCTCTTTCATCTATCTTTACATCGCTAAATTTCCCAAAACCTGTATTAATGCCGTAAACCGTTTTGTCTTGTTGCACAATTCGCTCGACCGCTTCCCTACTTTTCCGGACTCGTTGTAGGGCTTCTTCGTCCAAAGCGATTGGGACATTTTTATAGAGAATTTGTTCCATCTGATTAAGTGTTAATGAATCCCCAGAAAGCTTTATCACATTGTTCATCCTTTCGTTCATATGTAGATGGTATTTTTCCTTATCGTACACGAAAACGAACGTTATTTGTTGATAATTACGAAAGTTTGTTCTATGGTAATGTGATGGTGATTTAGTATGGTGATGTGATGAAAATGCCCACGGGCTTGAGAAGCTACGTGGGCATTTGTTATTTGATTGTGATGGAGACGTTTCCGTTGATGTAGGATGGATAAAACGATAATGGCAAGGTTAATGGGTTTTTATACTGTTCACCAGATATTTGGAAATGTATTGTCATATCTTTTTCGAAAGGGTTAATTGACCCTTGGGAATTACTTTCCACCTCATTACCGTCTGCATCCAATAGGATTGTGAAAGGATCACGATGAACACCTTTTTCACTCTTCATTTCAATTTCAATAAACGAGCCATTTACAGTCAAGTTGCTGAACAGGTTAAGAGGGGGTTGACGAATAATTCGCTTCTTATCTGTGTCAATGACAACAAAAGCTTCGTCTTTATCCATTGCCATCAATTTACTAAACGTTAATGTAAGATGATTAGTCTCTTTAAAATAGTTACTTTGTAAGTAATAAAACATAACATTCGGATTATCCGTTTCTCTTGCTATAACGCCGTTGTTGATGGAGCTCCAGACTTCACCGGTATCGTCAATGAGTGTTAAATCTTCAAAACCAAAAATCTTCTTTGTATTCTCTTCATCAAATTCTACTTCCACTGCTGTTTTTAATGAACCGATTGTGACGGAACGGATATGGATTTTCTGTCCTTCGACCACTGCTGTTTCATTGATGATGAATTGTTCTTTTTTAATGGGTTGTAAAGTATTTTCGAACGGGATTTGGATGATTTCAATCGTTTCTCCATCCCCTGCTTCTTGAACTTCGTATTCCAATATCAATTCACCGCTCGGTACCGTTTCAACAAATTCAAACTCGACTTCAGTTGTTGCGATTCTTTGTGTATCTGTATATTCGAAACTTGCTCCGATAGATCTTGATTTACTAACTACGTCACCTTCAAGATTGAGTATACGAAATTCCGGACGGGACTCAGGAGAAAACCTCTTCTCATCAATGGTAAGAAATGCAACCATCGTTGTTTCATCGGTAATGAATCCTTCAAGCGTCACTTTCATATTTTCCGTTTCTTTTGATACGCCAATCTGTTGAAAGTGTTCATTTTCAATGGCTAGCTGTAGTCCTTTGTCGCTTTGAATCGTTTCGACAAAACGAGCCATTCCCGGAATGGAAGCTACGGCATTGGCAAAAGCGGGAGACACGCGGATTGATGTGATGAATGTGAGGAGCAAAATGGCAGCAGCGACTGTCGTCCATATGCTTCTTTTCATAAACCGACGTTGTTTCTTCACTTTTTTCTCTTTTGCCTGTCGAAAGCCTTCTAAAATGGCGGTTTCTAGTTGAACGTCCTGGACTTCTTTCTTCTCAATTTCCTCTTTCCATTTCTTCAAGTCCTTTTCTTCATCAAACACGGCGAATTTCTCCTTTCTCTTCAAAAAATGCGCGTAATGATTTGATCGCTTTATACAACCTCGTTTTCACAGTTCCTTCTGGTGTTGCTGTCATTGCGGCGATGTCCTTAATTTTGAGATCATGTAAATATTTTAAGTGGACTAAGTCTCGATCTTCTTCAGCAAGATGGCTGAGCGCTTCTTCGACTTCAAGGTACGTAAAATCATCACTCACTTTATTTGTAATAATGAGTTCTTCATTAAGCACAACACGTTTTTGATTTCTCAGTAAGTCGTGACAATGGTTCATCATAATACGGATTAGCCACGTTTTTACATATTGAGGATTCCGTAATGATTTCATTTTCTCATAGGCACGTACTGTTACTTCTTGCAAGGCTTCGAGTGCGTCTTGTTCATTTTTCAAATAAGCAAGAGCGGTTCGATAAAGAGCCTCTTTATGGATAAACATCAGTTGTAAAAAGGCATCGTCGTCTCCACGGATCGCTTTCCGTGCTAGCTCTATTTCTGTCAATTTCCCCACCCCCTGTGAGCACCTTCTATCTATTAGACTGTCATGTACGAAAAAAGTTTTTTCTTCCCCAAGAGTCCAACCCAATTCTTTTATTGTTACATAGAATGAAGAGAAGCGCTTGAGAGGAGAGAACCAATGAATGACGTAAATTCTACGAATCAAGGTCAAGGACAGGAGCAATGGTACCCGAAATTACCTGAAGGATATACTGGGGAGGCAGAGAGAATGAATAATAACGGAATGGGCGGATGGATGCCAGGAAGCGGCATGCCGAATTATGGAATGGACGATTGGATGTCGGGGATGGGCATGCAAAATTATGAGATGAATCATTGGGGGCCAGGCGGACAGTTTCCTCCATTTGGACCACCAGGTTTTCCACCAGGGCAAGGTGGACCAGGAGGAATGCCTGGATTTCCACCAGGGCAAGGCGGACCAGGTGGTTTCCCAGGGGGCGGATTCCCAGGATTTCCGGGTGGCGGTTTTCCAGGATCACCGGGGCAAGGGGGTTCCGGCGGGCCAGGCCAAGGCGGATCACAAGCGCCTACTGCTGCGCCACCGAGTTATACACCGAGTTATCCGAGCGCTCAATTGTACCGCGTCGATCCAGGCGGCATAAGAGGTTGCTTGTACCGCTATACGTACATTTGGACGTCTCGAAATAGAGGGTTCTGGTTCTATCCAACTTTTGTCGGGCGCACGTCGATTGCGGGCTATCGCTGGAGACCGAATCGTCGTCGTTGGGAATACTTCGGGATGGATTTAAATCGGATTGACCAGTTTACTTGCTTTTGATCAGCGACAGGAATCCTAGAAGTTAGGATTCCTGTTTTTGAGGTTATGAAAGCTGGGCAAGTATACGGCGATTTGCTTGGTTATACGGCGTTTCGAGCAAGAATGCGGAGTTTGGTGGAGTTATGCGGAGTTCGCAAGAAGTATGCGGCGTTTGATGAAATGACACGGATTTAACATGTTCGCGTTAGGCTGTTCATTAGTTCCGTGGGTCGTTTGAGTGACTGATGCAGATTTCGGGTCGAGCCAAATGGGTTTTGTCCAATTAACGGTTTTGTTTTTGGTTTTGTTAGGACTGAATGTAGATTGCAAAGCGAATTGTTATGATCTGTTGAGTTATGATGCGTTCTGGAAAAGAAGCGCGCAAGTTGGTGTTGCGCGCGGGTTATGAGTGGTAGTTATTGCGGATTTTTATTTTTGGTTCCATTTTGAGTGATAGAGGAGGCGGCTTCTCCCATCGTCTTGCTTTGTAGGCCGTACTTTTCTTTCATTTCGGAGACGTGGGCAAGAATTTTTTGTAAGAATGAGAGGTTTTCATTCACGTGAGTTCCGAAATTGTGAGGGTGCCACCATAGATGATACACCTCGCCGTGTTTTGCGGCATGTTCAATTCCTTTCTTAATGCGTTTCAAGCGGAGTGGCTCGGCAAATTTGAGCGTTGGATGGTAGGGCCTTAAAAATCGACTAGCTCTTACATTCACCGGAACATTATCTTGATCTTGTTGTAATTGATAGGTGTGGTGTCCGGTGATATTGATATAAGCATCTAGCAGACGAATACCCCGTTTCACCTTACTTCTATCGTTGTAACCTGTTGCTTCGTAAATTGTGTGTTCTTCATTTCCCCTGTATGCTTCTATGCCTAGTTGTTTGCATATTGTTAAATAGTTGGCGTTCAATTGGTTTCTCGGAAAGACGAGGGATCGGATGGTATGTGGTTGGAAGCAAGGTACGTTTAGAGATGCTTGTAAATCGGCTTGAAATTGTTCAGCTTTCTGCCCTTTCTCCAAACAATAATAGTGAGAAAATGTATGAGTTCCAATCTCCTGATGTGGTACTTGCAGGATTTGTAACACTAACGATTGACCAAAATGATAAGGATCCGTCTCTTCATTTTCTCCTACTGTATGTAATTTGGTGTAAGGTGAAAAGCTTTCATTTCCATACGTCGGCAGTATGGCAGGAAAATATTTTATTAATTCTTCTTTGTCTTTAAAACAAAGCATGCCGACAGTTGCCCATGTTGCGTGGATTTCATATTGTTCAAAGAGCGCTAACATACTCGGAATCGCGGTACGGACGCCTTTAATATGCTCTCCGTATTGCTCAATTGTAAAGACGTCGTGGACGCCCCAATTCAATTCAAAGTCGAGAGAAACAATAAAGGTTCCTCGTCCACTCATCTATAGTTGGCCTTTTGTTTGGAATTGTTTTCTTACAAATATAATTAACTTTCCTACAAACGAATTGGCAATATATCCTGAATAGACCGTAACAAATTCGCCTCCAAATCCTGTTTTAAATTTCTGAATCGAAGGCTTGTCCGTGAGTCCTCCCATATCTAATGTTCTTACCCCTTTCTTTTTAAACCTCATCATGTTTTTCCATATTAAGTAGCGGTTTGCTTCACTCACATGACGCTTTGCTTCAGAAGATGTATTGACGTTATGATTGGATGCCGAGTACAACGTCATTGCGATATCCCCATCCGTTACATAAATGCGGTAACAATGTATGTTTTTGTTTGCTTCATCACTCATATAGGTGAATGCGAGCGCGTTCTTCTGTGCTAATTTTTTCATCGTATGCACATGAAAAGACCGACAGCGATTTGTACGTTTTTGCTTTGCGAATCGATTGTAAAAAAGTTGAAATTTTTTCAGCTCGGCATCACTCGGCTGCTCCAGAACGACAAACTGCATGTTTTGCTTCTCTGCTTTTCGAATTTGTCTTCTATTTTCCTTCTCAATTCCGGAAAATAACTCAACTTCAGTTTTCTCTAAGTCGATGTGTACTGTTTGAAACGGTTGTAGACCGTCTCTTTGTTCTAATGAATGTGAGAAACCCATGATAGATCGTCGTTCCTTAACAAAATCCATGCATCGATCAAAAAAGCGATTACAAACTTTCACAAATAAAACCTTCCGATGAATCTCTATCATTCAGGCAGCTCCTATTTTGCTTCATTTTCAATGACACGAATTTTTTCTTTTCCGAATATCGTTGTACTGGATACCGATTTTTCTACACGAAAGCCTAGATCTGTTACGAGTTGAATAGCCTTTTTATCCTTCGCATCGATTTCAAGCAGTATGCAATTAATGAGATGTTCTTTGTGCACAAACTTACATATATCAAGCAAGTTTTCAACATTCCAATCTTCTAACCAGATGGCATTTTTTCGCAACTCTTTTATGTAAGAGATACGGTTGAGCCTAAGTACTTTACGGTTGGTCCATAAGAGATTCCCTTCTTTTTTTTCGCCATTTTTATAGTATGCTTGATAGCCGCCATATAGCCGCGTACAAATTCTTTTTAAGTTATGTGTTTGAAACGTTGGATCATATAATGCATCCTTTAACTGTAATTCTGTAAACCCCTCACCCATTCCTGGCTTTCTTGTCCGTTCAACTTCTTTTACCATAATGAGGGCTCTATTCTTCTCCCACAAAAAACGCTTAACTTTGTGTATGAGTTGGTACAAAGTTTCTTTCTTACTTTCCTTATTTGCATGTTTAAACATTTTGCTAATCGTATACTTAACTTCACCTAACGTATCCCTTTTAAAAAGGACTAATTTCCTATTCTTCTTTAGTTGTTCAATTAGTCGTTCTTTAAACGAGAAATACCTTCTTCCAAGCCTTACTTTGGCTCCTCTTGAGGAGAAAATCAATTTTGTCGTATAATCTAGATGGGTATTCCATTCAAATTTATAAGGCTCATACCCAATGCTTAAATCAAAAATCGTATACTTTGTATCTACCAAACCTAAAATTGCTTCTTTCTCTAACACTCTTCCGGGACTGAAAGACTCAAAATCATCATCATAGCCTAACACATAGCTTAAATAACGATTTCCGCATGAATAACCATAATTAAAAGCAATCATTTTTCCATCGACATATAATGCATCCACGATTGGTTTAAATCTTTCATTGCCCACAAGCAGTAGTTCTGTATAGAAGGCACGTCCAACTTCATTTGTGAATCCACTCGTATCATTTTTCTTGTCCCATCTCTTATCGTGGAGCTGAAAAATATAATCCATTTCTTCCAACTCACAAATCCGATGTTCGACTGTCCCAAGCAAATGCAGTTTTTTTTCTCTTCGATCTAACCGATGCAATTTTTTTCTTTTATCCATATACTGTTTCATTTGGATCTTTTCAAGATTGATGTAGGGGGTTACGACTCTGTGGTAGCTGTAGGTAAGCTCCATTTTTTCTAGGCAATCCAATAGAACTTGGTAAGTCGGACTACTTTCCAACAGCCCATGTAAGTTGAATAGGCTATGTGAATTCTCTGTCATTAATTGCTTAAAAACGAAATGGACGACATCTTCCAGCATGTGGTGTTGTACAATCAAATCCATGTAATTTGACTTTCCATAACCAATCATTTCATACGTATCGCCAAACATATTTTTCTTTTTTACAAAAGGCAAGAAGCCGACGAATTCTCCTCTCCTCTTCACACCGATTATTTCTACGTCCTGTTCATTTCCATAATACTTCATCCAAAGAGCAACCCATTCAAACTCTATGAATGGATTGGAGTTATGAGTAGTGGCAAGAATTTGACTCCATTCATGCTTGACTGTGTATAACTGTTCGACTGTTTTGATTCGAATGAGCTCCATCATTTCGCCCTTCCATGCTCTGACTTAAATCTTCAATAAAGTAATCGATTGTCTCATCTAATCCTTCAGATAGTGAGTAGATCGGTACCCAAGCGAGCTTCAATTGCGTGCGTTTATTGGACAGGTTACTCCTTAATAGCTCACCGCTCCGAATGGGTTTAGTAATAATTGGTAGATCAATATTCACCTTTTTTGAAATAAAAGTATGCAAATCACTTATTGGGGTTTCTGTGTTTGAACTGACATGAAATATACCTGCTATGTTCGACTCCACTGCTTTTCTACACGCAATCGCAACATCTTTCACGTAGATGAAATCTCTCGTTTGGCTGCCACCATAAAGGACACATTGTTCTTTTTTCAATAAATTTGAAATGAAAATCCCTATAACTCCAGCTTCACCCGTTGGATTTTGCCTTGGACCAAAAACATTTGAAAAACGTAAGATGGTTGAAGTGAAGCCGTAAACCCGTGCAAATGTTTGAATATATTGTTCAGCAGTATACTTCGATACCGCGTAAAATGATTGAGGATTAATGGGGTGTTGTTCATCAATTGGCAACTGAATGGCATCACCATAAACTGCCGCTGATGAAGCAAATACAAATTGTTTCACGTTATACCGTGCAGTATATTGTAAGAGTTTGACTGTAGCGGATGTATTCGTTTGAAAGTCAAAATAAGGGTCTCTCATGGAGTGTGTGACGGATGTCTGTGCAGCCAAATGGATGACAATGTCAGGATTTTCGATTTTAAAGACAGATTCTACTTCACAATCGTTAATGTCCAAGTTGTACAATCGTATACCATGAGGGACGGATTTTGTTGAACCTGAAACTAAACTATCGATCATCACAACTTCATACCCATGAGACACCAATTGCTCCGCAACATGGGATCCAATGAAGCCAGCACCTCCTGTCAATAAAACCTTCAAGTTTCATCTTCCTTTCCTGCAATTGTTTTATAATAAGTGAATGTATCCTCCATCATGTGGTCGAACGTAAATCTTTCCTCGTATAACTTCCTTCCGTTTTCGCCCATATTAAAACGAAGTTCCTGATCTTCAACTAACCGGTGAATTGCTATTTTCAAAGCATTTTTATCGTCTTTGCTAACTAAAAAACCATTTTGTGCTGTGACCGCTTCCTTTACACCTCCAACATCCGTCGCAATGATCGGTAAACTTGCACGCATTGCTTCAAGAATGGATAGTGGCAAGCCTTCAAACTCGGAAATAAGCATACATACATCAGCGTTTGCTAGAAGCTCTTCTATGTCTTCACGCCACCCTTCAAAGTGCACTTTGTCGCCAATACCATGATCTATTGCAAAACGTTCCACTGACTCTTTAGTAGGACCGTCACCTACAAACTGCATAACCCACGGTAGATGTTTCAAGTCGATGAGCACTTCTAGTAGATGCTGCTGCATTTTAGGTGGCGCAAATCGCGCGATCATGATGAGACGTATCTCCTCTCTGCCTTGCTTTAACCTTTGAGGAGGCTCTTTAAAATCATGCACACCATTCTGTATGCAGATTATTTTCTTTTGAGAAACTACATGATGTTGTAAAGCTAGTTGATAATCATAATTTGAAACGGCAATGACGCCAGAAGTGAAGTAGCCTACAATCGTTTCAATAAGACGATAGAAAAGTTTTCGTGGATGGGGTACACCTTCCGTAAATGACCATCCATGCGCGGTGAATATGACCGGAATGTGAAGTGATCTAGCGGCAAGCCGTCCAATAATACCTGCTTTTGAGGAGTGTGTTGCAACGAGATCTGGTTGAATAATTTTCAATAGTCTTTTCATTTCGAAAAACGCTTTAATATCGGATAACGGATGAAGTTCACGAACCAGATGCGGGATAAAGTGAATCGGGATGGATTTTAGGCACTCGTGCACATGTTTCTTTCCACCAGTAATGAGATGAACGGCATGTCCATTGGTTTGCAACTGCTTCGCTACGTCTCGCACATGAATTTGCGCCCCTCCGACTGTATCCATTTTTGTAATGACTTGAACGACTTGTAGGGTTTGGTTTGCTTTGGACATGTATGCCCCCTTTCCACCGATTATCGGTTAGTTCCTAGACAGAACGCTTTTCCAAACTGCCTGCAAGGAGCTGTAAATACATCTATTGTCCATCCTATTTTCGAATAGCTTGAAGGTTCGTAGCGTACACTTGACCCCCTTGTTAAAAAGCACCTTTGCCCTTCACTACTTGCTTAATCGTCGACAGAATAATTTTCAAATCGAACAAAAAGGATTGATTTTCGATATAGTAAAGATCATATTCAATTTTTTTCCCGTGGTTTATTTCTGATCGTCCATTCACTTGGGCATAGCCGGTTATACCCGGTTTCACTACTAAACGCTTTGCCTGGCGTGAACTGTAATATTGAGTGATTTCCGTGATCTCAGGCCGAGGTCCTACAATACTCATTTCTCCAAATACAACATTAAATAATTGCGGCAACTCATCCAAACTATACTTACGTAATACTCTTCCTATTGGCGTAATTGTGTCGTCCACATTTGTTTTAAACACAAAATGATCGGGTACACTTTCGTGCCAACTATAAACATGCCTGTTCAATTGATTGGTCTGCTTCATACTTCTAAATTTATAAATTATGAATTCCCTGTTGTCTTTGCCACTTCTCTTTTGTTTAAATAAAATGGGCCTGCCTGAACTAATCACAATTAAACTAGCGATTAATAGGTATAAGGGAATACAACAAATGATTAACAAGGAGGCAATAAAAATATCAAACAACCTTTTTTCAATCCTGTACCGATTCTCATCTATCGTTTTCGTAAGGAGATAACGCCGACTTCCTTTTTCCAAAACCTACCCCTCCAAACGTCCTATTTCAAAAATTAACCATTCTCTATGCTACTTAATCGTATGCTATTCGATACAATTTCATGCAAGTAAGAAAGGGTATATTTAAAGGGGTTTTTCCAATTTTCTAAACTTTTCTATGCAAAAAAGCCTCCATGTTGGAGACTTCTTTTTTTTACCGTCCAGCAGAAGATACTTGGGAAAATCCACTCCCTATTTCGCACTATTTTCATTACCGCTGGAAAACGTTTACGTAACATACGGACAATCCAAAATCTACTTTTCACTTCTCTTAAAAGTGTAAGAACAAAACTATACGCTACAAGTTTCAAGACAGTCGAACATTCGCTTTATAATAAGAGGATTTCACTTAAAAACTTTTCGCTTCACAAACGCAATAATGTATTTGGATTCTTGCACTTTTAACGCATAAATCAGTATAAAGTAGACCATACCGCCAGCAATAACAACCGTACTCATTTTCAACATAGCATGCCAATTAGACAGTAAGTATTCATGTAGAAAGTAGACGACACCGCCCATAACTGAGGACGCAAAAACCGCTTTTAGCAAGATTCCCAGATTCTCTTTTGTTCCAAACGCTCCTATTTTCCTTCGAAGACTAATCCCTAGTAAAGCCGAGCAAAATAGGGCTGAGATACTTGTAGCAAGAGCAAGACCACTGATCCCCATAAAAGAAGAGAGTAGGAAGCTCAAAGTAATATTTAAAACAACTGCAATACTGGCGTTATACATGGGTGTTTTTGAATCTTGAATCGAATAAAATGTTCGATTCAAAACTTCACGAAGACCGTATCCAATCATTCCAATTGAATAGAAAAATAAAGCATGTGCAGTCATATGAATGGCTCGTTCGTCAAATTGTCCATGACCGAACAGTAGCCTCGTAATCGGTTCTGCCAAAACCATGATCCCGATACTCGCAGGCACGACGATCAAAATTACACTCGATAGCACATTACTGATAGACTTTTTGAAGTCTTGCGTATGTTTTTTAGCAGCCATATTTGAAATGACTGGAAACATGACCGTAACAAAAGACAGAACAAAAATGCCTTGTACAAAGTCATTCAGTCGACTTGAATACATTAAGGCCGATATCCCACCTTCTGTTAACGTAGACGCGATTGTTTTATCAATCATTAAATTAATTTGGTCAATGGAAATACCAATCATGATTGGGAAAACAATGGTGACCATTTTTTTAATATTCTTGTCCGTAAACTGCACGACAGGCACATAGCGATAGTTCACTTTACACAACGAGGGGATTAAAAACAGTAGTTGAATAAATGCTGCGAGAACACTCCCAATAGCCAAGACGACAATATTCCATTGGGCACTTATAAAAATGGCGACAATGATGATCATGTTAAAGGGAAGGCCGATCATAGCGGGAATGGTAAATTTACCTTTCAGTTGAAGATAACTCGTAAAAAGTTGGGTTAAGCTTGTGAAATAAATGCCTACTAATGCAATTCGCGTGAAAATGACTGCCGTTTTCAATGTCTCTCCATCAAAACCAAAAGCAAATAATTTCACGAGTGAATGAGCAAAAAACAAACCGATGATAATTACAATGGTCGTGACGATTAAAACGATATTGAGTAAGTTATTCGTAAAGAAAGTTGCCTGCTGCTCGCCATTTTCATGCTCAATTTTTTTAAACATTGGAATGTATGCTGTCGAGATTCCCATAATGATGAGGCTAAACAATACTGAGGTAATGGTGATTGAAATGATATAAGCATCACTGGTTGAGGTAGCACCGTAAAAATAAGACAAAGTAATATCTCTTGCAAAACCTGTAATTTTGGATAGAACAGTAAGAACCATAACGACTATAGCTGTTCTCTTTATCGTTTCAATGATTTTTCCTTCTTTGTTAGGTATTTTTCATACAGTTCATGTACGGGTAAATAGATGAAGTAGTTGCAAGTGAAGGATGGATTCCTAGTCAAACTCGTATAAATGTTTAATCGTGAAGAGTAACAGTAGAAAAAAACTTTCATTTGACATCGCATTGATTGACATAAAACTAGCGCCTATACATAATAGCGGCAGCCAGCCGATTAAGTTTGTTCTAGGCTTCTTTATGAATGATCGACTTTCTTTAAAATACAAGAGTAGAAATATAGCGAATACAAAAACACCAACAATCCCCCAAACTACTAACAACTCTAATAGAATGTTATGAGTTTCAAGATAAATACCAGAACGTATGTGATAGTCCTGAATCCCCATTCCAAACATCATTTGTAACGGATTTGACGTAAATAACTCCATATATTGTTCTGCCAAGAGATTGCGATTGCTTGTTAGTGCAGCTGGGTCATCGATGAAATCCGTAAATCTTGAAAACAGCAATTCCATATTGGAGCGTATTTTCTCACTAAAATAAATGGCAACTAGCACAATCAGCGACGCCACACTTGTCATAAACGTAAATAGCCTCTTTCGACGTTTCAATGAAAACAAAATATGAATAAGCAGCATGCCACAAAGCAACGTACCGACTAGTAAAAACATTCTAGATAGGCTTAAAAAACCGAATGCCAATAAACATACAAAAAGAATGGGTAATACTACTTTCGTTAACTTTTTCGTTTCCCTGTTCACAATGTACAATATACAAAACATCGCCATCAGGATATACATTGAATAGTAGTTAGCATCTCCTGCCCCACCGTGAAACCGTATGGTCGCGTTATTATTAAAAAGAGAGCCATACCTATCCATAAAGTCTAGAATTCCGTATACTGTTGATAGACACACTCCTGCAATGAAATACGTAACGACAAGAAAGTGGTTGTACACGGTTTTTGAGTAGATTAGAAAGAGTGATGCATACAGCACCGCAGCGCTCCAACTCATGAGTAAAATGATTGCATGCACGCTGTAGATGAACATGTGACTCCACTCATACACAATAAACAACCCTATGATGAACATGCTCGTTTTTTCGAGCGGTAGATGTACGAAGGTTAGTAATAATTTGAGTAGCGCTACACTAATTAACACATTTAAGATTGGAACAGATAAACCACCTAATTGAATAATCATGATCCCTACATTTGGGATGAGTAGCATGAATAATGCGAAGTTCTTCTCAATAGAGGTAAATAGGATTCGTAAGATTAAGTACATACATAGTAAAAAAATAAGAATTGTACTCGATAGCAAGTAATCTCCCAAGAGGCATCCAGCTGTCATTCCAATATCAATAATTAGTGACCCTTTTTTTCCAACTCTTTCAAGGGATTCTGTCGTTTCCGCATTCTCAACTCCGCACTGCATCTCGATACACCTGCTCCACTTGCTTTCTATACAAGTCCATATCGCATATCTCTGCAGCTCTTTTGGAAGCCGCCAAAGACATGTCCTTGTATTTTTCAGTAGAAGTACTAAGCCCGACTATATTTTTGACGAAATCCTGATCTGAGTTACAAATGAATCCACAACTCGCATCTACAATATTTTCGATGCCATTTAACCGTGGGACAAGCACAGGTTTTCCAAATGCTAATGCTTCAATTGCCACCATCGGTAATCCTTCTGATTTTGAAGTCATGACGAGCATTTTCGCACTTTTAAGTAATGGATACGGATTATCTAAAAAATCCCTGACATCAATAGTTCCTTCTAACTTTTTTACTCGTATCGCTTTTTTGCAGCGTTCCTCTAGCGTGCCTCCCCCCATCATGATTACGTTTAAGTTAGGAAGTTCTTTCACTACTTCGGCAACAATATTGATAAACCGTAATGGATCCTTCACATCCTCAAATCTGCCGATGAACGCAATATCATTTTCAGCACCTGTTTCAAGTTGAGCTCTTTGGGTAATCCAGTTTCGATCTACAATATTTGAAATGACTTCTGTTTTATGTTTGAAAAATCGTGATAAGAAAGTCGTTTCTTTTATTGCGGGTGAAACAACAATAATTTTGGCTAATTGATAGCATGCTAGAAAGAATAAGATCGAATGGATACGGATTTTTCTCAGCCAAGTTGGATTTTGATGAATATGGGAGACAACAGGGATTGTCCGAAAGAGCGACAGACATTTAATGGTCGCTTTAAAATCATGTGCATGTACAATATCCGGTTTCCATTCCTTTATTACTTTATGGATTTGAAAATAGGAGAAGTTTTGGATCGGGATATAACGAATACCTCTGCTTGCCAAGTTGTCTTTTATCCCACCAATGGGTGATGCATATGCACACTCAAAGGAATCGGACATATTGCTAATGATACACATTGCAACATTTTCGGCGCCTGCAAAATCGTTGGAACTAAGGACATGCAATACCTTCTTTTTCATTTTGGCATCCCCCAATTATCGTCAGTCAGCATCTATACTCCAACTTTGCCAATTACTCTTTATCGGCATAATAATCATAGTAGTAATGATTCTTTTCCAACTTGTAATGATTAAGAATGGCTCCGATAACCGTTGCCTTTGAGTTGGTTAATACTTCTTTTGCTTTACGTAAATTCTTCTTTTCTGTCGTTCCTGCTCGTATCACAAGGATTGTTCCCTCACACTTCTCTGCTAGTATTTGGGCATCTGCAACAGAAAGAAGTGGTGGCGCATCAAAGATGATCATATCGAATTTACCTTTCATATCTTTCATAAATCGATTCATGGATTTAGAACTTAGGAGTTCTGCTGGATTCGAAGGAATCGGTCCAGATGTAATGAGTTTTAGGCCCTCTATACCCGACTCTTTTACAACATCTTCAAACTGCCAATCACTAATGAATAGATTTGTTAGACCTGGTGAAATAAAATGATTAAAAGTAACATGCATGGTCGGTTTTCTTAAATCTGCATCCACCAGAAGAACGTTTTTTCCTTCTTGAGCAAAGGAAATCGCAATGTTAGCCGCAACAGTAGATTTGCCTTCACCAACTGAAGAAGAAGTGACTAATAACGATGTGAGCCCCTTATCCTTCAAAGAAAAATTAATATTTGCTCGAATGGAGCGAAACTGCTCTGCAAAAATAGATGTTGCATAATCATTAATTAATAGTTTCCTTGCCATATTTTGAGATCGATTTTTTTTGGCCAATCGCTATCACCTCCTCTTTCTATTTGCTTTGCTTTTAAACTTGCTCTTTTTCGTTTGCGTAATCGGGCTAACAAGGCCCAGAATCGAAACACCGACTAATTCTTGGATTTGCTGCTCTGTTTTAACGGTGTTATCGACAAATTCAATGAGAAAGGTTATACCTACTGCAATCATAAAGCCAACAGCCATGGCAATAATGAGATTCAACGGCAAATTCGGCGAAACTGGTTTGATATAAGGTTTATTAATCGCTGGCGAAAGAACGGTTACGTTATCAACATTCATCAATACTTTAATATCTTTCTGAAAAACCTCAGCAATCATATTAGCAATGACAACAGCTTTCTGTAATTCACGATCCTCAACAATAACCGTTAAAATTTGTGAATTTTGTTTACTTGTCACTTTAATATCTTTTGTCAGTAAATCAGGCGTTGTTTTCAAATTTAAATTCTCGATTACTTGAGATAAAATGACCGGACTTTTAATAATTTCACTATACGTATCAATAAGCTGAAGATCCGTCTGTATATCTTGCGTATTAATTTTCCCTTCCCCTGACTCTTTTTTGCTTATTAATATTTGTGTAGAAGCTTCGTAAATGGGAGGCAATAAATAATAACTTACGAGTCCAGTTGCTGTTACGACAAACAAGACGATAAAAATCGTAAGCACAATTCGTTTTTTAAAAGCCATCATGAACTCATAAAAGCTAATTCGATCTTCCAAGAACTCCTCTCCTTTCGACTACTAGTTTTGCGCGAATTTTGCTGGATACTAGTACGATTTTTTCCACTTCTTAAAAGGGATAGGGGGCAATGCATGTAACGCAGTTCCATTTATCACATGCTTAGCATTTTTCATAAAGTAACTTAATTGCCGATCAGAAAATTTTTTGCGTACTTCCTGATAAGCTTGTACGAGTAAAAAAGGATACGCTTCATGATGATGTGCATCTGATGCTATGAAATGGACTAGATTATGTTTAATAAGATCATTTGTGAATCGCTTTGCGGCATACCCGTCTATGCCGATTACACTCGAAGCAGTTACTTGTATGAGCGCACCTTTTTCAACTAACTCGTATACTTTTTGCTTTTTCTTTCGTAATACGACGTTCCTCTCCGGATGAGGTATGATGGGTAGATAACCTTTTTGGAGTAAACGAAAAAGCAATTCGAATGTATAGTGCGGTAGATGATCATTAGGAAGCTCTAACAACAGGTAGTTTCCATTGTCTCCTAACGTTACAAATTCGTTCGTCTTGTCCACATTCATCGCATTATAAAAATGGATCTCTTGTCCAAGTAACACTTCAATTGTTAGTTGATTCAAAGAAATTGCTCTTCTTAGCTCATCAACTGCTTCTTTTATTACTAGTGCGTTCGTATAATACTTATCATTGAGGTGAGGGGTTGCAATAATATGCGTTACCCCATTTGCTTCAGCATTTTTAACTAGTAGTAGTGCTTCCTCCATCGATTTGGGGCCATCATCTATTCCAGGTAAAATATGATTATGAATATCAACAATCACTGTTGAATCGCCCCCTTCCTACTGATTTTTATAAAGTGGTTCACCTTGCAAATCTAAACTATTCCCTCTGCCAAAAAAGATCTGCGTGACTTTCAGATTAGTATATTCAAGATGCATGGGAAAGATGATGATTTTATTAAGTACATTTATTGAATTACCTTCGACGACTCATGCAAACGCCACATCTAGGATCATCATGATCGTAAACCCTACTAAGTAACAAACCGTTGCCAGATCGGTATTCCCGCTTTCTTGCGAACCAGGAATCACTTCTTCCACAACGACGAAAATCATTGTACCTGCTGCAAAACTTAACGCAAATGGAAGTATAGGTTGGATTGCCATTACTGCAAGCACACCAATTACTGCAGAAATCGGTTCCACCATTCCAGAGAACTGTCCGTAAAAAAAACTTTTTCTACGGGACATCCCTTCTCTACGCAGCGGCATAGAAACGGCTGTCCCTTCCGGCAAGTTTTGAAGTCCGATGCCAATCGATAATGCCACCGCCGCAGCCAACGTTGCTGATGGCAAACCAGCAGCTACCGCCCCAAACGCAACTCCGATTGCAAGACCCTCCGGAATATTATGTAGCGTGATGGCGAAAACGAGCAGTGTACTTCGTCTTTTCTTTGCAGGTTTAAACCCTTCCGCCTGTTTCATAGACAACCCTGGATGTAAATGCGGTATGATTTTGTCTGCACCCCACAGAAAAAGACCACCGGCTAAAAAGCCAGCAGCCGCAGGAAACCAGGATGGATATGGACCATTTTCGGCCATCGCAATGGATGGTGCTAACAAAGACAAAAACTCGCCGCCACCATCACTCCGCCAGCAAACCCAAGCATCCCATCCATGAATTTCTGATTGACCTTTTTTGTAGTAAAAACGAATGCTGCTCCAACCGCCGTCATTCCCCATGTGAAGAAAGTGGCGATAAGCGCTTGTTGGAGTGGACTGAGCGTCATAAACTCTTCGAACATTATTTAGCTCCTCAGTTTTTAGCTAGTATATGATGCACACCTAGAAGATAGGACAAGGTTCGATGCTTTACGCTTGATGAAACCAGGTGATCTTACACATACAGAGGCTCGTTTTTACATAAATAGTCAACGGAAAATATGCATGAAGGAAAATTATCCAACATGTATTTCATTTAACAGTCTTTCTCACATGCATGACGCTCACAAACTAACACCTAATTACACGAGTAACACGTACAATCCAAACAAGCCAAAAGCAATACATGCAACGAATAGACTGTATGTATTGGAGGACCGCTTCACGGATTCAGTTAGAATCTCCTTCATCGCGATCATGTAAATCATTCCAACTGTCACGCTAATGAAAAGCGCCCATAGCAAATGATACTGCAAACCGATCCCATCACCTATGAAAGCCCCGACACCAACTGGTATTGAAAGGAGTACAGATAGGAGAAATAATACTGTTGATCTTACGCCAGCAAGTAACAAAGGTGTGAATAAGATCATCCCCTCGGGTATTGTGTGCAAAATCATTGCCTGTAAAAAAGCAACACTAAAATCATCGTGAGGACTTGCTCCAAGAACGACTCCCATTGGAAAGTTATGCAACATAATGATAATCGTAAGAAATAAGCCAGAACGGATCCATTGATTCTTTTGCGGATCATTGCGAATAAGCGTCTGTTTATGCAGCCACTTATGGGTGATCTTATAGACAATGACGCCAACTACAAAACCAATCGCAAAAACCGTCCATCCCCCTAACCGAATTGCTTCTGGCGCGATTTCTAAACTGAGCAACCCGAGAAGAAGACCCGCGCAAACAGCATAGATTGTCCCGATACTTCTCGTATAACGATTCATGACAGCTGCCATTCCACCACCTACGCCCAACCCGATACAAGTCGCTATAAAACTAACAACCCACATATGTGTCAATGAACCATCCTTTAGCTGATTGTTTCTATTGTTATATGGGGTTTAAATGGAGTTTATGCTAGCAACTTGTATGAATGATAGATGTTTTTTCCGTGTAGTGCCTTCTGCTATTGCGTATCAGACTTTTTTGGTCTTTATTCCAAAAAGAAAAGCCCTACAAGAATTTCTCCTTGTAAGGCTACTCTTTTACTCTTCTTCTAGTTCGAGACGGTTTTTCTTAAACATTTTCGATAAAATTTCGTAAACAATTGGAACAACAATTAGTGTCAGTAACGTCGAACTAATTAATCCACCGATAACGGTTATGGCAAGACCTTTGGAGATTAGCCCCCCACCGCCGCCAGTTCCGAGTGCCAATGGAATAAGTGCCCCGATTGTCGCAATCGCAGTCATTAATATCGGCCGTAACCTTGTCACACCTGCTTCAAGAACCGCTTCTCGCATGCTCAGTCGATCACGTTCCATACGAACAATTCGATCGACGAGTACAATAGCATTTGTGACGACAATCCCAATTAACATCAACAGTCCCATCATGACCGAAACAGAAATCGTTTCACCTGCAATCAACAGACCGACAAATGAACCAATAACAGTAAATGGTAACGAGAACAAAATCGCAAAAGGTGCGACACCTTCACGGAATGTAACAACTAGAATGAAGTAGACAATAGCGATTGCCGCTAACATGGCAACAATTAGTTGAGTAAATGTTTCTGTCATATCTGCAGCAACCCCAGCCACATCAATGGTTACGCCTTTAGGTAACTCTAACTTATCGATAGCTTCATCAACTTCTGTTGTCGCTTTTGAAATATCTTCATCTTTAATCGTTCCTGAAACGGTTGCATAGTATTCGCCCTTACTTCTTGAAAGCTCATTTAGCGTCGTTCCTTTTTCAAGCGTTACTAGTTCTGACAATTTCATCGTCGTGCCAAGTGCTGTTTGTACCTCAGTCGCTAGCAATTTATCAATCGACTTTGGCTGTTTTGCCTCTTCTTGCTGAACAACTACTTCTAACGTATTGCTGTCTTTTTCAATCGTCGTTAGCACATCATGTGTCCGCGAAGGGTTCAGCATCATAACGATTTGACCTGTCGTTAGACCGTACTGAAGCAATTCATCTTGTTCGACTTTGAATTTGTACTCGATGTATGCATCCTTCGCACTTGAAGAGACGTCCTCCAGTCGGTCGTTCTCATTCATAACACCTTCGACCATTTTTACAGCTTCATTTAATCGATCAAGATTTTCACTATAGAATGTGTAGCTAATCTCATTTGTCGGCATAGCCATTCCGAAGTTTTGGCTCTTCCATTCACCGGACTGACTAATATTGAATACATACTCTTCAACTTCCGTACGAGCCGCAGGGAAGTCCTTCATATCTGGATCGAAAATGAGATACATTAACGCACCATTTGACCCGCCACCCATCATCGCAGACATCGGATCCCCCGCGTCCGTAACAGACAACTGGACAATATCAATATCATCACGTTTCATTAGTTCTTGTTCCACAACTTCGATATTCGCTAACGTATCTTCCATTAACTCGCCCGTTTCTGGCGTGTATGTTAAATACATGACTTTTTCTTCTTCACTACCTAAGAAACTAAAACCAATCAGTGGCGTGAGTGCGATACTTCCTGCTAATAAAACAATTGAAACAATAGAGGTAATCCACTTGTGATTCAACGTCCAACGAAGAATCCCTTTGTAGCTTGTCGCCATCTTACCAATCTCTTTGTGGCGGCTATCAGTTTTCTCACTATATAACTTTTTCTTAAATAAGAAGTGTGATAGAGCAGGAACGATTGTTATTGCAACAAGTAAGGAAGCTCCGAGTGCAAAAGTCATCGTCAATGCGAACGGCATGAACAATTCGCCGACCATACCACCTACGAAGATGAGTGGTGCGAAGACTGCAACGGTTACTAATGTTGAAGACATAATCGGCTTAAACATTTCAATTGTCGCTTCCCGTACAAGTGCTCTACCGGACAATTTCTCTGTTTTTAAATGCAAGCGTCGATAGATGTTCTCTACAACGACAATAGAGTCATCGATGACACGACCGATGGCAACGGTAATTGCTCCAAGCGTCATAATGTTTAACGTGATATCCATCCAGTTCAGTAGCAACAAAGCCATGAAGATCGATACTGGAATGGAAACGATGGAAATAATCGTTGATTTTACATCGCGAAGGAACAACAAAATGATGAGCACAGCGATTAATCCACCAAACAATGCTTTTTCAATCATTGTGGCAACAGATTCTTCAATTGGTGCGCCTTGGTCAAGTGAAATATCGACTACAAGACCTTCTACAGCTTTTTCTTCTTCCTTAACGAGCTTCTTCACCGCATTTACAACTTCAACGGTATTTGCTTGTTGCCCTTTAACAACTTGAATGGCAATGGCTTCTTCACCATTTGTGCGGGATACCGATTGTACTTTCCCGACGATTTCAATTGTCGCGATATCACCAAGCTTCACAAATGGTGATGGGTTCGCTTCAGATGGTGTGACAGGAATCAGCATTCCCTTCAGTTCATCCACCGTCATGAATTTCCCATCTACTGAAACTGCTTGTTCCCCTTCTTCAAACTCATAAAGCCCCAATGAGACAGCTAGATCACTAGCTTGAATCATCTGTTTCACGTCTTCAGGCGTAATGCCCAGTTCAGCCATTTTCTCAGCGTTGTATGTTAACTCTACTTCTTCTATATGCTGCCCTGTAATCGTAGCCGAAGCAACACCTTCGATCTTCTCGATTTTTGGAAGGAGTATATCTTCTACAGTAGATGTTAACTCAACAATGTCTTCTGTTTCACTGCTTATACTCAACGCAACGACTGGCATCATGTTCATACTAATCGCTGTTATTGTCGGCGCCTGTGCACCTTCCGGTAAAGTTGCCGCATCTAAAGCGGATGCTAAAGCACGCTTCGCTTCATCCATATCTATTCCGTATTCATATTCCACTTGAATACTGGACATGTTAGAATACGAGTTGGAATATACTCCTTTAACATCTTCAAGGTTTTCAATCGCTTTTTCTAACGGAACGGAAACATCTTTCATGACTTGTTCAGGAGTTGCTCCTGGATAGACGTCCATAACCATTAAAAATGGAATTGAAATATCAGGCAACGTTTCTGTTTTCATCCGTGTCCCTGAATAAATACCTGTTACAACTATAATAATTGTTAGTAGCCATACTGCTAGTTTATTTTTCAATACAAAATTGACCAAGCCTTTCACAATGACACCTTCCCCTACATTGACTTTGAGAACTCATTTATTTATACTAATGACTACTCGGTCACTTGTCAACAAACGAGGAGTGATAATATGCACATGACAAAGAAACAACTAATTATGGAAAACGCTTTGGAACTCTTTGCAGAACAAGGTTTTGAAGCAACTTCTGTACAACAAATTACTGATCGCTGCGGAATATCGAAAGGTGCATTCTACTTAGCTTTCAAATCCAAAGATGAATTGATTTTAGCATTAATCGATCATTTCACTACGCAATTCACGTCAAATATTGACTACTTGGTCAATACTACAAAAGATGACGATGAACTCCTTTATAAATTCTATTATTTTGTTTTTGATTCGTTTGAGAGACATTCAGACTTTGCTAAGATATTAATTAAAGAACAAATGCAATCGTTTAACGAAGACTTCATGTTAAAGATGCGGTCATACGATCAAATGATGGAACAGACAATATTATTGATGGTGGAACGATTATTTGGCGATGCTGTTGATCGCACGAAACACGATCTTGTATACAGCATTAAAGGTTTTATGAAAATGTATTCGGAGTTGTTCATTTTCTATAACACGCCATTAGATGTAGACGTACTCGCTCGATCACTCGTGGAAAAGACGGAGATACTCGCTAAACATATCATTACTCCATTCATAACAAATGAGCTTGTTCAGCAGTTTCAGCACGGCATTTGCAAAGAAGTGTCAGTAGATCAGTTACTTGACGTTATCGAACGGACCTTGCATGACATTGATGCGTCTATTGAGAAAGATTCGTTGGAATTACTGAAGCAGGAATTACTAGAGCCGACGCTAAGCCGCCCGCTTGTTAAAGGTTTACTCGAGAATATCCAATTACATCCACATTGTAAATGGGTCGCTTATTTATTGAGGAAGCATTTTGGATTTTAATAGAGGGATATGCCGCGTTTGAGCGAGTTTTGCGGCGTTTGAGAGAAGTTTGCGGCGTTACGAGAAAGTTTGCCGCGTTCGAGCGAGTTTTGCGGCGTTACGAGAGAGTTTGCCGTGTTTGAGAGAAGTTTGCGGCGTTCTGAGAGAGTTTGCTGAGTTTGAGAGAAGTTTGCGGCGTTCTGAGAAAGTTTGCCGCGTTTTTGAGAAGTATGCGGCGTTCTGAGAGAGTTTGCTGAGTTTGAGAGAAGTTTGCGGCGTTCTGAGAGGGTATGCCGCGTTCATCAAGATTATGCGGCGTTCTAGCGAGTTTTGCCGTGTTGGTGAGTGCGCGGTAGGATTCAAGATGGGTGTTAATCAAAAGCACGCTAAATGGTTTTGACAAACTAATGGGTTGCTTGCGATGAGATGTGCGTTCTTTCTACACGAATGATTCGGGGCATTCATCCAAAAGCGACGTCCAGTATCATCATAACTGTGAAGCCAATTAAGTAACACATCGTCGCTAGATCGGTATTGCCGTTTTCTTGTCAACCTGGAATGACTTCTTCCACTACGACAAACAGCATCGCGCCTGCAGCGAAACTGAGCGCGAAAGGAAGAATGGGTTGTAATGCTACAACTGCAAGTACCCCGATTATTGCTGAAATAGGTTCTACCATACCTGAGAATTGCCCATAGAAAAAGCTTTTTCTGCGGGATAACCCTTCTCTGCGAAGGGGTAAGGAAACAGCTGTTCCTTCAGGTAGGTTTTGTAAACCGATGCCTATTGCAAGCGCGACAGCAGACGCTATTGTTGCTGATGGTAAGCCAGCAGCCACTGCGCCAAACGCCACGCCAATTGCAAGACCTTCGGGGATATTATGTAATGTTATTGCCAGGACAAGCAGCGTGCTCCTTCTTTTCCTTGTTGGTCGGAATCCTTCCGCATGCTTCAGCGACATGCCGGGATGTAAATGAGGAATGATTTTATCGGCAATCCACAAAAAGAGCCCACCTGCTAAAAAGCCAACAGCAGCTGGAAACCAAGATGGATAAGGACCGTTTTCTGCCATGGCAATTGCTGGTGCGAGCAGCGACCAAAAGCTAGCTGCTACCATGACACCGCCCGCAAATCCTAACATACCATCCATGAATTTCTGGTTCACTTTTTTCGTTGTGAATACGAAGGATGCGCCGACAGCTGTCATCCCCCAAGTGAAAAGCGTTGCAAGCACTGCTTGTTCTATTGGACTGCGCGCTGTAAAAAATTCAATCATCTATTTACTCCTCAGTTTTTAAGCTATTTATATGCGACAGACTTACCCGGTAAGACCACACTGCTATTCATACTTATTCCCATACTTCTTTGATTCTCGTCGTCGTCATTTATTTCAAACAATAAACATGTACACCCACATCACACCGAAACCAATACAAACTATGAACAAACTAGAGAGATTGGAAGATCGCTTTACGGCTTCAGGCAGAATTTCCTTTATTGTAATCATGTAGATTGTACCTACCGTTACACTAATGAGCAGACCCAATAGCATGTCAAATTGTTGCCCCATTTCATTGCCAATATATGCACCTATGCCAACAGGAATGGACACAATAATTGCCAATAGAAATATTACCGTTACACGAACGCGAGCAAGGAGTAGTGGCGTAAATAGAATCATCCCTTCAGGAATCGTATGAAGTGCAAGCGCTTGTAATAAAGAGAGATTGAGCGTTGTATGATGACTCGCTCCTAAAACAACGCCCATTGGCAAATTATGCAGTAAAATGATAACCGCCAACAAAATGCCCGAGCGAATCCATTGTGTCTTCTGAGCATCTTTGCGAATAATCGGATAGCGATGCAACCACTTATGAGTTATCACAAAAAGTAGAACCCCTCCGAAAAAACCTACGCCAAACACCAGCCATCCCCCTAAATGGATTGCCTCAGGTGCAATTTCTAAACTAAGCAATCCGAGTAAAAGGCCCGCACAAAGTGCAAAGATTGTCGCGATACTTCTTGTAGTTTGGTTAACAATTGCCGCCAAACCACCGCCAATTATAAGTCCAATGAATGTTGTAGAGAATCCCACAATCCACATATGTGCCAATGAACCATCCTTTAGCTAATTGTTTCTACTGTTATATGGAAAAAAAGCAAGTATTATGCGTAGTCAAATTCATGCAGTGTATAGCTATTAACAAAGTAGTGACTTCTAATAAAAACACTTTACAAGAATCGATCTCTTGTAAAGCTTCGTTTAAGGAATATAGAAAATAAATAAAAAATATTAGGCCTCTAAATCTTCATCTTTTAATGCTAATAAAATTGCGAAACCAATCCAAACAGATGTAATATCCATCGCTGTTTCTTTTCCGTTCCAAATTTGCGACTGCCACATTGCGAACCATTCGCTACCGATGACGATAAAACCAAAGAACCAAATCGCGAATCCTAAAATGAATGCATAAAAACCAAATGACTTCGCTTTGTTAAATTGGCGTCCTGTCCCACGTAAATTTTTCAGCATTTTGTACACACCGATGAATGCTAAGAAACTAAACGTTCCTTCTGCAATAATTAATGCCCAATAAGCAATTGTGTGCGCTGTAGAGCTTTCAATTGCTCTCCACATTAATGAATTTCCTTCAAACGTAGTGTCCATCGATAAAACATGTTGAACAAATTGATAGTTTGAGTTATAGTCCAACAAATTGCCAGCAAATACAAAGAAACCGAAAAGACCGGCAAGCAATAGCGTAACAATTTTCAACAAACGCAATGCGACTGTATTCATGAGAGTCACTCCTTTCCTATTCTATTTTCCTTTCAAATAGGAGATCGATGCGACGTTCGTTAGGTGCCAATTCAGAAAAAACCACAAGTTGTACAAACCGCCATCCTTGTTTTGCATACGCGGCAATGTGTTGCTCATAGTCTTCAGCAAAGGACATCCCCTCACGACCATGAAGTAAAGCAATTCGTTTCACGGTATACTCGTACATCGTAGATACCTCCTTATTCATCCAGGTCATTAATCCTATTCCATTAAACCCTCAACGATTCACCTTGTCAAGACTAAAGTTGCGTGTTATCCATTTTGTAAAAGGTATATAAAGAACTATAAAATGGAATTAATTACATAAATAGTTTTGCGGTGCGAAGGTAAAGATGAATGACTACCTTATGCCCTGTTGAAAGCAATAATCATTGTATTGGACTGAAAACCACTTGCCAAATTCCGTTTTCATTCGGTTTGTGAAGGGTTTGCTGGAGTCTATGGAAATATGAAGTTTTTCATCGGCATATTGGAACAATTGTAGAAAATAAGAGCTTTTACACAAAACCTATGCGACTTCTAGATTTTCGAACGCGAGAAATGGCTTGTATCTAAATGTCTCACGACGCGCCTAATTGGTTTGACATGCTAACGGGGTTGTTTGATGAGTGGATGGTTTTGTAGGAGTATGCGGTGTTTGAGAAGTTTATGCGGTGTTTGTGAGATGTTTGCGGTGTTTGAGGAGTTTATGCGGCGTTTGAGTGATGTTTGCCGCGTTTTAGGAGTTTATGCGGCGTTTGAGTGATGTTTGCCGCGTTTGAGAAGTTTATGCGGCGTTTGAGTGATGTTTGCCGCGTTTGAGAAGTTTATGCGGCGTTTGAGTGATGTTTGCCGCGTTTGAGAGATGTGCCGCGTTTGAGAAGTTTTTGAACCGGTTTTATGTGAAATCAGCGTTTTAACTTGATAACGAACAGAGATTTTGTAGATGTTTACATAATTCGGCAGTGTTTCTGTTTCTAACAAGGTTAAAGTTCATGGGAATGATTTAGTTGTCTCTGTGCATCCTTTACAAAAAATGATAAACTCTAAAATGGATTAGGAATTCGCAATGAATAAAGTTGGTTTTATTGATTGCTTCAGGAGGATATGAAATGAGTAATGAAGATAATTTCTGGCTCGATTTACCGAAGCCGTTTTTTATATTAGCACCAATGGAAGATGTTACAGATGTTGTATTCCGTCATGTCATTGCAGAAGCAGGCCGACCTGATGTATTTTTTACGGAGTTTACAAATACGGAAAGCTATTGTCACCCAAATGGTAGAGATAGTGTGCGTGGACGATTGACGTTTACGGAAGACGAGCAACCGATCGTGGCACATATTTGGGGCGATAAACCGGAGTATTTTAAACAAATGAGCATCGATATGAAGAAACTTGGTTTTCGCGGAATCGACTTGAACATGGGATGCCCTGTACCGAATGTCGCTGCCAAAGGAAAAGGATCAGGGTTGATTAGAAGACCCGATGTGGCTGCAGAGCTTATCCAAGCAGCGAAAGCAGGCGGATTGCCAGTTAGTGTAAAAACACGTTTAGGCTATGTTGAAGTCGATGAATGGCGCGAATGGTTAGGACATGTGTTGAAGCAAGATATTGCGAACCTTTCCATTCACCTCCGCACTAAAAAAGAAATGAGTAAAGTCGATGCACATTGGGAACTGATTCCTGAAATCAAAAAATTACGGGATGAGATTGCGCCAAACACGTTGTTAACGATAAATGGCGATATTCCTGATCGTGCAACAGGTATGAAATTAGTGGAACAATATGGCGTAGATGGCGTCATGATTGGTCGCGGTGTATTTACAAATCCATTTGCCTTCGAAAAGGAACCTAAAGAACATAGCGTGAAAGAGTATTTGAATTTATTGCTTTTGCAATTGGATTTGCACGATCAGTATTCAACAGAAGCTGAACCTCGTTCGTTCAAACCGCTTCTCCGTTTCTTCAAAATTTATATCCGTGGATTTAGAGGTGCGGGCGAATTACGGAATGAGTTGATGAATACTAAATCGACTGATGAGGTAAGAGCTTTAATCCTTCCTTTGTTGGATAAAGAGTTGGAGTGACAACAAAAGAGAGTGAAAGAGAGCAAACAAACTTTCTTTCACTCTTTTTGCACTCTATATTTCCAATCAACTAACTTCTCGTTTGTTAAACCCGTCACTTCTGCTATCACTTCCTAAGCCGTTCCCTTTTTTTTCATTTCATTTGCTACTTTTTCAATTCCTAGCTCATAACCTTTCCTTATCCCTCTTTCCTCATAGGATATCGGCAGTTCCATGAGCTTTTGTGCTTCAGGAGATTGTTGAATTTCCTTCATCAGTTGCTCCTCCTCTTCGTCGTTTAATTGTAAATATGTTTCAAAGAAACCATACAAGAGTCTTTGCCTTGCTTCATCGAGTTTCATATTTGCCATCATTCGTAAAAATTCGAGTTTGACATAAATTTTTTCTCTTTCAGTATAGCTTTACTAAGCAGAGCTGCCGCGACTGGATTTTTAGTTTGAATGTATTCTCTCCAATTTTTCTTCTTCAAATGGAGTGTTTTATACTGAAATCGCATGACATCAAAGGAAGGGAAAGATATGGTGAATTCTTGGACGTCCCATTCTTGGGGATAACTAAAAATTGCTATTGGGATAATAGGCTTTTGATACTTGTTGTAAAGTAAACTAAAATAGCTAAACATGCGACGATTGAAATCTTCCTGTTTACTGTTTTGTGGCTCCACATGGACGATAACGACAGCATCTTCATTTTTCAACTTCGTTTGCACCGCAATATCAAGCCTACGAGTACTTCCTCTTATTAAGTCAGAATGTACTTCCTCAGAGATTGGTTGAAGATGAGCGAATTTAAGTTCTTTGTGAACTTCTGGGAAAAAAGCTAATAGAAATTCTTCAAAGAAAGTATGAAGCAACTCTTTAAACAGCTTATCGTGATTTGTGTAAGCCGATTGTTTTTCTCGAATGGACAACGTAGTGACCACCTCTGCACCCCCCATTAATTACGAACATATACTCTTAAAATATATTATCATACTTATCTGTTAATAAAATCTATTAGGAGCTATACGAATAAATTTATTTACCATATTGTATAAATAATATTTTAGTTGTATAGTTATTCAATATATTATTTCTGAAAGGAATGGACTGTATGGAACATATGGGACTGTTATCGTTAATTCCCCCAATTATTGCGGTCATTTTAGCGATCGTTACGAAAAATGTACTGATTTCGTTATTCTCCGGCGTGTTTGCCGGTGTGCTTATTCTTGTTGGCGGGAATCCGCTGTCAGCTACGACTGGCGTCATTGGAGAATACTTATTTCCCCAACTGACGGATAGTTATAATGCAGCGGTACTTGTATTGTTGTTCTTCATCGGAGGCTTTGTTGCTTTGATGGAGAAATCTGGGGGCGGAGCGGCCCTTGCTGCAGCATCCATGAAATTTATTAGAACACGAGCAAATGCGCAATTAGCAGCTTGGTTCGGTGGCATACTCATATTCTTCTCTGACTTAGGTACGCCGCTTATTGTTGGACCTGTTTTTGAAAAAATCTTTGATAAGGTGAAAATTTCGCGGGAGAAACTTGCTTGGATTATTGATTCCACAGCCTCACCAGTAGCTGTTCTAATACCGTTTATCGGGTGGGGCGTCTATATTATGGGATTAATTCGTGCGGAGTTTGATAAGTTGAATATTGCTGATTCAGAATTCAGCACACTTATCCAAGTTATCCCTTTTCAATTTTATGCGATTTTAACAGTTTTGCTTGTGCCGTTAATTGCCATTACGAAATTGGATTTTGGTCCGATGGCAAAAGCGGAACAACGTGTACGTCAAACTGGCCAGCTGTATTGGCCAGAGTCCAAACCGTTGCGGAAAGCCGAAGAAATGAAGGACTATACGACGGGGAGCCGTACAATTCTCATATGGCTTCCGCTTCTCGTATTATTTGTTACGTTGTTTGGATTGCTCGTGTCGAAAGGTTTCCCGGTAACGCCTGTTCCTGGAAGCGAATTCCGTGTGGCGTTAAGTACGGCTTACTTGTTTGCGGCGATTACGATTGTTGTTTTAATGATTGTATATAAAGTGAAGAAATTCAATGAGATCTTTGATATTTATACAGGCGGCATGCAAAAGATGGTGTATGTGGCGACGACACTTGTTCTTGCGTGGTCACTTGGCAAAGTCATTGGTGAGATGGGGACTGCTGCTTATATTGTGGAAATCATGAAAGGGAATGTACCTGCATTTATTATCCCGGCCATTCTCTTCATTGTCGGTGCAGTTATGGCGCTTGCTTCTGGTACGTCTTGGGGTACATTTGCGATTATGTTGCCGATTGCAATTCCGATGGCGATTTCGTTGGACGCGCATATACTCGTCTGTATCGGTGCAGTTTTATCCGGAGGAATTTTTGGAGATCATTGCTCACCAATCTCTGATACGACCATTCTTTCTTCAACTGGAGCAGGCGCGGATCATCTGGATCATGTGAAAACGCAATTCCCTTATGCATTGTTGAATGCCTCTATTGCGCTTGTTGGGTTCATTGTTGCTGGTTTGACAGGAAGTGCTTATACACTACTCTTGGCAATACTTCTACTTGTCGTAACGACTCTCGTCTTATCGCGACGGAAACAAGCACAGGTTATTTCAGCATAGCTACAAGATTACAAGGTGGACAAATTGAGTGAACAGAGAAAATGCCTGATTGGAATGATCCTTCAGGCATTTTTACTATTTAAGCTTTCTACAACGCAAATTTAAAATGGCGACACTTACTCGCTTCCATATTCTGCCGCCATTGCGGCTGCTTTTGTCGGGTGAATAGTACCAAACGGGTGATTAGGAGGTGCATAAATCGAGTACAGCTTTAACGGAATACGTCCTGTATTTGTGAGGTTGTGCCATGCACCAGCAGGAATAAAGATTGCCGAGTCTTCCGCTACAGCAGCTTGAAAGTCTAGCCGGTCTTTTTGCTTCCCCATTTGTGTAATTCCTTCTCCTTGTTCAATGCGTATGAACTGGTCCACATCAGGATGTATTTCAAGTCCGATACTTTCTCCCGGTTGAAGGCTCATTAATGTCGCTTGTAAATAAGTTCCTGTCCATATGGCAGTACGGAAAGTATTGTTTTGTTTCGTCGCTTCATCAATGTTCAAGACAAATGGTTGCGGTCCATAATCTGTAGGAGCCGTTTGATATGGAAAATAATTGTGATGAGAGGGATAGGCCTGCATCGCTCCATTAGGACAAGGTTGATAGGTTGGATTACCTGCTGAATGCTGCATTGAACCATTCCAATAATTGCGCGGTTGGTCCGGATAGCCGTACGGTGGATAATACATAGGACTCGCTCTTCCTTTCAAACTTTTCTTCTAGCATATGCGAATGTCTTTGAAACGTCCTTTAGTTATGGATTTATCGTTACGTTTCTGCTGTTTTACCTTTCATCCGTACACCTAAAAGAAATCCTCCATCGATCGGTGTTGTTCGTTCTACATGCCTATCGGTCTTGTTTGATGGATTTTTAGTTGCTCCTCCAATAGAAGTATGAGCTTTTGCTTGACCGATTCCGTTGTCACAAGGCAGCTCACTTCTGAAAATTTCGTATGAATTAGTAACTCATAGCCTTCATTCAGTTCAGGTGAATAGCCATAATAGCGATGATGTTTATCGATTGGTATGGACTGGTAGGACTGCAACCGATTCCACGGGACAAAACGGTTACCACAAACAATTCCTTGTTTTAGAAAAGCGAATAGATTCCATAGTTTAGGCAAGTTCCACAATATTGGAGCGAACACGATAGCGGCAGGAAAATGACGTTTTAAGAGGAATGTTTCAACTACAATCCACACAGTGATGAAAAAAATGACTAGACCATTTCCCCATACAGCCATCTTTTGGTGAGAGAGGTCCGGCTTGCCAACCGTTTTATTCGGATGAACTTGAATGGAATTCCACTCAACTTCTGTCAATGGAAAAACAACCGTCTGTCTCATCTTAAAAAGAATACGAATGAATCGAATAGTTAAAAAAAGAAGTATGGATACCCATAAACCCGTAATAACTGTAATGTACATGAAATGCTCCCCCCTCTTCGATTTTCAGTATCGATCGATTATTCACCATTTATTTAAAGAAACACGCGCTAGCACTTTAACTGTAAACACCTTCCAATTGAAAGTCAATCCACCCATGTAAAAACAAATCAAAAATTTCAATACATAAACGATGAGGGGAAGGCGGATGAAAAAAGCCAACCAGAACTTGTCTGATTGACTCGCTTTTACGTATGCATTCCTTACAATGGTACCCGGGCAAGTAAACTCCACGTCTTGCTGTTTATTAACTTTTCAATGGGTACTTCGATATCACCGCCTAAATAGGCTGTGTCACCTTTAATGGCAACGACCATCGCTTGTAAAACAGGGTCAGTATTGTTTTTCTGATAGACATCGCCAATTTTAGGCGTATACGTCTGACGTATATGCTGTTCTTGTCTCTTTGCCTGTTCGGCCGATTCATGGCTATCGGGTTGTGCCAAGTCAATGATCGTCGCCCCTTCTTCCAGCCTCGGTACCATGACCCAGTACTCACTATGTTTAATACCGTTGGATTTATTACTGATAACACCATTTGCTTCAATAGAAGAAACGATTTCAATCGCATGAAGATGGTGATGATCCAAGGAGTCTGGTTTGGGATTAATGATTAAAATATAATCTCCCACACTCGCCTTTGCTTCTTTATGCAATGTATACCGTTCATAATTAAATAGGAAACTATCCAAATGCTTTGGTTTGTACAGTGTAATTTCTTTTGCAGTAACGATTTCCTGTTCCAAGTCTTCAAGGCGAATAAGGTGCACAGACTTTTTAAAGAACGGTTTGACGGAATACACTTTGTGCAACTTATTGTTGTAATAGACAAATTGTCCTTTTCGAACGTTTAATAAATTCACTAAAATCACACCTCTTGAGAATTTTTGTAGCTAAAGGCTTATTCTTTTTGCTGAATGATTTTGTAAAAAGAAACAACCATTAATATAACGATAAGGGAAAGCGGCAATGCGGAAATGATAAGCATATTCTGGAAGCCTTTAATCCCACCGGAGTACATGACAATCGCCGCCATTGCAGCTAGCGTGAGACCCCAAACGATTTTGACGACGTTGGACGGATTCAATTGACCACCTGTACTGAACATACCAAGAACAAACGTTGCCGAATCGGCTGATGTGATAAAAAAGATTGCAATCACGAATACAGTGATGAAAGACAAGATTGTACCGAGCGGATAATGTTCGTACATACCGAATGTCACTGTTTCTGTGATTAATGTAGACAGCTGGGCAATCCCATTTTGCTCCAAGTATAATGCCGATCCGCCGAATACTGCAAAGAAGATGAACGTAACGAGTGTTGGAGCAAGCAAAACACCTGCGACAAACTCTTTAATTGTACGCCCTTTTGACACACGCGCGATGAACATCCCCACAAAAGGTGCCCACGAAATCCACCAAGCCCAGTAGAAAATCGTCCAATCGTTAATCCATTGACGTTTGTCGCCATTTAACGGTTGGAGCTCAAAACTCATTTCAATAAAATTACTCGCATACTTCCCGATCGATGTCGTAAACAGATTTAAAATGTACATCGACGGTCCGACGATGAATAACAAAATGAGCAGGATGAACGCGACAACAATATTGACTGTACTTAAGTATTTGATGCCTCTGCCAATTCCAGACCATGCTGAGAGTATAAACAAAACCGTTGCTACTAAAAGAATGATGAGTTGGAACCAAAAGGTTTTCGGTGCATCAAATAAATACGTCAATCCGCTGTTTATTTGTGCTGAACCAAATCCAAGTGTAGAAGCTACTCCGACAACCGTTGCGAAAATGGCAAGTGTATCCACTATATGACCGACAGAGCCTCTCATTATTTTTTTGCCGAATAACGGTTCCAATGTAGCACTAATTAATCCTGGCGCACCTACTCTGAATTTGAAGTACGCTAACACGAGCGCCACAATACTATAAAGTCCCCAGCCGTGAAGCCCCCAGTGAAACATGACGTACTGAAGGGATTCAATAATTGCTTGGTCGGATCCCGGTGTTGCATTTGGTGAACTGATAAACGCATGGGAAATCGTTTCCGCTGTCGTAAAAAACATAAGGCCAATTCCCATACCTGCACTGAAAAGCATTGCAAACCATGCAAGTAAACTAAAATCCGGTTCATCATTTTCTTTCCCTAATTTCACCTTACCAAATCGGGAGAACATCATGTAAAAACAGAAACTGATCATGGCGACAATAACAAAAATATAAAACCATCCAAAGTGATCATAAATAAATGCTGTTATTACCTTTGTTGAATCGTTTAATTGAGCGGGAGCAAGTGAACCCCATAAAACAATCGCTATACAAATAACGACTGCATACCAAAATACTCTCGTAATATGCAAAAAAACTTCTCCTTTCGACTTATTCTTTTTAATTGCAACGTATTCATCTACTCATTCAAAGCGCGACAAGTTATCTAGTTAGCGTTTAAGTATTCCCTATTGAAAACAAGACTAAACTTTTTTACTCTAATTTTTCGTTTACATAGCTAAAAACTTTACCATATCAACGTTTCTTAAGAACAATCTAATATTTCCAAAGAAAAACATATAGACAGTGAAAGCGCTTTATAGTAACGTATAAGGAAACTTAAAGGAATTTGTCCTTAAATCACACTTACTATCTGGAGAGGAGGTTACATATTGCTCGTTACCATTGGCGTTATTGGACCTGCTGAATCGGTTGAAAAGATTCAATACGTTGCAGAAGAGTTTCCACATGCAAAGTGCATTCCATTCATTTACGAAAAAGTGAGTGAATTACCTGACCTCATTGAGCAAGGTCGTCCAATTGTCGATCAGTGGCTGTTTTCCGGGATGATGAATCATATGTACGCACTGCAACATGAACTGGTATCGGAAGAACAGTCGAATTACCCTTATTTACACGGTTCCAGCTTTTTTGTCAAACTACTTGAAATTCAAGAGAAAGAAGGAAGAATGATTCACTCTGTGAGCATTGATTACATTACGGATGAAGAAATGGAGAAAGTCGTCTCCTTTTATAATTTTGACCATCTCCGTTTTAGTACAATCCCTTCTTCTTTTAACGGGGACAGTAAGCAGATCGCTAGTTTGCATGAGAAAATGTATAAAGAAGGGAAAACGGAAGTAGCCATTACGGCGTTAAATGATGTATTCGATCGCCTTCAAGCCGTCAACATCCCTGTGTACCGGCTCACTCCTTCGTACATTGCGATCAAGTTAGCACTTGAGCTACTTATTGAAAAAGCTCAGTCAAAACACTATGAAAACTTGCAAATGGCTGTTCTCGGCTGCCAAGTGTTGAACGCACATGAAAACATCGAACAATCCATTTTTGAATGGAAGCACCAAGATTTGCTCGTAAAAAAAGATTTGCTCACATTAACGCAAAAATTGAACGGATCGTTTGTTGAGAATGCTGATGGTCTTTATTCCATCTATACGACGAAAGGTGAAATTGACGAAGACATTGAAGCTTCATTACTGAACATGATTGAAACATTCAAATTGAATCAGCAATTGGATGTCGGTTTTACGATTGGTTACGGACAAACCGTTCTTGAAGCTGAACAACATGTGCGACATGGGCTCAATCAATTGCAAGCCGATGAAGAACCGTACATTTTAATTGTCAAAACAAAGAAAGACATTACGCAAAAAATCCATAGCGATTACGCCAATCAATTGAACACGACTGAAATGCGTGCCACGTTACAAGTCCGGTTCCAGTTGACGGACAGCAACGCCCGTGACGTTTTGCGATTAGCTTTTCATTGCCAACGCTATAACCGACAAGCATTTACCGCGGACGATGTGGCGCAATGGTTTTCGCAAACGAAACGGAATGCGCGGCGTATCTTATTGGAATTACAACAAGCCGGGGTCATTGAAATTCATGAACGAACGCAAACGACACAAAGAGGACGACCGAGCAATGTGTACCGCTTTTCGGACAAGGAACTCCTCTTCGGGAAGGAGGAGTAAGTGATGGAACAACTCACTAGTTGGATTGAAGAGAAGTTGCGACAAGTCAACCTTGTTGAAACGATGGACCAACCTGAAGGGTTTTCCCGCCTCGGTTATTCAGAGGAAGAACAAGCCTCTCAGGAACAATTCCGGTCCATCGCGAAAGAGCTCGGCTTGCAAACGTTCCAAGATGCAGCAGGCAACCAATGGGCGGTATGGCAAGTTGACGAATCAGCGCGTTTTATTGCTACAGGCTCACATCTCGATACGGTTTACAACGGCGGCGGATACGATGGTGTAACAGGAGTCGTCGCTAGTCTTGCCGCGGTCAAACTACTAAAAGATGCTTGTTTTAAACCGACAAAGAACATTGCAGTGATTGCCTTTGCCTGTGAAGAGTCTGCGCGGTTCAATGTATCAACGATCGGTAGTAAAGCGATTGCCGGATTGTTAGATAAGGACAAACTTGCTTTGTTTGAGGACTCAAGTGGCATCACGTTAAAGAAAGCGCTTACATATTGTGGATTGGATTGGGACACCGTTCATGAGGCTCGACTAGAAGATGAACAGCTTGAGCAATTTATCGAATTACATATTGAACAAGCGACGCAACTTGAAAAGACAGGGACAGACATCGGGATTGTCCGAGCGATTGCCCAACCGACGAGACTTCGAATTACTACCATTGGCAAAACAAATCATACAGGTTCCACTCCGATGGACGAACGGCAAGATGCGCTCGTTGCAATCGCACCGCTTATCAGCTTCATCGAACAGGAAACGCTTGCGGTAAATCGACGAAATATTCCACTTGTCGCGACGGTGAGCACAATCCAAAATAGCCCAAATGCGATGAGCATGATCCCGGGGGAAGTCGTGTTAGGCGTCGATATTCGAAGTACAAGTGCTGCCGCAAAAAACGAACTGGTCCAAAAGATTAATCATTTCGTTAGGACCATCGAAGCAAAACGAGCGGTGACGGTCTCGATCAAAACACTCGTTGACGATGACCCGATTGAGTTGGACCCATCGATACATGCAACGCTTACCCAACTATGCAACGACATCGGATTGTCATCGATGGAATTAAATAGTGGTGCGGGACATGACGTGATGAATCTAGCAAAACGCTGGCCGTGCGGGTTGCTTTTCATCCCTTGCCGTAACGGAGTGAGCCATCATCCGTCAGAACTTGCCGATAGTGACGATCTATTGAAAGGAACGAAAGTGCTTGCCGAATATTTAAAACGAGCAGCAAGCAATGAAGACCCATCATTAGACTGAAAACTAGGAGGAATTTTTACATGTATACATTCATCAAAGACTATATGGATAACAATGCAGACTACTTCAATGAGGTATCCGCTTATATTTTCCAGCATCCAGAAACAAGGTTTGAAGAATTTGAATCTGCAAAGTTTCTAGCAGAGCAATGTGAAAAACAAGGTTTTACGGTCGAGCGTAAACTTGCCAATATCCCTACTGCGTTTAAAGCAACATACGGTTCAGGGAAGCCGGTCATTGCTTTCTTAGGTGAGTATGACGCTTTGCCCGAATTGAGCCAAACGCCAGGAACAGCTAAAAAGGAGCTTGTTGAAGAAACCCCTCATTTCGGACATGGATGCGGACATAATTTACTCGGTACAGGCGCATTTGCTGCAGCTTGTGCAACGAAAGCCTATTTGGAAGCGAACAACTTGCCAGGTACGGTCGTCTTTTACGGCTGCCCAGGTGAAGAAGGTGGATCGGGAAAAACGTTCATGGTGCGAGACGGTGCGTTTGAAGGCGTTGACGCCGCATTGACATGGCATCCGTCACCGGGTAATTCCATTATGAGCCGACCGACGCTAGCAAACTACCAAGTCGCTTTCCGTTTCAAAGGGATATCTGCACACGCAGCAAACTCCCCTCACCTTGGCCGAAGTGCGTTGGATGCGGTCGAATTAATGAACGTCGGTGTCAATTACTTACGTGAGCATATCATTCAAGATGCTCGTGTTCACTATGCCGTTACCGATACAGGCGGTCTATCCCCTGCAGTCGTGCAACCCCAAGCGGAAGTGCTGTACTTGATCCGTGCACCGAAAAACAATCAAGTCGAGGGCATCTATAAACGGATTTGCAAGATTGCTGAAGGCGCAGCACTTATGACTGAAACGAACGTGGAAATTGAATTCATTAAAGCGTGCTCCAACTATGTGCCAAATCGAAGTTTGGAACAAATCCTTCACAAAAACTTAAAAGAAGTCGGAGCTGGTGAAGTGTCCGCCGAAGAAGAGGCATACGCAAAACAGATTTGGGAGACATTCTCATCTGATGAGCAAGAATTTTACTTAGATGTTATGAGTGGATTCGGCTATATCGGAGACGGTAGTGAATTCAAAGGCAAGTATTTGAATGATCAAATTTCTGATTATGTCCCATCTGAGGAAATTTTCTATGGCTCGACAGACGTAGCGGATGTCAGCTGGGTGCTCCCTACTGCCCAACTTACGGCTGCAACAAGTACGCTTGGCACGGCACTTCATACATGGCAAATGACGGCCCAAGGGCTTTCAGATTTTGCGCATCGCGGCATGATCCGCGCTGCTTCTGCAATGGCTTTGACTGGTATTGATCTACTCACTTCAAGTGAAAAACTTGCACAAGTGAGAGAAGAACATGCTCAATTTGAGCACCAAAACCCATACAATCCGCCGATTCCGAAAGATGTCAGTCCATCTACGCTTGGCGGAAAAAGAATCTACTAAAGAGGTGAAATGATGAAAGAGAAGAAAGGTTTTTTCCAAAAGTTTTTGGACATTGTTGAGAAGATAGGGAATAAATTACCCGATCCATTCGCACTATTTGTCGGTTTAGCAGTATTAATGATTATTGTTTCTTGGATTTTCAGTTTGTTTAACGCTTCTGTTGTCCATCCAGGTAAAGGTGAAGTCCTACCGATTAAAAGCTTGATCTCTGCAGAAGGTTTGCAGTTCATCCTCACATCGATGCTCGATAACTTTACGGGCTTTGCGCCGCTTGGCCTTGTTGTCGTCATGATGCTTGGTGTTGGATTAGCTGAAAAAGTTGGGATGTTAGACTATGCTGTACGTAAAACAATTTTGAAATCCCCCCCTTTCCTACTGACATACACAGTTGTATTCGTTGGGATCATGGGGAACTTGGCGTCAGATGCTGCAGTCGTATTAATTCCACCACTTGCAGCACTTGTCTTCTATAAAGTCGGCCGTCATCCTTTAGCGGGTCTAGCTGCAGGATTTGCAGGAGCAGGTGCAGGTTTCACGGCAAACTTGTTCATTGCTGGAACAGATGCATTGCTTGCGGGTATTACGACAGAAGCTGCACGGATCATGGATGAAACATTCATCGTGTCACCCGTAGATAACTGGTTTTTCAATATCGCGTCCGTTATCGTTTTAACAATTGTCGGGGGCTTGCTGACAACGAAATTCATTGAGCCACGTCTTGGTGTCTACAAAGGAGATGCTGTTGTAGACGAAGAGACGGAAGAACACCCGAAGGCGAAGAAGGCGTTCATATCAGCAGTTCTTGCAGGTCTTTTATATGTCATTCTAATTGTCGTAACGATTTACTTACCAAACAGCCCATTAACAAATGAAAACGGCGAATTACTTCCGAAATCTCCGTTCTTAAGCGGTATCATTCCGATTATCTTGTTCTTCTTCATTATTATCGGGGTAACTTACGGTATGGTTGTCGGCAAAATTAAGTCTAGTAAAGATATTAGCCACTACATGTCTGAATCCGTCAAAGACTTGTCTAGCTATATCGTACTCGTATTCGCAATCGCGCAATTCACTGCGTACTTCAACTGGTCGAACTTAGGAACATGGGTAGCTGTCAACGGTGCGGAATTCCTAGAAAGCGTCAACTTTACAGGAATGCCACTTATCATCGGGTATATTATTTTCACATCACTTATGAACTTCCTCATTACATCTGGTTCAGCAAAATGGGCTATTGAAGCACCAATTTTCGTACCGATGTTTATGGAGCTTGGGTATCATCCGGCATTCACGCAAGTTGCTTATCGTATTGCGGATTCATCTACAAATATCGTTACGCCGTTGTTCCCTTACATGGTCATTATTTTGGCGTTCATGCAGCGCTATGATAAGAAAGCTAGTATCGGAACGTATATGTCCTTAATGATTCCATATAGCCTTGTATTCTTAATTACATGGATCATTTTAATTCTTGTATTCTTCTATGCAGGCATTCCGTTCGGACCTGGTATTCCAGCACGTATGTAATCAATAATACAAACAACAATTCGTCATTTCAGGAGGCATTAGTATGCAACTAGAAGAACAAATGATTGACTGGAGACGTGATTTTCACCGATTTCCCGAGCAAGGTTTTCTAGAAATCCGTACGGCATCCATCGTAGCAAGCATTTTAGAACCGTTAGGGTTTGACTTACAGCTCGGTAAAGAAGTGATGAAAGAAGACGTATGCATGGGGAAACCCGATGCAGCTAAAACAAAAGCACATGTCACTTGGGCAATTGAAAACGGTGCCGTCGAACGCTTCCTTCCTTATTTTGAGGAAGGGTTCACAGGCATCGTTGCAACGCTCGATACAAAGCGCCCTGGTCCGACCGTTACGTTCCGGGTAGACATGGATGCACTGCCGATTTTAGAGGCAGATACAGCGGATCATACGCCTGCTTCATTCGGTTTCCGGTCAACTGCTGACGGATCGATGCATGCATGCGGGCACGATGCACACACGTCAATAGGTCTTGGACTCGCTACGCTACTTGCAGAAAAGCAAGAAGAGCTGAACGGTGTCATTAAGCTCATTTTCCAACCAGCAGAAGAAGGAACGCGAGGCGCAAAAGCAATGGCTCGTGCCGGAGTTGTAGACGACACAGATTACTTCATCGCCTCTCATATCGGTACGGGTGTGCCGCAACACCATTTTGTCGCTGCAAACAATGGCTTTTTAGCGACAACGAAGCTCAACATTTCGTTTACAGGGAAAGCTGCACACGCGGGCGGAGAACCGGAAGCCGGAAAAAACGCCTTGCTTGCCGCTGCTAGTGCTGCATTGAATATGCACGCCATCTGCCGACATTCAGGCGGTGACTCGCGCATTAACGTAGGTGAATTGCATGCTGGATCGGGACGAAACATCATCCCGAACCATGCCACACTTGTCGCCGAAACACGTGGTGAAACGAGTGACGTGAACAACTACATGAAAGAACAAGTCGAAAACATCGTAAAAGGCGCTGCCCAAATGTACGGCATTGACTATTCGATCGAAACAGCTGGCGAAGCGGTGAGCTGCAAATGCTCGGATGACTTGGCAAAACGCTTAGCCGATATTGCGAAGCATCATGCATTCATCCAACATGTGGACGTCACAAGTGAAGCGAACGCAGGATCAGAAGATGCAACTTACTTTTTGGAAGCGGTCCAACAGCGCGGTGGTCAAGCGACCTATTGCATCTTTGGCACAGAGCTTGCTGCTGGTCATCATCACGAATGCTTTGACATTAACGAAGACGCCCTACTCCCCGCTGCTGAAATTTTATTTGCCGCTGCAAAGGAATTAAGCCGTACGGAGTGAGTTATTTAATTAAAAAGGATGTTCCAGAAAATTGATTTCAGGAACATCCTTTTTTATGTCCAAACACGGGTCTTAATGAGTAGTTTTTAAAAACTTATCGCTATACTCAACAATTGTTTGGCATATCAAATCTGTTACAAATGCAACTCTGTAACAGCATTAAGTCAGTTGCATTGTCGTAATACAAGTATTATCGCCTTCAAATGTTGAAATAGTAGATTCAACCGTTTTATTGCCTTGTGTAATTTTCACCGACAAATTTTTATCGCGTGGTAACCACAAGTCAATAAATCCATTTTCTAGTGAAGTCATCGTTTCATCTACTACTACATTGCCCTCTTCATCTTTAATGAGCACGCCAAATTCCTCTCCAACTAATTCCCCTTGGCACCCAGTTAAGCTGTGGATTGCACAAGAATGAGTCGTTTCAACAAAGGGAGCAATCGAAACAAAGAATTCATCACTCGGCAAGTCGATTGTCGTTTTCTGACCTTTGTTCGTGACAATAAGTTCATGTGAAGTAATAGACGCTGTTACATCGTCTGGGAAACTTCCTACGCTATATTCATGTACCTTTTCTTTAATATCTTCGACTTCGCTTTTATTCCCCGAATCTTCCTTACTACAAGCAACCAAGAGAAGACTTACTAGTAAACCGATTGCTAAAATCAATCTTTTCTTCATAATGCATTTCACTCCTGTTCGTTATATGTTTCATCGAAGGTGATCAAGTTCACATTCAAGTGAACAGCTAGTGTCTCTATTCTAGCACAGGCAACTTTAGGATTTCACTGTCGGACGATGAACGCAGTAGACAATGACATTATGTAAAAAAATCACTGACTCGATCACGAAAGTTTGGCAATGTATATTTTTCGTATTTTATTAACCGTTAAAACGGATAAGATGATAGAAAAAATAATTACAAGTAAACTCAAAAGACCAAGATATAGAGAATGCCCCACATATAGTGGCGAATAGTTATAAAGTAAACTGAGGATGTAAAAATAAAGTATGGCAAATGCAATGATGAACAGGTAATAGATAGACTTTCTAGCAAAATCCAAGTGTGCGATCCCCTTTCCGCGCTTTGTGTTGATGAACAAACTACCACTACATTTCCCCTTTTTTATCCAATATCTACTACGAAAACTTCCAAATAGGGCTACCATAAATAGTGCTATGAGCATTAAAATCCATATCGATAACATACCGATTTCAGCAATGTCCTTCTTATGAATAGGCACAAAAATTAGGCAGCCAATCAGCATAATGTAACAGAATACATTGGGCACAATCCAAATAAGCCTTAATTTTGTGTTCTTCAAAACATCACCTTCAATGGTTATTTTTTCTGTCCCATACGTCTGTTAACTCTTAACAAGTTATGATCATTTTTCAATTTTACTTAATGTAGGCGTGTATCTACTAGTTAATACGATCACTTACGGCAGAAAGTTTCATATGAATTCTGAAATTTATCACCTTATTAATTTCCAGCAATCAACAAAAAATAAAAGCATGTTTTGAAATAAAAATCAAAACATGCTTTTATTCAAGGGCGGCTGACCCTATTATTCGTTTCCAACGATATTTAGACACCAAGTGAAGTTTTCCCAAGCGGAATTCCAGCCTGTGAAAATTTCCGTGGAGTCATCCCACCGGACTTCAAACTTCTTCTGTCCATCTACATCGACTAAATACAATTCGAGTGTCTTGTCCACTTTTGACACGGCAATTTTCATACCGTGTTGAAGTTCTTCCTCTGTGAACGTTACATCTGAAACTGAACGCACTTGCGCTTGTTCAAATACTTGCTTGTTCATAATTCGATAATTCATAGTAACCTCCAGCAATCCGATTATTCGTTACTTCCGTACATCTACTCCAAGTAGAACTACAGAAGTCTATTTTAAATGCATTCACCGGTGAAATCAAAAATGAAATGAATTGAGTTTATTCAAACAACTCTCAATCTGTGCAACATAAGACGTGTCGATTATCTCGAAAAACAATCCGTGGTATGATGAAATTCTGATGTGAAGGAGTGAAAACCAATGGACAATAAAGAAAAACAACTTTTTGCATATTATTACAAACAATTCGCTGAACGGTCATTTGACGAAAAAGACGTGCTAGCATTTCTGTTATTTGCCAAAAAACATGCGCAAGCCAATAAAGTACTAAACGAACTCGGACAATTCCTTGTCCAACGTGAACAGATGACAGGGTACGTTAAAAGCTATTTCGACCACTGCCAAGAAATCATTCAAAACCTCGGCAAAGGAAAAAAAGAGAAAATCGAGAATTTGTTCTCCTTTAAGGAAATCCGAAACCAGCTCAATGCCTTTTTCGTGGAGCAAGGATTGGATAAACTTTCACCTGAAGTGATCAATGATATTATGTTGTGCTTGATCGCTTTATTGCAAGACGTAAAACTTATCTCCCGTACGACAAATAAGAAAGTCGGCCACTTAAGCTTTGCCGCATCTAGCAAAGAGTTATTCCTGATGGGCAATATGCGGGTCTTACATAAAGGACGTTTCATCCCAATCACCTTCCCTGTGCTAACGGCTAGAAATAGCTATGAAAAGGTTACACCACGAGATCAGAATGACACGCCTTACCTCTTTGACGATGCACTCATTGAAGTGATGAATCATGAAGGTCAATTGGTCATTGCGTTCCCTACGATGAATTAGTAAAAATACGGATACAACCAATGCAAAAGGCTATATAATAACGGCAATGTAAACAGGCATAGCACCGTTGTCAAAAGGACACCAAACGAAGCAAAAGACGCATCCGCCCCAAACTTCTGGGCATAGACCGAAGTCGTTGTAGCACTCGGCATCGCCGACGTCAGCACAGCAACAACTAGCAATGGAAAAGGCACATGGACATAAAGGAAAAGCAGTAAACAAATTGGCAACACGAGTAAACGAAAAGCAGCTGCTATCCATAGATACCTGTTTATGCCGTATTGGCGGAATGTTTGCCATCGCATATCCGCAAGCAGACTACCGATGAGCAGCATCGATAATGGTATCGTCATCTTACCAATGCTTTCAACGGTTGCTACAAATGCTTCTGGCCAAGAAAGAGGCAAGACCATCATAACAATCCCGATTAAGGTCGATACAATGCCTGGATTGACGATCAAACCTTTCCAGTTCACCTTGTGTGCACCCTTTGTGAATAAATAAATGCCGTACGACCAAATAAGTAGCAAATAACAACTATTGAAAATCGTTAAATACACGATTCCCTCTTCAGCCATAAGCATAAAAATGATTGCATAACCAATGAATCCTTGATTGCCAAAAATAATGAGGCTTTCAAAGACACTTTTTTGTTGTTCAGGCAAACGCGCTTTCTTCCGTGAAATGAACGCGACAATGACGGAACTGCCGAGGATGAAGAGGGACATTGCCACTAACCACTCAAAAGAGATAAGCAGTTCTTTTGTAAGCTTCGTGTTCAATGAATAGATGATTAATGCCGGTAAAGTAATGTTTAACAGTAGTTGGGTACTGACATGATTCGTCTGTGTATGGAATACGTTTATTTTTCGTGCGATAAACCCGACGCTTGCAATCAGATACAACGGGAGTAACACTTGCATGAACGTGGCAATCGATAGCATCTTTAGCCCTCCTTTTCATATTGTTGTAGCGTATGAATGAATTAGCAAAGAGGTACGTAGAAGGTATCAACATAACGAAAGACTCCGTTTTTAATATCCAAATGAAAGATGCATGGGGGCAAACTGTCTCTTATGCATTTTTGTGTTGAGAGCCAATTTTCATGAGTGCTATCGTCCTTTTCATTTTATTGCGATAATAATTTTCAAGGAACGATGTATAGATTTCTTTCAGGATGGGTAAAGAGGATACATCACCGCAGAAGTGAACTGGAGGGATTTTGTTATGACAAAACAAGTAATTGGCGTTTATTCGACTGAACACGAAGCAGCTGAAATAGTGGAATCATTAAAAAAGGAAGGTTATACAACTGAAGAGATTTCGGTAATTGCTAAACATATTGAAACGCCGGATGCCGTAACACAGGAAATTAAACCGTCAACGAGAGATGGAGCGATTGCAGGAGCTGCAACGGGCGGTGCGATCGGTATGGCAGGCGTTCTAGTAGGGTTATCGACCGTTGTGATTCCGGGATTCGGTGCAGTGTTAGCGGCCGGCCCCATTTTGACAACGATTGGCGGTGCAGTAATCGGCGCTGGTACAGATGCTGGCGGATTAAAGCACGCATTGCTTGAACTAGGTGTTCCGGATGATGATGCAGAACAGTTTGCAGATGACGTTCAAAATGGAAAAGTGCTTGTGTTGGTTGATGCGAAAAAATGATGGATGTACTCTAACATTGAGTTGTGCATAGTATTCCAAGGTTTGGGTACAAGTAATAGAGACACAAGGATGAAAGGAGTAATTGAAATGGATAAGAACAAACAGCCACATGAACAGATGACTGACAAGAATAATAATCTCAGTTCAGCACAAGAAGTACTTTATCAAAAAGACTTCAATAAGGCGGATAAAGCGATAGAGCAAGAGGAAAACGATAACAAGTCTAAAGACAACTAATCAATGTGAGTGAATACAAAGTATTTAAGTAGCTGAAATACGAAAAAGGAAGAACAGCGCCTCTACCTAGCGGCATGTTCTTCCTTTTATTTAATAAATGATTGTCATATTGTCCATCGGCTTAGCTGTAACGGTTCCGTGTTTCACAAAATAATTCGCGATTAGTTCTGTCATATCCGTCTGAATGTCTTTCACAACCGGACACTCCCTGAAATACGGAAAATTCCCCGCACCCGTCGCTCTGTAATTATTCATGACTACTTCATACGTTTCTTCAGCTTCCAACGGTCTTCCATTATAGAGCACTTCCACAACACGGCTTCCTTCAGGCTTGCGTAAATCGATCGTATAATCGATACCCGTCCACAGATCGTAGTTGAAAGGCTGGGCTTTCGGTATCATAAAAGCATCAGATACGGCAGGAACACCATCGACCAATGTGAAATACGTTGCCGATTGCTCCAATGCTTCAATAATATAGCGACCTTTCACTTGTAACACCTTTAATGTATTAGGGAAGATGTAATTTGTCACGATATCGCGCATCGTCACATCTGGCTGAAATCCCCGACATACATCATTAAAGATGGCCATACATGAAATAGACGTGTCGCCTACTTCATTTTGAATCCGGTTAATAAATTCAGCATACGGATGCCCCTTCAATCGTGCAGTAAATGGGCTGTCAATGAGCATATTTCCTTCTATTTTTCCGATGTTTTGGTCAAGCCAGTTCTCGGTTTCCGTATGAATCGGTGCGATTAACGCGCTTATCGTTTCATTGACCGGTACATCGTCCATATAGATCAAGGATGGTTCGGCTTTTTCCAACTTTCCACTATCGTTTATCGTCAACTCAATTTTTCCGAGACAAACGCCTTTTGTGCCAGGCTGTACAACGGCTTTGCCGAATAAATGCTGAGCGATTTCGCGGTGCTGATGACCAGTAACAACAACATCAACCCCCTCAATTTCTTGACAAATTTGATAACCGACATTCTCGCCAGTCGTTTCAAGGACTGCCCCCGTTTCCAAATCACATTCGAATCCACCGTGATAGGCAATGATCATTACATCTATCTCATGATTGGCACGAAGCCATTCCACTTCTCTTTTCGCTGCTTTAAAGGAATCTTCGAAGAGTAGTCCTTCTATATGATTCGACGCTTCCCAAACTGGGACGAATTGTGTCGTTACACCAACAACTGCAATCGTGACGCCATCGATTTCTTTTAATACATATGGCTGCGTAAAGTACGTGCCATCCGTTCGTTTAATGTTTGCAGCAAGCCAAGGATAATTCGATTGCTCCACCACTTCATTCAAAACAGGCATTCCGAAGTTGAATTCATGGTTCCCGAATACCGCGAGATCATAGTGAAGTGCATTCGCTGCACTGATCACTGCGTTTTCCGTTCCCTTTACAAAGCTTTGTTCATAATAGGTTAACGGGCTTCCTTGAATGAAATCGCCATTTTCGATCAACAGAATGGAATGATTGTTCCTTTCTTCCTCGATGACGGTTGCCAATTTGCCTAATCCGAGTGGTAAATCTTCCACACCAGAAAAATCGGTCGGCATTATATACCCGTGTACATCACTCGTCACCAAAATAGAGATTTTTCTCATCGGACACCTCAATACATATTAGTAGCATCTATTTTTGAAATATATGTTAACAAATTCTTTACTTTCCTATTCTATCAAAGTAATTTATACTAGTCTAGTAGTCAAAAATGAGGAGGTTTATTCATGAAAAAATTAGTAATGTTGATGCTTGTACTCTTAATGGGCATTTCACTTGCTGCATGTGGATCAGATGACAAAAAGTCTGAAAGCAACGGAGACGATAAGACAATCGAAGAACTTTCGATCGCTTTCGTTCCATCGCGTGATCCTGAAGAAATCATTACAGCAACCGAACCGCTTAAAGAAATGCTAAAAGCAGAGCTCAAAGAACAAGGTTATGATGTAAGCAAAGTCAACATCACGGTTGGAACAAACTACGAAGCTGTCGGTGAAGCATTATCTGCTGGCACAACAGATATCGGTTTAATTCCTGGTGGTACATATGTCCTTTATGACGACGGCGCGGAAGTTATTTTGACAGCAACTCGTGCAGGTTTGAGCATTGATGCAGACGCTCCAGCTGAGTGGAATCAAAACAAACCAACCGAAAAGTCAGATGTACAAGCAAATTCTTATCGCGCACTTCTTATCGCTGGCCCATCTGAAAAAGGTAGAGCCCTTGCGGAAAAAGTGAATAATGGCGAAGAATTGACTTTCGAAGATTTAGACAATGTAAACTGGAACGTTATGTCTTCATCATCTCCAGCAGGTTATATTTACCCAGCTTTATGGTTAGATGAGAATTTCGGCAAAACGATTACTGATCTATCAAAAGTGGTACAGGCTGATTCATACGGAAGTGCATTTGCTCGTCTTGCTGCAAGTCAAACAGACGTACTCGTAACTTATGCGGATGCACGTATCGACTTTGCAGACAAATGGACAGCTGAGTTTGGTCAATCCAACTCAATTTGGGATGAAACAGATGTCATCGGTGTAATGCCAGCAATTTATAACGATACAGTGAGCGTAAGCAAAAACTCCGACAACATGACAGACGAGTTAAAAACTGCACTTCAAGAAGCGTTCATCAATATCGGTAATTCCGAAGAAGGTAAAGAAGTCATCGCAATCTATAGCCATGACGGCTATCAAAAAGCAAAAGACTCAGACTATGACAATGAACGAAAAGCACAAGAAATCGTTCAAGAACTTAGTTCAAACTAAATACAATGAAAAAAGGGGACATCTTGTGTGTTCCCTTTTTTAAGCAAAGGTAGTGATGTACGCATGATAAAATTTCAAAACGTAGAAAAAAAATACGACAACGGCTATGTCGCATTACATAATATTAATTTGACGATTGAACAAGGCGAGTATGTAGCCGTTATCGGATTATCTGGCGCAGGAAAATCTACTCTATTACGCTGTGTGAACCGGATGCATGATATTACGGATGGTTCATTAATCGTCAACAATGTGGAAGTATCTAAGCTAAGAGGAAGAGACATCCGAAAGTTGCGTAGAGGCATCGGGATGATTTTCCAATCATTCAACCTCGTGAACCGTATTTCTTCCATTAAAAATGTACTAGTCTCCTTTGTACCCGATATGCCCTTGTGGCGAAAGGTGCTTGGCCTCTATACAAAACAACAAAAAATTGCAGCATTGGAAGCACTCGATCGGGTGAATATTTTGGACAAAGCTTTCATTCGTGTCGACCAGCTTTCCGGCGGTCAACAACAGCGTGTCGCGTTAGCCCGCACACTTGCGCAAAATCCAAGCATCATTTTAGCGGATGAACCTGTCGCTTCCTTGGACCCTATTACCGCAAAACAAGTGATGACAGATTTCCAACGGATCAACAAGGAAATGAATATGACCGTCATCATTAATATCCACCATGTCGATTTGGCATTGGAATACGCTGATCGTGTTGTCGGTATCCGAAGTGGTGAACTCGTTTACGACGGTCCGGCAAATGAAGTGACTGAAGAGATTCTCGAACATATTTACAATGGAAAGCTTGAAGAGGAGCTGACTGGCAATTGAACATCTTAAAAGCAAAGTCAATTACATTGCCAAACGGAAAAACGGTTGCAGTTAAGCGCTCAAAGGCTCCTATTATCATTTTGATCCTACTCATTTGCTTCTATTATTCTGTCCAGATTACAGGGTTTGACGTTGAGAAATTAGTAAAAAGAATCCGAGAGTTATGGATGATTCTAGATGGCATGATCCCGCCTAATTGGGACTACTTAGACAAACTTTGGCAACCTTTATTCGACACCATTAAGATGTCGCTGTTAGGCTCCATTCTAGGTGCCGTATGTGCCTTGCCACTCGCCTACTTTGCCGCATCGAACATGGGGAAAAATAAGACGGTTGTCGTCACAACTAAATTCATCTTAAGCATATTGCGTACATTGCCAACATTGGTCGCAGCGCTAATTGCAACGTTCATCTTCGGCATCGGGACGATGGCAGGAACTGTCGCCATTTTCATCTTTACGATCGCTTATGTTGGCAAACTGTTGTACGAGCAAATCGAGAATGCTGATTTAAAGGCATTTGAAGCGATGCAGTCCATGGGGCACACAACGTTTTCGGCATTCCGATACGCCATTATGCCGCAAATCTTGCCAAACTATCTTTCAAACGCGATCTTCTGTTTCGAAGGAAATGTACGATACGCCGCCATACTAGGCTATGTCGGAGCAGGCGGTATCGGTTTAATGCTCAACGAAAGCCTTGGATGGCGTAATTATGCGAATGTCGGCATGATTTTACTATTGCTCGCTATCACAGTATTAATTATCGAAACGATTAGTGAATACATCAGAAAGAAATTACTATAAGGGTGGTCACAATGAATACAATTGAAAAACATTTATTAAATGAGCCAAAACGCACTGTGCAAAATGTGATCACCGCAGTTATAGTCATTCTCTTTCTCATGTGGTCATTAACCGCTATCGATTTATCGAATTTCACAAGCAATGGACTGACAATCGCCAAAAACATTTTGCACGGAATTGTGACACCAAACACAGAATTATTATTCACCTTTAACGAAAACGGTGTTCCGTACTTACTGCTAGAAACAATGGCAATCGCCTTTTTAGGTACAATCGTCGGAGCAATTCTTGCGATTCCGCTCGCTTTCTTGTCGGCATCCAACATTGTTCCAAAACCGATTGCGTTCATCATTCGTCTCTTGTTAATCTTTATCCGTACCATCCCTGCAATTGTGTATGGTTTAATGTTTATCCGTGTAACAGGACCTGGACCGTTTGCCGGTGTGATGACGATGGCGTTGGTCTCAATCGGAATGCTTTCTAAGCTCTTTGTAGATATTATCGAAGATTTGGAAGTAAATATCCTCGAGTCTCTAGAGTCGATCGGATGTACAACTTTCGAAAAGATCCGTTACGGCATCATTCCCCAACTTTCGGCAATGTTCCTATCCGTCGCCATTTACAGGTTTGACATGAACTTGCGGGACGCAGCCGTTCTCGGATTAGTTGGTGCAGGCGGTATCGGTGCCCCACTCATTTTCGCGATGAATGGTTATAAATGGTCCGAAGTCGGTTCTATTTTGATTGGTTTGATGGTATTGATTTTACTAGTTGAATTGTTGTCGAATAAAATTCGCAATAAAATTGTGCGAGGGTATTAAATTGTCATCCAAAGAACAACGTCTCATTTAAGAGACTTGTTCTTTTTTTGTGCATGCTATTGACAGAACAAGTACTTGCTTTTTTGTAGGCATACATTTATAACAATAATCCCCTTTTAAAAGTTTGAATAATTTGTTATTTTACTTGATTTTTACGAACGTTTGTTTTATTAAGAGTGTAACGAAATGGAGGGATGTACGTTGGTTACTGTCGTGAAGGAAGATATGGAAGTTTACGGTTCTGAATTACTAGAGCTACGAAATGATTTTGTTTTCAAATCGTTTTTCACAGATGAACGGAACAATCGGTTGCTTCTGCATTTTGTCAATTCAATTTTAGGAGGTACGATTAAGTCTTTACAGTTAATGGATCCTTTGAATACGAAAAAGTATGCCGTTGATAAGTTGTCCATCATGGATTTGCGTGCGACGACTGAACTTGGGGAACAAATTAACATAGAAATGCAATTGGAAAGACATACTGCTTTCAACGAACGCATGCTGTATTATTGGGCGAGTTTGTATAGTTCACAAATAAGAAGTACAGATCCGTATGGACAGTTGAAAAAAGTAATCCAAATCATCATTTCGGATTTTGAAATGTTGCCAATTAAAGACATTCATAGTACATTTCAAATTATAGAACCGAAAAAAGGACTTCTCTTTTCTAAGCACTTGGAGATACACGTAATTCAATTGCCAAAAGAACTGCAAAAGCCTCTAGATGATATGAATGCGCTCGAAAAATGGCTACTGTTTTTTAGAGGAAATCAAAAAATGAAGGAGGAAATCGCGATGGAAAGTTCCGCATACAAAGAGGCATTTGAGGAAATCCGTAAACTAAGTATGGATCCCGAAACGTTCCACCTTGCTCTTAGCAGGGAAATTGCGCTGCGTGACCATATTCAACGGATGGAAGATGCTGAAAAGCTTGGACTTAAAAAAGGAATTGAAAGAGGCATCGAGCAAGGGATTAAGCAAGGCGTTGAAAAAGGGCGTGAAATCGGAATCGCAAAAGGTATCGAGCAAGGCATCGAGCAAGGAAAGGAACAAACCAAAAAGGCGTTTGTTTTGAAAATGCACGATGAATCTCTTCCTTTGGAATTAATTTGTAAGCTTGCTGATTTGACGGCTGAACAGGTACAAAACATCATTGATAACCGAGCAAATCAGTAATATTTTCTGTTAGGAAGCTACTGAGCGTATAAATGAAGAAAGTAACCATCCTACATACTCACTCACATGAGCAAAGGATGGTTATTTTCATTTTTCGTATTTTTATAAGATGTACTTCTACTATTGGCCTTCATTGTTAGTTGACCATCCCCTTGTCGAACAATGTGTCAATCCCTTCTCAACGTTGGTACAATGACTTCTCTCGCTTACTATATTTCAGTCGCCAACTTCCACTTTGCTCATCTCCTCTTCCCATCTACTTTGGAATTCAACCATCCGCACTTCGGACTCCTCATTGCTTTGAATATACGTAAGCACTTCTTCTTGGCTGTACACCCTCCCACCTTTCACAATGCGATGGATGTTTTTCGTATGCTCGATCGCTTCGAGTGGATTCTCATTCAAGATGACGAGATCAGCGATGTACCCTTCTTTAATTGCGCCGATGTTCTCAAGATAGATGGATTGCGCCGCACGGATTGTTGCAGCTTGTAACGTTTCCATTTCAGTTAGCCCAATCTCTCTGAATAGCTCTAACTCTCGATGCAGCGCCATCCCTGGGAACGTGTACAAAAGCGCAGGCGTATCGGTCCCTGCTACAACTGTGCCACCCAGGTCAAAATAGGTCTTCGTCACAAGTTTCGTAAAAGCATGCTGATTACAAAATTGCTGTTTAATACTGTGTACATGTTGTTCCATGCTCTTCCAATGGCTCATCAAAATAGCATGTTCTTCGAGAGAACGTATCACCAGATTTTCCGGCGACCAAATATGAGGATACCGTTTCGACTGATCGTTGCAAACAAGCGTTGGACAGAGCTTCACTTCATATTGGAGCATCTGTTTACAAAGTTCTCTAATCATCTTCTCGTCAGGATTCTCCCAATCAATATGACTCCATTCCGCTTGATCTGCAGTTGGGTACCACCCCGGATAGAGGGACTGTACAAACCCTGAAGCATGCTCGAACCACGTAACGCCTAGCCGTGCCGCTTCCAACGCACTCACTTTTTGGGAATGAATCAAATCGCAAGCGACTTCCAAATCAAATTTATGAGCTTCTTCAACCGTTGCCTGAATAACCTCTCGATTGGCTAAACCATAAGTCTTGATGAAATGAACACCGGCTTCCGCCTGTCTTCGCACTTCCTGTCGGGCTTCTTCAGGATCTTCTGTAACAAAGTTCCCGAAACTTGTTGGCCCCCACAGTCCCGGCTCGCCATCAATCATCCGATCTGCGGAAAAGACACGAGGTGTAGGTGCATCAAGCGGCGCGTTGAGCAAATCCTCAATCAGCATCACATTACTCGCTGGATTTCGTACGGTCGTCACTCCAGACGCCAAGAAATGTGGCGCAAATCTACTTTGGATATGACAATGCATATCGATCAAACCCGGGATTATATACATACCGTTCGCATCAATTATCTGAAGGTTTTCTGGCAACCTTTCATCCACCTTATACATCCGCTTAATTTTTGTTCCTTCAATTTCAATTGAGCCGAGGAATGATTCCCCTTTTTCAACATCAATAATCGTCCCATTTTTTATTAGATACTGTTTTGCTTCAGCCATATTAGCCGCCTCCTCATGTATAATGGAATTATCTTATTTTTATTGTAAATTGAATCTTTCAAAGTGATTCATTAATTTTCATATAGTGGAATTGGGGCGAAGTAATGAAAGCATACGGGGAAACACTACGGCAGATTCGGGAGCAAAAAGGACTGACGATGAAGGAATTGGCGGATGGGATTTGCTCGATTTCATTCCTATCGAAATTTGAGCGCGGTGATTCCGATATGACACTTGGGCTGTTCACGAACATATTAGAAAAAATGATGATGAGTTTTGATGAATTTTTGTTTGTGCACAACGAGTTCCAATCGAGCCAACTTGAACAGTTTTTCAGAGCGGTTCACAACGCATACACACAAGGTGATTCGGATGCACTAAGGAAGTTAAAAGAGCAGCAAACGAAAAAGTGGCAGCAATTCGGGGTAGAAACCCATCAGTATCATGTGTTAATGCTACATATGTATGAAGGGATCCTTGACAACAAAAGGATGGATGAAGAAGTAACCAAAGAGGACATTCAACGATTAGCAGATTACTTCTTCCGCATTGAAGTATGGGGGCTTTATGAATTCATACTCTATAATGCGACGCTATTTTTTCTTGAACCGGAAACCGTGCTCCTGCTTTCTCGAACCGCATATGAAAAAAGTATTCGATACAAGGATTTCCAAAAGGTAAATGACGTCATTACGACCATTCTCATGAATTCAATTACGTATCTATTGGGGCCTGTCACTGACTTCACGCACGACACGAGATTTCAAACAGAATTGAACGAGTTCTTTTCCTACCTGCACAAGCTCTCACTACCTGAACACAAATTATTTGAGCGGGCAAACTTGTTGCAGCTCAAAGGTGCTTATAAATTGCGATTGGGAGAAACAGAACAAGGGATTACGAAGATTCGAAAATCGATTTATCTATTTAGAGAATTAGGTGCTGTTGGGCAAGCGAAGCGGATTGAGAATTATTTAGAGCTGATTTTGGTCTATCAAGAACCGGGTTCACTTTCTACGAGACAATGATGAAATGAAATAGCAGGTTTGGCAATTGGTAACGTACTTTCGACCGTAACTACGAAATCTCCTATCGCAAATATGCAGACTCAAAATACGAATTCGTCATCTCTTTCGAAGACAAATACGGACAGAATTTCCGTGTCATAAAAGACGTCACCCCCTATACGTACCAGCAATACAACGTGGGAGACAAGCTACCGATCGCGTACCGCGACGAAAATCCGTATGATGTATTCGTCCATGGCACTTCGATCGAAGATGCCATTCAACTGTTGTTCACTTGGCAAATACTCGCCTATACCATCATTACGGGCGTAGTCGTTTTTAGCATACTGTTGAAGTAAAGGGCGCGGAAGAAAAAACGATAACGATCGATTTGCATCGTCTACTCTGTCACCAATCTAAAATGGCCAGGTTCTTCATTAAACGAAGAAGAACCTGGCCATCTGTAGTTCCTGTCAATCAACCGTAATTTATTCCCGTGTATATACTTGCTCATCGGCGTCCAGCCAATCAAAGAAATCCGTCCGGTTCAAATTAAACGTATAATAAATTTCCTTTACTTCTGGATGTCTGAGGATAATTTGTGTCATTGTATTCAACAACTCGAATTGATCCTGAGGTGTCGGTACCCTATGATATGCGTAAACGGGACTAGGTATAAAACAGCAGCACCTTTTTGGTCCACGTAAGCACCGTAAAGACCATGTTTCAAATCGCTTCCAAATAATTCATTCGAAGGACGACTTCCCTGCATATGTATCCAATTTCAAAACACCTTTAAGAAAATCTCCTGTGTCACATCTTCCGCTGCAGCATGGTCTTTCACATACGTATACGTAAGGCGCTTAAGCTCTTCACCGAATCGTGTCATCAGTTTTTCAATTTGCATATCTTCCGACAGCCCACACAAATCTTCGTGATCCACACCATACGCCCCCTTTCCCTACCTGTTAGACGACGCTCGGTAACTATCGGTTCCAATAAAAAAACCGGGTTTCAGAATGAAGAAAGTTCATCTGGACACCCGGTTGTGGTGTATTTAGTTATTCAATGAATTTTCATGTCCACCCTATCGTACATGTGAACGAATGCACCCTAATTACACATTTACGCTCCCGGCGGACCTTAAATGTTGGATGTGATTTGAATTTTGCTCCCATTGCCGCATTAGCTCGAGTTGACGATTTTTAAGCTCAACATCAGGCTCCGCAATGGCTTCGATTCGATTAAATTTGGTATTGAAGATCGCCGAATCCTTCATCTTTTGATAACCTCCAAATCCCATATCATCATTTAACAACCAGACGACTCGTTGAATCTTTGCAAAAAGAATTCCGCCTGTACACATGGGACATGGCTCCAATGAGCTATAGAGGGTAAAGGCTTTGTTATGTATTTTCGCGTCAAAAATAGCTTCTCCCGCATTTCGGATCGCATCGATTTCTGCATGCGCCGTTGCGTCTTTAGCGGTATGCACTCTATTACGTCCCTTTGCAATCACATTGTATTGATCATCCACAAGAATTGCTCCGACGGGATACGTATTCTGCTGAAGCCCCATCTCTGCCTCTTCCAATGCCATTTGTAAGAAAACCTTATCTCGATCTGTTATCACGTTCGACCACTCCTTTTGATAAATACTTCTACATGAAGAGTTACAATTCCTTCCCACTACTTCTGCTAGACTACAGGGAATCCTACTTTCACTGCAGCATTTCTCTCATCTTTTCATTTTCCTCTTTATCCAAATGCGTCACTTCTGCTATGAAATCCACTGGCGTTCCCTTTCTTAACATTTCCACGACCACTTTTTTAACACCTTGTTCCAAACCTTGCTCCAAACCCTGTTCCAACCCTTGCTGAACGCCCTTTTCCCATTCCAGATCAAAAGCATTCTTACTTGTCGGGAAAGCGTTTTCCTTATTGTATAGCTCCATTAGCTCCGTCTCCTCTCGAATAATGGGCAGTATGAGAAAAAGCCAGGTTCTAGAACAATCTCAAATTCTAGTAGAGCCTGGCACTGTTAAACGATAGAGAATCACACTTCACTGCAACATTTCCCTCATCTTTTCAATTTCCTCTTTTTCCAAATGCGTCACTTCTGCTATGAAATCCACTGGCGTTCCCTTTCTTAACATTTCCACGACCACTTTTTTTACACCTTGCTCCAAACCTTGCTCCAAACCCTGTTCCAAACCCTGTTCCAGGCCCTGCTGAACACCCTTTTCCCATTCCAGATCAAAAGCATTCTTACTTGTCGGGGAAGCGTTTTCCTTATTGTATAGCTCCATTAGCTCCGTCTCCTCTCGAATGATGGGCAGTATGAGAAAAAGCCAGGTTCTAGAACAATCTCTAATTCTAGTAGAACCTGGCACTGTTAGACTACAGGGAATCCTACTTTCACTGCAGCATTTCTCTCATCTTTTCAATTTCCTCTTTAGCCAAGTGCGTCACTTCTGCTATGAAATCCACTGGCGTTCCCTTTCTTAACATTTCCACGACCACTTTTTTTACACCTTGTTCCAAGCCTTGCTCCAAACCCTGTTCCAAACCCTGTTCCAAACCCTGTTCCAAACCCTGTTCCAAGCCTTGCTGAACGCCCTTTTCCCATTCCAGATCAAAAGCATTTTTAATTGTCGGGGAAGCGTTTTCCTTATTGTATAGCTCCATTAGCTCCGTCTCCTCTCGAATGATTGGCCGAATTTCGTTTGATAGCTGTTTCGTATAGGCTTCTGGCAATTGTAACAAGTAGTCGATAAAATGAAAAACGGCTTGCACTGCGGTGCGTGAGTAGTTTTGATTCCTGATTAGCTCACGCATTAGCTTACTTTTGAACAGATAGCGTTGATGGGCTTCGTCTTTCGTCTGATGTAAAACTTTTGCGGCTAATACAATCTTACTAAAAATATTCTCGGAGCGTTCCAATTCATCATTAGAATACGCTTCCGTTCGGTAATTTCGATAGGAATAGTTTAACTCAGTCCCTAAATAATTGTACGTAAAACGTTTTGGAATGGTATTTTTGTAAGGTGATGTGTGAACAGCGATGGCAACAATCTTTTCTTGATAGCGATCGTAGATGCGATAGAAGTAGCGGAACATTCGTTCAGGAAAGTCAGATTCATTCTTGCTTTGGACTTCGATATGGATAAGAATCCATTGTTCCATACCATTTTTCAGTCGGACTTTCGCCAATCGATCTGCAAATCGCCGACCTTTTTTCTCGTCTGCAATCTCCTGAAACAGTTCCTTGTCCAAAAAATCAGTGTGCTGCTGAAAGTCAATCTGTGCGTGTAATTCCGGTGAAAAAAACAATATAAAATCCTCGAATAAATCACCAAGTACTTTCTTCCATAAACCATCCTGATCCGACGAGCCGCCGTCATAAGTCACTTCTTCTTCTCTGACCCATGCCACCGCCATTTTTAACACACCCCCATCTGTATTTTCAGATTACTAAATAAATGATAACATAACAAGAACATACGTTCAAATTATTCATTACAGAAAGAATATGTACAATAATAAGCCCACGTACTTCATTCACGTAATGACGGAGAGTATCACTATTATTACCAGCCCTATTTTTTTCATTACTATATGCATTTGAATGCATTGACTAACTTCTCCCATACATTTATCAATTCTTGTGTCCTGATCAAAACTTAATGCTTCTAGCCATTCGCACAAATCCAAGTAAAGAGCATGGAATACTTCTGATACCACGCCTTATTTATACAGCTGAAAGCATATTTTTACTTTCACTGTAATACCAACCATCCCTTCTTGCATTTCAGTGAAGTTCCTTACGAAAACCTTTTACGTATTCAAACCATAAAACTCTTTGTACTTCTCCTCTAGGGCCATGGTGCTTTGCTGGACCGCCTGAATTTTCGCTCCGTTCTTAATCAACTGCTCCAAATACAGTTCCACTTCAAACGCTGGATCAGTGGTCAGCGCGTTAGCGAGTGGGTGGAAAGGCAAATTGCTGTCCGCCATCAGCTGGTCCACTGTCTGCCCATCCCCTAACTGTACATCGATCTGATAAGATACTTTGTCAACCAACCCTATATTGGTCTGAATCAATTCCCCTTCTTTTATAAACCAAATCGCTTTCGTCATGTCCTCCAAAATATCCAAGTTATGCGTCGAGACGAGAATACCAATCTCTTGCGCGGATAAATCGCGGATCAACTGCTTCAATTCAATGATGCTCGTCGGATCCAGGCCATTGAACGGCTCATCCATCAAAATAACAAGCGGCTTGGTTAAAATGGACAAAGCAATGAGCAAATGCTGCCGCATGCCATAGGAATAGGATTTGACAGGATCGTTCACATAGGAGCGGATGCCGATGCTGTCAATTACCTCTTCAATCGCTGTTTTGTCAAGCCCATAGACATTGGCCACGAACGCCAAATGATCATAGCCCGACAAATGCATATACAAATAATTATCACTCGGCAGGAAGGAAACATATCTGAAAAATTCCGGCGACTGATTCGAAACCCCCTGCACGGATACACTTCCTACATCCACCTCTTCCAGCGCAAGGATAGAACGCATGAGCGTCGACTTCCCCGCCCCGTTCGGTCCAACTAGCCCGATGACTTCCCCGGCAGCCAGCTCAAAAGTGACAGCTTGCAGGACAGGTCTTTTTCCATACCTTTTCGTTAATTTCTCCACTTGTAACATAGTTATCACGACACCTTTCCCTTATTTGGAATCAATCCCACTAAGAACAGCACAGTTCCAGCGGCGATAAGTACGAGACAGCCCGTTCCAACATTGACGAGGGGCGACTCCAACAAAATCGATTGCCAGCCATCCACAACATGCCATGTATTGAAATACAAAAATGGATTGAACATCATATACAGAGAAGGATATTGGCTCGCAAACAGATATCCAGCAACTGTAATGAGCAGCGTTGCTATGACAACAGCGTACTGGTTTTTCATCCACCTTCCGATAAAACTGAACAGGCTGTTTAAAAAGAAAATTTGTGCCAAAATGAGAGCCACGCTTTGCAAGACCATTCCTTGCACACTATCGAATGAAAAATAAACATTGTCGACAGGAGAAAAAAATTGTCCCTCACCACTTTCAGTTTCTTCGATGGCGTATGTCGGAATTGGATAATCCGCTTCCCCATACCCGCCTAGCAACCAGCTGACGACGAAGGCAATCCCACCGCTGAACAGGAAGAATAGACATGCAGTTGCCAGGTTGTATGCCCACTTGCTGACGTAGACCGAGCGGAGGTGGAGCGGTTTTGTTACCAGGAAATGGACGGTTCGATCCGGCCGATGCTCCTCTGCCAAGCTCACCCATAACACGAAAACAAACAGAGCTAGCACTGACCACACAATATTATGATTCATGTAGAAAAAGGCGGTGAATATTGCGCTGTGCCCGTATTTTTCATTTTCCTCTTGTACCATTTTTAATAAACTTGCAAGTTCATTGCTAGGCTCCCTGCTTGGATCGTCGAAATTCGATATCCATAATCCTCCAATAGGCCAAGGCTGCATTTCTCTTTCTTTTAACAACTTTTGCTGCTCTTCCGATGCCATTGTTGTTACACTCCATTGATTGGATTCCAATTCTTTGTAAGATTGAGAATTGCCTGGGCCTAGTGATTTCAAAGTTTCCCTGTAGAGATGATGAAATGCAGGTGTATTTGCTTTCTTTTTAACCTCTTCCAATAACGCAATACCCTTCTCCATAACCTCTGAAAATTTTACGAGAGGAGTCTCATCGGTTGAATCTACTTTTTCTACTTCCTCTTCTTCCTCCATCAATTTGTATTTGAACTGGTTCGAGATGAAAAAACTTTGTAGTTCTTCAATCGCTTTGACGATTTTTCCATCGACGGACTTGTATTGCTGATTCACAAAAATAGAAGTGCCGACACTGATACCCGTAAGCAATAGCAGTACAAAAAATATTCGTCCATCGCGTCTTCTCTTCAGATGCTCAAATTGAATAAGCTTTAACTGCGACTTTGGTTGGTAAGGTCTGCGGCCACTTGCCCTACCCTTCATCCGCAGCAACATGCGCTTTGAACGGAAGATTGGATAGGAAGCACCAATTAATATCAATAAGAGTAACAGCATACCCACCAAATAGATGATGAATTGGTTAGACGGGAATAGACTGGCATCATAACCCACTACGAGATGAATAGGGTTCAACATGGAAAAGCCAAGTTGCTCAGCAAGAAGATACAAGCACAAAAGCGGTAAAAAGATGAAGCCTGCTAAGACGCCTAGCGATACGCGCTGCTTGCATAGCCAAGATGCCACCACCAATAGCAAGGAGACGAAAATCCCCCAACCAATCGGCAGGTAAAGGAGCCACCTCCATGCAGGCACAATCGCCGTATTCCCTCCAATCGCGACCTCTAACGGGTAATAAACGGTCTTCAAATTACCTGTGAAGAGTGGTGGCAGAAAGGCCAGAACCACCGAAAACAAAAGGTAGCCAACCATGAATAGAAAAAAGGAAAAGACATAGCCGTAATAAATAGCCGGATTCGATAGCGAATTCACCTTGAGAAAGTCAAATGTCCGGTTGCGTTCATCAGTTGTATATTTATAGCAGAACATAAGAAGAAATATAAGCGCCGTCAGTGGATTAAGCAACAGATGTAATAACTGCTTAGTGAAAAGAACCGTTTTGACTGGGGTTTGCTGCTCAGTAAATGGAAGATCGTGTTTTGCTAAGTCGTTCAATTTATCTTTCTCAATTTCTAAAAGATCTTCATTTTCAAAATGAATAAAATTATATTTTCGATAGTCTAAATACTCATTTATAAATGCCAGGTTGTCTTTTGCGATATCCATATCGCCTTCTGACAACCTTTGAGAAATCCGCTTTACATAGTTCTCTTGCACAAGTAAGCTATCTAGCGCAAATTGCTGATTCTCTGGAAGTCCTACATACCTTTTTTTAATCAATGTTTTGCTAATTAAAAAATCCAGAGATTCCTCCCGTTTGTCAAAAGCCTGCTGCAGTTCATCTTGGGTAGAACTAATCTGAGCATTATTTATGAATAGCAAGGAAGACGTAATCAGTAATATGACAAACGCTAGTAAATAAATATATTTATTTTTCCTTATCCCTTTTGCTACGAACTTGACGACCTCTCTCATCTGTAGCCCTCCCCCGTCAACATGACAATCCAGTCGATTTATTAGCATTTAAATTACTTCATCACTAGGCTTTCAGATTCCATTTTCAATTCGGCTTTAAGTGAGCTGGCGAGCATATTGTATATGCAAGCGCTTCCAATTTTAGTTCCTGTCGTAAACGTTCTTGTTTGATTCGAACACCTAGTATCGTGTCAAACACACTTAGATAGCAGTTACCATATTCTAACATGAATAGTGATGAGACGGAAGGTAACTTTATGAACTACCATTGGTAGATTGGGAATAAAAAAAAGCAACCTCTCGCAAAAGCAAGAAGCTGCCACATTCTTTTACATACGATGAAAACTGATTAGGAAAGTCATTTTTTCAACTCTTCCCCTAAAAGTCCAGATAACCCTAATCGAACAACACGACTTCAATGATTTTCATCGTGTTGTACCTTGCACGAAAGTGGTGCCCGGTTTGAACGCCCACTCTACGCTTTAAGGACAATGACTGTGTAATGAACAATTAAGTCATGCAACCAATGTATATGATTATATAAGAATTACTACGAAGTGATGAAGTCTAACCGACACATTATTCGAAGGCATTTATCAAGCATGTAGAAGTTGTTTACAAAAACAAACTATCCCCCACATTGACATAGTACGCTTTACCATTTTGCGCATCAATTGCGCGAATATGTCCAGTTGTTTCAGTGTAGGACGGAAGGTAGACCACTTCGTAGAACGGCTCTCCGTCTTCATCATACGCTTGTGCTAACGCAATTTCCATGTGCAATTTTTCCAACAACAGTTTTTTCGCTGCCGCTTTGGATAGCTTCGGCTCCGTGCAAATTTGAAGAAGCGATTCTTCCTCCATTGGTTCAATTGAAGCGCTCACAATCCGACCTGATAAAACGCCTACTAGGATGCACGTAACGCTTTCATCGACTGGTACTCCATTCACTTGGTATTGAAAATAGAACGGCACTGTTTCTTCTTCTTCGTTTAGCAGTTCATCCTCCCACTCCTCAAAATCATCTTCATACTCATCGTCTATGAACGCTTCAAGTGGCGTTTCTAACGCATTCGCCACCTCTTCCTTTTGCATAACAAAATGCTCAGACGCTTGTGGGAAGATGGCAAACAGAAAATCCAGCGCACGTTGTTTCAGAAAATCAGTTGTAAGACGTATTGGTTCTCCTTTCCATGGTTCGCCATTGTAAAACACTTTTGGCAAGTTAGTAACTCGATGCGTATGAATTGTGATTAGATTCTCTTCGTAAACTTCAGACATGTCTAGCTCATTGGGTAAATCGATTGAAGGGTGCATAAATTTTTCAATTAACACATCCTCCTCGCTTTGCTCTCCGATTTTTCTATGATGACGTGTCACCCCGATCCATTCATGTAGCGATTTAGTAGGCGGAACACGCATCTCGATAGGTTCTACTTGACCCCCGACTGATACGACGGCTGGCTCTACCCCTGAAGCCGGAATGTCAATCGCATACTCTTTAAGCCCATATAGAAGCCGGTACGTATTATCTCCATTTGCATACAGCTCCGTATCTAACAACTGCACAATCAAATCAAAATCAATGTATGAAGCATACTTTTCTTTCGCCTCTTCAGGGGTAATGATATGCGAAGGATATCGGATTTCCGCTTGTTCATGTGTGTAACTGAATTGAATGACTTGCCCAGTTGGTGAAATGGACAAGGAGAACCCAATGCCTGGCACGTCTATCCCATATCGCTCCTCTTTCGCTCCATAGGAAACGATGAATAAGTCGTTTATATCAATGATCGACTGCAACTGATACGTTTGTAAACCAAGCGGATAAAATTGCGTGATGAAAGCTTCTGCAATTGCTGGCATATCATTACTCGTCAACTCGCCGTTCTTCTCCTCACAAAAATAGGAGAAATTCGATAAACGATTGGATGCAGTAAGGATACACTGGCCTACGACTTCTCCAGTATCCTCTTCAAGAATATCGTAGATTTCACCAGCATCCTCCTCTTCCACTTTCACAAATTGCACGTGTTGTGCCATCCATTCCTGCAAAGCTCTAAAAACCGGTTGCATATGTTTAATCATCCTCTCTGTCATCTAAAAATAAAATCTTTAACTACATCATTTCACTAATTTTCACAGATTACGAGATTAATCGATCCTTGATCAAAGACAATAACGGCTCGCTGATATCTTGATTACTGTATTTATTTCAGAAAATCAAAACGAACAATTTTTCTCTCTCTCTTTAAGTACGAACTCAATTACACAATAAGTACATTATTTCTCAATCCACTCTTGTTCTAAGACACTGTATAATAAAGAATCACGCCAGCCATCTCTCAGCAGTAAATCCTCTCGTAATCTGCCTTCTAACGTCATTCCTACTTTTTCTAACACCCGTGACGAGCCAATGTTTCTTGGATCGCATGTAGCAAAAATCCGATGGAACTTTAATTGACGAAAACCGAAAGTAAGTAAGGCGTTTGCAGTCTCGGTTGCATAGCCTGAGCCCCAATAAGCCGGGTGAATGATATAGCCGATCTCACCAACTCTGTTCGTATGATCCTGTTTAGTAATCTCGCCAGCACCAATCATCTTCCCGTTCTCTCTTAGCAATATGGCAAAAACAAAACGCTCCCTGTTATCCTTCGCAGCATCGCGTAAAACCTGCATTACAAACTCCTTGGAATCTTGTTCTGTGTTCGGTCCCCAAGGCTGATATCGACAAACCTTTTCTTGAGAAGCATAGTGATGAACGCCCACCCAATCCTCTTCTTCCAATTCTCGTAAAAGAACCCGCTTGCTTTTCAACATACCGACCATATACATTTCCCCCTTGGAATGAATCCTAACAATATATGCTGACTCCTACTCAGCAACACAACATGAATATAAGTGCTCCATTTGTAAAGCTTACCTAAGCCTTTGATTCACCAGAACCACCAACAATCCCCTAACCAATCACTCCACCCACTCCGAATGACCGTGTTGTTTACAGCCAAACAAATAACAGCCGCCCTCAGAATGTAATTCAAACTCAAAAATCGGTCGATAGCCTGCCTGCAATTTTGCAAATAGTTGTTGTAGGCCTTTTAGTTCCTCATGCAACTCCTGAACTTTGTCGGCTTTATCCGCTTCAGACCAATGTTCATCGCATATTTCCTGCTTCTCTTCTTCGATTTCCACTTGCTTGTCCTCAACCGCCTGATCGATCACTTGCCGGCAAGCGTGCACATCATGTAAGCGGAATAAAACATACGCATACCGACCGATCACGTAAGGCGAAACGAAATAATCTTTCCACTCTTTTTCAAACATGTCCCGCGCTTCTTGCCAGCAGTCCAATTCCACATAAGCATCTGCCGCTTCGATTGCCCCTAAATAATGAGCAGACTCACTGTTCCACTCGTCAAGTATTGATTTGGCAACTGCCAACTCCCCGTTTCGAATACGTGCGATTACTTCATACCAACGAACGATATCCGAGTCTTCAGCGACTGCATGGAATCCGTCTGCCGCTTGCTTAAAACGATCCGTATGAAAGTCGGCAACTGCTAAATTATGAATGGCTTCACGTGACGATTCAATAGTAATCGATGTCGTCAACAGTTCCCTTGCACTTTCCCAATCCTTCTCCCCCAACGCAATTTCTCCGAGCATGTTAAACGGAAAGTGACTGTTCGGGCACAGCGCTACAACCTCTTCCAGAAGCGGTTTCGCTCGACGCACATCCTCTTCTTCATACAAGTACATCCACGCCAAATTATTCAACGATTGCACTGTCCGCTTTTCCTTAACCACCTGCTCAAGCAGTGCAAGCGCTGCATCATATTCATTGACCTCAAATAGTTGAAGTGCCTTTTCATTTAGATTAACCGTCATTCTCCTACATCTCCTATTGTAAAATTCACTTTGACTATTGTAGTCTTCCTACATCAGGATATTACACAGTAAACACGCACAAACGCAGTTTTCGTTTGTGCCAAGCTCATTGGCGAGCAACTTTATCTATTATCTGTAACTAAATTGCTCCCACCGATAAAGAGAAGTCAGCAGTAACTCTTCTCAAACAATTGAAAGAATACCTGTCATCTATAGCAATTATATCCCTCGTTGAAGTAACTGTACATCAATAGTATAATGAGTAAAACGGGGTGATACTGATGGAAACTCAATTGACGGAAATGATGGGAAAAGTCATGGACAAGCTTACTTCTATTGAATCGGAAATGACCAGCATGAAGGCCGAAATGAACACAAGATTTGATGCGGTCGATACACGATTAGATGCAGTTGAATCAAAATTAACAGGGGTCGGCCAACACTTCGAAGAGTTATCAAAAAACACGATACAAGTCAAAGATAATTTGACGAAAGAACTCAAATACATTACGCATAAAGTGAATGCACTTGACCGGGAATTATTTATGCGCACCACTCCACAATAATTGTTTAGCGTCCATTATATAACAATTTACATGAAAGAAGGGAGCCCATTCAATATGACGGGCTCCCTTCTTTCATTTTATTTGTTTGGTAATCGTGTTGAATTCACTAATTTCATTCTTTCACAGGCAAAGCAGTCCCTCAAAACAACTCCACCCGTGTTGTAGGTTCTTACGTTGCACTACCGACCAACAAATCACATGGACGCCCAATGATGTCAATCTTCCCGTCTTTAATCTTCACAATCCGGTCCGCCAGTGCATGCGCATCATTGATATTGTGCGTGACAAATACAGCAGTCGTATTAGCCTTCTTAAGAATGCGCCGAAGATCTTCCCTAATTTTCACTTGAAGATCTGTATCAAGGTTACTAAACGGCTCGTCAAGCAGGATAAGTTCAGGTTCTGGAGCGATTGCCCGTGCAAGAGCAACCCTTTGTTGTTGGCCGCCGCTCAATTGATGTGGATAGCGTTTTTCAAAACCTTCCAGTTCAACGAGTTCAAGCACTTCATTTACACGCTTCTGCTTCTCTTTCCGACTCATCTTCGAAAGCCCAAATAATATGTTCTCCTCTACACTCATATGAGGGAATAGCGCATAGTCTTGAAAAACCATCCCAATTCCCCGCTTTTCTGGCTGAATAAATGTCCGCGCATCCATAATTTTTCTGCCATTCAATGTAAACGAACCCGCATCCGGCATTTCAAGACCTGCGATCAAGCGTAAAATTGTACTCTTTCCACTTCCGCTTCGACCAAGGATAGAGATGACTTCCCCTTTTTCCACTGTAAATGAAATGCAGTTAACTGCTCTCGTTACTGAATTAGCATACGAAAAACTCAAATCTCGAATGTCGATGAACATATCATTTCGGCTCCTCTCTTAGTAGCTTATTGAAAACAATAATGGCAACTGCGCTGACACCGACAATCAGTAACGAAGCCTGTGAAGCCTCCATGATTTTTTCATCACTTGCATACTGAAATGCTTTCGTTGCAAGCGTGTCATAATTGAATGGTCTTAAAATAAGTGTTAATGGAATTTCTTTGAGAATATCGACAAACACAAGGACAAATCCACTTATAATCGCACCCTTCATCATCGGAACGTCGATTTTGAAAAATGTTCGCAATCGGCTAACCCCTAACATGCGAGAAGCGTCATGGAAATCCGTGCCGATTTTATCGAATCCAGCTTCAATCGAATTATATCCAATCGCAAAAAAACGGATGACATACGCACTAATGAGCATGAAAAGACTCACACTTAAGACAAGATCTGCATCCATCCCGAACCACCGATAACCAGGAGCAAAAAAACGATCAAGCGCTATAAATGTCGTAACGACCGCTACCGCGATGACTGCCCCCGGAATTGAATAACCAAGTATGGTCAATTTAGGTAGTACTTTTGCAAATTTATGATGGACGAACCGGCTAAAATTACCGATGATCAACGAGAATACAATAATCAATGTCGCGCTGAGTGCAGCGACAGAAACAGAGTTTTTCGTATACACGAGAACCTCATCCATCGGCACTTTTCCAAACGTCAAGATCACCCAATCGACCAGCTGAATGACAGGGATTAGAAAGGCAATGCTAAAAATCGTCAAGGTATACATCGTAGCAAAAGCGGCTGACTTCCCTTTCAACTTGACAAGAGGAAGCGGTCTCACTTTTGTCGTTGAATAACTGTATTGTTTACCACCACGTAGTAAACGTTCCACCATTAGAATAAAAATCACAATGCCCATGAGGGAAGCAGCGAGTTTAATGGATGAATCCAAATCACCAAGTCCGAACCACGTCTGAAAAATAGCTGTACTGAACGTTTGAATACCAAAATACTTAACGACTCCATAATCATTTAACACTTCCAAAATCACGAGACTTACGCCACCAATAATTGAGACGCGTGAAATTGGGACAACTACTTTCAAGAAAACTGCCCACGGCCCTTTCCCGAGGGTACGAGCACTTTCAATGAGCGACGCGGATTGATGTGACAAAAAAATTCTCGTAATCATATATACATACGGATAGAGAAAGATTGTATAAATGAAAATGGCACCTGGCACATTCATGATGTCAAAGAAAGCAGGATTAGGATTGATTTCAAACTGGTTACGGAGTGTCTTTTGAATCACACCCGTGTAATTCACAATGCCATGATACGTATAAGCACCGATAAATGGCGGAATTGACAAAGGAAGAATGAGTGCCCACTTCATGAAATTTCTTAGCGGAAAATCATATTGGGCAATTAACCAAGCAAGGCTGAGACCAATTATTATCGTAAACAATGCCGTAAATAAAACGAGTGTTAATGAAGATTTTATATAATCTAAGAGCATGTATTCCTTAATATGCGTCCAGTTTTCACTTGCTGGTGAAAAAATGCCGGTTACAATCGAGATATTTGGTATAAATAGCAAGATAATAATTAGTATAGCTCCAATTGTCCACCCATTCACGTTCGCCAAATACCTGTTCATGACAAATCCATCCTTTATCTTTTCCGCAAGAAACCCCTTACCGCAAAAGCGGCAGGGGGCTTACTCTTTTTATTTCCAACCGACTTCGTTAAAGATCATAATCGCTTTCGCGTTGTTCTCTCCAAGCGTTGGCAACGGAATATCTTGTTCTTTGAATTCACCCCAAGATTTTAGGAGCTCAGAAGGTTCAACATCCGGATTCACCGGGTATTCATAATTCGCTGAAGCAAACTCTGCTTGTGCTTCTTCACCCGTAATGAATTCAAGTAATTTCATTGCATTTTCAGCATTTTTCGATCCTTTTACAACGCCTGCACCGCTAATATTCACATGTGCTCCCGTTGTTTCTTGGTTCGGGAAGAACACGCCAAGATTCTCAGCTACTTTCACTTCTTCCGGATCTTGTGAGTTCAGCATTTGGCCAAAATAGTATGTGTTCATAATCGCAACATCACCGATTCCAGCAGCAATTGCTTTCGCTTGGTCTCGGTCTCCACCTTCAGGATTACGAGCAAGATTGTTAACAATTCCTTGTGCCCACTCTTTCGCTTGCTCTTCTCCATTTATTTCAATGAAAGAAGCAAGAAGGGACTGGTTATACACACTTTCCGAAGAACGAACAAGAACTCGTCCTTTCCACTGATCTTCCGTTAGGGCTTCATAAGTAGAAAGTTCTTCAGGTTTCACTTTTTCTTTATTATACACTAAAACTCGTGCACGTTTCGTCAAACCTACCCACATATCGTCATGATCTCGGAATTTTTCTGGCACTTGTTTAGCTAAAATGTCACTTGACACCTCTTGAAGCAAACCATCTTCCTTCGCACGGAAAAGACGTCCAACATCTGCTGTTAAGAAAACGTCTGCTTTCGTTGCAGTACCTTCACGCTTAATGCGCTCAATCAGCTCATCAGCTTCACCTTTGATGACGTTCACTTTAACGCCTGTTTCTTCTTCAAACTTTTTATATAATTCATTATCCACATCATAATGTCTGCTTGTATATAAATTCACTTCACCAGATTGTACCTCTGGCTCTTTTTTTGTTTCTTCTTTTTTGCCCTCGTTACTTGCACTGCCGCACGCAGATAATACAAGCATCATAGCGACAACAAGAAAAATCATACTTTTCTTCATACCTATTCATCTCCTGACTTCAATTAATTGAAAATGATTCTCAATATCGTTGATAATATAATGAATTTCTGCGCTCGTCAAGAAAAAAATCGAAATATGTTTAACAATGTTTCAATAGCGGAAAACCTTATTGTCAAGAGACCAATCAGAATCGTTATATAGGAATAGCACTTTGTACTTCCTAGCGGTATTTGCGCCTCAACGGAACATACATGTATACAAAGAAAAAAAGAGCGATCCAATACCTTTTACATTCAGATATGGATCGCCGTTTTTATTGTATTTTTATTCCATCGAGATTAAGAGTACCCTCAAATACCCGCTACGGAAGAAACTATATATCGCTTACCACTTATGGCAATCTGCGCAATCGTCGACTCTTCTCTCCTAATTACTCCGTACTTTCACCTTGCTCATGTACGTCCTTCAGTTGTTGCCGCAAATCATCCAATTGCTCCTTGTTCTGATGAACCGTATCCATATGCTCATTTTTTTCCACTGCATTGGCAAAGGCATTTTCTGCTCGTAAAATCGAATTAAAAGCATGTTCGACCGCCATTTCTTCAGGGTTTGACAACGCTTGCTTCACCGAGCGTTCCGCCTTTTCAACAGCATTGCTCAGCTGGGAGCTCGGGTGGTTCTTTTTCCAGCTAGGATTCGAATCGTTTGTCACAATCATCATCCCTCCTATTATAGATGGACTTAGTATAGTGACAAAAAGGGATTCTATGCATAGGTGGTTGATTTTCGACGGTGCATGGAGTAGAAACATTCATGTTAATTTAATCATTTTAAACAGGTATTTAAGTATTAATTGCTAATCCACCGATACATTTTACAATTATGTAAATGACTTGGCACTGGCATCATTTTCTCATTACTGTCATACCAGCATTCGCATTTTTGTGAAATAAAATAATCCAACCTTGATAGTAAGCTAAACCTAAGGGTGGATTACTTTTTAGTTTTATTATCGTTGAATTCAATATCAAATGGTTTTTCCTCGTATTCAGAAACATCGTACGGACCGATTACCTGATAACTACTAGAGACTTCCTCCTCCAAATCAACATTTTGGGAAGGAACCACATATAATGCATCTGAAATAATTTTTTTAAGGTAATTTGGCTCAGGAGATTCTTCTACATACGAGTCCATAGTTACTGGGAAGTCCTCGTATATTTTTTGACAATGGCTTGCTTTAATTCACTGGATGTTAATTGACCATTTTCATACTGCTCTAAAAGTTTTTTTGTAAATGCGCTCGGTTTTCCACCATCAATCGCTGCCATTCCAACAGCGAACTGGACTTTCTTTCTTCTTTCGAAGCGTGACTCTTCTTGCATCTATACCACCACGCATTTTAGTTAGTATAACCATTATAACAGCTTTCCACCTAATGCAGGTTACAGTAGATGGTATGTAATAGCAGATTCCCTTCAGGAGGCTCTGCTCCCAAGATAAAATAGTCCATTTATTTATATGAATGAGATATTTATTATGGATAGAAAGAATTGACATAGATAACTTAATAATAAACCTTTTTCTTTTCATTTAATTTTTGTTCAGCCTCGTCAATAATCTTATTTTGTATAGGAAAAGTTATTGTATAAATAGCAATCATTAATGAAAACAGGGTAACTCCATTAAACAATGAAATTGAATCCTGTTTTTTCACCCAATCTGACAGCTCTCCAACTTTAGTTAATGTTTCTGTATTTTGATATTTTATAAATAGAAGCAGGCCATAAAACACAAAAACTAGGTATATTATCAAATTTATTAGATTCAAACTAAAATATAATTTTTGGTTGTCAAGCTCAATATATTTTGATAATTTCTTTAAACTTAGTCTGTTTACTCGATTATTACCTTCTAACTCATATGGAAACATTTTTTTCAAACCAAGGATGAAAACAAAATTAAATAACAAATACACAATGATTCCAACAATAAATAAGTAAGCAAAAAAACTAAAACAAAACCATAGATAACAAAATTGCTATCTCCTACAGATAAAAGTAGTGTAATTAAAGTCGATGTAAATAAAAGTAAAATCAGCATTAATATATAGTGCTTTGGAAGGTTTCTCTCCCCTCTGAATTTTTTTGAAAAAATTAAAAGGCACAAAAATATCAATGTTAAAATAACTAAAACAGTAATTCTAAAAATATCATTACTGATTAATAAAGAACTGGGCACACCACAAAAACCTATGAAAAATACTGTAAATTCAACCAAACTCAACTTCCCCAATTCAGAAAGTTTATATACTTTCTTCAAGTTTCTCACTCCTTGTCTGTTTCATGAAACTCCAGTTAAAGTGCCACACTTAGAATATCCATTAGTGGAGGGTGCCTGTGCCTGTGCCAGAAACATTCACATCAATTCAACCAATTTGTATAGATATACAAAAAATATCTGCAAATCCATCAACTGAGATAAATACATTTATGTATATGAAATTGTAGTGAATTAACTAAATTCAACCTGGCACAGGCACCTGTTTTAAAATTATCCCGTAGTCGGTACCTCTGATATTGCGCGATTTTTCGTTTACATAGTCCACATTTCGACTTCAAAAAGCTAAACACATAAACGCCCCCCCTTGCTCTTATTTAAAAAGATCATTTGAAATTTGTGCCAATAATATTTATCGCAACCAATTTATATATCTATTAGTGTTGCTAAGAGATTTATCTGAATCCAGTCCACATATTGAAACGATAGTTATTCATCGCTTCGCATAGCTTTTATTGCTCTGCGTGTCTGTAAATAAACGAGCAACTCTTCATGCTCCTCTTCACTAATTGCTGTTCCATCCAGGTGAATTTCACAACTTTTAAATGAATCGTATGAGGAAAGTTCAACCGCAGCCTGCTTACTGAATGCCAAATAATCCAATGATACGTTGAAATATTCTGCAATCATTATGAAATGCAGAAAGCTTGGACCCTTCCTATCCGCTTCATAATTCCACATCACACTTTTCGCGATGCCTAGTGTTTCAGATAATTTCTCTACAGTAATGCCTTTAGAATCTCTAAGTTCTTTTAATCTACTTCCAAAACTCCCCACAGAAACACCTCCAATTTGAAACATTATTATATATAGAAAAAGGTAGGTAAACTTCATCTTATTGCAGGTAATTGACAACTTGTGAATCAGGCATTTTTTAGACAATCCACATTTCGACTATTAAACGAACACTTCCATGTCCCCTTCCTCTTTTTCTACAAAATTCCCACTACTTAAATAGTACCATATCACTAACAATATGTTCCATCGAATATACAAAGATTTCTGATAGATAACTTACATTCACTTCTATAAGTTCTAAAGCATTATAAAATTCAATGAGAACCTAGTGCGAACCTAATTGGAAATTCAATGTATTATTTTCTGAATCTTATTGCTTTTATATACGTATAACTAGTAAAATCAAATTTGAGGGGGAGTTGTGTGAAACATATTAAAAAGTATTCAATTGTATGGATGTCGATTTTTCTTTTAGCAGGCTGCTCTTTTATGTCTCCTAAAGATTCAACGGATGCAACATTGAGCATCAAACCGTATACATTGAGCGAACATGAAGAGTTATTGCTTTCTATGGCGGGAGCAAACAATCCGCAATTCTTTACAGTGAACGGGAAGATTGCCGAAAATGAAGATATAACGTATTCCGTCGAGGTCTATCATAAAGGGAAATTCAAAGAGGAACTTCTTCTCACATCTTCAACGCAAGACAAACATTTCGATGGTAAATTGATCTCGTTCACCGTGACGGAACTTGATGAAGAAAACGTAGCAATCAAGCTCAGCTATCCTTCAGGGAGCACATCGATCACATACCCTATTGAAGTTGGAAGCTTAGCCCGGTCATTTGGGAACCTCGTCATTTCAGATTCCACTCTCCACAAAGACAAACCAATTTATCTTGCCGCTTGGGTTGGGACAAAAGGTAGCACGCTGTTTACTTTCGCACCCTCGAAAGACAGCGGTTTACCTGAAAGGCTTGAAACCTATGACATCGCTTTGCTGTACAAGGTCGTTTGGACGGATGCGGAAGGAAACTGAAGAAAAAATTAAAAACAAATTTAATTTTTTACGACACTCGATGCAAGGAACTGACGGTGCTTAACCAGTCCGTTCCTTTTTTTATTATTAATGTCGTTTTTAAGCTTTTATGGACTACTATTTTTTACATTCAACGTATTATTTATTACCTAAGAAATATTGGCAGTGGAAGGGTGATAAAATGTTCATTCACGAATTCATTGAGCAATTTAACATGAGATACCCAAGTATTGACAAGACAGAACCTGCGTCGGAAGAAATGATCTGCGCATATGAGAAGACTCTTGGGTATCCCTTGCCTCCATCATTTAGATTGTTTTTGAAACACTTCTCAAACGGTATTTTCCTGTTGGATTGCGAACCTATTGGTGGTGTTGACGATAACTCTCCTTGCGCAGACATTCGTAATGTTCACGACCTTATTCCGGATATTCCAAGTAAAGTACTCCTAGTAGAAACGAATGAATGGATTCGTTCAGCTACATTAATTTCTTTTACGATGTTTGATGCAGGTGATAGTTCGAATAATCATTGGGTATTCATCTGTGATGACAATGTAAAAAATCATGAGTACCGTGTTGGTTTTATAAGCCAAGATACAAAGAAAATTATTAAAACACTAAGCAATTTTGAAGAGTGGTTAAACATCTTATGGAAAAATGAGCAACATGGTGAAATGAGTTTACCAGTTTTTCACGTATTATATCCAAGCTTTGACGAAAGAGTGTTATTGATGAATGGATAAATGGAGATATCCTTGCCTTGAACGTATCACTAGTATAAGGCACACGATATGTAGGAATTGTTTAAGGAACCCTATCTCATTGTAGGGACATTTGTAGTTTTTGATGTACTCCATTCTTTTCTTTCTAAGAAAAAAAGAACATTAAAAAGGTCGCTCCTGAATGTTTTTATTCCCAGTCTAGTTATTTTTCTCGTATCTCTCCTAGGCTCTAGCTTATTGAATTGACGGTATCATCGCCAGAAACCTTCACCTGTGTGATAAAATTGTTGTGAATTAAGAAAATGAACACTGGCACTGCTTCTCGATACTGATTAACATGAATACGCTTGCTGCAACCAACATTTGTGAGTAATAAAGATAAATGATATGTTAAAATAATTCATCAACCAACAATTTGTAGTGTGTATTCACAAACTAACACAGACAATTTTCAAAAGTAGTCTCCACACTAAAAAACCAAGAGGAGGAATCAGAAGATGATTATTCATCCAATTAAATCCTTTTCTGATAATTACATATGGTGCATTCAGAAAGAAACAGAGGTAGTTGTGGTCGACCCAGGACAAGCGGGCGTTGTCCTGGATTACCTGGAAGAAAAGCAGCTTCGTTTGACGGCCATTTTATTAACGCATATGCATGAAGATCATATCGGCGGGGTACGAGAGATTGTAGCGAGTCATCCGGAAAGTGTTGTGTATGGGCCGGAAGAAACGAAAAACTTCGTGAATCGAATTGTAAAGGAAGGAGACACCTTTCACGTATTGGGGCAACCTGTCCAAGTCTACGCATCAGGAGGGCATACGCATGGCCACATCAGTTTCTTAATGGGGCAGCATCTCTTTTGCGGGGACGCCTTGTTTTCAGCAGGATGCGGTCGGGTTTTCACCGGCGATTACGAAGCCCAATTCGAATCTTTGCAGACATTTAAGCGCTTGGATGATGCGATACATGTTTACCCTGGCCACGAATATACCGAAACGAATTTACGCTTTACCTCCAACATATATCCGGAGAATGAAAAGATCTACAATTCGTTAAAAGAAGTCCAGGAATTGCGTGCCAAAGGACATCCTACACTCCCGACGACGATTGGCAAAGAGAAGGCCATCAACCTCTTTTTGCAAGCGGAGACATTGGAGGACTTTATCGAATTGCGGAACGCCCGTGATCAATTTTAAGACAATGACCGGATTGCTTTTTGCCGGATCATCTAGCGGAAAATGAAAAGACAAGCCTATTGAAAGTATAAGAAGTCATTTCACCACATTACGACCGTTGTTTATTGGGCAAAGCAGTGAGGTTGAGCGATCCCATCGCATTTTTTCACTTAACGAATCATGTATGGTAAAATAAAGATGCTGTTTTCAATCAGTTGAACCATCTTAACAAACAAAAACTTATACAATTACGGAGGTTGAAAAAATGAACCAAGTACTCGTTGAAATTTGTTTACGTGTCAGAGACATTGATGCGACGTTAGATTTTTATACGAATCTTTTTGATTTTGAAGTAGCTAGTCGCAGAGAATTCCCTGAAGATAAATTCGATCTTATCTATTTGAATTCACCCGGTTCTTCCGTACAGATTGAACTGACATATAATTATGATGCAGAACCTTATGTAATCGGAAATGGTTTCAGTCATTTAGGCGTAACCGTGGATGATTTAGAAAAAATGCATGAAATCTGTAAAGCTTCTCCTTATGAAACAGGTGAACTGAAAGGACTTTCAGGCGGAGCACCTTTTTACTTCTTTGTCACTGACCCAGATGGCTATCGAATCGAAGTAAAACGTAAACACTAAAACGTACAACATACAAAACTGATTGCCAAAAGCCTACTCCTCACCTCTCTGCTTACATAACAGAGAAACGAGGGTAGGCTTTTCATTTTAAAAGCGCCTGTGCCAGAAACATTCATTTTAATTTAACCGAATCGTGATAAATAAATGAATTGCAAAGCCATCAACCGATACATTTTCCACGGACGGACATACAATTGTATTGAAATCTAGCACAGGCGATACTTTTCATAGTTGGGTAACAGCCATGAATGTTTGTCACATAGCCCCTCCACATTTACTGGACTGGCAAGAACGCGACTTGCCAAATGCCTTCTTCATTTTTTATCATGGAGAAGCCGGATTCCACGTGCTGCTCGCCGTTTGGATAAAACTTAATATATCCTTCGTAGTCACTTGTTTGAATAAAAGACCCTCTTTCGAGTCCTTTATATGTTTCCAATACCTGTTCCGGTGTCCCCCTATCGGCCAACGGAATTTGTTCATCTTCTTCCTCGCTCCATAATATATGCTCCTCACGATCCGTGTATAGCGCATACGCCGTTTCAAAGTCTTGCTGATAACTGGCGTATGCATATAGTTTCGCAATGCTGATCGGTTCCAGCCCGATCAACTCGTTCGCATCATGGGTGAGCTGGAATCGATCATAGACCTGCTGTTCGAAATCATAGAGACCTGTACCGCTTTTAAACTTATTCACCCAATCATGATCATTCCAAACATTAGGATTGCCAATCTTCTGCTCATATCCGCGCACCAAGTAATCATACGTATCTTTTCCGCCCGTGTACCAGTCAACAATCGTCAGCTTGCCATCTATGTTCCGCACAAAAAACTCTGTACCTTCTCCATATCCGCCTCCATCATGCTTTCGGATGCTAACCGGTACTTCCAAATAGAGATATCCTCCCTTCTCGTCATTCGTAAAAGTCACTTTCCAATCGCCGATTTCAAGCTGTTTCACCTTGCTATCCATAGTGCCGTACTTCTTAGATTCGAACTGAATCTTCGTTTCCAAGTACTGTTGAAGGTTCTCGTTCCCTATAAACTTGCCCACGTCAATCTCCGTGCCGTTCCAAATGGCATTGTAATAGTCCGTCAGTGCATCTACGCAAAGCGCATAAGCTGTTTCAGCGTCCTTCATGGATACTTCGCCATCCTCTTTGGCTGCATAGAGAGGAACTGTTTCTGTTCCACCCTCTCCTTGAGGTGGCGGAATTTCCGTGGTAACTGGGTGATTCGGTACCAATGCATCCGGACTTTCACCGCCTATCCTTTCCGATGCAAAATAAATACCTGTTGAAACCACAACCGTCAGTAGCAATCCGCTAACTAGCGCAGGCAGGACATAGATGGTCTTGCGTTTATGAATCTTTTGAAAGACTGCATGCTTATGCTTCGCGCTGAACTGCGAATCTTTGAAGACCGTCGCATCTAATGACTTTTTAATATCCCTCATTGGTTCTTTCAAGAAAACCGCTCCTCTCTATGGATTTCTGCAATGCTTCCCGCCCTCTTTTCAAGCGGGTTTTGACCGTATTCGGATTGGACTTCAACACATAACTGATTTCCTCCACAGACAGATCTTCATAATAAAAAAGCAAAATGACTTCCTTGTATTTGATCGGCAACTCCAAAACGAGCCGGGCTAACCGCTCATCCTCGCTTTTCGCGACAGCTTCATGTTCCGGCGATGGCTGCCCTGATTTTTGCGTAAGAAACAACTCATTGTTCACGATCACTTTCTTAACCCATGAAGTCCGTAAGACGTCTTTGCACCGATTCACGGTAACCCTGTATAGCCAGGCTTCAATTGAATTTAATTCGAGAACGTGACGGCGTTTCTTATAACAGGTAAAAAAGACATCCTGCACTACTTCCTGAGCTTTCCCCCAATCTTTCAAATAACTGAAAGACAGATTCGTCAACCGATCGCCAAGCGCATCCATCAAACCAGACAGCCAGACCTCTTCATCGGATTCATTCCAAGAACGACTCATAATCATTTCTCACCCCCGCCACCCACACTATTTACAATCTTACCTCTAAGACGCGTGCAAAGGTGCATCTGGTTTCAAAATAAAAAAAATGCCAGTTTCTTGAACGATTTGGGTTCAAGTACTGGCACATTCTTCAACTAAAAGATACTTCTAACTGGGTTTAATCTAAAAAAGCTATCGAACACTTCTAGCTACACTATAAACGCAAAGTATAGGATAAATAACAAACCAAGCACATACATAATTGGATGAATTTCTTTAGACCGCTTTTGCGCCACAAAACAAAGTGGATACAGAATAAAACCAAATGCAAGACCCATTGCCACACTCGAAGTGAGGGGCATCATGATGATCGTTAAGAAGGATGGAATTACAATTTCCGACCTGCTCCAGTCTATTTTTCTGATTTCCATTGCCATTAATGCGCCGACAATAATTAACGCTGGCGCAGTAACTTCTAACGTAATCACAGATAAAACCGGTGAAAAGAACAAAGCAATCATAAAGCAAGCAGCGATCACAACAGACGTAAAGCCAGTTCTGCCACCGACTGCAATGCCGGCAGAAGATTCAACACTCGTCGCAGGCGTGGATGTTCCCAATATCGCTCCGACTGCACTCGCGGTAGAATCAGCAAGCAATGCTCTTCCAATGTTCGGCACTGTATTCCCTTTCATCATTCCCGCTTGACTGGCCATGGCAATTAAAGCTCCAGCCGTATCAAAAAAGGCAACAAGTAAAAACGTGAAAATCACTGCCAGTAATTCAGGGGTGAACACCTGATCCAAATGGGAAAACACGACTCCAAATGTCGGTTCTAAGCTTGGTATGCTTCCTATGATTTTTGAGGGAGCGTCTATTAATCCGACAATCATTCCAATTATCGTAGTAATGATCATCCCATAAAAAATTCCGCCTCTGATTCCACGCACTAACATAACAATCGTAAGGACCAAGCCAAAAATGGCCAGCAAGGTTGTAGGGGATGTTAAGTCTCCAATTGAAACAAATGTATCCGGATTGGCAATAATAAGCCCTCCATTTTTCATCCCAATAAATGTAATAAAGAATCCGATTCCAGCAGCGATTGCATATTTTAAATTCAATGGGATAATCGTAATAATTTTCTCCCGGATCTTCATGACACTTAACAGCATAAAAATAACGCCTGCAATAAAAACACCCGTCAATGCAACTTCCCATTGTATCCCCATTCCAATACAGACAGAAAAAGTGAAAAATGAATTCAGTCCCATACTTGGCGCAATTCCGATTGGGAAGTTCGCAAGCAAACCGATAAGAAGTGTACCGATAATCGCAGTAAGAGCAGTTGCAGTAAATACCGCCCCACTATCCATCCCAGCTTGACTCAAGATCAGTGGATTTACGACCAAAATATACGCTACGGACAGGAAGGTTGTCACGCCTGCTAGCGTTTCCTGCTTATAGGAAGTATCCCGTTCAGCGAATTTAAAAAAGTTCCTCATGTTGTAATCTCCTATTTGTTTAATTAAAGAATGAACGGCAATGGTTTCAAGGATAATTTTTCAGCCAGTTGATACGAGTATGCACTCTAATCGAAAAAAACTTTGACCTAAGGAAGGACAAAGTTTTTTCTACAAAAAGGAATAGTAAATTGCACTGATTTAACATTCCTTGTAGACGAGCCATTTATGGTAGCTGGTAGAAACTTTCAAGCCGTATTCTTGAATTTATACAAGGTTTCTATTCAATTTCAAAAAAATAATAGAAGAATTATACCAAAATGAGATCTGAACGTCAATACACGCTTGACGGAGCCTGTGCCGGAATCAAACAGGTCCATTCATCGAACTTGAATGTTTATATGCTACGGTGCCTGTGCCAGAAACATTCATGTCAATTCAACCAATTTGAATGGTTATACAACAAATAAATCTAAACCCACAAATTGTTACACTTCGTATTCATGAAAATACAATTGTAGTGAATTAACTGAATTCAACCTTGCACAGGCACCCCCTCAGAACATGCTTTTAACCAACGTCTCCAAAATGACCGGCATCTCTTTAAATGCGCTATCCACATGCAACCGCTCCGTTTTCTGGTGCGCATCTTTTCCGAACGGGCCGACATTCAAGACGGGTGCCCGCAGCTCGGACATCGCCTCAAATGGAATGCTGTACGTTTCGCCATAAACAGGGGTATTGTTTTCAAATGCCGTCCACCCCTGAGCATCATCTGTGTAGTTCACATAACTTAAATCACAAATCCCGTTGAAATAATGGATTTGATTCACCGTCAAATCGAATGTACTCGCCGTCTCCTGTACCAATTTGATCGCTTGATCGACGAGCGGAGAATCTGACGAATTAATAGCCGGGTAATAAGGAGGTGCATAAAGCAAAACCGTTGCCGGCGCAAGTTCCTGACACTGAATCATCAAATTATCCACAATGCGAAGCGATTTTTCCCGATCGTCCCATTCTTCATTGATGAGCGCTTCTTGCTTGTGCCAATTCACTTCCTCCACACCTAGTTTGTTCAAGGCATAGGACAGCAGTTCATCATACCGCAGTACCTTCACTTCCCCTACACCCTTTAGCTGTTCCCGTTCGCAAACTGCCTGATAATGCGCATTGCACTCCGCCATCGCTTCCCTAGCAACTTCCGCGAATAGGTCCATCACTTCAGCAGCTGTCCGCTTGAATAAGAACACATTGTAAAGTGCAGCCGCACGGTAAGGAGTTTGGGTCGAGTATTGCGTCTTCAAATCCTTTTGCTGCAATGAAACCGGCAGCGGCGTGCTCTCCCCTCGATCCGTTTCTCGAAATCGTTCGTTCCATTCCATTCTCTGAGTCAAAAACGAAGCGATATAGTTCGCCGTCATTCCTCGGAGTGGTTCGCCGACATGTGTCTCTTTACCATAGAACAATGCTGCCGGCATGATTTTCCCAATCGTTCCCGAATAGATATATTCTTTATTGTCTGCTGGACCTTGAGAAAAAGAAGGTTCGCCATTCAAAAACAATTTGTACGTCAAGCCATACTCTTCCCGTAGACGGACAAGCTCCGTAACGACAGTACGCATCCCTGCAGAGTTGACCTCTTCATCTGGAACAGTCGTCAACACGAGGTTGATCGGCCATTTTTCCTTGCTCGCTTTCTCGATCAGTTGCATATGTAGCGCAAGGCCCATCTTCATATCCATCGTGCCACGGCCGAATAAGTAATTCCCGGATTCAAGATCCTCTCTCGCTTCTACTGATAAATCCTCTTTATGGTCATGCAGCTTCTTCGTCAACTCTTCGGGATGAAAAGCGAGCGGCTCCAACACACCATATTCCTCGGTCTGAACCGTATCAAAATGACTGATCAGCACAATCGTTTCCGTTGCTTCGGGATGCTTGTACAATGCTGTTACAGCACTTCGGCCCAATCCTGCATCATGCATAGCCAAATGTTCCGGATAATCCCGGAAGTAGTCGAGCTCGCCTAGCTTCGCCATCACTTTCGGTGCAAAAAACCGCTCCCCTTCCGTCAGAGTTCGACTATCCCAACTGACAAGTTCACATAACAATGCACGTAGGTTCTCAGATGTCGCCCATAAAGATTCTTTCATCATTCTCAATCTCCTCTTACAGTGCCAAGCACTTTATATAATGTAATTCCTTATTTCGTTTCAGGCGCAAGCTCCGATGCTTCAATACGCTCAGGAAACTTCTTTGCCAATTTAAATTTATAGAACACTAGACAAGCGACGAAGAAACCGACGCCGTATAGTAAACCGATCCGTTGTGTAGGATCACTCGCAAGGAAGCCTAATACGGCTAAACAGAAGACAATACAGAAAATCGGAAGCCAAGGATAAAAGCGGACTCGGTACTCCAGTTCTTCAACTTTCCCTCCTGCTTTAACGTACCGATGACGGAACATTAATTGAGACGTTGCAATACCCATCCATGAAATCGTGACCGCGATTCCAGCAATCGACATGAGCAGCACAAACACTGTATCGGCTTCCATTACACTTGTTAACAGCGATAGCAACGAGAAGAACATCGTGAAAATCAACGCATTGAGCGGCACCTTGTTTTTCGTCAAGCGACCGAACAGCTTAGGGGCCATCCCTTCATTCGCCATTGACCAAAGGAGACGTGTGGATGCGTATAAACAAGAGTTCCCTACCGATAAAATCGCCGTCAGGATAATGAAGTTCATGATGCCTGCCGCATAAGGAACACCCGCCAATTTCATCAATGTGACAAATGGACTTTCCATCAGCCCTAACTCAGATGACGGAAAAATCGCAGACAGTACGACGATGGATGCAATATAAAAAACGATGATACGGAACAATATCGTCCGAATGGCTTTCGGAATGTTCTTTTTCGGATTCTCCGTCTCACCAGCCGCGATTCCAACGAGTTCAGAACCTTGGTAAGAAAAAATGACATTCATCATTGTCACGAATACAATGACAATCCCTGCAGGAAACATGTTGCTAGGCGCCAAATTAGAGAAATGCGGCGCCACACGATCTTCCAGCGGTATCCATCCGAATATCGCCAGTGCTCCGATGACGATGAAAGCGATTACAGCAAGTACCTTAATGCCCGCAAACCAAAACTCCGCTTCCGCAAAACCTTTTGTTGTGAGCGCATTCAAGAAGAACAACAGCGCCATGAAAATGGCACACCACACCCAAACCGATATATCAGGAAACCAATGTTTCATGAGAATTCCAGCAGCAGTGAACTCGACCCCCGCCGTAGCAGCCGAACCAACAAAGTACATCCAACCGAGTGAAAATCCTGCTGAAGGACTGATATAGCGCGTTGCATACGCTTGGAATGATCCTGTCACCGGCATATGGACAGCGAGTTCCCCCAAGCAAGTCATCACCATATATAAAATCAATCCACCAATCAAGTACCCAACAAGCGCTCCGCCAGGGCCAGCTTGATTGATCGTATAGCCGACATTCAAAAACAATCCGGTTCCAATCACACCTCCAAGAGACAGCATGAGCAAGTGACGGCTTTTCATCGAACGATTCAATTGCGGTATATGTGCTTGTTCCCCTACTTTATTCATACTAGCCATCCCCCATATCCTTTTGAATAAAAATAAAATTCAGTCTATCGTATTTGGAAAATATCCCCGACAAATTCATCTGAAATTAATCGGGGATACCTCTTTAGAAACGTAAAGACAAACAGCTTAGACCACCGTCATGTTTTTGAAACTCGGACATTTCAAGCTCAATCGTTTGCAGACCAGCTTCATTCAATTGACGTTTTGTTGCTTCGTAGCCTTTTGGAATGATGACATAATCATTCACTTGAATGCAGTTTGCGGAATACTCATCTTCTTTACTGACAATGATTTTTTCATATGAATCAAAAGCAGGATGATCCACGAACTCACCAGCAAGTACCATCCGATTCTCTCCGACATACGCGATGCCCGTCTTTAAATGGAAGAATTCTTTCAACGGAATGATGTCAGCTTCATACCCTTCTTTCACAAGGATATCTTGTAACTGGCGGGCACCTTCTTCGTTTGTACGATCAGAAATTCCGATATAAAACCGATTTTCAGCTTGGAGCACATCTCCACCGTCCACCGTTCCAGATCCTTCGATCGCATAGACTTTGTCATAGAATTTCCGAATGACAGGCTCCATGTCTTCGATTTCACGATTACGGGAAGCAGCTCCTGGATTACAAATAACCGCAAATTCTGAAGTGAGGACTGCTGTATCTTCAACGAATGTGGAATCAGGGAACGCTTCATTCGCAGGCAAATGGGTCACGTTCACGCCACATTGCTTCAAAGCTTCTACATACGCCTGATGCTGTTCGAGCAAAACATCGTAAATCGGCTCCCCTAAATCCGATGTCGTGAGTCCATTTAAATAGCTTTTACCTGGTGTTTTTACGATGACATTTGTAAACATTTGAAATCTCTCCTTTTAGTTAGCTTCTGACAACTGGACAAGTGAGACACGTCGGTCCCCCCGTGCCTAAAACGCTTATTTCATCGCCCTTATACTCATAAACCGTTGCACCGGCATTCTCTAATTGTTCCTTCGTGGAAACGTTTCCAATTGGGAGCATACATACGCGCGGTGCCAACGCCAACACATTGCAGCCTAGCTTGTCGTACTCCTCATTCGGAACCTCGATGAGCTGAATCCCTCTATCGATCAACAACTGACGGAAAAACACAGGCATCAATCTCGAGTGAACAACTGCCAAGTCTTGGTCCACCATACTGATGAAAGACATTAAATGCAGACACTCCGCTTCCCCTAAATCATGCGGCAATTGTACAACGATGAACTCGTCCACCATATGAGCAGTCATTTCTTTTAATTGACGAATTGCTTCATCATTTGTCCGGTACCCTCTTCCTACGACAAGTGTCCGGTCATCTAACCAGACGATATCACCGCCATCCGAAACAGCATCGCCTGTCAACTCACCGATAATCGGAATACCTTTCTCTTTCAAAAACTGCTTATAGACAGCAGCTTCCGGTTGCCGCAGCGCTTTTCCTGATTTTAAAATGATAGCCCCTTCAGGAGTGAATTTCACCGGGTCATGGGCATATAAAGAATCCAAACCGACGTCATCCGACTGCGGTAAATAATCAATTTGTTCAACATGCTTGCTCAGAATGTCAATAAATTTGTCATACTCTTTAACCGCTTCTTCAAAATTAGGTTCGGCTAAATAGTTGAAGGTACGCCATTCACTCGCCAGATGCGACTGACTGCGGAATGCATCGTTCGGATGCTTCACAATGACACGCTTTAAAGGTCTATACATCGAAGAACAATACGTCAATTTAACTCCTCCTTTTTCCACTGAACGGAAAGTGTTTCCGTTGTCAGGAAATTTAATAGATTAAATATATTGCTATTATGGTAAAATGTCAATAAGGTTGAAGAAAGTAATCTATTTTTTATTTCAACAAATCTATCTATCCGTATTGTCTTACCTAAGGGAGGAAAATTTCTGTGCAAACGATTGACCGTGCGATGCTCATCGCAAAATTATTAGCTTCTCAAACTGCTGACATAGGGTTATCAATTTCGGAGCTTTCCGAAAAACTGTGTCTTCCACTCAGCACCCTACATCGAATCCTACAAGCGATGATAAAACAAGGAATGGTGGAACAAGATCCAAAAACGAAACGGTATCGGCTTGGCACCATTTGGCTCGAGTACGGTCTGCAAGTGTATGACTCGATGGATTATGTCAATACAATCCGTGTGGAGCTCGACCGGCTTTCAAGGGAAGTGGAAGAAAGCGTCTATTTAAGCAAACCAGCAGAACTCGACGCCATCATTATCGAAAGAATTGATAATGAAAAAAACCAAATCCGCATTTACGACCAACTCGGGATTCGGATTCCTCTACACATCGGCGCTGCGAACAAAGTGATGCTTGCCGCCTTCCCGAAAGAAAAAACGCGTGCTATTTTGAAAAGGCTCATCCAGGAACAACAGATCCCTGAATTTGAAAAGAAATTAGAAGAAATAAGAAAGCAAGGCTATGCAGAAAGTCACGGGGAACGGACGGAAGGCACCTCCTCGATAGCCGTCTCGATTGTGAACGGATTTGGGGAAGTCGTCGGTGCGGTCAGCATTGGCTTCGCAAGCTTCCACATGACCGAAGAACGCCTCGCCTCCATGCGTGAGCGATTACTCGAAACAGGCGCGCGCATCTCAAAAAAACTGGGGCATCGTTCGGGGTATTGATGCAGTGATTGATGATTCGCGGAAGACGTGTAATGATTGCCGTGAAAAATGATCACGCGAACTTATAGGTATATAACATAAAAGTACCAGGTACCCGCACAATTCTAAATTGTACGGATGCCTGGTACTTAAGCTTCCTATTCGCTTTTCTTCGGACGTATGACATCAATAAAATGCTTCAATATCCGTGCCGTCATGCCCCATATCGTATACGTTCCATATTCATAGAACCATTCCTCTATCGTGCGTTTCCGCCATTGATACTGATCACCATTTGGAATCTTCTCAAACGGAAACGTCTGCCGATCAGGCGTAATGTCCACTGCCACTTCATGCATATATGGCTCATGCGTAAGCAACCAGCTAATCGGCACGGTGAATACTTCTTCAACTTCTGCCTCATTGTAAGAGGTAATGATTTCATTGAAATCCACAACCCCTACAAACGGATAGACAACAAAAGACATCGAAGAAACGTACGGTGACAGCGGACCGAGCACTTCTACAGTATGTGGCGCTACACCAAGCTCTTCATGCGTCTCGCGCAAAGCCGTAAATAATAGCGATGGGTCATCAGGGTCCACTCTTCCGCCTGGAAAACAAATATCTCCTGGTTGAAACCTCATCTTTGACGACCGGACTTCAAACAGTATACACCACTCCCCATCCACTTCGACGAGCGGAATGAGCACAGCCGAGCGCCTCGCTGTGCTCTCTCCAATGAATAAATCCTTATTATTCAGCAGCTGCTGTTTCCACTTTTCAAGTTCCACAAAACCACCCCATATAACAACAGTACCAGGCACCCGTTCAATTCTCAATTAATGGGGCATGGTAGACGTTTCACGTTCCTCAATGTTTAATGAACAGCATTTTTTCCGTTGGATACGTCGGAAGATACTTTACATTCAAATGCATTCACTACTTGATCAGAAAAGATACGTATGCTTCCTTTGAAGGGTAATCCACTTCCCTGCACAGCGGGGCGTCTCTCTGAATTCACCACCGCCTTGTACAATCATTTCATCTTGTCTTTCATATGAAATGTCGTTTGCCATCACAATATAAATACATGATTTGTGCGTTTTTTCTGTATGACCTACTGTCCACTTACCTAAGAGTATGTCCCATAACCATTTCAGGTAGGTACCGAAAGAGAAAGGAACAAGTCCTTTCTATATCTCCCACACAAAATATGGAAACTTCACGAATGCATGGTACGAGCCACCCTCCACCAATATGAGCTATACTAGAGCTAAAACAACGTAAAGGACCGATTATGGATCAATTACTTTTAGACATTCTAGAAAATGAAAGGCCTTATGCATGGATCTATCAATTCTTCATAATGGCAATCGTTTCAATGATTCCCTTTGCGCCAATTCCTGTACTCGCTGCATTCATTGCAAGTAATCATGCGTTCTTTCCGGGTTTTGCCATTAACATGCTCGGGACAACGCTCGGATCCTTCCTGTTATTTCTCTTTAGTAAAAGCGTACTGCGTCACGCCGCACGAAACTATGTAACCAAGAAGAAGCACTTATCGAAATACCTTGCGCTCATTGAAAAAAACGGCTTTTTAGCTGTACTGCTTGGTCGGATTATTCCAATTGTCCCTTCAGCAGGCATTAATCTAATCGCGGGGATATCAAATGTAGGGGTTGGTGCCTTTATCACCGCAACATTGTTAGGCAAGCTTCCCGTCATACTCGCCTATTCACTCGCCGGCCATCAAATCGCTGCAGGCAATTGGGGTACTGTATTGATTGTTGCCCTTTATGTACTCATTCTGTTTTTAATAGGGGGTAAATTAAAGCGGAAGTGGAGTAATTGAATAAAAGAACCAGCTACTCGCTTTTCACGTTGCCCCATCACATGTTGTATTACAATATCCTCTATCAACTACAAAATTGTAACAAGTAGGAGTTCCAAGAACGTAAAAAGCCACCCCCACTAAGAGGATGGCTTTTCCTTTTTGGACCACTCGAGATGGTCAGTTAAAAATCTTTTAGGCCGCACTACAGATTTTTATCTGCAAGGGCAATATTAGTATATGTATTACATTTAATTTTCATAATAACAATTTTTCAATGAAAAAATCAAGAGAAAGTAGAATAGATGCTATAAATAAACCGTTATTTTTTAGTATACAACCTTCTTATCTTATCGTCGATCAAGTCCATCTGTTCAGATGTTAGCTTGAATACGCCATCACCCTTCTTCTTCGGCTAGTATGACGGTGCCTGTGCCAGAAACATTCATGTTAATTTAGACAACTTGTATGAATATGCAATCAAAAATACAAACACATCAACTACAACAGCTCATATATATATGCAATTGTAGTTAATTAACTGAATTTAACATTACACAGTACCCAATTTTCAACGGCAAATCCATCAATTGGAACATACTCTATATATGCAATTGTAGCGAATTAACTCAATGCAAACTGGCACAGCTACCCGCTTTTATATGTTAATTTCTTTGGACCAATACCATTTTTTCTAAATCAATTATAAATTGACCATTTATTAATATATCGAGACCTATGAGGCCATTTATGCCCCACTCGTGCAAATTACCAAAATCTAATTTCAGCCTGCATATTTTATGAGGTCCGAGCTTGAGGAAGTCCACTGGTTTCCTGAATGAATATTCCTCGCCACCTATACCATATGAGCTAACCAAAGGGTCACCATTCTCAAAGTATATGCCTAGTTCTTCAACGACATCAGAAGAAATCAACGTATGGGCTGCACCTGTATCGACAACAAGCTTGTCCAGCACTTTGGTTCTTCCTTTGTAAGAAATAAGCATCTCTACTTCAAGTAAACGGTTTACAACCCCAACTTCATAGTCTAATTCCTCTTAAGCCGGTCGGTTTTCTCATTTCAATCATAATTTCTTCAGTACCTGTATGATAAACAATCGTACTATCTTTTGCTCGTAGCAATTCTTTCGTAGCAGTTTTCGGATTTTCAATGACATTTATTAAGGCTACGTCCGTCACGATTTTTTTGTCGGCTTCTACATGAAAGTCAAGGATATTCAATTTTACATACTGATTCGGGTATAATTTACGCACTTCTTCCCATTTCATTTGTAAAAACCCCTCCCTGTTCAGTTCTTACCTATATCATAGCATAATCCACTCTATGTCTATATTGATTAACAAACAAAAATGCTGCTCCATCAATTATCCAAAAAGACACAGGAAATCCTTCGTTCGAATAATTTTGACAGTCCCAGAAACATTCACTTCAATTCAACCAATTTAAACGGAAACATACAATACTCATTACATATGCCTTTGTAGTGAATAAACCAAATTTAACTTGACACAGGCACCCGATCTTATTACTCCATATCCTCAAACGCTTCTGGATAACTCACCGTACCAAATACTTCTCCAGAACTATGGTCCACCGTATCGATTGTTACATTCAATTTCTCCGAATCGACGCCGTTAAACAACTGATATAACATCCCGGTCATTCCGAGTCCCATGGCTGCAAATCCATCAAAGCTGTTTTCGAATGCTTCTTTGTCGACTTCTAGTGTGAATTTAGAGAAGTCTTTGTTGTGTTTGATGTCCATGATGGAGGCGAAGTCTTCGTTGTTGACGAGCTCATCGACATACTCCGTTACATTCGTTTTCATTTCTTGCATCATTTCTTTGTGCTTCGCTTTTGTCATTTTGTACGTGACGGATCCGTCGTCGTTTTTCGTGACTTCTTTAATGCCGTCTTCTTTTGCTTCAGCTACGACTACGTCGATGTCTTCCCCCTCTAGGAAGGAAGCAGGAATTGTCACTTCCACGTTCAATAGCCCTTTATCGACGGCCACAGATCCGCTCGTTTCTTCAGTCTTCTCTTCTTGTTTGCCGTTATCCGCTTTTTCGTTAGCATCCTCTTTAGATGAGCAAGCTACTAAGGTGAATATTGATAACAACAGAATTGCCAATCGTTTTTTCTTCATCATTTTCAACTCCAATTACTTATTTAACAAAAAAGAACACAGGTGAGCCTTCGCTCGAATCATAAGAAACCTTAAAGTCATCTCCGACTTTCACTTGATTTACGATAAAACCTTCCGCTGAGCCGCCGTTGTAAAGCTCTTTGTCTAGTTGGTTCGGAATGACAGCAGATTTCCAGTCATACACTTCCCCTTCATTCGATACGAAGTTGAAATTCATGCTGCTGAAATAAAGGCTGTCGTCTTCGGTTTCTGATTCTTTTAGAAATCCTTTTACTTTTACTAACACATATTCGAACCCTTCATCCGCCGGTTCATTGTACATGTTTTCTTCTTGGATCATTTTCCACGCTTCCTCGCCGCGGATCGTTTCGAGGAGTGTAATGTCGACGAATGATTCATAGGCGTTGAAGCTATCATCGTATATATTTTCTTTCACAGTAATCGTGTCACCGAATGGCAACGGATTGGACCGTGTACCGAGCGGTTTCTCTTTTTCTTTCACTTCCTCTTTTTCCGTTTCTGTTGCTTCGTCAGTGTCTGAAGCAACGTCCGTACTCGACTTCACTTCCCGACTATTTTTCTCGTCAATATCCCCACAAGCCGCAAGTATCATCACAACGAAAACACTACAAACCATCAACAATTTCTTCATTACAATGCCCTCCTTTTTTCTCACTCCTTTATTGTAAGGGCATGTGATGAAGAACCTTTGCGAATATCCACAAAGGTTAGAGATAATGCTTATACATTTTTTCAGCTTCCTCTTTCATTCTGCTGACAAGTTCTTGTGGATGCATGACTTTAACGTCACCGCCCCACCGGAACAGCCAGCGGACGAGCCCTTCACTCATCGCTACTTGCGCTTTTAAACGAAATGTCCCATCCTCATGATCTTGTATATTGGCATCCAGGCCGAATCGGTCAATCACTACATTGATAAGCTTATCGGAAAATCTTGCTTCCAATGAAATCAGCTCGCCGCCAAACATATGAAACATCTTCTTCGTATATGCTTGTAAGTCAAAATACGGGTTGGGTACAAATTGCTCGTCTTGTACACGGACGTTCCGCATCCGATCGACCCGGTATTGGCGAATATCATCTACCGATGGGTAATAGGCGACCAAGTAATAACGATCATTGTTCCATACGAGACCGAGTGGTTGGATGATGTAATCTTGCCCTTCATTGCTTAATTGGAATTGAAGGTCTGTCCCATAACGTCCGTATTGAAAGGCGACGATGTGTTTATCATGGGTTGCTTCATGCAGCAGCTGGACGGTTGCAACGATATTCGTCGCGTCTTGTGCGGAAGGCTCCGCCACATGCAATTCATTCGTCAATTGCTTAGCTAGTCTACGGCTTGTCAGCTTCCGGATTTTCATGAGCAAGCGGTTCGTTTCATTCCGTGAAATGAATTTCGCTGCACTGATTGCATCCATGAGTAAGCGAAGTTCATGAATTTCAAACGGCCTGCCGTCATAATAATAATGCTTCGGCATTCCTAGTTTCTCTTGCACCGCTGAAACCGGAAAGACAATCGATTCCTCAAGGGCAGCGACATCCTCCCGCACCGCCCCGATACCCACTTGTGAGTCTTCAGGGAAACGGCTATGTATGTCGTGGATAGACAACCTATCGTCCTCATCTGAATAGGCTTCTAATATACGGATTACTTCCAGGAGACGTTCTCTCGCTGTGATGGGGGTAGAAGGCACTGTCATCATCCTTTCGGGATAGTTTAAGGACTTGGCACTGGGAATTGCGAAGTTCCTAATTATCAATTTCATTGTTAAAGCGATCTTTACTTAATTTCTATTATATCGATGTAAAAGCAGAACTGGAAACTGTATTTTCCTTCATTAATATATTGGTAGGAATTCTTTGATCTTTACTGTATTTACCGTCTTGCTAGCAAACTAGACAGATTCCTTTTACCCAATCAACCTACTAAATTTCCTATCATCTTATCTTAGACACTTAAAAACGCCTAAACGTTGTTACATCAGTGTTCAAGGCGTTTTTCCAAGGATAAAAACAGCGTACTATTTCCCTTACGAGCTCTAAGTCATTTCTAATTTGACGGTGCCAGAAACATTCACGTTAATTCAACCTGACACAGTCAACCGATTTATAATCAAAGGGACTCAACCTTTACGGTTAAAGAGTCCCTTTGATTTTTGCCTCACTTCATTCCACCAATTTCATTTCTTCAAGATGTTCAATCATTTCATCAAACTCGATTGTCGGGTTTTCCAAAATGACACTATAGACGACACCGTCTTCGACCCAATTCAATAACCGGAAGTTGCCGCTTTCCATTTTCGATCCTTTTTGCCCGCGGATTGTTATTTGCTCTTCTTTAGCTGTTGCGCCGAAATCTACGGTATTCGACAGATCCTTAAAGACAGAAATTGAAAATAGTGGAATTCCTTCTTCATCGGTGTAGTCGAATGAGAATTCTGGACGTCCTTCCATTCCTTCCATAACTGTTAGGCTAGACAGTTTCATTTCGTCTGTTTCAGCGACCATATGGAATGTTCCGAGTTCTGCTTTCACCTCTTCCAACGTTGCTTCTTTTGGAGCCATGCTTTCTTCATCAAACGTCTCTACTGCTGCACCTTCAGGAATCTCAAGTGTAAAGATGCCTTCTTCAAATTCCAGATCATACTCAACCTTCGTAAATTCCTGTGTCATGACAAGATCAGTGCTCTTTGAGATGGATTTAAGGACCATCCATGTTTCCTTATCAACCCAAATCTCCTGATCACCAATCAACGTATTCTCTTTTTTTGCTTTTGCGCTTATATGGAACGTATCTCTGCCGGCAATCTTCTCGCTGCCTACCGTCGATAAATCATGTGAGTCTTTGACGAGTTCGAGCAACTTTTTTGCTTGTTGTTGAGGTGTCTGCTGGCTGATCAGTTGCATATCATCCTGCGTCATCGCCATAACTGATGCGGTATTGCTCGCTTTGTCATACATCGTCATGTTTGTACCGTCATTGACCGCAATTGTTTCTTCGGTGCCATCAACAGACGCCATTTCGATTCGGCGTTTTCCATCTTTCGCTACCCATTGCTTCCCGTAATAATCGCCTTCATCGTCATTTGTCTTCATCGTAAATTCTCCATAGAAATCTATTTGTTCATCTGCACCTTTAAGCGCTGCATTCACTACTTCCTGTGGTGAAAACTTATTGTGCTCTGTATTGCAAGCCGCCAATCCGACTGCAAAAAAGAGCAAGAAACTAACGGCTATCATTGGTTTAATCCAAATTTTCATTCTTGTTCTTCTCCTTTCATTCTTGGCAACCAGCATATAATCGCTGTTCCGATGTCTGGAACCGAAACCATTCGCACGTCGCCTCCGTGCTTCTCCATAATTTGTTTCGTTATACTTAATCCGAGGCCCGTCCCCCGGTCGCCCGCTTTCGTTCGCGCTGGATCCGCTTGAAATAACGGTTCAAACACTTTTGCGATTTCAGCCTCAGTAAGACCGCGCCCTTCATTTTGGACAATTAAATACATGCCATCTTCCCGCTTCAGTGCTTCTGAGACGAAAGGGAAGCTCCATTCCGGTGTCTTCCCGACATCTACAGCAGCAAGCCCGATTCCCCCGCCTGGATTCGTATGTGCAATCGCATTTGACATTACATTATCGATGACACGCATCAGTTGTTTAGCATTGACCGCATACTCACCGGTTACATCGCTCACAACACGAAGATTGATTCGTTTCTCTTCACACAACATGTCATAACCGGACACGACCATATCGAAAAACTCCTCACCGTCCACTTTTACGTAATCTGTTTCATAATTACTCGACTGCAGTAATGTGTACATCAGAAGGTCATCCAACATCTGCTGCATATACACAGACTTTGATATGATGACGCTGCGATATTCTGCTTGCTCATCACTTGAAAGTTTCCCCGTCTGTAATGCTTCTGCATAAGCGCGGATGGAGGTGAGAGGTGTTTTCAAGTCATGGGAGATACTCGCAATCATCATTTCCTCTTGTTGCTGCTCCTCCGCCAGTTTACGGTTGGCTTCCGTCAATTCCGACCGCATCCTATCAAAGCTTTTCGTCAGTTCCCCGATTTCGTCATAGCGCGTCGTGATTTGGGTGACCGGCTCCCCTTTTGCGAATGAATCCATCTGTCCCATTAGCTGATGAAGTGGCTTGTTTAATTTCCGGTTGACGAGAATCGTTACACACGTGAACAGGGCAATGAAGAAGACTGAAAAGATTCCTACAACGAACCATGTCCGCTGTCCGACTCCTGCCACCCATTCATCCCGCAGCAACTGGACTTCGTACACGCCAACGAGCGTAGTGCCGGCAAAAATAGGTTCCTTATAAGTGAAAGCACCGAATTTCTGCTGTAATTCATAAAACCCTTCAAACAATTGTTCTTTCGTAACGAAAGATAGCGGGGTATGCTTCATAGGGTTAGACGTATATACGACTAAGCCGATGTTCGTGTATAACGTCACGGACAAGTGATTGCTTTCGAGTTGTTTGACCTTTGTCAAATCAGCATTCGGCTCGTACAGAGAGGGATCGTTCAACACTGCTTGCATAGCGTTTAGCTCTGTCCACCTTTCCATATATTCAGCGATATTGCGATCCTGATGATAGGCATTAATCCACGCGAACAATCCGTATGCGGCACCAAGCGGCAACAGCATGACAAGTAAATAGGAGAGCAACAACCACGTTTTGATTTTCATAATCGCTCACCGATGAACCGATACCCTTTGCCCCATACTGTTTGGATGAACCGCGGTGTTTTGACAGGGTCTTTCAGTTTTTCACGAAGTTCCTTAATATGTACGGCCACTGTGGGTGCATCGCCGAGTTCCGGTTGTTGCCAAACATGCTGATACAATTCTCCTTTTGAGAAGATGCGTTCTGGATTTTGCGCAAGAAGTTTCAGCAGTTCGAACTCTTTTCGTGTGAGTGCAACTTCCTCTTTTTTAATAAACACACGCTCCATTTGCCAATCAATCGTTAATTCATTCGAATAATCGGCTTGCTGCGCCTCCTCCTCAAGACCGTTATACCGCCGCCATCTCCTCAACTGCGAAGAGACGCGCGCTTTCAATTCGGCCAGACTGAACGGCTTTGCCAAATAGTCATCTGCGCCAATGCCGAGACCTTCCACTTTGTCCGCATCCTCTTTCCGCGCACTAATCATAATAATCGGCACATCGCTTTTCCAACGGATATTCTGACAGAGTGTAATGCCATCCATTTCGGGCAGCATCCAATCGACGAGCACGAGATCGTACTCTCCTTGTTGGAAATCTTCCCATCCTTCCAGCCCCGTCGTCGCCCATGCCACGCCATATCCTTCCTGCCGCAGCGTGTCTTGAATGACGCGAGCAATTTCCACATCATCTTCTACGAGCAATAGCTGTTCACCCATCATCATTCCTCCTGACTCTAATCTATCACCGACATTCCTCAAATCTCGTAACTTTATAAAAGCTTTATAATTCATCCTACCATTTGTCTTCACAAAGAAAAACGATCCGCAGAACCTGTAAACGGCCCGCGGATCGGTGGATTTTGGATTGGATGATTGTATAATTTTGACGGTGCCTGTGCCCGAAACATTCACGTCAATTTAACCTGGCATAGATACCCCATACTAATTAATAGTGAAATATAGAACTTCGGCATTTACCTCTTTATAGAATACCCACTTCTTGATACAATTGGCGTAACAGAACCCACCACGCCTCTTTACAATGCGGACCGAGGTGGGTCATTTTTAATTGTGCCTGTACCAGAAACATCCATATTAATTCAGACAATTTGAATGGATATGCAATCAAAAAATACAAACTCATCAACCACAACAGCTCAGTTTTATCTATAAGCAATTGTAGTTTTTCAATCTGACACAGGCACCTGTTTTACAACACTACAGGCCCCCTCTTTAAAGACCAACGACGTTGTCATTTGGTTTGTATTAAATAACTATATGTAATATAATTGTTTCAAAAGAACAAACTAAAAAAGACCACCTAATGCCAATGACATTAGGCAGTCTGTAAAACGTAATAGCAACAGGTTCCCTTCGAAGGGGATCAGCAAGTGAGATAAAATAATCCATCCCTTATGAGCAGCCACTCAAGGATGGATTATTTTTTGTTGTGGAACGACAATATTGCTACAATAAGTGGACGGTACCTGTGCCAGAAACATTCATGTTAATTCAGACAATTTTCATGGATATACAATCAAAAAATATAAACACATCAACTACAACAGCTTAGTTTTATCTATATGCAATTGTAGTGAATTAACTAAATTCAACCTGGCACAGGTACCTGTTCTTAAAATTGAATCACTGATGCAAAGTCGAAGTATTCCCGACTCATAAAATTCTGCTTCGATCGTTTCATTTAAATTCTACAATCTCACCTTTAGGCTCATCCCATTGCATTAATAGTGTTTAGAAGCCAAGTAATGCTCAATCGTTTTCATATATGTTTTCCAATCCTTATATCGTTCTTTAATCTTCCGCTCCAAAATGGAATTGATTTGTTTTTCCCCGTTATAGATTCCATGTCGACGCATGTTTTCTAGTCTATTAATATACTGGTTTATAGATACTTCCTTTAACTTCTTTTCGCCGTTTTTCAATAGGTGCTTGTGCTTTAAATACTCTTTAAATTCCACACCATTCATCCCCATTGCATTTTTGTTAAGTATTGTAGTCATCCCAATACTTGGACTTTACTATTACTGTACTATTTTAATAAAGGTAATTTTCTCTTTCCCAAAGTTGGCCGTTACATCATAAGTTTCATATCCCGCATCTATCCAAGCAATTGCTTGAGAGTGGTCATAATTGTTTGACCACCATGCAGTATGTTTATATGCAGATTTCGGGAGTTTCCGGCCAATGATTTCTTCAATTTCCTGAAATGAAAACACAACTTTTTTCTCTCTGCTGTTAACCAACAGTTTTTTCAACCCTATATAAGAATCGCCTTTAGCCATTCCAAACCCTCCCTATTGCTATTTCCCCGTTATCATCCATCCATAATAGACATAATCCATCTTCTTTTGCTATTCTCTATTCTTTCCTGCAAACATTAAAAAACCGATAAAACTACTAAGACAACTACATATATCGTGTTGTGGTAATGAAAAACACCGCACATACAACACTGTGCTTTTAAGATATACAATTATTTCATCAAGCTCGATTGTCTGGTTTTCCAAGGACACTATCGACCACACCAGTTATTTATCTACTAATTAAATAGTAGCACATAACAAGTAGAAAGTTCCTGTTAATTAAGCAATTTTACTGACAACTATTTTTAACGACCTCTTAATCTCTAACATAATTAGTAACGTTATGGTAAAATGCGGTTAATCATACAACTTTGTTTCACGATTAATAATCTAGTAGAATGCGCTACTGAAAATATCCGCAAGGAGGTTCACCACATTGGCTATATACAACTCAAATAACGCTCAAGGCAATGCTCCCATTTATGATGCAGCGACAAGCTGGAAAGAGAATTGCCTTATTCACAATCAATCTCTACTATGGAAAAATGACCCTGTATGGACTATGGATAATCTTAAACGATTGGAAATTATTTTTGTGGGTAATCCCGATGAAACGGGAAGCACTTTTGAAGAGAAGTTGAAAAAGCAACTGGAGCAGGAATCGGAGAATGTTTACAAGCTATTCATTGAAATATTGTTCATTTATTATTTATTCCCTCATAGTCGCTCTATTCGATATGAAACGAAAGTTAGTAAATTAAAGGATATTGCAGAGTGGAAAGGTATCTTGTTAGATAAAGATTTACCGATCTTGAAAAGTTTACAAAAGGGTCTTGGTTCTACAGGAACTTATTATAATACGAACAAGTTTGATGAAATTTCATATCTTATCCTGATTGCGTTAAAACTAAAAGAAAAATCGGTGGCAGATAGAGAACGGATAGTATCCGATCATCAAGAATTAAAAGAATTCGCGGAACAGGTAAGAACGATTATCGGGAAGCGGGTTACAATGCAACACGTATTGCTTCATTTAATCATGCCGGAAAGATTTGAACGGATTGCCAGTTGGGGACATAAAGATCGAATTACGAAGGCGTTCACCTATTTGACAAAGAACTCCGGCATTACAGATACAGATGAAAAGCTATTATTCATACGGGAACATTTCGAGGAAAAGTATGGAGATACTGAAGTTGATTTTTATGATACGAAGGAAATTGCAATGCAGTGGGAAAGCCAGAAAAAGACTCCGCTACCCAATCCAATGCCTGGGGCAAGCGATACAAATGATGACTCGCTCACTTCCCACGCTGACGACTTCGGCGATAACTTGGTTTTTCAAAACGCGGACGTATTATTTCAGCAAGTGAAAACAGCTATCGATAATGGAAAACATATCATTTTGACAGGTCCTCCAGGTACAGGTAAATCAAAGCTGGCGCATGCCATCTGTAACATATACAACAAGAAACCTTTGACCGTCACCGCTTCAAGTAACTGGTCGACATACGAAACGATTGGCGGTTATCACCCTGATCGACATGGCAACTTAATGTTTGAAGAAGGCCTTTTCCTGAAATGCTTCAAAGAGAAAGAGACAAATCAACCCCTTAATACTTGGCTAATTATCGATGAAATCAACCGCGCAGATATCGATAAAGCGTTTGGCTCATTGTTTTCTGTTTTAGCAGGAGACGAAATTGCTTTACCATTTGAAGACGTAGATGGGAAAACCATTATTCTAAAGCCACAATCTGTCGCTAATGACAAACCGAATGATTATACGTACGTGGTATCTGACGATTGGCGCATAATTGGAACGATGAATACAGTAGATAAATCTTCGTTATATGAAATGAGTTACGCATTCATGCGTCGTTTTGCATTTATTCCGGTAGGCATCCCGAAAGAAATCACCACCAGCTTGATGGAAGACTATCTCAAAAGTTGGAATATGACAGAATATCCGAATGTAGAAATCCTAAAAGAAATTTGGACTTTGATTAATAACTATCGCAAAATCGGTCCTGCCATTGTACAAGATATCGCAAAACATACGCTTGAGAACGAAGACTTTACATCATCTATTATTTTGTACGTACTGCCCCAATTTGAGGGGTTACCAATCCAACGCATTCGAGAGTTTGCACAAAAGTTGAGTAGCCAGACGCAAGCTTCTATTGAAATAGAGCAACTAGATGACTTTATCACAGATTTCTTTGAAGATGGTCTTTTCTAATGAAGAAAACCGATGAAGAAATAGTAGATGAAATCTCGGACTACTTACATGGTTACTTAAAAGATGGAACTGTATCAATTCAGTCTTTTTTCTCAAAAGTGAATATTGATATTAAAAATATACAGGACCTTTTAAAAATACGTTTCCTATTGCTGCCTGAAACAATTGAATTCGTTCGAAATCTTGGAGACAATATCCAAACAATCAAGACCACAACAATGGTACAAAGTTCAACGCATCATGGTGAAGTAAGAGGACAAATTGACTGGACAGAAACGACAAAAGAACGGTTACGAAGAAATTATAAGGACAAAACTATTTTCGCTGTGTCAGAGAGCTTGCGTTCTTATAATAATCCAGAGAATCTCGTGTTAAAAGAGTTGCTACAAGTTTTCTATGATTTATTGTTTCAAGAACAAGTCGTTAAATCGATCGAACAGCGTAAGTGGTACAAGGAGTGGCAACAGCTAAAAATACAAGTAGCGCACACTTTCTTAAAGAATGTCTATATGGAACGCATCACAACATCAGCTGTCCCTGATCGCATACTTGCTAAGATTTTGCAACATCGCAATGCCTTTTACCGTGAAGCAGCTGCATTACTCATTCTTTACAGAAAGTTAATGCGAGGATCGTATGATAAAGAAGATCTTCAGCAAGTACTCGGAAAAACGTTCATCGAACCGGAAAATCGTGATGTCTTGTTTGAGTTATATTGGATTGTCCAAGTGATGAAAGCTAACAGCTCTGAATACAAATTACTCTTATTAGATGGCACACAAAACATGGTGGCAACTTGGGAAGATGAACACAAGACGTATCGGCTCTATCATGATTCGATTGGTTCACAAAAGAAGCGATTCCTCATTCGATTAAGTGAAATCGCAAACAGCGATAATCCATATCTACAAAGAAAGCATATGGCCATGACAACGTATCGCACATTAGCATTCGAGCTATTCGGAGAGAAAAAGTCAGACATCCTTTCGCAAGGTAGACCTGATATTCTTCTAGAAATTCGCGATAAAATGACCGAGAAACTAACAAAAATAGTTATTGGCGAAGTGAAAAACACATCGAGTATTGACTATGCTTCTGTTGGATTAAATGAATTGTTGGAATACATCTATCTGATGAAAGATGAGGCTGGTAATTATATGTATGAAAGTGGAATTGAGGTATCCGGGATTCTTTGTTTGCGTGAAGGAAAGTTTAATAATCATACAACAAATGCACTTGTGAAGTTTTATGATATGGCATCTGCTATTGAGAAATTAAAAGCTTAAGAAAAGCATAGTGTACACTATGCTTGGAGTTGTATATGAATTTTGACGGTGTCTGCGCCAGAAAAATTCATGTTAATTCAGACAATTTATATGGATTTGCAATCAAAAAATACAAACACATCAACTACAACGGCTCAGTTTTATCTATTTGCAATTATAGGGAATTAACTGAATTTAATCTAAAGTAGGTACCCGTTCTTATCTACGAAGAGATGAAAGCGAAAGCCAAGACAGCCCTTGAATGTGAGCTGAACACAGCGATCTACGGCCAACGGAAAGTGGAAGTAGAAAGTGCGTTCGGTCATATCAAGGGCAATCGGTCGTTCCGCGGATTTCTCCTGCGAGGCCTACAGAAGGTCAGCACGGAGTTTGGGATTGTGGCGCTGGCCCACAACTTCCTAAAAGTGGCTGGCTTTCGTCAGTCGCTTCCAAGAGGACCGGATGAAAAATCAAAAACAGGTGGAGGAAAACAATTCGTTTCCCTCCACCTGTTTTATTTTAGGAACTTATTGGATAGCCCCGATATAATGTTATTTAGCTTATTAAAATATTAATTAATGTTTTTATATTATTGCTAATTATTCACATAAAGAGGTGAAGTAAAATGACAAAAGACACTTTTATGAGTGCATTTACATTTGAAGGTTTCAAATGTGATGTTAGTTTTAATGAAATTGTAGATACATACACCGGTGATAAAACAAAGGAGATAGTTTTACGAAATAATAATGAAAAGTTCCGAGCATCCTATCTTTATGGAGAAGGCTTAAAAGAAATTGGAAGAGAAAAAAGAGGCGAAAAAACAACATATTAGGAGAGATTATAGGGATTGAAAAAAATGATTTGAATTCAATGATGTCATTTTTCAAAAAGTATGGATTTTTATTTCCTTTGAGTGATGACGATCAATTTGTAACTTTTCAAACAGAAGATGTAAATTATATAAAAGACAATCTAGAACCTTTAATAAACATCTTTAATGCCCAGGATACAGACAACATTGTAATAAATCTTTATTAGATTCGGTTCTTTTTCTGTTACTGCAGAAAGAAAAGGTTATAAAAATCAATGACAACACTTTCTATAAATCTTCAAATAAAGACTTATTGCATAACATTAATTAATAATGCAAATAAGATACGATTTGATGGCAACAGCAACACAATACAAATTCCTAGAGAAGATGGCGGGACAGTGCCAGCATTCGAAGTTAAGGATTATCTTTTAGGTGAGGGTATAAATGAGGTAATTATTGAAGAATACGAGAATTTAATGCAGGATGATGATTATTCATTATCGTTTCTAAAACAAATTGTAAAGGCCTACGTTATTAAAAAAACAAGTATTTTTAGTGAAGATGAGTGTTTGATTATTGATTTTTTATATCATTTTTCAAGAAGAATCTCTATCATCATCCCAGAAGACATTTCATTAAATACACTATTTCAGGAAGTGGATATATGAGACATTTACTAAAAGGGAGAATGATGATTTAAAACAAGCCTTATTAAAAATCTCAAAATATATATTTGAGAAAGAACTAAATCATTTTTTATCCGAAATTAAACCAAAATACGATGCGGATAAAATGCGCCCCAACTGGAATCTACCTTCTTTACTTTCAGCAATGTATTTATCACTTTTTTACTTAGATTCTAATCAAGCTATGTACAGGGTTTGTCAAAATATAAATTGCAATCAATTATTTTTAGTATCCAAAACAAACCTAGTTAAAAAGTACTGCTGCGTTTACTGCACTAATGCTGTATCACAAAGAAGATATAGGCAAAAAAATAGAGTGGAAACTTTTATTAGTTCCCACTCTTTTGCATTTTTTTATTTCGTATTAGACTTTCCTTAATTGCATCTGATAACTTTTTAATTTCCTGTCGATTTGGCTTAGTAGAATTTGCCATTAACTTTTTTACATCTATTAATATCCCCTGTACCCGTTCATAATCTTTATCAGCCTGTTTCCAATCCGCAACAGCTTCGCCAATAGAATAATAGTTTTCATTTCCCCCGAGTCTATTATCATATAGATTGAATGGTAATAAAAATGCATTAAGTATCTGTTTATTATTCTTCCTATCCTTAATAAACTTTGAGTTTTCGGCTATATATTCCGCATAGGTTATCTGTTTATTTATGGATGTAGAATGTGGTAAATCGCTTACTCTTCCAGTCACACCATACTTATAATATTTTGCATCCAATACCGCGATACTTTCATCAGTAATCATAATAGTATCTGGTTCAAGAGCCGCATTGTTTCTGTCACCAACACGTAATTTCCAGTTAGTTTTAGGGAAATAATAACCTTTATTAGACACACCATAAGTCTCATCAATTAATTTTTCCCAAACATATTCAAAATTGTTAGTTCCAAAATAAAACTCTTCTGGATCATCTGCACTATTTCTGAATTCGATAATTGCCAACATGCTTTGAAATAATTGCTTTAAAGAATCTTCATTTGTTTTCTCTAGTTTTTGTCGCAAAATAGTTTGATACATTTTAAGGTTTGGATTTCGAACATTAGCAGGTTGCGGTAACCTTTGCTTATAAATCCATCCCAATTTCATAAAGCTTTCAAATACACAAAACTTATTTATTTCAGTGATAATATATTTATCAGTATCACTGTTTTTTCGAACCATTAAATTAGGATATACAAAACCTGTTTTTTGAGCGATAGGAGTCACTCTTTTTATAGTTTGTTTCATACTTACAGGGCCAGACGTTCCTTGAACATATACTTCTTCATTTTCCATATAGTAATCATAATCTAAATAATATCGCATTACTCTAAAGTATGCCTGGACTGGAAACCTAACTGTTTTTAATACTTGATTTGAGGAAATTTGCGAAATCCTGGACTGTTTATCATTATAAGCTGACAAAACCGATATCAAGTCAATAATATCATTGCGTAAATTCTCTTCTTTTTTTGAGATATTAAATCCTATAGGGAAATTCACACTAATTTCATGCTTGTCTCCCTTAATTTCTGATTTAATACCTACAAATGTATCTCCTTCTTTATTCGTTGCATTTCTACAATAACTATTCAAAGTTTTGGATAACACTACATCAGTAAAAGCCTTACTCATCCTCACTATCCCATGTATCTAATGTTCTAAACAAATTTTCTTTTATGTCTTGATTGAAAATATTGAATCTTTCTTCACCAACAGAATAGTTAAAAGTATCCAAAACTTTTTCTAAGCTTTTATATTCAACATCAAACAGCTCATCTCTATTGAATTTGAATGCATCATCCCAAAGATATTTAATAACTTTATCCCCAAGCCTTGAATTCAAATCCTTAATAGCTTTATCGATTTTATCTGCATCTCTATCATTAATACCATATTTTTGTATTACATCATCAAGATTTTCTTCTTTACTATAGTATTTTAAAATATCTTTTGTTACAAAGTAAGCTCCTAATCTCTTATCCTCTGACGATAATGTAGCAGCACTACTTGTAATAATTTGGTCATTAATAACTGTATTAAATCTTTCCCATGTCACCCTTGTATCAAGTATTAATTTTGAAGCATGCTCCGCTTTCGATACATCGTTTTCAATCATTTTCATGTTCCATCTTCTTTGAAACGCTGTGTCTAAAGTAAATACATTTTGATCGGCTGTGTTCATAGTTGCCAAAATATGTAGGTTGGAAGGTATATAAATAGGCCTCTCTTTTTCATCAAACACTTCATTAGCAATATTATAGTTAGTAATTTCATACGAACTTTTTCCTTTATCGTCTCTATCGAGCAACTGGAATATTTCCCCAAATATTGCTGGTGCATTTCCACGATTAACCTCTTCAACTACAAGATAATAATATTCTCCTGGATTTTCAATGGCCTTTTTAAGCACCCTTGTAAAAGGACCAGGTGTGAAGTCATAAGTGATTTCTTTTTCATCACCTTCTCCTTTTACGGTTGGTAATATTTGACCCACAAAATCTGTATTCATATAATCCGGGTGAAAAACAACACGTTCCATAAATTTAAAGTCATTGCAATACTCTTTTTCAATTTTATAACTTTTCCCTGACCCAGGGACACCATATAATAATGTGTTATCTCCACCTGTTAATCGCTCAACTACATTTTTTTCACTATCGGTTTCTCCATCTAGCAATTCTTCAGTTAGTTCAAGGGAAATTAGTATCTCACCGATTCTTTTTATCTTATTATTTAAGTTGCTCTTCAAAACAAACCCTACAATATGCTCTAACCCATGGAAGTTAAGATAGAATGAGATATTTCTTTCATCAATACCCAATGCCTTCTTCATATCTTTTAAAACAATCTTTTTATTTCTCAAAATATACTTTTCAATTATTTCTTCATCAATGGTATCAAATAAAAGTGCTTTTAAAGCGGTGCTTTCATTTTGATAATGGGATGAATCACCTCTGGTATCACCAATTGGTAAAACTGGTAAGTACTTGATTATACCTGTAATAATTTCACCCTTGCTAACAGTAAACTCTCTCTCGTAAGAGTTTAAAATCCAATCAGCTAACTCATCATTGCTCACAACTAAAGATCTATCTGGTCTTCTTATTAATATCCCCGCTTGTATTAACATCTTAGACCAAATATCAAAGCCTGTTTGTCTTTCATTAACTTCTACATTCTCTCTTTTTCTAATTTCTAGGATTTCTTCTATAAAATCATCATTTATATCACTTAGTTTTTCACAATTTACAAGCTGAGCAAAGTCATGTGCCGAGATATATGCATACTCCACATTAATACTTCTCATTATTTTTAAAAATTTTAAAAGTAATTGTGTTGGAAAATACTCTGCATCATCTGCTACATATTTATAATTTAAAACATACCAAAAGGAAAATTCTTGGATTGTTATTTTATCTTCAATGAACGCCTTACCCATTTCTGTGAGGGATTCATTACCATGCATACATCCATATGCTTTAAAATATGTAAATAGTGCTCTTCTTATTCTACCTTTTGCACTTTCATATTTACTATATACTCCAGCTTCAACCAGTTGTCTTTCAACACTGTCGATTTCTGAGGCAGAGGATTCTGAGTTAATATTATTAGATACGATAATTTTTAGAGCTGTTCTTGTAATTTCACTCATATATTTATGAGTATCCATTGACCATTTCATAAACACTTTCTCCTTTAATCTATATTAAAAATCTCTTTATATAAAGCAATAAAAACATCTACCACTACTGAATTTCCTGCTTGCCTATACATTTGAGTATCTGATACAACCTGTTTAAAATCATCAGTAAACCCCATCAATCTTAAAGCTTCTCGTGGAGTTAATCTTCTAATTTTATTATTCGTAGTTACATAATTATCAACCCCTGCCCTATGCATTTTATGCATAGAACTCATTAATGGGCGAGCGATTGACAAATCTATTTCTGGCTTCATATTAAAACCATTTGTTCCCGATGACATGATACCAGGTAGAATTCTCTCTGATAAAAAATACTTTTCATCTACTTTACCTTCGATTCTGTCAATGTGAATTACTTCATCTTTAGCCGTAAAATAACCTTCTGCACAATTATCTATTAAAAAATCCTGCATTGTATATTGTAATTCTACTTCATCTGGAAAAGTAAATCCTCTTTCGTGATCTTTGAAACCCACAATAAAAATCCGCCTTCTTTTTTGGGGAATTCCATAATCAACAGCATCTAAAACTTTATAATGCACTTTATAATTTAGGCTATCAAAAACACGTTGAACAACTTCCCAAGTTCTACCCTTATCATGCCTAACTAGACCTTGTACATTTTCATATATAAAAACTTTTGGTTGGATTTCATTTATAAGCCTAGCGAATTCATAAAAAAGAGTACCTCTAGCTTCTTCTAATCCTTTTTGATATCCGAATAAAGTAAAGCTTTGACAGGGACTCCCGCCAACGAAAAGATCGACTTCGTCTCTATATTGATTTCCATCTAAAAATCTCGCATCATGATGAAAATGATTTTCGTCGATATCATAATTTGCAAGATATGATTTTTTTACAAAATTAGTCCTTCTTGGGTTAATGTTACTATCAATGTATTCTTTTCCCTTATCAAAACTTTCAATTTTCGATAAGTTTTTCTTTATTTCATCTTCACTTTCAATTAAATCTACTTCTCCATTATCACAAGCAAACACTAAGTTATAATCTATATTCATCCTTTTCAATGCAAACTCTGCAGAACCAATACCACTAAAAACCGTGGCAATATTAATAGGTTGGCTAATTTTTTTATTTCCTCTGATCACCATTATCAAAAACCCCCGTCTCTAATATTGTATTCATAATTTCCATTAGTACATTAACTGCTATTGAATTTCCTGATTGACGATACAAAAATTTATCATTTATATTTTCTGGTATTACGAACTCATCTGAAAAACCCATTAAACGAAAGCATTCCCTAGGTGTTAGCCCTCTAGCAACACTTAGCTCACCATTGTAAGTACCTTTGTAAATACGCTCATCTCTCAATACTCTTTCTGGAATATCTGTTTCTATTCGCATATCTCCATACCAATTAAATTGTTGATTTGCAACTTGACATCTTGCAACACTACCGTTTACAGCTACATGTCTTTTATGTTTTGGGTTAATTACACGCAAAAATCCCTTTTCAGGTAGATAATATTTATTATCTACACTCCTTTCTAAGTACTCTTCCATATTTATATTTAACGGTATTTCATCAGGTTTAGTTAATTTCTGAAAATGTTTTTTATATTTCTCATGATAACCAATTACAAAAATTCTTCTTCTATTTTGTGGAAGACCATAATGTTTAGCATTTTGAATCCAATAAGTCCATTCATAATTACTTTCGTCAAATATTTTAGAGATTACCTTCCATGTATTACCTTCATCATGATTTAACATTCCAGGTACATTTTCATATATAAATACCTTTGGTTGTATTTCATAAACTAAACGAGCAAAATCATAGAACAAAGTACCTCTTGCATCATCCAGCCCACCTCTTTTACCCGCATGTGAGAAACTTTGACAAGGGCTTCCTCCAACAAATAAATCTACTTTACCTGTAAAATTATAGCCATTCAAAAAGCGAACATCCTGATAAAATTGATTATTTTGAACTTTGTAATTAGCTTTGTATGTTTGCTCTACATAATTAACTCCGCATTCTTCCATATATAACTTTTCAATATAATTTTTTATTTCTTCATCATTCATATCTTTAATTTCAGTTAATATTTCTTCTTCACTAGTCTTTAGATTTCTCTCACCATTATCACATGCAAATTCTATAGAATGTTTTATATTTAATCTCTCAAGTGCATGCTCAATAGCACCTATCCCACTAAACACAGTTCCCAATCTAATCATGTTTTAACTCCTAACAAACTTTTTTATTGTAGTTAATCAATATATGTCTCTATTAAAATTTTAAGGAGTTATTTCTTATCAATTTCTACTATATCTCCTATATTACAATCTAGCTTTTTACAGATTCTCTCTAAAATCTCCAATGATACATATTCATTTTTATTCATTTTAGAAAATGTGCTAGCTGCAATTCCACATTCTTTTCTTACTTGTGCCTTAGTCATATCTTTATCAATTATTAATTTCCAAAGCCTTTTATAGGATACCCCCATCTTTGCACCTCCGCTTTTATAGAAAATTATATAATCATTGATTAATATAGCACAAAACCTATCAGGCTTCAAAAGTTTTTTCGGGAACTCATTCGTTTTTTCGAGTATATACTATTTACCAAATAATAAATAGGCTTTTTCATTAGAATTTACAAACTATTATTTTCTTCACTAATACATGTAAACTATAATACTCTAATCAAAAAAACATCAGTCTTGTCAACTCGCCTAATAAAAGTCATTCAATCAACTCAACCCTATTTCCAGATCATTTTCACACCTTTTTCTCGCAGAATAAAAATAAGATTTCCCAGTATTGGCAACTTCCCAAAACACTGGAAAACCTTATTATTCCAACGCTATAACTACACTTATTCATCTATTCTTGACATCAATGCTAACACCTCAACATGACTAGTTCGAGAGAACATGTCATTCAGTTGCATCTTTAGCATGTCCTATGGCAACACCAAAATGAGAATAGAAGTTTGTAATTCCTTCGGAGTTCGTATGATCCTTGTGTTATTCTCACAACATTACAATTAAACTTATAAAACACAGTTTCAAAAATAATTTAAAGAACAATTCAACATCCTAATAATATTAAATTATACTAATCAGTAAATTAATGAGTTATTTATCCGAATGGTAAAAAAATACATTTCATTAACATTATATAGTCATGCATCAAGCCCGAGCATATCATTAATTTCTTCATCCGTCAGTGTTGGATTCGATTCATCCAACGTAGCTAGCAACAATCTCTCCTCTTCAGGATACGATGCGATATATCTCTCCACCATATCTTGCACCTCCGTTTACTAGTGTCTTTCCTATATTTATGGATTCCTAATTCCAATCATCTAAGTAATCCAACATATTCTCCGCAATGTTGACGGATTGTTTTTTTATCCTTGCTCTTTTTTCTATAAACTTATCCCAATTCGGTTTACCAATGAATTGTTCTGTATCTAGCCTCCATTTTCCACTTCCTTGTAGCGTTTGGTGACCACGGAGTTTTCCATCGGCACAGTATCTGCGAACCATTTGAGGAGTAATTTCTAGAATTTCAGATGCTTCGCGTACCGTAATGAAATCGGGAATATTGAACTGTGTACGTAGAACGTTAAAAGCTTCTTTCTTTTCTTGTTCACTTAACGCTTGATAAAGCCTTTCTTTTTCCCTTTCAAGCTCTTCTTGTAGCATCATTATTTTGACGAAATCCTTTGCATTCTGACTCTCCAATGTTAGTTCTTCATTCGGTTGCAGTTTGTATCCATCAAGAATTGCCGGCATAATCTCCACCTCTTTCACCTCCAATATAGAATAAGAAATTTAAAAAATAAGTGATCCCAAAAACCACCTACAAAAAAACACTTTCAAAGCCCATTTCGGTACTTCAAAAGTGTCTCTATAGTATTCGTAAATCACTAACCCAATGATCCCGTTCTGACCAAGGAAGTACTTGAATCTGGTAGTTCGATAATGAGTTGTAGAACGTCTCGGATATCGGTTGGATGGAGTCATTCCCTAATACAATGAATTGCGAGTTCTGTTTCAACTCTTGTATATCTACAAACGATAACAAAGGTTGCTTGTAGTTATCTGCTTTTGGATTGTTGATAGCTTTAATAATCTTTTCCTTTTTACCCCTTGCGGCGGGTATGACAAAGTCGAAGCTTTGATAGTTGCCCGATTTTCCGGTATAACCGATATCGTCCGAGAAAAACACTTGGTTCTCTATAAAATAGTTGGAGACTTCTTCTGCAAAAATGCTGATGACTGTATTTCTTGCAGTCAGGAGCATATCCGAAACGCGCAGAAGGCATTGGATAAGGTTGTTCTGTTTTTTAGGATACTCGGATAGTGACTTGAAGGAGACGGAAAGTTCACCTGTAGCTCGATTATGTGTTACGCCAAAGATGCGCAGGGTCATGTCAAAGAAACTTTTACGCTTCTGCGAGCTGAAAATATCGATTCCGAGCATTTCCAATTCAGATAGGACGAAGCCATCGTCGGACAGCCTGTATTCTTCCGCTCCGTTCTTCGTGAAAATGAGCTGTAGGAAGTCATGGTGCAAATCAAGGAATGGTGTCGTAATTAAAATAAAGTCTTCATGGTCCTCAAGCTGCAACTGGTTTTTATTCCAAGTGTCGTACAGCAATTTCATTTCACTGATCATTGATGTTCACTCCTTTCTGTTTTATAAGAGTTCAGTTTGGTATGTGTAAGTATAGTCATCTATATTCCCCACATTACATCTTCTCAAAAATTCTTTTACGACAACTAGAGCATCGTCAATCATCACATTAGGTATTAACATTTTAGCATATGTATTATTCAATGGATACGCTATGCTAATACCGTATTCGGGATGAGCGATATGTATGTGCGGACAAGGAATGATCTCACCAGCTAATGGAAAATCGCCTTCAGGATTTTGATGCGGCGGACCATATATATCAAGACGGAGAAGTGGCAACTCCTTTCTTTGTTGCTCACGTAATTGAAGAGTGAGTTTTTTGAGCCGATGGCCTTTTCTATTAATATCTACCCAGAAATAATAGGAATGATCTTTCAATTCAAGCCTATCCGCCGTTTTATCAGCTGGGATTATAATTGCATCTCCGTGTACAGTAATTGCTTTAAGACTATTGATTAACTCATTAATGGCCTTAGCATTCATTGAAATCACTGTACCTCCAATACTTTGTAAATACGGTCTGTAAAACCAAGATCTTGTGACAGTTCAGCTTTTCCTTCTTGCACAAGTCTATCCAGGTAATAAACGACTAAAGGATATACTTTTGGACGACCAGAACGAAAACGATCGGAATATTGGTATGTTGAATGGAGTTCTTCTGCAATGAGCATGGCGCTACCCACACTCGAATAAAGCATGTCTTCGACAAATTCTTGCTCATGTGGCCATAATTCAAAAGGACCGTTCCCTGGTTCAATACGTTTTATCTTTCCTTTCGCCTCAAAGTCCACATCCTTCAATAGTGCCAAGTCAGTCCTTAAGTCTCGATTAGGTTGTCCATTTGAATTATCTATTCGTCCCCTCTTCCATTTAACTCTTTCAGCTTCCTGAATTAATCTAATTAACTCGTTTTCCTCAATACGGGACAATGGCATCCCTTCTTCAAGCAACTTCTTGATTTTCTCAGGCAAAATAACATCAGCTGGTACTTCCATATTAAGCTTCCAGTCATTCAGTAATCGTTCTTCCATTTCATTGATTGCTTTAACTGCGATTCTTATTTGTTTATTAATATCTCTGATTACTTCATCTGAGAATCCTGTGTGACCTTTCAAATGGGTAATTCCAAACGTTAAGATTTCGGCGGTTTTTTGATTTGTAACTGTATATTGATAGCGTAATGTCTTCCCACACATACACTTTAATGTACTTTCTGATTTCCAATTTGCTCCTGCATCTTTGTAGTCGGTAAGTTCCCAGTACCCAATTGTATCTCGGTATTTTTCTAAGGTTTTTTGAAACGCCAACATTTGTTTTTCTCTCGCATATTTCTTAAGTTTAACAACCTGTGCATTAGTTAGTTTATTCTCAAGTAATAAGGATTCCATTCCGCCCACTTCCTTTATTTGTTATATACTACTATTCTATCAGAAAAGTGTAGTATATTGTAAAAAAACACAGATAAAATCCACTTTTCTTAATTCGGTTGATAACGGTGGATTGTTCCCCTCAGCGCCCCATCTCCCCCACCCAACAAGGAAACTCCACCGTCTTCCGTTTCATATCCCGTATCACCCGGTGCTTCCCCGTCTCCTCGCAATACAACGACGTATCCATTTCATGCGGGGCTTCCATGATACGCTCGACACGGTAGCCGTACATTTTGTAGTGTTGCGCTCTTGCTTCGTTTTCTTCATGTGCCAAGTACAGCGCCTGCCGGTTTTGTTGCACGGGAATCTTGAACAGCTTAACAGTGCACAGTTGCAAGTAGTTTGTGGCCATCCATTTCGTGATGATGTCGTAGTCAAGGAGGGGGTATGGTAGGCTGCTTGATGGGTCGTCGAGTTGGACGAGTCCTTTTTGGAGGGCGTAGTAGATGGCGTGTGCGACGAAAGATCCGTCGAGTTTGATGGCGTCCTCGAGTTCTTCTTTGATCGTTAGTTTAGGCATTGCCGATGACCTCCCCTGTGAATTTGTTGTACATGGCGACGGCGGTGCCGACCGGGCCGTTGCGGTTTTTGGAGACGATGAGTTCCATTGTTAAATCGTTTTCATTCTTCGAATAGTAGGCGTCGCGGTACAGGAAGACGATGACGTCAGCGTCTTCTTCGATGGAACCGGATTCGCGCAAGTCGGACATGAGTGGGCGTTTGTCGTGTCGTTGTTCGACGGCGCGGCTAAGCTGGGCGAGTGTGATGACGGGACAGTTAAATTCGCGGGCCATCGCTTTTAAGTCTTTCGTAATTTTGGACACTTGCAAGTGCATGCTGCTGCTTTTGTCCTCCGAATGAATTAACGTCAAGTAGTCGATGAAAATGATCGGTTTCTTGTCCGGGTACGTATGGATCATTTTGCGCACGTTCATGCGGATTTCAGCAACGGTCTGTTTGCTGCGGTCGAAGAAGTGCATGTTCGATTCCGCAAGTCGGCCGACAGTGCGCGGCCAGTCGGTTTTCTGTTTGTCGTTCAACATCGTGTAGGGATCGCGCATCCGGATGCGGGAGAATCTTCCCGTTGACGCAAGCAGGCGATCTCGTAAACTCGCGGCGGACATTTCAAGCGAAAAGATGAGCGGCAGCCGGTTTGTCCAGCCGGCGTGCTTTGCGATATGCAGCATAACGTCCGATTTCCCCATGCTTGGCCGTGCCGCGATGATCGTCAGCTCCCCGTCTTTGAAGCCGTCCGTCATCGTATCGAGCGCCCCGATTCCGGCTTTCGCCCCTTCTACGATCTCTTTTTTGATGTACGGGTCCTCATAGACGTCCGCTAGCAAGGCACTCAAAGAGGCATAATCGCACACGCGGTTGTCAAGCAGCGCGTCCAATTCATTCATAATGCGATCAATCGGCCAGTTTTCTTGCATGGCGATGTGCAGCACATTGCGTGTTTCCCGTTCCCGCCATGCATCGAGCATGACGGTCACATGGTCATCGAACGTTGGGAGATGCGCATAGTCCGCCAACTCCCGCACGTAGTTTGCCCCTCCGATATCTTGCGGGTGGAACGTCGTCAACAACGTGATGAAGTCAACCGCCTTCCCACTCGCCCGCAGCTCCTTCATCGACTGGAAAATCATCTTGTGGACAGGATCTGCGAAATGCGAGACGGACAAGTTTGCATCCGTAATGAGATAGTTTTCTTTCATCATCGAGCCAAGTACCGCTTTTTCTGCCATCATAGCGCTTCCCCCTTCGTCAAATCGAGCTGGAATTCCTAAACTTTATTCGCATACGCGAAAGGTTTTATTCTTAAGTTCTTATAATGCTTATAGTTCTTCTTAGTTGTTACTTGCTCGTTAGTGCTTTGTTGCTCGCTTGTTAGTTCCTTTGTTTGTCCTTTGCCGTTTTGCTGGTAAACGTCCCAATTGGTAATGGTTATGAGCCGATTTTGGTTTGTTGATTCGTTTGTTAGAAATCCGTATTTTTCAAAACGCTTTAACGCCGTCCGAAGTTGTTGGATACTGATATGTTTGCCGCATATATCTTTCAATGACGCCAGCGACGTAATGACTTGTCCCGATTGCGCAGTATACACTTTGCCATTCCATTCCCATTGCTTCTCTTCAAAATTGACGATCGAAAGCAACGTGATGAGCACAGTGTGTTGATGAGGCTTCGCATCTCTCCAAATCGGTTTATAGATCAGCTTCCGATACACTTTAAACCATCCTTTTTCCATTTCCCTTTCCATTTCCATTCCATTCTCCACCTTTACTTTTATGATCATAGCTCTCACACATTACATAGACGCGGAACGTATAAAAGGATACAAAAAATAAAAAAGAATTTTTTTTGCTTATGAGAAATGCTTGCGGATGGTTGCCATACGGTACTTCACACGTGCGCTGCGGCCGTTTTGTTGTACAATTTTTTTCGTTTCGTAGCTGCCGTGCGTTTGTTTTTTTTAATCGCGATTCAAAGAAAAAACGCACGAAAGTTTCGCCCGCAAAACAGTTCCATTGGCCTATCCTTTGTACAAAAAAAGTAATTTACGATACGGTTTTCTGCGTGCTACAATATATTGAATTTACTTCCAAAAGGATGTGTGAACCGGACGAGAGAGGACCGTTATTAGCTGTATATAATTGCCCGAGTACGTTTTTGTTTTACAAAGTAAACAATTAAGAGGTGTTGGAAGTTGATAGCGGAGAATAGAGAGCAGACGATTTTCGGTCATGTTGGCAAGAAGATCGTGACAGATAGAGAGATTGACATTATTGCAAGAATCGATGAGCCGTTGGTTGTTGTGTTAGGGAATATGTTGAGTGAGGAAGAGTGTGATGAACTGATCCGTTTGTCGGCGGATGGGTTGAAGCGTTCCAAGATCGGAACGACACGCGAGGAGAATGAGGTCCGGACGAGTAGTAGCACGTTCATTGACGAGACGGAAAATGTTGTTGTTGCACGAATTGAAAAGCGCATTGAAGCGGTGATGAATATCCCAATTGCGCATGGTGAGGGGCTGCAGATCCTTCGGTATACGCCGGGGCAGCAATATAAGGCGCATCATGATTTCTTTTCGGCGAAGAGCAACGTGACGAATAATCGGATTAGTACGCTTGTGATGTATTTGAATGATGTGGAGCAAGGCGGCGAGACGTTTTTCCCGCATTTGAATTTTTCGGTAGCGCCGCGCAAAGGGATGGCGGTGTACTTCGAGTATTTCTACAATGATCCGGCGTTGAATGATTTGACGTTGCACGGCGGTGCGCCTGTGGAGATCGGCGAGAAGTGGGTCGCGACGCAGTGGATGCGGAAGCAGCGGGTGCGGTAAGTAAGGTCCTTGAGGGTGCTTTTGCGTTGTGCTTGGTTGCGCGGTTGAATAGGGTATTTTGCGGGATTGTTACGGGTGAAGGGTGAGTTTTTTCACTGGAATGTTGTGGAGTGACTTTGAATGTGTGTTTATGATGCGGGGTTGCTTTTTTAAGAGGTGCGCGTCATTAAACATGACTTATCGACGCGGCAGGCTCCTTTTTCACGGATTGCGCGTCATTAAACGTAACTTATCGACGCGGCAAGCTCCTTTTTCACGGATCTCGTGTCATTAAACGTGACTTATCGACGCGGCAAGCTCCTTTTTCACGGATTGCGCGTCATTAAACGTGACTTATCGACGCGGGAGACTCCTTTTTCAGGGATCGCGCGTCATTAAAGGTGGGTTCATGACAAGGTAGACTCCTATTTCATGGTTCGCGCGTCATTAAACGTGACTTATTGACGCGGGAGACTCCTTTTTCAGGGATCGCGCGTCATTAAACATGACTTATCGACGCGCGGGACTCCTATTTTACGGATTGCGCGTCATTAAACGTAACTTATCGACGCGGGAGGCTCCTTTTTCAGGGAGCGCGCGTCATTAAACGTAACTTATCGACGCGGCAAGCTCCTTTTTCACGGATCGCGCGTCATTAAACGTAACTTATCGACGCGGCAAGCTCCTTTTTCACGGATCGCGCGTCATTAAACGTGACTTATCGACGCGGCAAGCTCCCTTTTCAGGGCGCGCGTCAATTAAACATGACTTATCGACGCGGCAGGCTCCTATCATGCGCAGATATCATGACAAAACAGGCAAGCCCATACCACACGGCTTGCCTGTTTTACTTATTTATCTAGTGCCGGATTACATGGCACCTTTATTAATTACACATTTATAACATCAGGCATTTCATTCAGACTACTCCTCTAAGATCTTTTCAACATGCGTCACTGCATAGTCTTCATTAACGCCAACTTTGTAAGCTAGCACATCGCCTGTCTTTTTCACTTCGATTTGGATAGCATAGTATTCTTCATCAGGTAGATACTCAACTTGTTTTCTATCCAATCTATCCACGTTCACCTCATACTTTTCACTGACAGTTAATAGGACATGATGATAGGCTGCTGCCTTTTGTTGTTGGCGGTGGAAATGATGGCTAATGAATAAAACCGTTAGGCACAGCAGAATGTTGACGATTAGTATGATTTTTTTCATCGATCCTCTCATCGCTCCTCAGATAGCTGTTTACGATGTTCTTTTGTTAGATCATAAAAATGAGATACAAGATGGGCATTTGCCATTCTGACTTCACTGGCAAACTCCTCTTTTGTGACATTCGATTGCATGGTGATATCATAAAAGCCCATACCTCTCCTATACATTACGTCAAGTAGCTCTAGTTCTCCTTCATCCAGTCCATATTTGTTGGCTGTGTATTGTAAAGCGTACGTAGAAGCAATTTTTTCTCGGGCATGATTTTTGATGTAACTGTAGCCGCTTATACACACAACTAGACAAATCAACACGTTGTAAATGATGAATCTTTTCAATCTTATTGTCCTCACTCCTCCGTTTGTTCAATCGATTCGTCACCAAGGGCTTCTTGTTGTAAAAAAGCGTCGTAGTTCATGAAGAATGTTGAAATCTGACCGCGTTTTAGGATTTCATCTACACCGAAGTTTGCTAAGGTTTGATTGAACGGATCATAGCCCTGGGAAATGTTTGCTTCGTACATGAAAGCTACTGATTCCTCAACAGTTATGGCCGGATTCCCGAAATGCAGTGCAGCGAGTATTTGTGCCATTCTACCTCGCGTAATCGGGGCGTTTGCCGGTTTTACATGAGCAAGACTTCCTGCAACTGGCAGGTTATAATGCGTAGCTAGTTGATACGGTACGGCCGCCCAAAAGTTGGATGTCGGCGCAGTCATTGCGAGCTCTTCGGGTTTTGCATAGCGGAATAATATCGTTAAAAATTGCGCTTCGGTCAAGTCGTCCATTGGCTTTAAATACTTTCGCTCATTGACAACGTTGCCGGCAATGAGCCCATTATTGACAGCCCACAAGGTCGGTTCGGACCAATAAGCCCCCTCTTTATAATCGGTGAATCCTTGAACAGTATATTCTTTTGTATGCTGTTTCTTAATCCATTTATTCCCCTTATCCGTCTTAATCACGTACCAATCCGCTTTTTCTCCGACTACTGAAACTCTTTGAGGTTGGATGGTTTGTTTCGTTGGTTTGAACGGTTGCGCATACAAAGTTATCGGTTTGAGCAAATCGACTTGGACATCGCGCAATTGGACGAGTGGTTGTTTGTTGAACCACAGTTGACGACTCTCCATTGCCGCATACATTGGCACTGCTGCGTTCTGCTTCCAAATCCTATCAAACTCTTGAAGGGGAACGTTCGTCTGTCCGGCAAACTTGCCGACTTCCGGCGTCAATGCCGGCTTGTCGTACCGATACATGAACCAATCCGTCAATGAGCCGGTTGCACGATTTTGTGCGAACATGAGCGAATAGCCGGTCATGCTTGCGACTTTATTGCTAATGACACGGTCGCGTTGTTTATTTTTATAATCAATTTTATAATCCCAGAACAATACTTCGCCCGAACTATGATAGTCCAAAATCATTTCAGGATTCACTTCATCCACCACTTTCATGACTGCTTTTACTTCAGCAATTTGTCCAGGCTTCGTACCTTTATGGTTCCGCCATGAAGGTTTCTTCGGACTGTTTTGGATGTGCTTCCAGTCAACGTCATAGTTTCGATTCGGATCGATGCCTTGTGCATTTGCTTTCCAACGCGTAAAGTCTTTGCTCCCATCGTTCATGCGAAGTAGTTTCGGATGGTCTTTCTTCGGGAAAGCAGCTAACCCTTTTTGTTGCAATGTCACGCCATCGGGATTGACCATCGGCATGAACCAAATCGTTGTCTCGTCGAGTACTTTTTTGACGTCATATCCTTGAATGGATTGGTTCGTTTCATAAGCTGTCACGTATTTATTCGCCATGTGCATCGTTAAAATGGTCGTCATCCATTCCCTCGCATGTTGAGCGCCGGTAACGAGAAGTGTAGATTCACCTTTTCCGATTTTCATTGCCCAGATGTCTCTCCCATACGCCGTCTTGCCGACAGAATGATAGGAGACTAAGTCGGGATAATCCTTCGCCAACTGTTGAATATCTTTCGTCAGTTTTTCATATGTATACACTTGTTTTGGTGTGTTAATAAAGTACGTTGACTGTGCATATGTAACACTACTAAATTGTACGAGACATAAAGAAATGACGAGCAAACTTGCAATTAATCTTCTCCACACAATGAATCTCCCCCATGCTGCTTGTTAGTTCAATTTTAACAGTTACTAGGAAGAAAGCAATATAGATTTCTTAATAGTAAAAAAACATTTATTATGTCAGAGAGCCATGCTTCAATTCTATTTTTCATAATTGAAGTTAACCACTATGAATTAACAGATTCTCTTTAACAAGAGTTCTATTCATACATAAAAAAACATCCATCCTGTAAGAGCCGAGGCTCAAGGATGGATGTTTCTTATAGTAGAATACCGTTTTGAGGTTTTGTGTGCCGCGTACCTTTATTCGGCAATCCCCACATCTAGGTTGACTACTTCGTTCTGATAACCACTTTCTATTTCATGTTTTCTACAAAATCATGTAGTTTTTCTAAGGTAAGCAAGTGATGGTTGCAATTCTCTGCATCTTTGCAAATATAGTTCCCTTTTTTCGTGTATGTGCCGATTGCTTCCCCTTTTGTTTTCGTCATAAAAAGGATGACAGTCGTCAGCCGGTTGCAAATCGCACATATTTGTTTGATCTGAGACTCTTCGTAAGTACCTGCAAGGCCAATGAAGCCCTTGTTGGCTGGCGCGACAATGTATCTCTTTTTCGTTCCGATATCGTCAAAACTGAGATACGTCATTTTTGTATAGTCCAGGCCTACTTTAGGCAATTTCAACTTTTTCACTTTCGGAAAGAGCTTTTTCATACGCTGTTCCGAAGGTTCATTGAACGGAATGATATACGGTTCTAGCTCGAGAAGAAATTGTTCCGCTGCTTCTTTTTCCGCAATATTCTCCATACCATTCAACATTTCTTTTTGTTCATTCGATAACTCTGTAAACAATTCATCTACTCTCTCAATGGAGAGCGATTCGAGAGCACCAATAACGTGTTGATCATTCACGGTTGCATGGCCATACACGAGTTGATGGACTTGTCTTTTAATAAAATTATATTGGTCGTTTCGTATAAAACGTTCGTTAGTCATCATGTCAGCTCCTTCGTATTTGTGGGTTGCAACAATGCGCAAAGCCACAATTGTAGAAATGGAGAAGCTTCTTTCGCAAGCGATTAGTCTTTCATTCGCCCCATGCAAAGTATCGCCACTTCAGAAATCGGCTTTGCATGAGTCTTTTTAGAAGCTGGCAATGCCATTAAAATTGCCATCTTCACAACACCTCCTACTGTAATACGCCCATTATCATACCGCTTTCTTTATTTCAAAACAAGAAATTTTTACAGTGACTGTGTCCGATTAAATTTTGTATAGTCAATAGAATTGTATATGAATAATAAGTTGAACGTTTAATTTATTAAGGCTCGAGCCCTATTTGAGAACCATCCCCAGGTCCATTACCAGAAATTTACTAGTGTTATAAGATGATAATATCCAATACTCGAATGAGTGAAAGTAAATGGATTGGGAGTAAGTGTATGAAAAAGGGGCAACTATTAAAGGAGGAATTGTATTGAAACAGGCAAAAGCAAAAGTTCTTGTACTTGGAAGTTTTCATATGGCTGAATATGAGGGGCTAGATTCAGAAAAAAGACAAAGAGAAATAGAGGAATTAGTGTCCAGAGTTGAAAAGTTTAACCCGACAAAGATTGCAGTTGAAATGGTTCCAGAGGATAGTGAATCATTTAACGAAGAATTTAATCAATACAAACTAGGTGCATACAAACTACCAATGAATGAAATATACCAAGTCGCCTTTCGGTTAGGTTTAAAGATGGAGCATGAACAGATTTATCCGACTGATTGGATGGGCGATGCCGATATGAGTTATGGGGAAGTTGTGAATTGGGCGGAAGAAAATCAACCCGAACTTCTAAAGGAAATATATGAAGAGCTTGTGATGCCTGAATTGTCGGATGATAAAAGTGTAATAGATTACTACAAAGAACTAAACGATCCCGCCACAGTTAACATGGGGCAAAAACTTCATTTGAATATTGCACGCATTGGTGATTTAGATAATTATATTGGTATGAACTGGTTAAGTTGGTGGTATAAAAGAAATCTAATAATGTTTGCAAATTTAACCCGTCTTATTGATTCTGAAGAAGAACGTATTTTATTCCTTGTAGGTGTGGGGCACTCTTCGATTGTTACAAATTTTATGGAAGAAAGCGAACTTTGCGAGGTTGTCCAACCTCTTAGTTATCTGTCCTGAGTTAAACGGATAAACCAGAACTAGGCGTGATTGTTTACAGACGTTTATTCAACTAACGGGTGCGTTTATGGAAGAACGTAGATCGTCATTTGACGGTCTTTTTTTCGTGTAAAAAGCTGACTAGACTGCAGAGCGAAGAACGTGGGGATTCGTCAACGGGTAACTGTTTATCTGACCAAGGGGAGGAATTTAAGAAGTTGACGAATTTCGCAAAACCCGAAATGTTTTTCACTCAGTGGTAATGGTAAGGCGGGCTTATAAATGAAACTCATCAACTTCTCCTCCCTCTTGTGCTTTTTTTCGAACTTGTGCTAGTTCATTTTTCATTTCTCTGGCTTGATCTAGGCTTACGTTAAAATATTGTTTCGGTATCCTCCAATGTCCACCTTCTGTTCGTGTTGCATCTGGAAACTTTCCAGCATCACACATTCTTCTAATGGTCTGATCAGATACATGCAAGATTTCAAAAAGCCGCTTACCTTCAACAATACAGAAGATAAGCGGCTTTTCCCTATTAGAGACACGTGCAGAAGACAGTTCAAATTGCATGAGTCACCCCTAGCAATGGTTAAAGCTGTCGTATTCATGGAATGTATTTAAAGAGATTACTATTTCTCTTGATAATTCATTTGATGAAACAATTCCTCTAACGTATTCACCTTGCGATAAGGGGCAAATTCACCATATACCCTTGTGACGGTCTCTAAATCAGGACCGCCCAATACGCCTAGTTGAAAATCAATTCCTCGGTTTGCCTTCATTACGCGTAGTGCATCTTTTTGTGTCATTGGCAAAATGGCTGTTGCATTTATACCTGGTTTTCTTGCATACAAGAATGACATACTATTCTCCTCCTTTAGTGGCATGTAGAATTTTATAAAGATACGTTTCAAAGGGTATGGGAACAGTGGAAGGTTTATCCGGTAAACGCTCCAAGATATTTCTTAACGCTAGACTATAAGCAATTGTTTCAGTGTTAGGATTGCTTTTATAAATTATTTCATGCGTATAGAAATGGAGTAATGCATCTTTTTGAGTCCAAAACTGAATTTCCAATGGAAAACATTTTGGATTGTGTCTAAATTGTAAATGGATGCCTCTGTATCCATCATCTAACGCTTTTGGTTTATCATACATATTTATTATATCCATTGTATACGTTGTGTGTTCTATCGCTTTCAAGATTCCTGAAATCATCTCTTCTGCTGAGCTCTCTACAATGAAACGAATACCAACAGTGTCATTGCATACTTCTCTTAGCTGTTTCGCTTTTTCAAGATTTTTATCCCACTTCGCTAGAAAAGACCGTTCCGTTTTCAATCGATAGCTGATGTCAATGCAACTGTCTAAGTTTTCAGCGATTAGTTGATCTATGCGATTAATTTCATCACTCTTTTCAATAAAGAAATTAATGACTTGATCATATATGAGATTTGGTTGGAATTTATCAATTGTTCTACGGAAAGATGGAAGATCAGCTACTTCATAGTTGTTGATATCAAATAATACAGGGAGAATGTTTGAAAGCAATTGTTTTATTTTACTATCAATGTTCAATAACTCTCCCCCCTCATAATGAGATTTTTTAAACGAAAAAAAATTATTTACATAAGCAGATTCACCAGAAATGCTGTGTAAAACCAATCCAGTTAATCCTTGATAAATGTTAGTTTAATTCTAGCAGTTGGTAAGAAGAAAGCAAATGGTTTCATGTCTCATCATCTTAATACAGGCACCTGAGTGAAATACTCATTTTAAAAAATTAAAACACAAAATGCCACCAAGCACATTTTGTGTTTTAATTATCCGATTATCTAATTGTCTTCAATGCATTCGTCCAAGGAATCACTTGGTCTAACATTTGGTTAACAGAAGCTGCTTGAACTGCTGCAGGTTTGAAGTCTGTTCCGTTTTCAAAGTCTGTGAACAATGAAAGTGCTGGATGTACACGGACATGCGCAACTAGCAATTCACTCAAAATGCCGCGTAGGTGCTCTGCCGCACGTGCACCACCGACTGAACCGTATGACACAATCCCAGCCGCTTTGTTGTTCCATTCTTCACGCAAGTAATCCAAAGCATTTTTTAACGCGCCTGTAATGGAATGATTGTATTCTTGAACGATGAATACGAAACCGTCTTGTTTTGAAATGATCTCCGCCCATGCTGCCACACCAGATACGTCACCCGCTTCACCTAAAAGCGGTAATTTATATTCTGCGATATCAATTATTGTATAGTTTGCATCTCCGCGTTTATCTGCTAATTCTTTAACCCATGCTCCTACTTGTGGACTTACGCGTCCTTCACGTGTTGATCCTAAAATAATACCTATATTTGGTTTTGTCATGTTTGTATCCTCCTCAATTAGTGTTCTTCACTTTTAAAAAACCACTTGTTTACAAGTATTCCTTTTCAATCGTCCGCGTACTTCGAACCGTGTCAATCGGACGAACCATTGCTTCGATTTGTTCTCGCTTGCCTTCCAGGAATGGCGGTAATGATAAGCTTTCGCCGACTGTTTCGTACGGCTCATCTCCCATGAAGCCAGGGCCGTCCGTTGCCCATTCGAACAAAATGCCAGGTGCAACGCGGACATAGATGGATTCGAAAAAGAATCGATCGACATAGCCTGATGTTGGGAAGCCGAACTTTCGCATACGTGCATTCCACTCGTCCAACACACTTGCATCTTCTACGCGGAATGCCGCATGATGTACGGTTCCAAATCCTTGTTGTCCATTCGGTAACAGCGTGTTATGTTCCACGATGACTTGTGCACCGTTTCCGCCTTCTCCGACTTCGAATAAATGCAGCGAACCTTCTTTTGCGATTTCTTTAAATTCCATCGCCGTTTCCAATACTTTTTTAAAGTAATCAAAATCCGCAATGCGTATGTGAATCGGCCCTAAACCGGTAATCGCAAACTCTAAAGGAACCGGCCCGTTTTGCCACGGCGTTCCCGCAGCAACTCCTTCGTTCTCCTCATCCGAAACCAACATATACTGTTGCTCATCAAAGTCGATGAATGAAATCGTCTTCTTGCCAAACACTTCCTGGATGCCACTATTTTGCACTTCATATTTTTCAAAGCGCTTCACCCAATAATCCAATGCTGCATCCGACGGTACACGAAATGCCGTTTTGTAGATTTCGTTTGTTCCATGCGTTCCTTTTGGGATGCCCGGGAAGTCAAAAAATGTCATATCCGTACCCGCGGATCCTTTATCATCCGCAAAAAATAAATGATACGTCTGAATATCGTCTTGGTTCACCGTCTTTTTCACTAGGCGCATGCCTAATGTATAGGTGAAAAAATCATAGTTTTTTTCCGCACTGCTCGTAATAGCAGTGACATGGTGAATTCCTTTAATTCCGTTCATATGATGTCTCTCCTTTAATCTTGTAATTTATCTTGAATTCAAGGTATATGAATAAAAAAATTTACGAATGTAGGTATCTTGTTAAGTGAAATACGAAATAATATCTCGAATTCAAGATAATAATACCACAAAGATTCTTTAATTTCAAATGGCCAGTTTCGCTATCTGCTTGACATGATACTCGCATCATTCAACTATATCCAGGCTAGCGTAAGTTTAAACGGATTAAATTCAATGTGTATACCAAACACAAGTTAGCACGAGTTTAACTGATTCATACACTCACGGGTTTTCAATTAATTCAAGCGCACCTGACTGTAATCATCGTATTTCACTCTTAACATGACAAGAAACGTTTTTACACGTACACACATCGTTAAAAATCGTTGATTCCCCTACGACCATCGCCAAAATCCGCCCAATCGTCAGCTTGCACGGAAGCTGGCAACTGCGCGGAACGGGATTCAACTAGTTCTTTTCTCCATACTTTCAATTCTTTTTGTCAATTGTTCAATTTGTTTTTGCAGGGCTTCGACTTGTTTTGATTGATCATCTGCTTCTTTTAATTCCTTTGCTTCCTGTGCACTTTCGATTTCGGCTTGTTGAAGGGCCATACCCGCAGCAATTGCAGAAAGCCCGTCGCCTAATACTGAAAAAATTGAACCGAGTAGCGCAATTCTCGCCGCATACACTTCAGAGGAAACTGGAATTAGGTCTCTTCCTTTTTCATTCCCCTCATCCATCCATTCATACACATCCTTTATTCCCTCGCTATGCCAGTACTTCATTTACTAGTAGCGTACGAAATATGGAGTAAAAATGTGCGTTTATATGTAGTGATTTGTGACGGTGCCTGGTTGAATAAACGTGAATGTTTCTTGCACAGGTACGGACACAATAATGGAATTTCATCCATTTACTAAGACTCAATAACACCTATTTCCTGCTGATTCCGCTCATGCTTCACCCGATAATACCCCCTACAAAATTCAGTTCGATTCGGTTTCAATAAAATCAAAATCGAATTCACAATATCAGCTGCAGAAATAATTAAGTTGTACCATGCGATGAACAACAGGAGGGCTTGCAAATCGCCCGTCACAAAAAACGACACAATTGCCGGGAGTATTGTCAAACTGATGAAAGGCAACGTCATAAGTACCCAATACCTCTTTTTCGAGAGAATTGCATTTGTATGAATCCAAAAATAAATCCCCTTAAACGTTAAGCTCATGTCGCCTTTCTTGTGGATGACAAGTATATGCAACGCCTCGTGAATGACAAATACGCCAACGATGATGAACAGGAGGGGGAAGTTTTTCACTGGAGTAAGACTCCCTCCAGACACAAAGGGCAATACAATAAAAGCGACCATTAATCCATAAACAATCTTCATAAAATGCTTACGCAACCATTCGTGTTGAATGAAAGGCTGCCATGATGCCCCTTCCAAGCGTACTTGCGGCAAATGCCGAAACCATACAATCATGAGTGCTCCTGCCTTTCTTTAGTCTGCCAATGCCTCATTTCCTTCACTCTATCCGCCTATCATGCTTTCACCCCTTCGGTAGCGGCGTTTCTGGCCGATTCGGACAATACATGCAGCTCGGATCATTACATTTTGACTCCAACCAATGATTACAAGCCGGGCAAAAATAGGCATCAAAGTCCTCGTAATAAATCAAGTGATTCTTACAGGTCGAGCAAGATTGCTCCTGATCAATATGACCACAAATCTCAAAACCATCGATGTTCACTTTGTCATCGTGTGCTGTTATTTTCATGACGAACCTCCAGTTGGTTTAGAATGCTTATAACGTTAAGAAAAATTAGCATTTACCACATACCCCACAAACATCAAAATGAAAAAACTAAAAAACATCAGCGTATTTGCAACGATTAACCAACTTTTTCTTATCAATGTTGCAAACACAATGCCAACTGGTGCAACAACAAAAGTACTCATCCAAAATGGGCTCGGAATTTGGAACACGATATTCGGAATCCAGGCAAGTATACAAATGAAAAAACTAAATAAGGCAATTACTTTATAAATCTTTTTCTTGTCCAATTCACGATCCCTCATTTCTCTTTATTCCAGTGTCTCCCCTTCTCTAAAAATTCCTTAAACCTTAGAATTAGTACGTGAAATTCACATGACACGTTTCAAGTAAGATTCTATCCACTATAATCATATGACGATAACCCCCTCACTTCCCCCCTGTCTTCACCAACTGATTTCTCACTAAAAACCTTCCGTCAAACGTCAGCGGCACCCCTTTGCCATCCAGTTCAGCATGGATATGCAAATGCGGTTCGCTTGTATTTCCCGAGTTGCCGACTTTCCCTAACAGCTGCCCAGTTGTCACTGTATCCCCTTTTGCGACAGCAACACTTCCTTCTTTCATATGCGCCATGTAGATTGTAGCGTCATGTTGCTCGCAAAAAAAGTGCTACAAAATTACCTTCCGGATGTTCGCGATCCATTTTAGGAGGTGTCATGTCTTGAAGACCATCTCTCACTTCGCTTACTTTTCCATTGCATGGACTAAGCAGTTCATCACCGAAAATTGCGTATTTGGTTAAATCCTTCGGTTGAAGGCCATTTGCTCGTGTACCGATTTTGTTTAACTTTACAATATCGAGCGCATATTTCTGATCATCATATGCATTATGATAGTTCATCGACGTGTGATTTCCTCCATGACCAACATAATAAGTGCCCTCGTGCATCGGAAATGCTAGTTCAATCGCTTTGTCTTTGACTGAATAGCTGAAGATACTTGATACAGTAATTGCTCCAAAAAAGACAATGAGCACGATATTGAGACCCATTGTATTTGTACGTTTCGTCGAATAATTTTCGCGAAACGGTAACGCACGGACCTTTTTCCATGATAGGAAAAGCGCAACAACAAGCAAAATGACCAATAGATAACGGATATAATAGCCAATCCAGTCCCACGGCTGCGTATGGACTAGCCACGCGACCAACGCTACCGTTTTTACTGCATCGAGGAGCCATTCCAACTTCGTTTTATAGGTTGCTCTCGCTAACATCCAAATAGTAACTATCGGCAAAACGATGAGTATGAACAACATGAATAGACTAGTTAACAATGATTGATCTCCTTCCCACCGACCCTTTCTCTCTTTTACGCTCTATTATTCATAAAGTTTCGTATTTTAGCAGATTAAGTCCTTCGGAGGATATGGCTTTACTGCTGAGACCGGTTTCCATGAGCCTAAAAAGTAGTAACCCAAAAAGAGCGATAAAGCCAAATGCTTTATCGCTCTTGAAGTGGACAGTAGGATGACTCACTAAGAGCGCGTGTGCTATGCCGTTTTGAGCTGGCAACAACTTATCAAAGCACCTCACATTCTTCATCGTCATGTACTATCGAAATTTTCTAATCATCTTCCTCTTCCTCTTCATCTTCATCTTTATCCCATTTCTTGTTCTCTCTCTCCTCTTTCTTCTCTCGCTTCTTCCTTTCCTTCTCTTCTTTCTTCTCCCGCTTTTTTCGTTCTTTTTCTTCTTTCTTTTCCTCTTTCTTCTTCTCTTTTTCTTGCTTTCGTTGTTGATCGCGTAACTTATCCTGCTGTTTCTCTAGCTCTTTTTTAGCTTTTGCGAGTAATGGTAAGTCGAATTGCTTGGTCGGCAATTCACTTTTTGATTTTGATAGGACTTCGGCGAAAATAGGCGGTGCTGTGAAACTACTCGTCGATGTTAAATAATGGGTCGTATCCGTTTGATCATACCCGAGCCAAACTGCCCCAACAATGTCCGGTGTGTAACCGACAAACCAATGATCTTTTGACCCGTCCACGCCTTCGAATGGGAGCTGGGTCGTACCTGTTTTACCCCCTACGTCAACACCTGAAATTTGTGCTTTCATCGCCGTACCTTCTTCGACTGCACCTTGCAGCATATACGTCATTTGCTGGGCAACTTCTGCTTCTGTCACTTCTACTGACTGTTCCTGCCACTTTCCAAGGACTTTGCCTTCTGAATCTTTTATTTCTACAATTGCATGAGCTTGTATCATAACGCCATCATTCGGAAATGCCGAAAAAGCTTGTGCCATTCGCAACGGTGATGTCCCTTTATGCAAGCCTCCTAAGGCGAGGCCTAAATTATGATCTTCTTCTGCCAAAGGAATGCCGAACCGTTCAACCGTGCGTACTCCATTTTCAATGCCAATTTGCTGCAACAGCCAGACGGGAGGGATATTATACGAGTGAGCGACGGCATCGTACATGGTCACTTGCCCTCGATATTGGCGATCGAAATTTCTTGGGGAATACCCATCTATGTTGATCGGTTCGTCAACAAGCAAATCCGCCATTTGATAACCCTTTTCCAACGCAGCTGTGTAGACGGCCAGAGGTTTTAACGTCGATCCCGGTTGCCGAATGAGCTCGGTCGCATGATTAAAACGCCCATATGTGTACTCACCTCTCCCCCCGACCAATGCCGAAATGCCACCTGTTTTAGGATTCAAGAAGACCGATGCACTTTGCAGGAGTTGATCTGCCTGACTTTCGGGGAAAAATTGGTCATCCGCATACACTTCTTCCAGCGCATCTTGAATGACAGGATTAATTTCCGTGTAAATATGTAACCCGCCAGCTAGCACTTCATTTTTCGTTAGTTTGTACGTGTGAATCGCCTCGTCAACAACCTGGTCAATATAATAGGGGTATTTCCCTTTATAATTTGGCATGGTTGCATCCGCTAAAACAATTTCATGTCCAATCGCTTTATCAAAATCGGCTTGGCTAATGTATTTTTCACTTTTCATTAACGATAAAACAACATTGCGTCGTTCCACCGACTTCTCCAGATTTTTATATGGAGATAAATGGGTAGGTGCTTTGATTAACCCAGCTAACGTCGCACTTTCACTCAACGTCAACTCACTAACATCTTTCCCAAAATAGATGTGCGCAGCTCGTTGCACACCCCATGCTCCTTCACCGAAATAGATTTGGTTGAGGTAACGTTCCAGTATGTCATCTTTCGAATATGTTCGCTCAATCTTCTTTGAAAGAATCAATTCCTTAAACTTACGTGAATACGTCCGCTCCTGCGATAAAAACACATTCTTGGTGAGCTGTTGTGTAATGGTACTCCCACCTGCAACGACCTCACCTTCGAACAAGTTATTGATAAAAGCGCGCGCAACCCCGACATAATTAATCCCATGATGTTTGTAAAATCGCTGATCCTCCACAGAAATAACCGCTTCAATCAACTCTTTCGGAATGTCGTCCAGCGAAACTCCTTCTATATTGGAATGAGAGATTTTACTGACAACCTCCCCGTTTTGATCATAAATAAAAGTCGGTCTTGGTTCAGGTTCTTCTAGTTTACTCACATCACTCGTTGCAATTAATAGATTGATGATAATAACGCTACAAATCGTCGCAAGTAGAATTCCGGCGAATAATATGCGGATAACCCTTTTCGTGATCGTCCCTTTCTTTTCCGCCTTCTTGCGTTTTTGTTGCTGCTGATGCTCCGTTCTTTTCATCTAAATTCCACCTTCTTCATTACCTCTTGAACGTTTCAAAGTTTAGCATACCCGAAAGAAGAAACCTACTAACGGTCGGCAGGAAAATTGTGACATGTAGTGGACGGGGCTCATTCAGAGAAAGTATGATTCACGGTTCGAGTAGTTTCTTTGACTTGCATGGAATGATAAAATTGGTTGATATGGCATTGCTGTATTGTCTACTAGCAAGCAAAACGCCAGACACCTGTTTGAAGGTGGCCGGCGTTTCAATGAATTTATTTCACATTCTGTTTTCATTTATTGTCGAGATTTAGCTTGTACCCGGTAGGCTTCGTAACCAGATAGATTGCTATCTGCAGGAGTCCAAAAACAATCGTGACGGTAATCAATAAAGAAACAGGTGTGAAAGGTGCAATATAGTATCCCTTTTCTTCAAATTCAGCGACACGAGTTACCCAAAAGAAAGAATGGGCGAACGTTAGTACATTGGCCAACAGCAGCACAATCAGTGAACTCTTTCTTTTAGCTAGGAATGCCAAAAAACAGATCACAAGAATTGATACGCCGTAAACAATTATGGTTTTATTCGGCAAATCATCATACATGGATAAAAATTCAAATGCTGTGCAATAGACGATAAGTATGAGTAACGAGAACTTATTTAGAAAAATCATGATCACCCCGTACTTTCAATTTCATAGCGTACAAGTATTTCTTACTTTTTAGCGCGAAGATTTCTATGATAAAGGTATAGCTCGCTGTTCAATCAGCTATCCTACCGCTATTACGGCAATCCAAATTACACAAAGACCATTAACTTTGTGGCAGCAGCATGCATTTTATCAAGAAATAAACTTGCACATAAAAAAAGAGCTCGAACATATATCGTCAAGCTCATTGTAATTTGATGTTCATTTCTCACTAAAGCATCGGTTAGTTTAATAGGCTGCTACAAGTTTCAATAAGATTCCATCCTCATCGAGCCTCTCGTAATTGTAAGGAACGTCACTTAATTTCTTGTATTTTTCATTCCAAATTACATTTATGAAATGGGATGATTCATGAAGAAAATAGTCAGGAGACACATTTTCGTAATGATAGCATTCGTTCGGATATATTTCATCAAACCCAAGTAATTCAAGAACATCTTCTTCGATTGCAAATCCTCCGATTTTAAACGCATAAACGGAATACAACTCTTTAAGAAACTTTGCAAAGTCTGTAATTTCCTCTTTTTTTATTCCGATTTGGTCCCACTCTAAGGCATCGAAGGTAGTACCCAAAAACCAAAAATTAACCATTATTGCATTTGACGAGACCTTTTCTATTTGTAATGTCGCTTTTCGTTTCCTCGATAAATAGACATATAATCTTAACCTTAAAGAATGCAGGTAATTTGTTTGTGAGTCTTCTTCGTCATAAGAATAACCTCTATCAAAGAAATCAATTATTTCATCCACGTTTTGGTCATGGATTTCAATTCTATTTTTGACCTTGGACAAATTATCGATCAGTTCCTGTATAGTTTCTTTTTTCTTTTCTTTAAGCTCCATCAAGAAACTAACTTCAAGAAAAGGACCGCCTTGTAACCATGGGGACGACTGCATCAACTACACCTCCTAAGCTTCAGACTGAGTACTACTACAAATTCGATATCTCTCTTTTACTAACCTGTCCGTCATATGAATGATACAACAACTAGATATCGCTTCCAATTCACACCATCAATCATTTTTCCGTTGTTCTATCGGGTTAACAAAACTTATGCTAAACTATGATTACCTAAATTTTCCGCGTAATCAGAGGAAAGGGAATAGCGATTCGAAAATCCAACTCAAACGAGGAGAGAAAAAGATGCGTCCATCATTCATCAATCAAATACATTACATTAGAATTCCTGTAAAGGATTTGGAGGAATCTGCACAATGGTATCGAGATGTATTAGGATTCCAGTTACTAACCCATACGGAGGAACGTGCAATCGTAAAAGTAAATGAAGGACCTTTTTTACTAATTTTAGTTCCTACCAAGGATGAAACATTTGCACACTTCACCATTGAGAACGAACCCGAATTTAGCATCGGCTTTACAAGTCCAGCATTAGCTAAGTTTCACCAACACTTAACAGATCATCAAGTGAAGGTCGAGGCAATAAAAGAAGATAATGGCCATGCCTTTTTCCACTTTTACGACCCAAGTGGCAATAAACTGCAAGTACATTGGTGAGAGTAAGTCCATAAATCACCTGATTTACGGGTACTTTACTTTACAGTACATTAACGAATGAGCGTGCATTATCGACTTTCTATGTCGTCGGTAAGTAAGCGCGAGTATTGTTCGGACTTCAATCATGGACTCCAACTTTCATGGAGCTATCTGAAAAGAATTTATCACGCCTGTTTGTATCCGTTGAATCATGTATTACGTTCACAAACATCTTCAACCTACTTCACTATTTATTGCACAGCTAATTATCACGCAAGTCTATAATATTTAAATAATCTTTACTTTTCACTTGAATTAAACTATAATTATTTTACATTTAAGTTGATATATAGGGAATATAGAACCACAACTCATTTAGATTGGAGGAAAACATTGACGATACTATCTTCTATCATCCTATTTTTAATCCCTGTCTTTTTGCTATTTTTATCGCTAACGTTTAGATATGCGAGTAAGGCAAAAGACGAGCAAGAGAAAAAAATTCTTTTGAAATCTTATCAGTATTCGGCGGCCGTCTTCCCAATTGGCTGGTTACTCATAGAAATTTATTATCGTTTCTTTAATAATATCACTATAGACGTTTACAGGGATTACATGATTTTATTAATTTACATCATGTTTATTGCTCAAGGGATAAGTATTTTACTACTCAAAAGAAGAAATCCAAGCAATGTTGAGGCAAGATAAACGTACATTTTCCTAAGAAGACCGGGTAAACGAACATCCAGTCGTTCCACTAGATGTCCGCATGAAGTGCGATCCATCATTGCACGAATGAATAACTACCTTGCTTACTGGCCAGTTAGCAAGGTAGTTACTTTTTTTTCTTTAAACGCATCTAATTTTGCTGCACATTTATCAATTTGATTAGCGCTATCACTTTTTCATCCTCGTTCGGATCAATAGACACCCGTTTGGTATTTGCAAGAATATCTAGGTAGAAATCTTCTCCAGCAGGATAGTTCCCATCCCATCTTAAAGGTACGTTATAAACAGTAATTGTACCATCGCCATTCCCACTGTACGTAACGGAACCATCTACTAAGCGGCTCCCCGCTAACTGAATAACGTCTTCTGGGTAGTCAGCACTCGTATCATCATCAGGGTTTATCGGTTCGCCAGCTGGAATATGGCGCACATTTAATTCATCGATATCCTGATTCGGCCCAAGTTGTAGCCAAACACGCGCGTATTCAATTTGTTCATTCGAATACTGAGAAAGTGAATTTTCACTTTCATCCTTTTGCGTTTTCTGTTCACTCGCACTTTGATCTGAACTTGTAGTATCCAGTTCTTCACCGTCAGTGCTCGCAGAAGCATCGACCGAACCATCATTGTTACCTTCCACTGCACCAGACTTTGACGGATTTGCTTCGGTTGGCGCCTCGTTTGAGGTATTGGCACATGCTGACGTTCCTACCAACACAATTGCTAATAACGTTACGATGCTCATTAATTTATTTTTCTTCACTATACAAACTCCATTTTCCTGTTTTTTCATGTAACGAAAAAGTTCACATACTAAAAACTATCAATGTATCCTGACAAAGTCTTGCCCATCAACAATCCGTATCCTCCCCAGCACGCCACATATCGATCGTTTTGTGGATAAATTGCTCCAATCCAGAGTCCTCCATCTTAATCGTCTTCTTCACACGAATGCAGCCCTTACCATAGTTATAGCCCGCTAATAGAGATTCCGCGTTTTCCACTTTCTCGATGGTCCCAACATAAAGGCTTACATAATGCTTCTGCGCGTTAAGAGCAAAGATATAGTGATCGTCTTTCCCGTAATTCAACATCTTATAGCGAATCACTTCCTCCAATTCAGGGGCATACTCCAAAATCATGTGCCGAATCGCAAGCAGCTTCTCTTTCCGCCAATCTTCTTCCAGCATCTCGATATATTCTTCATAATTTTTCGCGTCATATTGCATAGTTTATTGTTGCTCCTATCTGATTCTATTTTCTACTATTAATTGTAATATTTTGTTAGGCATCTGCATGAAATTAATTCAGTTCATACACTACAATTGCATGTTAATACAAATGAGAAGTTATAGAGATTAATCTAATTGATTTGTTCCGAATAACCATACATATTGGTTGAATAAACATGAATGTTTCTCACACAGGCACCGACACATTTTCATACCGCCACAGACATTCGTATCATTGAACCTCACACTTACTAGTGATATAATCTCTAAATCCTTGCTACAACATTCACTTCATGCAAATAACCATACAAGGAACAAACTCTTATACAGAAAGAAGGAAGTTGTCTCTTTAGAGACAGTGTAAAGATGAAAGTTATACGTATTTGCCTACAAATCGGCATACTATTCATATTTTCTTATATCGGCACTTTTATCCAAAACCTTTTTCATCTCATTATTCCAGGTAGCATCATCGGGTTAATCCTATTATTCATTTGCCTAACCTTGAAGGTGATTCCTGTTGAATTGATTGAAGATGGTGCAGGGTTTTTACTTGGTATCTTAACGCTTTTGTTCGTCCCGATGACGGTCGGCATCATGAACTACCCTTCCCTTCTATCGTGGCAAGGATTGCTGCTACTTGGAATTGTCGTAGTAAGCACGGCGATTACAATCGTCATCTCAGGTATTTTCACACAACGTTTGGAGAAAAGGACAGAAAAGAAGAAGGAGGCATCCGAATGCAACTAATCCTATTCGCAGCACTCATGATTCTGTTAACAATCAGTAGTTATTTTTTAATGACGAAACTTTATAGTCGATTCCATTACTCATTTTTACTACCTGTATTGACATCGACAATTTTAATTATCGTCATCCTTGTTGCCTTTCAAATCCCTTACGAAAGCTATATGCAGGGCGGTCAATGGATCAATTCGCTACTTGGACCGGCAGTTGTAGCACTTGCCTATCCGCTTTATAAGCAACGAAGGTTCTTGCGTAAGCATGCCGTGGTTATCTTTTTCAGTGTCTCTTTCGCTGGAGCGATCGGAATGCTGAGCGTCGCCATTCTTGCTAGAGTAACAAACTTGAGCCATACGTTGAGTCTTTCCATCCTTCCAAAATCAGTCACGACACCCGTTGCAATCGCAATTACAGATGGGATAGGCGGCAATGCTTCGATGGCAGTCGTCGCCGTCATGATTGCCGGCATATTCGGTTCAATCTTAGCGCCTCTCCTTTTAAAATGGGCGAAAGTGCATAGCCCGGTTGGAAGGGGAATCGCTCTCGGAAGCGCCTCGCACGCACTCGGAACAGCAAAAGCTGTCGAATATGGAGAGCTGGCATTTTCCATGGGCTCCGTCTCCATGTCACTCAATGCCCTGCTGAGCTCCATACTGGCACCACTAATTGCTTGGATCTTGCTTGGATAAAAAAAACGATGTCTTAACCTTGTTGTTGATAATACTGCAAAAGATTTGATCTTTTCCTAACTGCAAAAAAAGGTGGCAATAACATGACAGGTAAGTCACTAGCGGATTACCAAAAAGAATATGAACGAATCATCTTTTTCGACCAACCGAAAAAGGATATACTGTTAGCCGGTCTAAAAGCCGAAATGGAAAAACAATTCAAGCTTCCTACGCGAAGCAAGGAATGGAAAAACGAAAACCAAAAAGTCATAGCGATGTACCGAAAAATCTGTATCACACGAATGCTGTGAAGATCGGACAAAGAAACCGTAAATTTGCCGAATAGCAAACAGCTTCTCTTTCCGCCAATAATCTTCCAGCATTCAGGTATAGGCTTCCTAATTTTTCGCGTCATATTGCATGGTTCAATGTCGCTCGTATCTGATTCGATTAATTACGATTCATAGTGAGATAAGCAATGGTCCATACGATAAATACAAAAGATGTTGTCATTAAAAATGTATTTAAAGTAGTAGTTTGGTCGTTCTTTGCTTTTTTTATGATGGCTACTAGGTTAAGACAAAAAACAATTGCTAATATCGGCATGAAGTAATAGCCAATATCGGAAAAAAGCGATTCCATGTCTTCACTTCACCTCCACAATAAGAATATCAAATCTATTATACTTGCTTCTTCATTCTATCAGTCACCGTCATATGTTTAAACGGCTTTCCGACATCGTAAGCGTGATTACATCAAACATTTATCATTTAGAATTCATATACAAACGCAGTCTGCTGTTCCGCCAACAGCTGCCGTTCATTCTTGACGACATTGTGGTAATCAATCTCCAAATAATAAATAGCCTTGCTCAGATTGTCATAAAAAAACGGGACAAATTCCAAATCACGAAAGACAAATACACCAATGTGATCCGCTTGTTTTTTAAATGCTTCCGTGATGCGGTGGTTTCCATTAATACAATAAGGTTTTCCCTCAGTTACATATTGACTTTGAAGAACCATGATAGGATTATTGTGGTTTGTTTTTATGTTGCTCGTGTCTGTGTTGACATTGCCCACATCCACCGACTCTATAACCGATGAAGGCTGAAACATGAACGGTTTAAGCTGATTCCTCTTAATGATCGAAGTAGCTTTGTCAATATCCAGCGCATACTCAAAGATCCCAGACGGAAACTCAGCAAACAGCGAAAATGTCTCCCGCCCGATCCGGTGAACTACCGGATATACTTCGTCTTTAAGCTGCTCGATAATGTCTTTTCAGCGATTAGCAACTTCTGCTCCTTCACTCGATGCCTGCTCCATTTCTTGAATCCTTCCTTGCATATGTTTCATAGGTTGAAATTTCAGTGACTCTTTTTCATAGTAAGGAATTTTGCTTAGTTCCATGAGTAACACCCCTCTCACTTACCTATCCTATCAGATTGGACAATCATTCATCACACGAGGAACAGTAGTGACATCGGTACTGCAAATGGATTGCCTTTTGCTTTTGAACAGTACGAACGATTTAACAATGGCAAATGGGAAAAAGTAAATAATGGAATTCCGACAAATAAAGACAGAATAAGATTTTAAAAATAAAAAATCCACATGAATGGGGTTAAAAAAAAGGATAAAGCATTCACTTTACCCTTTTTCATTCGGCGTGCACGCAAATGGATAGTATTGATAAAACGTGCTTTGTTGGTGAAATAATTATTGCATATGAATCGATTTTCGTAAGTCTTCTAAGAGTGGGTTCATCGCATCTGCACCTTCTACTTGATATTGAAAAGTAACCACGAGTGCATGTTCATCAATCTCATATGCAACAAATCCTTTCATTGGATGATCACCATATAATTGTGTTTTTCCTGTCAAACCATTTTCTTCGACCGGCGTGCTTCTCAATTCATAACCGTCTTCAAAACTTTCTTCATATCCTTCCCTTTCAAATCTTTCTTGCAGATTCAATACAGCTTTTTCAAGATTTGTGTGCTCGATAATTTCTAACGTGATCTTATAGCCGGAGTTTTGAGATGTATAATTTATTTGGTTATTGACCACTTCAGGAACACCGAATACCTCGTCTAATTGATAGGCAATCCTATATGGTGTTATATGATAATTAATAACATTAATCTCCTGATCCTGACCTTCAATCTTTCTACTAATTGTTTCTGTAGAGCCTGTATGAATTTCCATGCTAGTTTCATCTAATTCAACCACATCATCTTTTAAATTCGATTGGTTCTTATCATTTTCTAGAATTTCTTTTTCCACTTCTTCTTCAAGATTATTATTTGTTTGATTAACCTCGTTACTACATGCTGCAAAAAATCCGATTATCGCAAAAATTCCAAGCAGCTTTTTCACCATTCGTCTTACACCTCCTTTTCGTAAAATAGCACTTCCAACCACTTTCCATGATTTCCAGGACTGCTTAACTTGATTTGTCGATACCTACATATTAAGTTAATTATACAATAATTACGACAACTTCGAAAGATATATCTTGCTATCACAAAAAGAAGCACAGATTCTCGAAGGTAAGAATTTGTGCTTCACTGCTTATAAATGTGGTAACAAGCAATAACTTTCCGGAAAAGGTGAGTATGGTTTGCTGGAAGGTATGGAACTAGGATGTTCACAGCTTCTTCAAAACGATGTCAAACAAACAGGTTTCGACTCAGGCTTAAACCATCGATCCAACTGCCTAGCCGACAATTTATCCGCATTCACTTTTCCATAGTGAACTAGCTGTTCCATGCTGACACACCCCATCCACCACGAACTTAAATCTGAAATCGCAATGCTCAAATCGACTTCTTCCAAAGAATCTGATGACTTTTCTATGCTCCAACGATCTTGGCTGAATGACAAATGGTAACTCCCATTTTGCTGGGGAATAAATGTATCTTGGACGAACAAAGAAATCGTTGCAGGGTGATCAGGTCGCTCCAAGGAATGAAAATTAGTTTGCTGGACAAATGACTCGATCGAGCTGATTCTATACATGAGCCCAATGCCAACCGTTCCGATTTCATGATAAACACTCGGGATCAGACGATTGCTATCGTTTCGGGGATCTTCCAGTTGATAAATGAGTGACTCGTCATGCGTCCGAACGATGACACGTTCGACTTGATCCTGTTGTGAATGAATCCACGCACACAAGTCCATGAAAGCACTTGGCTTCGTCCATACCCACTCAAAAATCGTCATCTCATGATGTAGAAAATGACTATCTTTCACAGGCAGCAATGCATAGGCAAGCGCGCCAACCAACTCATCGCCTTCATAAACACCCGCATAATATGTCGCTTTTTTCTTAATCAAATTCCGTTCATGCCAAGTCCGTTCAATCATGCCATGATGCAGCGATGCGAATTTATTGTACACGGCAACAATCTCTTCCTCATTTTCGGGAGACAGCATGATCACTTTTTTTCGATCGCCACTGCTCGGAAAACTTGCAGGCTTCAGTTTATATTGATAGCGTGTCGGTCCATACCCGTACCCCATCTTTTGATAAAAAGTCGTGTTGAATGGGTAAAGCGCTACGATCCCGACATTTTCACTTCTAGCCATTTCATGAAAATGCTGCAGCAATCGTTTCGCAATTCCTTCTTTTTTATGGAAAAAGTGCACGCCTACAGTGCCGATTCCCCAGACACGAACAATCTTCCCATTTACATTCCCTTGAAGATCATGAAGTTTGTATGTGCCTACTAACTCGTTTTGTTCAGTAAATAGCCCGTAGAAGCTTAAGTTATTTTCGGTTTCGATTTCCAAGTTGAGTCGTTCAATAAATGCTTGTTGAGCTTCCTCACCCGCGATTTGCATCCCTGGATAAGCCATCGCGAGTAGTGTGGCAGCTTGTTTCGTATTGCTTTTAGTTAATAAACGGATCATGTTAATCCCCCTTTTCAAAGATTATAGGGGTTAGAGTTGTGTGAGTAAACTGCATCCACAATCTCCACGGACGAAAAATTGTGCTTGATTTAGTGTTGGGTTTGGCTATTGACGCTTGTTTACTTCAGGATAATAATGTTATTAATCTACAAAACAAAAGCACCCATGGAGGATGCTTACCAAGGTTCTTCATCTGAATTGATAAATTCTTTTATTTTTGATTGAGCATTATTCAAATCAACCCTAGCCATTTCACCAATATAATCTTCAGAAATAAATGCTGTTTTGTCCACACTAGCTATACAATTTGCCTTAACATAAGATTCCTTGTACAACCCCGCATCACGCCATCTAAAAATAGGAGATTTCCATTTATCATACTTACCATCAAAGTCCTCTATCTCTGATGTAGTAATTGTTGCAAAAGCTGCTATTAGAAAACGTTCATCTTCAAATGCCCAGACAACTACTGGTCTCCTATCATGTTCGTTATTTCTAGGATTAATATAATTTAATCAGAAGATATCGCCAATTTTTAATTCCATTAATTACTTTTCGAACTCCTCAAACCATTTCTTTTGAAGAAGATCATTAAGGTCTATTTTAACTTTGCCGTCAACCACTTCAAGCCGGGGAACTTTTGAATTGTATTTTTTAGCATCAACAATCAACTTATCGTCTGTATCTTTATACACTTCTTTGATATTTATTGCCATATCTTTCCCCTCCCGATTGCACACACATATCACATCCTTTTACGTATGTATATGTGCAAGCCTGTCTATTAATTACGTCAATTATACCATAGCGTTGATGAAAATGTTTGTTTTTCCTTTTCCACTTGTATACCCTTTTCGCAATTACTAATGTCAAATTAAACCGGCTGTTTGCCAAGCAGCGGGAAATCGGAGACAGAATTCATGAATAAACCTGTATTCAAAAAAAGAAGCATGAATCTCCTAAGTGGACAATCATGCTTCTTTTCGATGGTAGCTTACGTTACAGAAGCTAGGTTGTTGTTTTATTAGTAGTTTGGTCTATAAAGAATATGCTTGTTTTCCGATAACACTATACTTCAACTTGTAAAAATAGTGATAGATGGCTTTGTATAATTACTATCTTGCCTTGCTGGTTAATATTATTTCCCATGTTCATTAAATATTAGGTTATTTTTTCAATAATATTTGTTTAAACAGTCGAAATACTATAAAATTTTAAGTGGGTGTATGGAAAAAGGAAGGGGCTAAAGAAATGATTCGTGTAAAGAAGACGTATTCGATTGAGCAATTTGTGAATTGTGAGAGTTTGATAGGGATATCGATTTCTCCAGACGATGAAAAAATTCTAGTGGGGAGTAATCGTTCGGGTGTGTACAATGCGTATGCGTTTTCCCGTTCGGGCGACAAGGTCGAGCAACTGACAAGCTCAGATGACAATTTTATTATTCCGAAGGGGTATTTCCCGGATGGCCGCAAGTTTCTGTTCAGCAGCGACCAAGGTGGGAATGAAATTACGCATCTGTATATGCAAAAGGAAGATGGAAAACAGATCGATTTGACACCTGGTACAGAAGAGAAAGCCGAGTTTCATCGATGGAGTCTGGATGAGAACTCCTTTTTCTATGAATCCAATAAGCGCGATCCTCGGTATATGGATTTGTATGAAATGAATATAGACACATTGGAACCGACATTGCTGTTTACAAATGAAGACGGTTATTACGTTTCCGCGATCTCCCATGACAAGAAATACGTTGCGTTGCACAAACCGCGGACAGCAAATAATTCCGATATGTTTATTTATACGCAAGAGGACGGCGTGAAGCACTTGTCAGAGCATGACGGCGACGTTCACTATCAACCTGTCGCATTCGATTTGGATTCCAATTTCTTATACTTTTTAACGGATGAAGATCACGAGTTTTTGTATGTGAAGCGACTTTGCTTAACGTCCGGCAAGACAGAAGTTGTAGCGAAAGAAGACTGGGGAATTGTAGCCGCTCGTTTCTCTCCTACTCATAAATACTTGTATTACTATGTAAATCATGACGGAAAAACGGAAGTAAAGGTGCTAGAAACAGCAACAGACAAAGCGGTTGAAATTACTGATTTTCCTGAAGGACAAATTAGCGGTTTAGCCATTTCAAAGAGTGAGAAATATATGGTGTTTTTAGTAAACCGGTCAACAGCTCCTGCAAACTTGTATGTATATGAGTTTGAATCAAAAACGCTAAATTGTTTAACAAACACACTGAACCCTGAAATTGACGAAAACGATTTAGTCCATGCAAAGGTTGTTCACTTCCCTTCATTCGACGGCCTTGACATACCTGCCATTTACTATGAACCACACTTGGAAGACGGAGAAAAAGCACCTGCACTCATCTGGGTACACGGTGGACCTGGTGGCCAATCGACCGTCGATTTCAATCCGATGATCCAGTATTTGGTCAATCACGGGTATGCCGTACTCGCTGTGAACAACCGAGGGAGTTCAGGATATGGGAAGACATTTTTCAAGGCAGCTGACTTAAAGCATGGCGATGTAGACCTAGCGGATTGTATTGAAGGGAAGACATTTTTAATAGAAACCGGCAAAATCGATAAAAACCGAATCGGCATCATCGGCGGAAGTTACGGTGGCTACATGACGCTTGCGGCCCTCACCTTCCAACCGGATGCATTCAATGTCGGCGTTAACATATTCGGCGTATCCAACTGGGAACGCACACTAAAAAGCATTCCGCCATGGTGGGAAGCAAGTCGTGACCTGCTCTACAAAAAAATCGGCGATCCCTACACACAAACGGACTACATCCGCAGCATCTCGCCACTCTTTCATGCCGAAAACATCAACAAACCACTCATCGTCCTACAAGGCGCAAACGACCCACGCGTCCTACAAGCCGAGTCCGACGACATTGTAGAAAAAGTGAAAGAGAATGGTGTGCCTGTGGAGTATATTATTTTTGAAGATGAAGGGCATGGGTTTACGAAGCGGGAGAATCAGGTTACGGGGTTTCGTGCTATACGGGAGTTTTTGGATCGGTATTTGTAATTGATGACAATTCATTGAGTTGGAATTATTATCTCTCTCCTGTCGTGTGAAGCGGGAGGGGGTTAAACAGGTGCCTAAGCAAGGTTAAATTTATTTCATTCACTACAGTTGCATACCCGAAAATAAGTCTAGTTTTATGGTGGTTATAATTATTGTTAACCATTAAATGGTTGAATTGATTTAACGCGTAAGTAAAGAAAGAAGCACAAACCTCATTCAAAGAATTTGTGCTTCTTAACTTTACTATTGTTCTATGGCCACATTGGGAGTCACGGTCAGACAAAAGCCCCCATACTTAAACACCCTATCTAACCTCAAACGAATCCTCCAAATAAAAAACATGCTCAGCAGAACCCATTTTACCTTGGATCTTATACTGGCCTTTTTGCAAATGAACATGATTGAACACAAAAGTTTTATCTGTGTCTGCTACTAGCAATTCAGCATCTGGGCCAATAGCATATTCCATGCCGATGGCTCAATCGCTGGTTCTCCAACAGTATTATTTTTTATAAGAAATTCAACTTCCATCCACTCATCGCTTTCTAGTTTGAATAATTTCCAATCCTTACTAATAGAAAGATAATTGGGTCCCCAATTTTCAATGTTTAAGGTGATTTTTTCATATTGATTATAAATAGGTTTTCGGACATTCATAACAAGATTATAGTTTTCAAATGTTGTGAACAAAGGGTCATAACGGCGATCTTTGAAGTCATCATTTTCATCTCGAATTGTAAGGGTATAGCGAAAAAGCTTACCGGGCTTATCCGGTATATCGACTTTCGCTTCTTCCGGATTTCTCGTCGTTATGGCGTACAGCTCTTTTGGTTTTTCTCCGTGTTTATTGACCTCTTCAAAAAGGATTTCCGCATAATAGCCTTTCTGCAGTTTCGGGAAATCTGGTACGTATGTAGATCCAGGATATACCTCAATGGCCCGGTTCATTCTTCCCTGGAGCGAGTGTCTTGTAAATACATTTCCAGTTGCATATCTTGCAGTTCCACCGTTTACTATTCCAGCAAAATTATTGATGGTAGGAGCTGTATATGCACCTTCATAATTTGGTTTAATGTCTCCGATTTCATCGACTACCTGTTGATTTTCACAAGCAGCTAAACTAAGAGCGACGAGTAAAACCATGGCGATTTTTTTTATTTTCATCGATTTTACCTCCCTTATACCGATTAGTCGTGATAATAAACTAAAAAGTTTCATTTTTATATCGAAGAACAGTCGGGAGTATTAACTTACAGTTAAAACCTATTTATTAAGTAACAGTAGTAAATATTGATATTAATATCATTAATTCAATAAAAACTCTCTAGATAAATTCACAAAATCATCTATTTACTTCACTCGCTTTACAAGTTAAAATAATACCATGTTAAAAAATGTATTTTACAAGGAGTAGTTTATTTTTGGGAAAAGTGAAGGTTTATTTCATTACCGTTTTGTTGCTTTCGATTGGATTCGTTTTAATGTACTTGGAGTTTGGCACTACCAATGAAAAGACTCAAAAAGCCAACGCTACTAAAAATGAAGATCATGTAGAGATGGAGGCAAACAAACTACATTTCAATTTATCTGTGAATAATGAGTATTTAACCATGTTGCACAACCGTAACCAAGAACTTGTTGCTGGGAATAAAGAAAAGTTCGGTGAAGATATGAGTAAATCATCTATTGATCTTCATGTTGACCTAAAGACAACATACGCAAATGATGAGAGAGAAGAGTATGAAGCTGCAGTTAAAGGTGTCGTAAAATCTGTCGCTGGTGACAATAATTTTAACGGTGCAGGAACTTTACATAAGGTAAAGTTATCAAATAATGAATGGATTTATTCCGGGTCATTTGAAGGAACTAGCACTACTCAAAATGGGGAAGAAACGTTTATGTTAACACTAAGGTATAACCCCGCAACCGAGGAGTCCGATGTTGTGTTTACCAGTGGTCTATTAGGCAACACAGGCATTTTACCATTTGGTCAGCCTTTTTTAATGGAAGATCAATTAGATGAAATTCAAGCTATCATTGCTAAACCTGTATCTGTGGAGAGCACGGAATAATGAAAATGAGAAAAGTTATTTTAACGTCTATCTCTTGCCATATGGTTAAAACAGTAGAGGCAATGGTGACACATACTCATTGAATTTAAGAAGTACCTTCCAATGCGAACTAAAGGAATGAATTAATTGAAAATGATAGGTTTTAAGAAACTACTAGGTGTACGCTTAGTTGTGACCAACCTACTTCGATAATTATCACCTGTTTTATAAAACCCTTTCGTCTGGAGGACGAAAGGGTTTAAAAGGCATTCCCGGTATTCAGCAAATGGCCGGCAATCCACCATTTCCGAACATTATTCTACCCGTACGATTCAATTGCTCTTTTCAATTTCACAAGTCTGCGCTAATGGATTTTTTTCTTGGTAAGAAATACTTTTTCTCAATACATACAATCAACTGTTTAACTCCCTCAAAGCCTTGCTAAGCTCGTAAAATTTCCGATCCAACTCGGCATATGCCGGGTCCCCCGTTTTCAGCATGCTCAGCTTGCCTAAAACAGCTTGCAATTCAGTTTCAATTCGTAATCGATCGGCGACAGAGGATGAAACGGATGGCTCTGAACTTCTTTGCCCGTTCTCCCACTCCGCCAATGTCATTGGCAATTTCCGAATGCGCCCCCCTTCGAAAATAAGCAGACCGGAAGCCATGCGTTCCGTGAAGAAACGATCATGGGAAGCGAACAGCAACGTGCCCGGAAAAGTCGCCAACGTCTTCTCCAATTCTTCCCTTGAAGGCAAATCAAGATGGTTTGTCGGTTCATCCAACAACAATACATCCGTTCCTTTTAAGATGAATTGCATGAGCTTCACTTTCACACGCTCGCCTTGGCTCAGTTCACTTAGCTTCAATCGCCAATGCTTTTTTTCGAATCCTAAGTTTGTCAATTGGACACGGATTTTACCTTGTTCTTCGAATGTATCTGTATGGAAGTAGTCAGCGATCGTTACGTCCTCCGGTAAATCCATCACTGCCTGATCCATATACCCGATGGTCATCCCATTTGTCAGCCACAACTCGCCCTTAAACTTCTCTTCACCAATCAGCATCTTAAACAGTGTCGTCTTCCCGCTCCCGTTCGGGCCGATGAACGCGATCCGTTCCCCCGTTTGGACAGTGAACGATACATCCTTAAAAAGTTCAATGCCAGCAAAATCCTTTCGGACGCCTTTCAGTTCCAGCACACGATGACCCTTTTTTCGCTTTCCTTTTACATCAAACGCTACAGCCGTTTCCTCTACCGGTTTTTCGATTCGGTCTTTCGCAAGTTCCGCCTCCAGCCGAGTCCGCATTGAACGGATTTGCACATCCTTTTTCTTCGCTTTCATTCGCCAATATTCTTTCGCTCCCCCTTTCTTCTTGGAATTCGCATGTGCTTTCGCAGACCACTCACTTAGCTGTGCAATCTGCCCTTCCACCATCTCAATCTTTCGCTGTTGCTGCTCATATTGCGCCGCTTGGATTTCTCGGTCCCTCTCCTTCTTTTCTCGGTAAGCCGAATAATTGCCCTCATAAACCGTCAGTTTTCCACGCTCGATTTCAAATATTAAATCCGCCGTCCGATCGATGAAATGCCTGTCATGTGACACAATCACAAATGTCGCTTTGCCTTCATTAATCACATTCACAAGCTCATCAAGACTTTCACGATCCAAATGATTCGTCGGTTCATCCAATAAAATCAGCTCGTTGTCTTCAGCAAGTGCAGCCGCAAGTCGCATCTTCATCCGCTCGCCGCCACTTGCAAAAGCATACTCGGCTTGCTCAGGGACATGCCACTTCGACCGATACTTCGCTGTTTCAGTCCTATCCCAATCGACGTCCCCTTCCTCCTTTTGTTCCTGTTTGAAATACGTGATCGACGGTTTCTTCCTTATCCAATCGACTGAACCCGAAGTCGGCTTCAACTCATCTGCCAGCAAGGATAGCAATGTCGATTTCCCTGCGCCATTCGCGCCAACAATCGCAATGCAAGCCCCTTCCGGCAAATCTGCAGACAATTTATCCAAAATCATTGTATCGGCTACCGTATACGTTAACTGCTTTATTCTACCTAGTAACATGTACATTCCTCCCTTATCTGGGGGAATAAAAAAATCCCCCCGTCTTAACGGAAGGACCAATCCATCACTATCCAATTTCCCAAAAGTCCGCTACGCAAATCAAACACAATGACAAATCAAAAATGAATTTTGCCAAGCGATTGCAAGCCCCTTGAAAAAGACCTATTTCGGCCTTTAAACGTACGTATGGGAAAGGAGTTAAAAATGGACAGACTAATCCTGTTTTCCGTTCGAATCGTGCTTTATTAATCACGGAACTTCAAGATTAGTTAACCATCTTCCACCCTCAACCCTTTCCCTTTAAGTTATGTTAAGTATACATGAAAACCATTCATCGCACAATTCAAAGTAATGTCACAATCATTCTACTGATTTATAAAAAGGTGATTGCGCGTTATTCGACCTGCAACAGGTACCTGTGCGAAACTTTATTCAGTTAATACACAACAATTGCATGTTAGTACAAACGAGAAGTTATAGGTATTAGGCTAAATGATTACCATACATAATGGTTGAATAAACATGAATGTTTCTAACACAGGCACCGACATAATTATTCAGAGGTCAGATGTTTATACCATACTTTTTCTTACTTTCTCTGGAATCATAACTACTTCCGTTTGTAAGTCAACAGGACTAAATGTCTCATCAATACATTCAGCCCAATATTCTAAGTGCTTTTTGTCAACCCAATGGTTAGATTGTTCAACTTCTTGTCCACCTTTGCCTTGGACTGAGTACCAATATAAATATTCGTCACCATTTAGTTCTTCTCTAAATATTGTTTCAACAAACATTTTCTCATCTGCAAGAGTAATGAGGACATCTGTCATATTTTCGTTTAAGAACTTTAACCATTCATCTACTTGTTCCGTCTTACCCTTTTTTACTTTAAATCTAGTTAATTCTACGTTCATTTCTCGTACCTCGTCTCACTAATTTCCATTACGAAAACAACCTATTTATACAACTTCCCTTTATGCATCAACTGTCTGTTCTTTGGTAGTCTTGCAACGGCTTCCGCGCTGCAGCTTGCGTCTACAAATACAAAACTAGCCTCATCGCCAACTTTCGGCCACACTTGTTCACCTTCACGATTCAAAGGGGTTACGCCTTGTGTAATCAAACTTAAACTTTCGCGTAACGACCGTTCGCTTGATTTCCCTGTATAGTCACAGAAGTTATGAACTTTCTCCAGAACATCTCCAGGAACATAAGGGCTCCACGAATCAAAAAAGCCATCACAGCCTAAGGCAACTTTAACGCCTTCCGCTCGCAGTATATCTATCGGAATGAGCTGAGAGTTTATAGAAATAGGGATGGTAGACATAATCTCCACGTTATGCTCGCTTAGTTTTTTTGCAAATTGCTTTTGCATAGGAATCGTCAATGAACTCAAACCAAATGCATGACTAAAAGCAGTGCATCCTTTAAAGTCTTGTTCTTGCACCATGTCCAGCCATTTATCCATCGTATAGAAACCTACTTGTCCTCTGTCGTGGAGATGCATGTCGACATCGACATTGTACTCTTTCGCAATATCCATCGTAACTTGCAAGGACTTTTCGATGTCCTTATCAATGCCTGCCGGGTCAAGTGCCCCTAAGATTGTTGCACCAGATTCCAATGCTTGTCTTAATAAGTCCGGCATTTCTTCATGCGCTAACAAGCCATGTTGAGGAAATGCGACAATTTCATAGGTTACGTATTGCTTATAAGCTTTCAGTGCTTTTTTAACGCCTTCTAAATTCTTTAATTGAATGAAAGGATCAATATTCACATGTGTGCGTATATGATTCACGCCATTGCTCAAATGCAGTTCAATCATGGCAGAGGCTCTTTGTTCCGCTGTTTCAGCAAGTTCTTCTAATTCAGCCGCTTCCAGGGCCAATCGCTCAGCTAAACTCTTTACAGGGCGACAAGCTCTCCAGCCGATAGAGAGATATGTTTTATCCAAATGATTATGTAGATCTTTGAATGCAGGAAGCGCCAATTTCCCTTCCATATCCACTGCACCTTCATCTGGCACATGTTCAGTTGCGGGAATAATCGTCTGAATGCTTCCCTCTACCACTTGCATATGAAACAAATCGGTTACGGTTTGAATGCTGCCATCTTCGTATGTCGTCTCTCCAATTTCCAGTCGGACGTTTCGTAGCCATGTGCTCATCGGAATTCCCCCTTTAGCTCGATCTCTTTTTCATGAATGATGGTCCCTTTTGAAATGACTGTCGAAATAGGGCATTGTCTGGCAATCAAATGCGCAGAGCTAACGGCATCTACGAGTAGCGCATTTGCTGCATCCCCAACTTTTGGCCACTGTTGCTCGCCAGTTTCCGTTAACGGCGTTAATCCGCCTGTCGCATATTTCAACGACTGCCCGATATGCCACTCGTCAATATACCCAAAACGTTGAACAAACTGGTTTAGTTTTCGAATCGTATCCCCGCTTCCAAAAGGCGACCAATGGTCAATTAAGCTATCGTGTCCAAATGAAACGTTAATGCCGCGATCATACATATATTTCACTGGGATGGTAATCGGAGCTGCCCCAATTGGAACCGTTGTTGTCACGCCAACATGATTTGCCGCCACTTGCTCGATCAAATTGTCTAATGCTTGTTGCGGTAAGTCTGCAAATGCGAATGCGTGACTGAGGGTTACTTCCTTGTTAAAAGATCTTTGTTTCATTTCATCGAGGATTTGGTAGATCTGAAATTCCCCTAATGTATTGCGTTCATGTAAATGAATATCGATGGCCAAGTCGTATTTTTTGGCTAAATCAAAAGTTGTTTTCAACACTTCTCCGCTATTACGATCGACTAAAGCGGGGTCTACCCCTCCAATATGAGTCGCTCCCATTTGTAACGCTTTCTCAAAGATTGATAAAAATGCTGGTCCATTACGCAATAACCCATGTTGCGGGAACGCAACAATTTCATACGTAATTTGCTCTTCATAACTTTCTAACACACGCTTCGTGATGTCCATATGTTTCGTCTCAATGTGCGGGTCAACATTCACATGTGTACGAATATGTGTATGTCCATTTTTTATATAATGCTGCACCATTGCGTGTGCTCGCTCTTCCGCTACATCCAATTGTTTCGGTAACAGTGTTGCTTCTTCTTTTAAACGCGTAAAAATCCCTTCTGTTGCTGGAGATGGCGCTTTCCACTCACCACCGAAGTATGTTTTGTCGATATGTATATGCATTTCTTTGAACGATGGAACGAGTAATTGCTTGTTGGCATCTATCACTACTGCATCGCTTGCCTCGATCGTTGGCGCTATTTCAACAAACTTTCCATCTTCTATCAAAACATCAACGATCTTCGTTTCAGTAGCGGTGACAAACGCTTGATCATACAAATACCCTGTTTCCAAACGCACATTTTTTAATAATAAAGTCAAAACATTTCCTCCCCTTTTATCGTTTACTTCCAAACTCAACGCAGCAAATAGCCCCCTACTTCCCAAGGGAAATCAAGTCTTCAAGAAGTATACATATCCACTAATGCAATCTATCACCATTCACATTGGTTAGGTGAATAGCAATGTTTTTTGCACATGCCTCAAGCATTGGTTTTCCCTATTCTACCACTAACGCTAGTAAGTTTTCATGCAATAAAGAATAGAACAAATGCTCATCCGTCTGGATCGAGCGTGATGAAGACAACGTCGTATTGTTGTTCACTAATCCCCTCATCTACCAACGACTGTTGCACCTTCAATAAGTCGATGACCGTCATGGGACAAACATTCGGACACTCGGTAAAGAAAAAGGCGACAAGCTTTGGTTTTTCGGTGGAGAATGTGAAGGTTTCACCAGTAATCGCAGGCAAATGCGGATCTTTCACGTGTGCTAGTTTTGGAAGGGCTACAGTCCGGGGCATAAACAAATATACGACTACGAACCCTATGAAAAGGATGGACGCGATAACAATGTTCTTTTTCAAATGCATACACCTCTCATACTCGCATTGAATATAAAACGAGACCAAAGACAACAATCAGCAAAAGAGTTGCAAATCCACATAGCTGATACATATTCATGACTACTTGCTGTTGGTTCGAAATTGGGATGCTGCAAATTTGCGGATTCTTCAAGACTTCCCCAATCATCACTCCCATCGAACTGCCAATCAATCCATTGTAAAAACCAATGAGGACTGAATGGTACTTTACGAGTGAACCAAAAAGCGAGCCAATGCTAACCCCAATGATCATGTTCAGTATGAAAATCATGGAGAGTTCAACGGTTAACAGAACCGATACGTGCAAGCTCACAACAATTGTTGCGATGAACGTTGCCGTATTCGTTAAGGTTGTTGCAAATCGATCGTCAAATAATTGCTTCCTTTTCCGCAAAATGAGGTAACAGTAAATCGTTACTGCAACATTCCATATAGCTAACCCCCAAATGGTAATCATCGCGCCCTCCTTATGTACTCCTGATCGCGACGATTAAAATCGTGACGACAGCAATGGTTAATCCTTCAAGGACGATCCCAAAAAAGAGTTGCTCCGTTAAAATCGCCCCTAACATAGGCGCCATAATGCCCACCATCAGACCGTTAATGAGTCCCGTTAACATCGTTTGGTAATCAAACAACGCACCAAATAGCGCCCCTACCCCCATTCCAATAATGGTTGCAAGGATCGTAATGAGCGTAAAGTGAAACGGGTATTGAAAAATCAGCAAAATTCCTGATAAGAGGCCAGCCATCCCCCCAGCCGTCATTGCAATATTCATACCTAAATGAAAACCAATTAGTCGGCGGTAGCGATTTATATACATATACAAAAAGAGAAACAACACAAAATCCCCATAAAGGAACAGCCCAAATAAACCTTCCATCTTGTAACCACCTCTTAACAGAATATGCGAACGATACGTACGCGTTCCCGATTCTCTCGAGGGAATGAAAAACGGGAAGCGTTTATGCGCGTACTCCCTTGCACATCGGAGAATCTACGTGAGTTCGCTCGATGTTCTGATGGATGGCGTACACGATTGGTTACTTCACACAATTCAACAGTCGCGAAAGTGGATCAAAGCAAAAAAAGCATGTCTTCCCTCATCCGGAGCGAACATGCTTCTTCTGCTTTATTTTTTGACGGCGCTTTGTGCCAGAAACAAGTAATTTGAATGGGTATACAAGAATAACGAACAGTAAACCTACAACATTTGGTATTTATGTATAAGCAATTGTAAGGGATTAACTGAATCTAACCTAGCATAAATACCTGTTTCCAATTGTTCAACTCTCCGTTAGCTCTCCATATCTTCTCTCGTCACCCATCCAATGACTGACATCACGCCATTTAACTTTCATAGAGGCAATCCAAGTAATATTCTCGTCGTTATCATTTGGTTTCCAATCATAAGCATCTGCCCATATAAACATTCCATCTTGAAGGATGAGATTCGCATCTAAGATTAAGCCAGCATCACCAAGATGAAATTCTTTCACCCCTTCAAAGAGTAATTCGATCGCTGATGGATCGTTAAATTGCCTTTGGAAGAGCATTTTAATGTTGTTATCAAGCCCATCACCAAATGCCATTGATAGATCCTTTTGCACATGGAAGTCGTTCCACATCACCAACTCTTTTAAACAACTGTCGTGAAAGTAACCAAACGTTTTTAGCAGTTTATTTATATCCTCAACACCTTCAACTTCATTCCATTCCATGCTTATCCCTCCAAGAGTTATTTACGCAGATCTATTTGACCGTGCCTGTGCTAGAAACAAGCAATTTGAATGGGTATACAAGCAAGCATAACAAACAGTATACCTACAGCATCCAGATATGAAATTTAGTAGATTAACTGATTTCAACCTTACACAGGTATCTGTTACATCTTGTTGAGAAGGAAGCCCATTCTGGTGTAAAGTGTAACCAAGACAAATCATCACCATATAAAAAGCAGCCTCAAGTTAACTATTTTATTCTATCAAAAAATTTACTCAAATAGGTGGGTGTGATTGCATGATTTATCAAATGAAAGTGGGCTTAAAGGGAATGAGCCCACCTGTATGGAGACGTTTTCAACTGGATGGGAATATGTCTTTTGTCGACTTTCATCACGTATTGCAAGTGGCGTTTGACTGGGAAGATTCACACCTTCATTCGTTTATGATGTTGCGAAGCGGTGGAGAGAAGACAAAGGTAGAAATCGGACCCGTTGAAGATAGAGAAAATATGGTATTTCCGTTTTTCTCTTTCCACGATTTTTACGAAGAACAAGAAGAAAGAATATGCGACTGGTTCATGGCGGAGAAGGACCGCGCCATTTACACCTATGACTTCGGCGCTGATTGGGAGCATGAAATCGTGCTTGAGAAAATCCTGAAGCCCGAACTGGATGTGCACTATCCATACTGCTTGAAAGCAATGAAACTGGCACCCGAGGAAGATAGCTGGGCTATGGATGCCTCTATTCAAGAGAAGGACTGGCGAGAGCTTACCGAAGAAATAAACCTTAAACTAAAAACCTTGAAAATCGGGTTACTGGATTCCGCTAACCCTGACGATGAATTTGATTGGCTAGAACTATTAGAGGAAGCAAAGTCCTTCAACAAACTCAAGCCATGGGAATTGCTTGAGGATGATCAACTATTCATTGTCGCGGATTGGGAAAGCCGTCAGTTTCTTTACTGCTCGATACTTGGAGCTGGAGGAGAGGAGTACGGATTAGCCGTATATGTTGGGAATACTGGACTCCAAGCGCTAAAATCAACCCTTTCCGGGGAATCCACCAGAGACATCTTTTTGAAGCAGCACAGTTTGCTCCTTTCATTTGTCGACCGTGATGAACTGGATGCAGCCGATTACGATTTGCTCAAACAGCACGGCATGTCGTTCCGTGGACGGAAACAATGGGTTCAAATGCGCAGCCTTGTACCTGGCTACTACCCTTGTCATTTAGACGAGGAGGAAGGCCGTATGCTGCTTGTCGCAATTGAACAAGCAAAAGAAATGCTTAAAGAGGTTGAGAGAGGCCTTACGATTCCCTCCTACTCAGGTGGAAATACGTTTTTTGGACGAATGGTGCAAGAGACTGAAGAAGGCTACGAATGGCAAAGCGTTCACATTCAGCTGAAAGAAGAAAAGCTGAAGCAAGACGACAAGCCCTCATTGCACATAAGCGAATTGGATATAAAACGTCTAGAGAAAATGCAAGTACTTCATACATCCATTATTTTCGATTTTGTCATGATCGACAAGCCTATTCAAGATTCACCATTCGAGAGACCCTATTTCCCAACCCTGATTGTCGCGCTCGATGTAGAACACGGTTTGGTGTTATATCAGGAAGTGCTCAAATCCCTGAATGTTAAAGAAGAGATTCAGAAGGCTTTCCTAAAACTGACCGAGCAGCTTGGCGTCATACCAAAAACCATGACCGTTAAAAAAGACATCGCAATTTCACTAGCACCGGTCACGGACCAATTGCCAATTACAATGAATACGGTAGAAAAAATTCATGAGATTGATGAATTGCGAGATGCAATGAGCAGGATGCCATGGTGAAACCTGTAGAAAAGCAGTGTCTGTGTAAGAAACATTCAGGTTAAATCAACTATGCATAGGTACCTAATTTTAATAAAAGAGCAAACATCTCACGACAGTTGGATGTTTGCTCTTCTAATTTGACGGTGCTTGTGACAGAAACAAACATGTTAATTCAAGCAATTTGAATGGGTATAAAAGCAAATATAACAAACATTATTCTACAACATTATGAATTTATGTTTATGCAATTGTAGCGAATTAACTGAATTTAACCTAGGTACCTGTTTTCAGCTGACGTCTTCGCGCACGCCTAAAACACCCGCATGCCTTTCCATGCGGGTGTCCGTCCTTTATTCCGATCAATATGGATCTGCTTCGTTGCTCTTATCGACTGCGTCATGTGCAGCGTCGGCTGCTTTCGGCGTACCAAGACCGAATTTCGTCTTGCCGGACTCGCGACCTGGCAGGTATTCGTCGGCGGTCATTGTCTCGTTCTCTTGCATTTTCTGTTCGATGCCTTCTTTCACGCGCCGGCCGTAGACCTCATCGGCTTTCGTGAAATGTTCGACCATCGCATCCTGGATACGCTTGTCGCAGACGGCGAGGGCTTCGGACAGGTTGTTGATCAATTCATCGCGTTCCCAGTCCTCGAAGCTGCGGTACGTGTCACCGGCCTGGCCGTAGTTGTTCGGCCGGTCGATTGGCGCGCTCATCGCCGCCGCGTTGAAGGTCGGGCGGTGTGGCGGTCGCTCGCCTTTCGGTGCCTCCTGTAAACCGCCAATCATTGATGGTTCATAGTTGATATGCGGATTGTCGCCCGCTTCGTTCGGGTCGCGGTGGTCCATCTGGCCGCGCATCTGATTCGTGCGGACCGCAGTTTTTGGCGCGTTGGATGGCAGTTGCAAGTAGTTGGATCCAATGCGGTAGCGCTGCGTATCCGAATAAGAGAACGTCCGTCCCTGCAACATTTTGTCGTCGGAGAAATCCATGCCATCGACGAGGACGCCGGTTCCGAATGCCGCTTGCTCGATCTCCGCATGAAAATCAACCGGATTCCGATCAAGTACCATCCGTCCGACCGGCAGCCACGGGAATTTATCTTCCGGCCACAGTTTCGTGTCGTCCAGCGGATCAAAATCAAGTTCGTCGTGGTAGTCATCTTCCATGATTTGGACAAACAGTTCCCACTCCGGATAGTCGCCGCGCTCGATCGCTTCATAGAGATCCTGCGTCGCATGGCCGACGTTCTTCGCTTGTATCTTATCGGCCTCTTCCTGCGTCAAGTTCCGGATGCCCTGCTTCGGCTCCCAGTGGTACTTCACGAGAACCGCCTCGCCTTTATCGTTCACCCATTTATACGTGTTCACCCCAGAGCCTTGCATATGGCGGTACGTCGCAGGAATCCCCCACGGTGAGAACAGGAACGTAATCATATGGGTCGCTTCCGGCGAGCGGGAAACAAAGTCGAACATGCGCTGCGGATGCGGAATATTCGATGCCGGGTCCGCCTTGAATGCATGAATCATATCCGGGAACTTCATCGCATCACGGATGAAAAAGATCTTCAAGTTATTGCCGACGAGGTCCCAGTTGCCGTCTTCCGTATACATTTTCACCGCAAAGCCTCGCGGATCCCGGGCAGTTTCAGGTGAATCCTTGGCACCGCCGACTGTCGAGAAACGAACGAGCAACGGCGTCCGCTTCCCAGCACCTTGAAACACTTTCGCCCGTGTGTACTTCTCCACCGGCTCGTCCCCGACTTTGCCATACGTCTCAAAATAGCCATGCGCCCCCGTACCCCGCGCATGAACGACACGTTCCGGAATCTCCTCACGATCGAAGTGCGAGATCTTCTCGATGAAATGATAGTTCTCTAGCGTCGCTGGCCCGCGGTCTCCAATCGTCCGGATGTTCTGGTTGTCCCTGACCGGATGCCCTTGGCGTGTCGTCAATGTCTCGCGGTGTACGTCCTGCCCCTTTTGCTCATTCTGATTCGTGTCCTTTTCATTCAAAGAAATTACCTCCTACGCTAGTCTATTGGAAGTCCGCCAATTCAAAATCGGCAGTCGTCAATGTAAATAGCCTACCCTCAATTCAATGACAAAAAACACGAACTTTCGAAAGTTGCCAAGGGACCTTCTGCATCAGTTTTTGCTATTCTTCATGTACACTGGATTTCAAGTGGTGAAATGTTTGAAAAATTTTCGATTAAAATAGGCTTTCTGTTCTTTTGCCTACTTTTCTCATGGAATTGTATCTATTTTTCATGATACATCAAAAAATCACCCAAACTTACATAGATGTACAGCTCTCCACTTTATTGACACACGGCAATAAGCACCGAGATGTCCTGGAGACTTATTATAATGAAAGAAGACATCCATCATATCGTATTGATGGAAGCAAAAACGGACACGACGGGCGTGATTATGGGTTAACAAGGGGATGCAATGATTTCCTCAAGGGAACTGACAAAAGAGACCAAAATGTGTTGCATTCCTCCAATTTTGACGGTGCTTGTGACAGAGACAAGCACTTTGAATGGGTATACAAGCAAGCATAACATACAGTACACCTACAATATTCTGAATTTACATTTACGCAATCGTAGTGAATTGACTGAATTCACGCTATCACAAGCACCTGTTTTCAAGCCCTAAATATTCACGTAACGTATGACCTTCATAATCGTTTTTGTAAATACCTCTCTTTTGCAACTCCGGCACGATTAATTCAACAAAGTCTTCTAAACTACCGGGCAATGTCGGCGGCATAAGATTAAATCCATCGGCCACCCCTTCTTTAAACCAAAGCTCCATCTGATCGACAATCTCTTCCGGTGTGCCGATGAGCGTGAAATGTCCCCCACCAGCATTCAGATACCCCAACAGCTCCCTTACTGTCGGGTTGGTATCATGAATAATTTCCAGTATCGTCTCGTACCGGCCGACTGGCCCAGTAAATTCTTCGACAGGCGGCAATGGAGGAACCTTTTCATCCAATGCCCAATCGGAGCAGTCTTGCCGGATAAACATACTCAGCTGTTTTAGAGCTGTTTCAATAGGAAGTTTCACATCTATTGCGGCTTTCTTGGCAAAAGCCTCTTCACGGCTCTCTCCCACATAGGTGACTAAGCCCGGAAACACTTTAATATGTCTGTTGTTCGCGCTTTGTCTCACTTGCTCATTTAGTTTGTCTCGAAATCTTTTGGCTTGCTTAAGATTCCATGACACTGAGTAAACGGCATCAGCATGTTTTGCGGCTAATGCAATGCCTTGTTTGGACGCCCCTGCCTGCATCGCCACCGGTTTACCTTGAGGGCTTTTCGGCGTAGTGGACGGTCCACACACTTTAAAATAGGTGCCTTCATGATGGAATGGCGAGATATTTGCAGGATTAATCAACTTCTTCTCTTCACGTTGATGCAAAAATGCTTCACTGTCCCATGAAAGAAATAATTTATTCATTAACACAGCAAATTCATCTGCCTTTTCATACCGTTCATCATGCGAGGGCAGTTGATCCATGTTATGATTTTGCGCCTCAACATCAGTCATTGACGTAACAAGATTCCAACCTACACGACCTTTAGTAATATGGTCTAAACTCAAAAGCTGGCGGGAAGCTGTAAACGGATTGGAAAAAGTGCTTGAAATCGTCGGAACTAACCCGACATGGTCTGTCACTTGGGAGATGGCTGTTAAATTGATGAGCGGATCAAACCAAAATGCCGGCAATTCACTGGAACTCTTTCCTGCAAAAGATTGATTATCCGCAAAGAATACGACGTCAAGCAAGCCCCTTTCCGCCAACTTGGCCAAGTCTTGATAATAGGAAATCTCACCAATGCGTTCAACACTTGAGTCAGGCATGAGCCAAGCAGCTTGGTGGTGCCCGCACCCATACAGCAAAACACCTAAGTTCAATTGTTTCCCTTTTTGTTCAGTCACTCTCCACACCCCCATTTGTCAATTCATTGTTAAGCCGCCATCGACTGTATAATTCTGCCCTGTAATGCCGCTCGCATGGTATGAAGACAAAAAAGCTACCATATTTGCAACGTCTTGAGGGGTTGTCACTTTTTTCAACGGCGTAGCGTTCGCAATTAATTCAAATACTTCCGGCGTTGTAACAGCACTCGCATTCGTTGTTTTCAATAAGCCCCCTGAAACGACATTCGCTTTTATACCGTATGCCCCTAACTCGGCAGCGATATTGCGTGTAAAACCGATCAATCCGGCTTTCGCTGTCGTGTATTCATGATAAGGAACGACAGGATTCTGAAACAGATTTGTTCCGATATTGATAATACTTCCATTTTGTCGTTCAATAAATTGAGGAATGACACTTTGAATGACGTTAAATGCTGCTTTTAACGTCCCATCCAACTGTCCCTGATAATCTTCCCAAGATAGTTCACTAAACGGCTTCTGCTTGACTGGATCAAATTTGAAATCGATTAATGCATTATTGACGACCACATCAATTTGCCCGAAGTATGCCGTTGCCTTTTCCACCATGCGCTCTACTTCTGCACGATTGGTGACATCCGCTTGAATCGCAATCGCATGATCTTTTCCAATCTCAAAAGCCATCTTGTCGGCTGCCTCTTTGCTTTTATTGTAATTAATGACGACCCGAAATCCTTGGCTTGCCAATGTCCTTGCGATCGTTGCCCCTAATCCTTGACTACTTCCTGTTACCAACACGACCTTTGTCATTTCAACAGCTCCTAAACATGTAATAGTTGAATAGGCAAATGACAGCTAAAAAAAATACGCAACCTTCCAAAAGGAAAGTTGCGTAAAACAAATATGACACACTAAGAAAAAGACAGAGTCATCCCTCTTCATATGTATGAATGTTCACACTTTCCTACGCTAGCATCAACTAGATCAGGTTCAAAGGGTTTGAGTTTCTACTCATCTCAGTTAAATAACACCCCTAGTGCATCCTATTAAGTTTTTAAGGTTTTGTAAAACGATTGCTGCCATTTCTACTATTCTTATGGGTTTTCATCTTAAACCATATCATACTGTATGATCCATTACAACCGGACCATTTATTACCTAATATGTTGTCCTTCCAAACGGTCATTCAATAAAGGAGCTCAAATAAAGACGCTGGGACAAAACTCTAAATAGACCGTTCCTCTGCGCTCCAAAGGCACGCTTTCCGCGGGGCGCGCTTGAGCCAATCGAACAACGAAGAGTTCGATTTGCCGTATTTCTGCGTACTTTGCGGAAATTAAGGCATCCTTGCTCCCAACGCTACGCTTTTGCTCGCAAAAGCCGTTCTGCGTAACGGCTTTCCCTGCGGGGTCTCAACATTCGCGCTACAATCCCGCAGGAGTCGGCCTTTTTCCGCTCCGACTCACTAAAGAATTTGAAAAGAAACACTGGAAAAATATTAAAAACTGCATTAAAAGGCGAATTAGCCATAATGCAGTTTTTTTATGTTATGTCCCAGCCTCTTTCGCTCCAATTATTGATCTGTTTGTTTTTGCTTTTTATTCAAATACTCTGTACGTAACTTTTCAAGATGCTGCTTTTTATCAAACTTAACAGGCTTGTTTTTTTCATGATATTTAGTCACAGCCGATTGACCTTTATAATCCAATTGATATTTTCCCACTTTGTTCACCTACTTTTTCTTTTCACGACTTTAAAAGAGAATCTATTCATCAAATAGAATGCGCATTATTTAAATGTAGTATACCATTTACCTTTATTCGCGTACTGATTGCAGGTGTAGGAACTTTACTAATAAACACTACAACCACGACATTCTTGTATACACAATTGTCATGAATTAACTAAATTTAACCTGACACAGGTACCCGTTTTTAAGAACAAAGTTGGCCGAAAAAAGAAGAGCAGCAGTGGCTGCCCTTCTCCTATACGCGCTCTCTATCGGATTAATTTGATTCACATCTTATTCTCTACTTATAGTATACCATCATCTGATTCTCATTTATAGAGTACTTTTCCCGCCACCACTGCCTTATACTTTAATACTAATACTTTTGACGGTGCCTGTGCCAGAAACAATCACGTTAATTCAAGTAATTTGAATGGTTATACAAGCAATCATAAGAAACGTGATACATACAACATCCAGATTTTATGTATATGCAATTGTAGTGAATTAACTGAATTCAACCTTGCACAGGCACCTGTTTTAAATCCATTCAGACGACGGCTAATTGTAGAATAGCTGATAAAATCAATTCCAAGCTCTTTCTTAAATGCCTCGTCTGACTGGATTCCTGCTTCAATGTCCCGATGACTATGCCATTGTGCAACATTCGCCATAATAAAGAGTTTTACGATTGAGAAGTCAGTAATTTTATTCGTACCATTCATTAAAGGACAAGCTAAAATACTATCTGGTAAATTGGATAAGAGTTGACGAAAGACTAAATTAGGGTTTACACTTTTCATGGCTTACTCCTTTTTGTAGTGTAAGGGAACTGATTTAGTCGTCGCTTCCTTACCTACATTAGGAGTTTTTTTGTCGTTCTTCAAGTCTTTTATTCTATTTTTTATATAAATCATCTATTTTTTTACTGTGGTGCAACGCTAGTGGGCACCGGTTTTTAAAAAATTATCAAAATACATTTACAAGACAATCATTTCACGCGTATACTGAAAATATGTCAAAACGGTGAACGAGTATGGAGGAATCATGATGCAAATTAATTTCCTATATTTTATGAAACGACTAGCAACACTCGAACTTGTTCTGGGCTTTATCATCTTTTCGTTAGGTGTATTCGAAAGCGGTTTCACTATATCCAGCATAACAACGATGGTCGGATTCGGCTTTATCTGTGGCGGGATGGTGACATTCGGCGTCGGTCTGTTCGGCAGCTTGCTGCTCTTCGATCCGAAAACCGAATGAATGGGTCCAAAGACGCCGCATTGATTTTTCGTGTGTGTGTCCTATCCCGCCCTATCGGAATACCATCGTGACTCTCATACTGTAAAATACGCAGCCTCGGCAATTTTGATGGAATGATTTTTTTTGAATTTTGACGGTGCCTGTGCCAGAAACAATCACGTTAATTCAAGCAATTTGAATGGTTATACAAGCAATCATAAGAAACGTGATACCTACAACATCCAGATTTTATGTATATGAAATTGTAGTGAATTAACTGAATTCAGCCTTACACAGGCACCTGTTTTAAGTGTGAAAAAAATGACCAATTTCTACGCAAAATGTTAGGATGTTGTGCCGTTTATTATGTCAACTGGTACACTTTCACCGGTCTTCCCCGCGAATAATGTGATTCTTCCCCAACGCATACAGCTAAATCCACTTTGCATAAATCGGAAACGATCCGCTGGGCATTCCGCTCACTCATGTTCAAGTGGATCGCCAGATCCTTCGTTGTGAAATGGGCCCAATCCATTTTCCGAATAAGCGATTCAATTCGTTTAAATGTCTTAACGCTGATTTTTCCTTCTTGTAGTTTCTTCACGAATTCATTATCGTCCGTACGGTAAGAATAGACAAGCTGTTCATCCTTCCCCGCTGCATCAATCATCGTGCCATCTTCTTGAATAATGATAATTTCCTGCTTCCCTTTTTCCTTCGACTCCCGAACGGCACGGTTTGCATTTACCTCGGCCGTAAAGACGGTTTGACCAAAGCCAATTCCGACAGCAACAGTCGAGTCCGCTTCAAGTGATAGATGATCCACTTTTTCCTTCAATGTCCCGATTTTCCGCTCCACTGCTCCTCTTGTACTAAAGATCACATACCGCCCATTTCCTTGTTCAATAAGCAAACCATCTAATGTTTCACACAGCTGTATAAGTGTTTTCTTTAAATGCAACTCCAAGTATTCCAGTTGATAGGATTCCTTCATTTTTTCCTTTATTACACCATACTTCACGATTTCAATCATTGTGACACTGATTTGTGTGTCTTTGTAGTATGATGTTTTAATCTTTTCAAAGAACATCCGGATAGTCTGGTAGATCTCATTGCGTGAAGGTGATAGCCAATATGCCGGTACACCTGCTTCCCGCAAACTTTCATAGACAGTCGGATAGCATGTTAACGCCACTTCTATTTCATTCCGCTTCCATAACCCGTAATGAAAATCTAACAATTCCTCCGCCTCAATCTCGACATCGAATTTCTTAATAAATGCCTTCCCCAGGTCCTTTTCCAACTGGGTAAATTCTTCATCAAAATGAAACGATGAAACCATATCTACGCTAATCCGTTGCGGAATTTTACCAATCTCATTGGAAAGTTTCAAGATTCCCTTATAAATACTCAATTCACTTGAATCGATAAACACAAAATTTTCGTTCGTCCCCGTCGAATTGACTGCAATTTGATAAGGGATATAGCCTGAAAACAGCCAAAAGTCCACCGGTATGTCTGGATTCAGTATGAAGTCTTTTACTTCGTTCGTTTTTGAATAAATATACGGAACGAACTCTAATTCTTTTTCAATCTCTCTTGCCAACGTAAGAATCCTGTCGACCGATTGATTTGGACCAACAACCGCTACTCTGTACATGACATTACCTACTTTCTTAACTCCGATAATCCAATTTTACCAGTAAGCTTAAAATGGAGGAAATTCTTTTGCAACTTCGCACGAAATAATATAAAAAAAGTATCGGGAGTGTGTCCTCACGATACTTTTTTTATATTATTTTACTGAATCAGGAATTAAAGAATAATAAGACTTGCCGTCCAAGCGGTCCACCAACTCGGCTTTCGCCTGTTCAATGATCGTCGGGTTTTCCATGACTTGCAGCGCCGTGGACGCGATAACTTTCGCCGCCTGCAGCATTCCTTTATGTGCAATCGGCGTTGCTCCTTGCGAGACGACCTGCCATGTATGTAGCGGCGTGCCAAGAGCAAAACAAGTTGTGAGACATTGCATCGTTGGCACGATCCAGCTGACATCTCCTACATCCGTTGAGCCTGAAAGAATCGCTTCGGTAGTGGAATGGGGTGGTATGAAATCAGCAATCACTCTTTCCTTCAGCCTTTTCACGGTTTCCCGGTCTCGTCCAGCATATGCATTATTGAGATCATCCTCAGTCAATGTGCGTCGGATTTCTTTCGCAAATGCGACGTCCGCTTCATCATAGGATGGAACCCCGACATTCACAAGGTTTTCATACATCACATCAGCAAGGACAGTATTAGGAATCAGATTGGAAGCAGTTCCCACAAATTCGACGACAAATGTCGTCCCCGTCATTAATGCAGCTCCACGAGCAATGTCATGAACCCTTTCATAAAGTGATTCCACTTCATCCTTTTCAACTGCCCGTATCAAATAGACGACTTCGGCATTCGCCTGCACCACGTTCGGCGAAGTGCCGCCTGTATCCGTAACCGCATAATGGATTCGTGCGTCTGGCACCATATGCTCCCGTAAGTAATTGACACCGACATTCATTAACTCTACTGCATCGAGTGCACTTCTACCTAAATGAGGAGTGGCTGCAGCATGAGCGCTCTTTCCTTTGAACTTGAAGCGTGCAGAATAATTGGCAAGCGTTTTCACATTCATGAGTCCTGGTACATCCCAAGGGTGCCAAGAGAATGCTACATCTACATCGTCAAACAGACCCGCCCGCGACATGAAGGCTTTACCGGATCCATTTTCCTCCGCAGGGCAGCCATAATAACGAACCGTCCCTTGCAAACCGTTCTGTTCCATATATTCTTTAACGGCGACAGCAGCTGCAAATGCGCCTGTCCCAAGAAGATTATGGCCGCAGCCATGACCATTTCCGTTTTCAACGACCGGATCATGACAGGAAAGTCCTTTTTTCTGACTAAGACCTGGCAATGCGTCAAATTCACCTAAAACCGCGACGACCGGCTTCCCTGTCCCAAAACTTCCGACAAAAGAGGTGTTAAGACCAGCGACTCCCCGTTCGACATGAAACCCTTCTTCTTCTAATCCTTCAATTAAGTAAGCGGATGATTGATGTTCTTCGAAATACAACTCTGGTACTTCCCATATTTTATCGCTTAACGCAATGAATTTATCCTTTTTTTGTTCAATCAAGTTTGAAATCGTTTTCATTGATTTCATCATTTATCTCTCCTTATCTACATTAATTGCCGTTAGCGTTTATGCGTCAGCTTGAAGTAGCTCGCCCTTCTGGAGATTCAACGTCAAAAGTGAAATCGTACAGATTATGGCCAAAATGATCAGCATTCCAAAAGCCGCATTATACGAACCGTTAAATGTCTGCACAATAAACCCGATGGCAAGCGGGGTAATAAAACCGGCTAACTGACCTCCTGTATTCGCAACACCTATGCTTGTCCCAGTCACAGAGGATGGAAGCCTTTTCAAAATAATTGCTGGCAACAGAAGCATGACAAAGGAAATAAAGATAATAACAATCGTCTGGTATGCAACGAAAGTTGTTACACTTGGCGCATTGTACATGAGATATAAGAGGACACCGACAACAATACAAGACATTGCGCCAACCACTTTTTCCTTGCCAAGCGGAAGTTTATCGATGACATATCCTGCTAAATACATTGCGAAAATCATTGCTAAACCTGGAATTGTTTGCATCCATCCAAGTGAAATCAAGTCAAGTCCTCTCACATTCACGAGGTACGTCGGCAACCATGTCGCCAAGCCCCAGTTAATGGCATAAATGCTGTAATAGGCAATAAACAGATTCAACATGAGTGGCGTTTTTATTATTTGTTTGAAAATTCCTTGATGGGAATCCCCCGCCAGTGTCTTCTCCTCATCTTTGAGATCAGCAGGCAGTTTGATGAAGACCCAGAAGAGGATCGTGATAAGAAATCCAATACCACCAAGGATCAAGAACGATGTACGCCAACCTATTGTTGTTAGCATATAGGCGGAAAGAAGCGGTACGATTAACGACACAATCCCTCCTGAAGATAACATGATCGACATGGCCCAAGCTCTTTTATCCGTTGGAAACGTTTGCGAAATCAATTTCGAGCTTGCGGGCTGGAATCCACCTTCCCCAATTCCGAATAAGAAACGGATGATGATCATCGAACCCAATGACCACACTGCCCCAGTCAAAGCCGTAAAGATCGACCACATTAGAACGGAGCTGATCAGGACCCTTCTTGAACCCAATCTATCAGCCAACCAGCCCCCGGGAATTTGCATAAGCGCGTACCCTGCAAAAAAACTACTAAGAATCAATCCCGTACTGGTCGGATTTAATTGTAAATCCTTTGTTATGGACAGTACTGCGTAGTTAATAAAATAACGATCGAAATTCCCAATCGCCCATCCAATGAAAAGTAAAAACAAAATCATGTTTCTTTGTTTCACAGCAACCATAGAGATACCTCCTTTTTCAGAACTTCCTGTTTCATTTTACGCATATTAAACGAAAAATACGTTATATTACTTACTATAAATAAGATTTAAAAACGATGCAATACTTTTCTATTCTCACTCCATATTCAAAAAATTCACTTCCTTCCTTCTATATAAGTAGTCCAAAAAAGAAGCTCCTATGTGAACGAATGTTTTCAGTCTGCCATTTATATAGATACTATTCATTCCACATTTCTAGAAAGCGAATGGAATTCTAAATTTTGCGCACAAAAGCGAATGCGAGGATGCTGTTTGTTTATTAACTACCGCTTCAAATTAGACATTTCTCTCTGAATAAATAACCCAATTTAGTTGAACATAACAATGGTGACAATAAATAGTCTCTGTTATGAAATATAAAAAGGAGATGAATGGATGCAAATTCGAATATTGAAGTGGTTGTTGGTGACGGGGTTTTTATTTAGTTTGCATATAACGGAAGTCTGGACTGTTTATGCGAATGACGAGCCCTTGGTATATGTAGCGCAGGAAAGGTCGACAGCAGTCATACAAGATGACCCGAAAGAAGATTTGCCTGATCCTGACGAAGGAATTGAAAATTCCGGTCGAAAAATTCAGCAGCCTGTTGACTTACGAATTCTACAACAGCGGTATCCGGATATTTTTTTCTTGCAAGGTCCTACGGATCAAAAACGGATTGCTTTAACATTTGATGATGGTCCTGACCCACGCTTTTCAAATGATGTATTAGATGTCTTGAAACAGTACAATGTACCAGCAACATTCTTCGTGTTAGGTTCAAAAGCCGTTGCTAATGCTGACATTGTGAAGCGAATGCAAAACGATGGACATGTAATCGGAAACCATACGTATTCCCATCCGAACCTTGTCATAGAATCCGACCTCCAAACTCTGGAGCGGGAAGTGACTAGAACGGAAGATGCCCTGAACGGCATTATTGGTTACCGGACAGAATTATTTAGGCCACCATATGGCTTCTTATACAATGAACTCGTCGAAAAGCTTGGCGAAATAAACAATTACGTAATTGGATGGTCAGTGGATTCGTTGGATTGGCAAGAAGATTCACCGGAAGTAATCACTTCGAGAGTAGTAGGTAACATTCAACCAGGCTCAATCATTCTCATGCACGATGGCTCAGAACCGAGTGGAGATCGAACGAATACCATCAAATCTCTTCGCCAAATAATTCCTGCACTGCAAGAGCAAGGGTACGAGTTTGTCACTGTTCCTGAATTGTTGAATATTCCCTATAAGAAATAGAAGGTCCGTCTTCTATTTCTTTTTAAATGCCCAATCCAAAAAAACAGCCTAGCTTCTACGATTTAGTAAAATTTGAACAAAAGGACATTGGAATAAGAAAAAACATAGGGAGATTGTAGTCTTCCTATGTTTACATCCCTATTATTCATCTGTTTGTGTATGCTTTTTCTTCAAATACTCCGTACGTATTTTCTAGGTGTTGTTTATTAGCAAATTTATATTTCCTCATTTCGAATATGTTTAATTAACCTCTCAAAATACTCTATTGAGGAATTTATTCGATAGTTCGCATAATCGCCAATAAAGTCTGCTAGAACTTCTTGCCCCGGTTCAATAAAATGTCGTCCCTCAAATTTGGACATCTTGTCCCAAGTCGTTTTGATCCCGTTTACCTTTTTCTCTAAAATACGGATGACTTTATCACGATCCACATATTTCAAATTGGCTAAACCAATCACCATATCCCCAATTGTTTCTGCACTTTCAAAGAGTTTATAAATCTTTTTCGGTATGACTTCCTGACCTTTTTCAGTAATTGCAAATACTTGTTTGTCGGGTCGATGCTCTTCTTTAATGATTTCTTTTACCTCGATGAAGCCTTGCTTTGCTAATGATTCAAAATGGTAATACAACTTGCTTTCGGTTAAACCATTGATCGTCTCAAGAGGCTGTAATTCTGCGATTTGTTTTTTCAATTTATATGGGTAATTATTTTCTTCCATAAGCTTCGTCAGAATAAAAATTTGAATCGCCATTATTTCAGCTCCTTCGGTAAATAGTAGTTCCATTCTATCAAAACTACTCATTTACTTCAGCAGATTTTAAATTTTTGCAGATTCTATTGGCAGTGGTTTGTGTAATTTCCACACGATCACAATGTTTATTACCATCGCGACTAGTCCAACTAGGCCTAACCCTAACACATAAGGGCTTACACTTGTGCTACCGAATAGATTTGCAAAATAAGCTTGTACCGAGTAATACATCGGTGAAATATGGCTTGCCCACTCATAAGGTGCATACATCATAGCACGTGGAATGACTGCTCCATTTGCAAGTGTCTGAACTAATAAGATTGGAATATTTAGAACCATACCTGCTTCTCCAAACAAGAAGATGACCGTTGCCGTGAAGTTAAAGCTTACCCAATAATTCAGGATTTGTTGCCCCAGTATCTGCAGGAATAAATCTCCGCTTAAATCATTAATCCCCATCACAATGATTGTTGAGACGACTCCAGCAATTAGTCCAACGATGATTGCTGTTACTTGCACGTAGATGAATAAACGTGTTTTCGTTGCTTTCCCGCGATTCTCTTTAAACGCTCCGACTAATTGCATTGCAGCAATCATTGCCCCTACATATAAGGCCATCGTTAAGAACATCGGTAGCATATTATTGTGCATACCATCTGGAATGTCATTGATGGTAACAATATCGCCTACATAGCTGTTTTCAATAGACTTCGCTAGTTCTTTTGCTTGCTCTTCAGGCACATTAACGTTCATTAAGATGCCTTCTGCGGTTTGCTGTGAGAATTGCGCACTTAATTGCGCATTAATTTGAGACACAACTTGATTCATCGAAGAGGCTACAACTGTTGCGCCAGCTTCATTGAGCGTGAACTCAATGTTTGATGCAACATCACTATTTTTCAAATCAGCTGAAAACGTTTTTGGGATATGAATGACTAACGCTAATTCGTTATCTTCTAAGTCTTCTAAAGCTGCTTTATTCAGAATGTCTGTTTTTATGTTCTCGAACGGAAGTTGTTCAACTAGGCTCTCTGCAATTTGCTCCCCAAACTCCCCTTCGTCATCGTTAATAATCGCAATTGGTAGCTGATCAATATTGCCCGGAATTGCCGTGTAGCCTGGCAAAAAGATCCCTAACATACAAACTGCATATAAAACCCCCATAAATATTGCGGAGGTCGCACCTTTACCTTTTAAAAACTCTCTAAATTTCATGTACTATTTCCTTTCTCCATCTCAATTTTCACGAAATTATAGTTCAATTAAAGTACTCTAATTAAACTATGTTTGTTATTCTATAAAATATAAATGCAAATTACAATCTCAAATACATGCTTTGACCTATACTTCTTTTACTTATTGTCCATTTTATGAAAAATAGCGTCCATACCTTCCTTTGCTCCATAAAAGTAGCCTCTATCAGCTATGAAACTGAAGAGGCGTATGATTCATTTGAAAATGAAAATAATTAAAAATTTAGAAGGCATAAATTTCCGAATAATATCGTTCATACTAAATAATTAGACATCTAAATATATGTTTGACCTTACTCGAATATGGGCGTATATTGTTCAATGGAAAACACAGCTGAAGCTTTTTTCCATGTTATCTTTCAACAATAATTTGATTTATTGCTGATGTAAGGATCAGTTTATTTTAACTAATAAAGTAAAGGAGAATCGCAAATGACCGCACAACATGATGCAACAAATCGTGCTGAAGAAAGCGTACATGTACCTTCAAATCAAGAAAAACTAGATGTTCTTGATCAACTGTTAAAACCTGAGGTGCAAGAATCATTAACTGCTTTAGTAGAGCAATTACCAAAACTAACCGAGCTTGTCACCATTTTGAATAAGTCTTATGATTTTGCTCAATCTGTTGCAACCGATGATGTATTGAAAAATGATACAGTTGGTTTCATAAAAGAAATAGGCGAGCCGGTAAAAGACTCTGTAAAAAATATTGCAGCTACAATGATTGAAGCCAAAGACCGTGCCGAGGATAGTACCGAAGTGATTGGTCTTTTTGGTCTTCTGAAAATGATGAAAGATCCACAAGCACAAAAACTTTTCCGTTTTGTGAATTCATATTTGCAAGTAGCAGCTGAACGTGAGAAAAGAAGCTAATTCTTCTACTCCAAGACGATAAAAAAGGGGATAACAAAATGTCAAAACGCATTGTAATTTTAGGCGCAGGATATGGTGGTCTTCTAACTGCTCTAACTGTCCGCAACCATTTATCAATTGATGACGCTACAATCACTGTTATCAATCAATATCCAACACATCAGATTATTACTGAATTGCATCGACTTGCAGGTGGGACAATCTCTGAAAAGGCCGTTTCAATACCTTTAGAAAAGCTTTTCAAATGTAAAGATATCGATTTAAAAATCGCAAAGGTCGAATCTTTCTCCGTCGACAATAAAGAGGTAAAGGTTGCTGATGGTTCAACTGTAAAGTATGATGCACTTGTGGTCGCATTAGGTAGTGTAACAGCGTACTTTGGTATACCAGGGCTTGAAGAAAATAGCATGGTGTTGAAATCAGTCAATGATGCGAATAAAATCTACAATCATATCGTCGGTAAAATTAGTGATTACGCAAAATCTAAAAATGAAGCCGATGCAACGATTGTAATTGGTGGTGGCGGTTTAACCGGTATCGAATTAGTCGGGGAAATTATTGACCATATGCCAAAAATCGCAAAAAGTTTTGGTGTCGATCCAAAAGAATTGAAAATCAAGCTTGTTGAAGCCGGTCCAAAAGTATTGCCGGTCTTACCTGATCATTTAATTGAGCGCGCAACTGCAAGCCTAGAAGCACGGGGGGTAGAATTCTTAATGGGACTACCTGTAACAAATGTGAGTGGTAATGAAATCTCGTTGAAAGATGGCCGTACCATTGTGGCAAATACGTTTGTCTGGACGGGCGGAGTAGCAGGTAATCCATTGGTTGGTGAATCGGAACTTGCAGTAGATCGTGGCCGTGCAACGGTTAATGAGTTTCTCCAATCAAGCTCACATCCAGATGTATTCGTTGTAGGTGACAGTGCGGTTGCCTTCCCTTCTGAAGGTGGTCGTCCATACGCTCCTACTGCACAAAATGCATGGCAAATGGGTGAGCTTGTAGGCTATAACTTATATGCGTATTTACAAGGAAAAACGTTAGAAGCATTTGATCCAACAAACTCCGGTACATTGGCAAGCCTTGGTCGTAAAGACGGCGTGGCTTCAATCGGGGCTAACGGGATTGGACTCAAAGGATTACCGGCTTCTCTAATGAAAGAGGCAAGTAATGTACGTTATTTAACACATATTAATGGATTATTTAGTTTAGCTTATTAATGTTATAATTTTTTCGTATTGTATTATAAAAAAAGGAGTGTTTTAAATGGTAGGAATTATGGAAGGTAAAGCAGGATTAGTTACAGCAGCGGGTTCAGGGATCGGTAGAGCAGCAGCGGTTGCATTAGCAAAAGCAGGCGCAAAAGTAATGATTTCTGACGTAAGCGAAGAAACTGGACTCGAAACGGTACAAATCATTAAAGACAACGGTGGCGAAGCAGCCTTTTTCAAATGTGATGTAAGTGATGAGGAGCAAGTAATCGCACTTGTAAATAAAACAGTTGAAACTTTCGGCAAGCTGGACTTTGCACATAATAATGCGGGTATCAACAAAGGTCTTAAACCAATTGGCGAAATGGATTCTAAAGATTGGGATATTACGCTGAAAGTAAATCTGTATGGTACATTTTACTGCCTCAAGCACCAAGTCAATGCAATGGTGAAAAATGGCGGCGGTGCAATTGTCAATACAGCGTCAGGTGCTGGTATTGAAGGCTCACCAAACATGGCTCCTTATACAGCTTCTAAACATGCGATCGCTGGTTTAACGAAATCAGTTGCATTGGAATACGGTCAAAAAGGCATTACGATTAACTCAATTGCACCTGGTGCGACGATTACACCTGCAATTGAATATTGGGCAAAAACATCTCCAGAACAATACGAAGGCGTACTCAAATCACTTCCAGCTGGAAGAATGTCTACAGCAGAAGATCAAGCAAATGCTGTCGTATTCCTATGCTCAGATCTTGCAAAATCAATTAGCGGTGTAACACTTGCAGTGGATGGCGGTTATACTGCAGGTAAAATGCAACAATAAGGTACGTAGGTTTTTATAACGATATAGTAAAATTTTGAACCCTCGGGAACTTCAATTGGAGTTTCCGAGGTTTTTTTGTGTATTACAGTTATTTTTAACTGTCGGTCTGAAGGAGTCGAGACCTCCGACACGTAGCTAAGACAGGATTCTACGCAAAAAAATTTACGTTAATTCAACCAGCACAGGCACATTTTTTATGGATGAATCTGCACGTATAAAAAAGCAAACATCTCACGACAGTAGGATGTTTGCTCTTCTAATGTACCTCTTTATCAACCAACTCGCTGCTCCCGCTCCCCGACCAAGAACGTCAATCCGATCATGCAGATGAACAATGCGGCGAAAATCCAGAGTGTGTAGGCATGGTTGCCGGTGACGTCGTAGACAAGGGCGATGATGAGCGGGACGAAGCCGGCCATGATATAGCCGCCAGTCTGCATCATGGCGGTCCAAGCATTGGTGTCTTCGGCGTTATCTGTCTCGTCGAGTGGGAACAGCAATGTGATTGGGAAGAGCCCCGCTAGAGGCAGGCTCATGAAAATGGCGCTGATCCACATGAGCGTCCAGTTGCCGGTCGAAAGCAACCCGATTGAAATTAATCCCATCGTTAGGAAAAACAGCAGCCAGAGCTTCCGTTTCGGAAACCGTTCGTAGACAATCGGGAAGATCAGGTTCAAGACGATCTGAATCCCCGTCATCAGGCTCAATACTCCGCTCGCCGCGACGAGTGACATGCCGCTGTCCGTCGCAATCGGGACGACCCAAGTGATGACGCAGAAGAAGCTCGATGCCTGTAGGCCAAAGAATACGAGGAACAGCCAGGCTTTTTTCTGCTTCCACGGTGAGATTCTCGCTGCACCGCTCGCGGCAGGTCTCTCTCTCTGCTTCAAGCGGACATTGCCACGCAAGGAAATCGTGCAGAAGAAGATCCCTAGCAGTACGAGCAACGCCCAGATGCCAAGAGCGAAAGGGTACGAACCAGTCCTTTTGAAAAAGACCGCAGTCAGCCCGGCTCCAAGCGTCGCTCCGACTCCCATGCCGAATGTGTAGACGCCGATGACGCTTGTCGCCCGGTCCGGAAAGAACTGCTTAATCATCGCGGACAACAGTGGCCCGATAACCGCAATACCGATGCCGATCATGATCGCAGATACGAGCAAAGCGGCGTAGGTGGAATAAAACCCGCGCAGCACCGTCATGCCGCCGATGATAAACAGCATCAGCAACATCGACCAGGTCAATCCGATTTTCCGGTTCAGCACCGGTGCAAGTGACGCGAACAAGCCCATGCAAAAGACCGGCAGCGCGGTAAGCAGGCTCACTTGCGCGTTGGTGAGGGCGAGGTCGTCCCGAATCGTATCGAGCATCGGGCCGATTGATGTGATCGCGGGCCGCATATTGATGGCCACCGCGAAAATGGTGAGAAGCAAGAAGATGGTTTGTTTCTTTGAGAATTGAGTAGTCATGCATGAACTCCTTTACTGAGCGGACAAAAAATAATGGCTCCCTTCATTATAGAGGCAAATTCGTCATGTGGCGAGACGGATTGTCAGTACAAAATCTCACCTAAGCATCCGAGAAATAAAAAAAGAGGCATGAACTCTCCGAGTGGAAAAGTTCATGCTTCTTATGTTTTCTTCATAAATATGTGCCTGTGTGAAATTCAATTTAGTTAATACATTACAATTGCATGTTCATACAAACATGAAGTTGTAAGGGTAAGGCTTATTAATTTCTTCCGAATAACCATACATATTGGTTGAATTAACATGATTGTTTATCACACAGGGACCGTTCGCCAACATCGAATTCCATATAATCAACCAGTAGCATCACTTCAACAGATTCGCAATAACAGAAGTACTACCTTGGCATGGCTATAAGTTAACCTCGGTCATTTTCTTAATTTTAAAAACCACTTCTCAATCAAGATCAGAAGTGGAAAGTTTAGAGTACATCAAATTATTTTATATTTAGTGAGCTTAAACTTCAAAATCTCTAACCACATTATAATCAATGACAGACGGTATTTCATTCATATACATTAAATCACGGATCATGGTTAAACGAATAGAAACATCCATTTCGAAATACTCATTCTCTTCAGCTGGTAATATAGAATAAGGCACATTTTTTACTATATAGACTTTTTCATCAATACACCATTTTACATCTTTTGTTAATGATTTGGTTCCCGGTTTCATGGCGGCAACCTCCCTAACCAACGTTTTGTGCAAAGTGCCTTCCTCCTCTTCTAATATTCCCTATATAGATACATTTTAATCCTAACCTTTTATCTATTCACTGTTGTCCTTTTTGTTTCGTTCAATTATTTGTCTTTCAGGTTCGCCAACTTTCGATAATAATCTAGGTTTACTTCGCTAGCTCTGAAGTGGACTTTTTCTAGTTTATCGCTATTCAGATGAACTGTAATCATTTTTATAAAACGAACCTTCCTTTTACTTATTACAAAACTGATCGCAAATGTATATTTCTCTGGGCTCCCACTTTCAATTAAACTATAAGACAACGATGGGAACCCTTTAAACTGTGCCTGAGTTATTGCATCGGTCATCTTGAGTCTCGTGATTAAGTCTATAATAACATTTTCCTCAATTGAGCCGATACGTTCAAGAATTCGTTCCAAGGAATGACTTCCAATTTGAATAATGTTTTTATTTTTAAGCTCTTCAGCACTATGAGACCTAAGCATTTTTTCCTTTTCTTCTAGAACAATATTTCGTTGATTATCAGTTAGATAAGAAATGGGAATGCCATACTTTTCAGCTTTTCGTAAAGCATCTTTATCATATTCAGCTGCTATAGCTTTAATTTCCTCAATTTGTTTCGTTTCAAAATAAATCACATCATAAACTAGCATGGTTATATCATCTTTAAATATGACAGTAAACCGTCTAGCCAAGACAAACACACCTTTCCCATTCCCCTAAGTTTCACACTAGAATATATTCCGAACATTGTCAATCTATGGTCGGCAGAATACTCAATACATTTCACACTTATTTTAGAATTCGTCTCACTTTCATCATTGGATCTCTGCAAAGATGAATCACAAAATCTTCATTCGATGTATGATAAACGACCGTTCCTTCTTTCGCCCTAAAAAATTCTTTGTTTGCATCTTTTTTAGCTACAGTACGTATCGGAGCAACTTCTGTCACAATTTTTTTATTATCTTCTTCATAGTAGTCTAAAATCGATACCAAAAGAAATTGATCAGGAAATAATTCTCTTACTTCTTGCCAAGTCATTTTAAAACCAAACCTCCTATCAAAGTACGAGTCAATAAACACAGTAAATTAATTGAATTTTCCTATACATAGATTCATAAAAAAAGAAGCATAAATCTCCAATTTGGAAACAATGCTTCTTTCTGTACTACTATCCATAAAATCTTATGGAGACGGTGGGAGTCGAACCCACGTCCGCTAGAATTACTATTATGTATTTCTAGCTTTATAATCCGAGTCTGGCACCTACTTCAGCATACTCTATATCTTTTCTTTCTGCATTCCAATTACCCCCTGTTTGTCCGTCCCATATCGCTCCTGTTTCAACGAAACCAACAGATGCATACAATCCCCGTGCAGCTTCGTTTGTCATCCAATATGATAAAGAAATCGCATCAGCTTTCCCCTGCGGAAACGACATTATGTAATCAATAACTTTCATCATTGCTTGTTTGCCAAATCCTTTGCCCTGATGCTTTTCATCAATCATGAAGCGATTAATTCCATAAGTGAATTTATCTCCATATTTTTCACGTAAAAATGAACTTTCCGCCCGTTTATAAAATCCCATATCGACATATCCTATGACTTCATCATGATGGCATATAGCGAAGATCATAGGAGGCTTTTCGTCGTTGAGTATCCTTACATAGGCTCTAGCCAAAGAATATAGGCTGGAATCCCCATTTCCTTTCTGCTCATCTGTTATGCTTAACTTCAACACCGCCTCAAAATTGTCGTGGGTAATCTTTCTTAATTCAATCATTTTTCTTCCCTACTTCCGAAAATATTAATTCCCTACTTCTACCCGTAACGCCGTTCCCGTCCCCAAGGGCAAGGACGAAGCGCTGACAGGCGGCGCGTCCTGTCCCTCCGTTGCCCTCCCGATGCCATGCGGTACGCTAGGCGATGGGGTTGCTTCCGAACAGCGTTCCCCGTCCTCCGTGCCTTAACGACACCGGTATAGTATAAAAACCAAGGTGCTTTGCTTCTACATGAATATTCCAAGCCCCTCTACGGACTGCTCGGGGATAGTAGCACACGCTAAAGCAGAAGGAGCGAATGAAGAAAAGTGGACTTTTTTCCGGATGATACGTGATGAAATAGGTCCTATTGAACACATCGCTAAAACTGGTGAAGAACAACGGATGGTTAAATGAGCTTATGGCTATATCGTTCAAAATTTGCCGAGGGAAGCTGTTATTGTGCAAACGTAGTCATTTATTATCAACGCAAGCTATAAATGCTTACAAGATTGGTATTATGAGTAGTGGATTCGACTGCTGCTGTTTCTGACGGAGATGAACATTCTTGTACGGTTATTCAGCAATAGAGAATTCATCAGGATAATAGAGCTTCTTCCGCAAACAAACGTCTTTATGCGTCAGTGTCTCCCCTTCAAATCGCAGCCAAATTTCATCGTCCGCCATGACTCCATGTGTTTTGCGCACAATACCCCACCGATTATAGGCTTGCAAACCAAGGCTTTCTAGTAGCTCATCAGCATTGACACGCGTTGGTGGGAATGTGCGCCACTTCAGCCATTTCTCCAATTCTTCAACCGTAATATGCCCTTCCATATTCGGTGAAAACTGTTTATTGAAATCGGTAATGTAATTGATGACGTAAGGCGTGCCGCCATTTGCTGGCTTCAAGTCAACACGTGCAATGACCTTATCCATCCACATGACGTCAAATTTCATATAGTTAATCAATATGATCACTTCCTTCGAAAAACAAATGGTCAAAAATTGGGTCATTCATTTGAGATAGGAGTACTTGCTTTGCCCGGCCAAACTCATTAGAATGCATTTCAAGTTGGTGCAATAGCTTCGTTTTATTGATAAATGCTGGTCCCGTATACAAAGCTAACTGCCTAGTAAAACTTGAATTGAACGGCTTTGCCTTTACTTTACGTTTTAAGATTGTCAATGGTTTGCCTGGTGGATAATCTTTTTCATCAGACAATAAGCTAAGCCCATTATCAAAAATAGGTGCGATTTGCCAAGACTGTGTAACTGGATTATATAAGAAAAGGATATTATTCGTGTGACGATCTTCATTTAAAATAAGCGCGTCAAATGCAAGCATTCGAGAGATTACAGCCCGTGCATCAAGCCCTGTAACAATCTCAACATGATGCATAATCTGTTCAAATTTCTCTTGAGATGAAAGAGCTTTATTGTTTAAAATAGAATCGGTCGAAGTGAAATTCGCTTCAAATAAACGTTCAAGTGTGACTTCTTGTAGTTCTCCTCTAAAGTCTTGAGAATAACAACCATTCACTGTTTCACCAGTTGGCAACAAGATTTCGCAAGGTTTGTATGTGACATACTCTTGCTCCGACAGGGTTGAACAAGCGAGAATCAGAGATGCAAGGACCTCCGCTTTTCCTTCATAACCACGTGCATTTTGCTTAACCCACTTCTCTCCGACATGCCATTTGGATTGGTCCCCCTTGCTCGAGGTACTAATAATTCGCATTGTGTTTGTAGGGATTGATATTTTCTCCACACTCTTCACATCCTACTAATTCTCATTATAAAGAAAAAGATATTGCCCAGAAGTCAATCCTCTGTTCAATATCTTTATCTATCGCTCTTCATAATTCCATAACTTACTATGGAGACGGTGGGAGTCGAACCCACGTCCAAAGGCTCTGCTACTTAAGCGTCTACGCGTGTAGATTGACTACTTAGGTTCGCGCGCACGTTTGCCGTCAATCAAGGCTATCCGTGAGCGCTATCCTGATAATCTCTTGTAACGGCCTCAGGAGGCGACCGCTACCGTATCCCACTTAAGTTGAGCCTAACAATGCCACATGGGCGATGGAACTGCTAGGCAGATTCATCAGCTTACGCTGCGAATGCTAAGTTGTTGTTTGTTTTGCCAGTTATTATTAACTGCCGTTTCTGACGGAGTCGAGCCCTCCGACGCGCAGCTCAAGCTCAGACCACCCCTGTCGAATCCGTAACGTCCCCGAGATAAAAGGTGGTTAGACCTTTAAAGGGATGTCAGGAATGCCTGTAAAAGGCTTCTGAACTATTTCACTACAATCAGTATACAGGATTTTAACGTAAAAATCAATACTGCTGTTTTGCTTTGAATGCGCGTTCCATTTCACGCTTCGCTTCTTTCTTCTTCAAGTCATCACGTTTATCGTAAAGTTTCTTCCCTTTACCAACGCCGATCAAAACTTTCGCAAAGCCGTCCTTCAAGTACATTTTCAACGGAACAATCGCAAACCCTTCTTGCTTTGTTTGTCCAATCAATGTCGCAATCTGCTTTTTGTGAAGCAATAGTTTTCTAGAACGCAACGGATCATGGTTGAACCGGTTCCCTTGATCGTATGGGCTAATGTGCATATTGGAAATCCATGCTTCATTATTCCGTATCAACACGAATGCATCTCGAATTTGCACTTTCCCGTTACGCACGGACTTGATTTCCGTCCCTTGCAGTACGATGCCTGCTTCAATCGTCTCTTCAATCGCATAATCATGATTTGCTTTCTTATTGATCGCGATCACTTTTCCTTGACCTTTTGCCATACCGTTCTCCCCCTCTTCAAAAGCGCTGGACGCCTAGCAGCTTCATGCCTCTTAGCCTCTGGCGTCCATTGCTACATGCGTATCCACCGATTGAGACAACCGCCTCAATCGATGCAATACACGCTTACTTCCTCTTCCGCGTAGCCGGCTTTTTCTTCTTCTTTTTCGCTACACCTTCATAAAACTTCTTCTTCGCATTCGGCGAACCGGTGCCCTGCTTCTTATCACCTTTCGGCTTTTCAGATTGGCTTCTACCGCCGCCCTTTTTCGCATGAATGACTTTCGGCGTCTCTTTCCGCGCACGATGGAACGATTGCTTCATCCCTGCAATTTCAAAATCGATAGCCGATTCCTCAGGTGTGACGGACACGACGCGGATTGTCACTTCATCCCCGATTCGGAACTGCTTGCCTGTATGCTCACCGATCATCATCATTTGACGATCGTCGAAACGGTAATAATCATCCGTCATATAGCTGACATGGACAAGTCCTTCCACCGTATTTTCAAGCTCGACGAACATCCCGAAATTCGTAACGGAAGAAATGACTCCGTCAAATTCCTCACCGATCTTATCGAGCATGAACTGGGCTTTCTTCAACGCGTCCGTATCACGTTCTGCGTCAACCGCACGACGTTCACGTTCAGACGTATGTTGCGCGATTTCGGCTAAGTTAGCATTCCAATGCGCGATCGTCTGCGCAGACACATCTTTTTCAATCAAATACGTACGGATCAATCGGTGAACGATCAAATCCGGATAACGTCGGATTGGTGACGTGAAATGCGTATAGAAATCCGTCGATAAACCGAAGTGGCCAAGGCTTTCTTCAAAGTACTTCGCCTGTTGCATCGAACGTAGTAACATCGTAGAGATAACCGTCTCTTCCGGCATACCTTCAATTGATTCCACGATTTCCTGCAATGCGCGTGGATGCACTTTATTGCCAGAGCCCTTCACGACAATACCGAAGTTCGTCAAAAACTCAAAGAAACGTTGCAGTTTCTCGGTTTTCGGGTCTTCGTGAATGCGGTATAAGAACGGCACTTGCAACCAATGGAAATGCTCCGCCACTGTTTCATTCGCAGCAAGCATGAATTCCTCGATGAGTCGTTCAGACACCGTACGCTCGCGCAACACGATATCCGTCGGCCAACCGTTATCATCCACAAGCACTTTCGACTCTTTGAAATCAAAGTCAATCGCACCACGGTCAATTCGCTTTTGTCTCAAAATCGAAGCGAGTTCCGCCATCTCATTCAACATTGGAACGATATGTGCGTACTTTTTAATCAGCTCCTCATCTTTTTCTTCGATGATCTTGTATACATCCGTATACGTCATTCGCTCTTTCGACTTGATGACACTTTCGTAAATCTCATGATCGACAACTTTCCCGTTGCGGTCAATTTTCATCGAACAAGACAACGTCAATCGGTCGACATGCGGGTTCAATGAACAAATCCCGTTTGATAGCTTATGCGGCAACATCGGGATAACCCGGTCTGTTAAATACACACTCGTCGCGCGCTCATACGCTTCATCGTCGAGCGGTGTATTTTGTTGTACGTAATGACTCACGTCCGCAATATGGACAGACAATGTATACGTTCCATCGTCATTTTTCACAAGCGAAATCGCATCATCCAAGTCTTTCGCGTCTGCCCCATCAATTGTAATGATGACATCTTCTCGTAAGTCACGACGTTTGAATAAATCCTTTTCCTGCACTTCATCCGGTGTTTTATTCGCCTGATCCATTACTTCTTTAGGGAATTCAACTTCAATCCCATGCTTATGAATAATCGATAAAATATCGACACCTGGATCGTTTTTGTGCCCAAGGATTTGCACAACCATTCCCGTCGCGGACTTCATATCACTCGGCCAATCGGTAATTTCCACGACCACTTTATGGCCATCTACCGCGTCCAGCGAGTTACCTTTGCCAATGAAAATATCCATCGGCAACTTCTTGTCATCCGGAATGACAAAACCGAATCCGCGGTTGTCCTGATACGTTCCGACCACTTTCGTCGTTTTGCGTTCCGCAATTCGTATAATCGTCCCTTCACGACGGTCGCCATACGAGCCCTTCGACACGCGGACAAGCACGATATCGCCGTTCATCGCCCCGTTCACTTCCGGTGGTGGAATGAAAATATCATCCATTCCTTCCGTTTCAGGCGTCACAAATCCGAAGCCTTTCGCATGTCCGATGAACTTCCCGCGCACTAAGTTCATGCGCTCCGGCACACCGTAACGGTTCGTACGTGAGCGGACAATGTCCCCTTTCTGCTCAAGGTGAACAAGCATCTTCACCAGTTCCTTGAACTCCGCAGCGCCTTCAATCCCTAACGCCTCCTGGATTTCTTGAACCGTCAGCGGTTTATACGATTCCTCTCTCATAAAAGACAATAATCTTGTCCGTAGTTCTTCATCAAAAAAGTCCAATACCATCCCTCCACTTCTAACTATCGTCATCTATTTCCATTTTCACACGTTCCAGTCAAGGGATTCAAGAAATTGATACACCTCTTCATGAAGCGCTTCTTTTTCCGGACCGAGCGTAATGACATGCCCTGACTTTTCAAACCATTGTAAATCCTTTTTCGTCGAAGACGCTTCGTCATAAATGACATTCGCCGACTCCACGTCAATCACTTCATCGTCACGCGACTGCACAACCAACAACGGCGCTTCCACCTTTTCCAGCTCATCCCGCGTATCATACACGAGCGAACGCAAAGCAGGCAATGAATGCATCGAGCGATTGCGTAACGCCTCTACTTCCTTTTCGATAACATCAGCCGATTTTCCTTCATACTTCTTATAATCCGCCGCATACTTCAACACACCTTCAAACATGAGATCCGTCGTCTTCATCGACATCGGCGCACACATCGTCACAATTCCCTTTACAGGCAGTGTAACCCCGATTTTTAATGAAAATACACCACCTAAAGATAATCCACCAACCGCAATCTCTTCATACCCGGCATCTCTCAACTGCTCATACCCCGCGACAACATCTTCCCACCACTCATCCGGCCCAGTCTCAATCAATTCCTCAGGCGGCACACCATGTCCCCTGTAATGCGGCGCCAGTGACGTATACCCTTTCTTCTCCAAAAAACGTCCCAACATCCGTACATCCGCCGACGTCCCCGTAAATCCATGCAATAACAAAACCGCCCGCTTCCCACTCTCAAAAAAGAACGGCTTCGGCTGCGCAATCCTCATATCTATACTCATCCTTTCAGTATGTATGTATCAATAAATCTTCATATTAAGAAAAACGTTTTTGAAATTAGTATGTATGAAATCCATCACAATACAACAGAGTACCTTAATATCGTTTTAGTCCACTTTCATGTTAGCTTTTGCCTTACAAAAATTAAATCAGAAACTCAGTCGTGTTAGATTGTCTGATTTTCTGCGTACTTAGGCAGTATAGCACTTACGAACAATTGGCATGCCCTTATGCAAAGGCATTATTCATTTTACTACCTAGTAAAATGAAGGACACTTAGATGATTGAAGTGCAGGGCGGCGACTCCTGCGGGAACAGCGCGAGCTGAAGACCCTGGACTGAGCGAAGCGAGGGAAGCGGCTGAAGCCGTGCCCGCGGAAAGCGTCCGCCCGGAACGGAAATCATCGTTCTTACTATTCCTCTCTATCCTCTTTATACCATTCCCTTTTCCAAAGAGAAAAAAACGCCCGACCATACGGGTGGCCAGGCGTTTCATCATGTATGCAATTCGTTAACTACCCATCAAATCTTCACGATGGCAATCGCCAACACGAAAAATAAAATTGAAAGTATAATTGTCACGCGTTGAAGCACTAAATCCAACCCACGCGCTTTCTGTTTCCCAAAAAGTTGTTCGGCACCACCGGAGATGGCTCCTGACAGACCTGCACTTTTTCCGGATTGCAATAACACAACAACGATTAACGCCAATGACACGATAACTAGCAACGTCATAAACAAAGCATGCACTTTGTTCCACCTCCCGAATCGAACATAACACTATCTCTATTCTAGCAAACATTACATATTGTTACAATATCTTTTTGATTATTCCACAAACAGCCGACAATCGCCGGCTGTTTGTGCTTCCTTTCGCCCGTAGCGTAAATCATGAACGAAGTCGATACTTACTTCTTCAAATTATAAAACGTCTTCGCTCCAAGATACACAGCCGTTTCATCCAACTGATCTTCGATACGAAGCAGTTGGTTGTACTTCGCCACACGGTCCGTACGAGAAGGCGCACCTGTCTTAATTTGACCTGCGTTTGTCGCAACAGCGATGTCTGCAATTGTCGTATCTTCGGATTCACCAGAACGGTGAGAAATAACCGCTGTATAACCCGCGCGTTTCGCCATTTCGATCGCGTCAAATGTTTCTGTCAATGTACCGATTTGGTTCACCTTGATAAGGATTGAGTTGCCAACGCCTTCTTCAATCCCTCGTGCCAACTTCTCTGTATTCGTTACGAATAGATCGTCTCCAACCAATTGAACTTTACCGCCAAGGCGCTCTGTCAATAGCTTGTGTCCAGCCCAGTCGTTTTCGTCTAGACCATCTTCGATTGAAACGATTGGATATTTTGAGCAAAGCTCTTCATACCAAGCAACCATCTCTTCAGATGTTTTCGTAATGCCTTCACCCGCTAAGCGGTATGTGTTTGCTTCTTTATCGTAAAACTCGGAAGACGCAACGTCCATTGCAAGCAATACTTCTTCGCCTGGCTTGTAGCCCGCTTTTTCGATAGCTTCCATAATTGTTGAAAGAGCTTCTTCGTTCGATGCCAAGTTTGGTGCAAAGCCGCCTTCGTCACCAACCGCCGTGTTCAAGCCTTTTCCTTTCAACACGTCTTTTAAGCTATGGAAGATTTCAGCGCCCATGCGCAATCCGTGACGGAATGATTCCGCACCGACCGGCATGACCATGAATTCTTGAATGTCAACGTTGTTATCCGCGTGCTCACCGCCGTTGAGGATGTTCATCATCGGTACTGGCAATTGCTTCGCGTTCACGCCGCCAAGGTATTGGTAAAGTGGAAGATCCAAGTAATCTGCTGCTGCGTGTGCAACTGCCATGGACACACCAAGGATCGCATTCGCACCAAGTTTCCCTTTATTGTTCGTGCCATCTAGTTCGATCAAAGCTTTATCGATGACAACTTGGTCGAGCACTGAATAGTTATCAACGATTTCTTCTGCAATCACTTCGTTTACGTGATCAACTGCAGCTAACACGCCTTTTCCTAAGTAACGGGATTTATCGCCATCACGCAATTCAACGGCTTCATATTCACCTGTGGAAGCACCGGATGGAACGATTGCACGTCCGAACGCGCCGCTTTCTGTGAACACTTCAACTTCAACCGTCGGATTTCCGCGTGAATCAAGAACTTCTCTAGCTTGGATATGGGTAATGATTGGCATAACAATTCTCTCCCTTTAATTAGAATAATGGTGTTCCGGACATGTCTGCCGGTTGTTCAATATCTAGCAGTTTCAACATTGTCGGCGCAAGATCGGATAAGATACCGCCTTCACGAAGGTCAATGTCGGTCTTTGTAATGATGACCGGCACTGGATTTGTCGTATGCGCCGTCATCGGTTTGCCTTCTAGCGTCACGACCTCATCAGAATTACCGTGGTCCGCAGTGACAATCGCTGTTCCGCCTTTCAGTAAGAGCGCATCGATGATTCTACCGAGGCACACATCGACTGTTTCAATCGCTTTGATCGTCGGTTCGAGCAAGCCGCTATGGCCGACCATATCTGGATTCGCGAAATTGAGGATAATCGCATCTTGTCGATCCGCTTCAATTTCCGCAAGTAGCGCTTCCGTCACTTCGACAGCACTCATTTCCGGCTTCAAGTCATACGTGGCCACTTTCGGACTAGCAATTAAAATCCTTGTTTCACCTTCGAACTCTTCTTCCCGACCGCCACTCATGAAAAATGTTACATGAGGATATTTCTCAGTTTCCGCAATACGCAATTGACGGAGTCCATTGTTCGACAGCACTTCACCAAGTGTGTTGGTCAAGTCGACATTCGTAAACACGACATCCGCCTGTACGTCTTCACTATAATGTGTAAACGTCACGAATTTTACTTGTTCCAATGATTTTGGTCCGGTATGGAAGCCGTCAAACTTCGTATCCGTGAATGCCCGTGACAATTGAATCGCACGGTCCGGTCTGAAGTTAAAGAAAACGACCGCATCTTCATCTTCAATCGTTGCGACAGGTTGTCCGTCTTGCTCCACGACAAACGGGATCACGAATTCATCATGTACTAGTTCGTCATAAGAAGCTAAAACTCCTGCCATCGCCGTTTGAAAACGAGCCCCTTCTCCGTCGACAATCGCACGGTACGCACTTTCTACGCGGTCCCACCGTTTATCGCGGTCCATTGCGTAATAGCGTCCGGATACCGTAGCAATCTTGCCGACACCGATACCTTCCATCACTTCTTCGGTCTTCTCGATATAGCCAGGTGCAGTTTGCGGACCTACATCCCGGCCATCTAAAAATGCATGGACATATACTTTTTCGATGCCGTTCATTTTCGCAAGACGAAGCAGTGCGAATAAATGCTCATAGTGGCTATGTACACCACCATCGGACAGCAAGCCCATCAGATGAAGCGCAGAGCCTTTCTGTTTCACATGTTCAATTGCACGAAGCAACGCTGCATTCGTCATGAAATCGCCGTCTTTGATCGATTTATTAATGCGCGTTAAGCTTTGGTAGACAATTCTACCCGCTCCTATATTCAAGTGGCCGACTTCCGAATTGCCCATTTGGCCTTCCGGAAGACCGACCGCTTCACCACAAGCTGTAAGCGTCGAATGAGGATAGTTGTTCCATAAAATATCGAAATTCGGCGTGTTCGCTTGCGCTACCGCATTGCCATACTTTTCATCCCGCAATCCGAAACCGTCTAAGATGATCAATGCAACAGGTGCTTTAGGCATGGCTTGCAACCTCAATCATTTTCACGAATGAATCTGCTTCAAGGCTTGCGCCACCGACAAGCGCACCGTCGATATGTTCCATGGACAGCAACTCGCCTAAATTGCCTGGCTTTACACTGCCGCCGTATTGAATGCGGATTGCTGCAGCTGTCTGTTCATCATACAAGTGATCGATTTCCACACGGATTGCTTCACAAACAATATTCGCATCTTCGGCAGTCGCTGTTTTGCCTGTACCGATTGCCCAAATTGGTTCGTACGCAATGATCGCATTTTTCGCTTGCTCTGCTGACACGCCTTCAAATGCTTTCTGTACTTGCAAAGCAACTGTTTCTACCGTTTTTTCTGCTTCCCGTTCAGCAAGGCTTTCCCCAACACAAACGATTGGTGTCAATTGATTCGCAAATGCTGCAAGCACTTTCTTGTTCACCGTTTCATCGGTTTCATTGAAATATTGACGACGCTCCGAATGCCCTAAAATGACATACGGAATGTGCAATGCCGCTAACATCTTCGGGCTTACTTCGCCTGTAAATGCGCCCTCCGCCACGTCATGCATCGTTTGCGCACCGATTTGCAATGAACGGCCTTCCGTCATTGACTGAAGCGCTGCCAAATAGAGTGAAGGTGGGCAAACGACTGCGTCGACTTGTTCGGACTGCGGCAAGCGTTCGTTCACTTCTGTAACAAATTGCTTCGCTTCCTCCATCGTCTTATACATCTTCCAGTTTCCTGCAATGATTCGTTTCCGCAAAGTTTTCCCTCCTAATTATCGATCTTTCAATACCGTTACACCCGGAAGTTCTTTCCCTTCCATAAATTCCAAGGAAGCGCCTCCACCTGTAGACACGTGATCCATCTTCTCCGCAACGTCAAATTTCTCAACAGCTGCAGCAGAATCACCACCACCGATTACGGTATATGCTTCGGTTTCTGCCATTGCCAATGCCACTTCTTTCGTTCCAGCTGAAAACGGCGCCATTTCAAATACGCCCATCGGCCCGTTCCAAATGACAAGTTTCGAGTTGCGGATTACGTCCGCATACAATGCAGCAGTTTCAGGTCCGATATCGAGCCCCATCCAACCGGATTCAATCGCATCGATTTTCACGGTTTGGACGTTCGCCTCTTCAGAAAATGCATCCGCGACGACCGCATCGATCGGCAAATACAAATTGACGTTCTTTTCTTTCGCTTTTTGAATAAACGACTGTGCGAGTTCAATCTTATCTTCTTCAACAAGTGAATTGCCTGTTTCATATCCTTGTGCTTTTGTAAATGTATAGGAAAGACCGCCACCGATCAATAAATTGTCGACGTTGTCCAACAAATTATCAATGACACCAATCTTGTCCTTTACTTTCGCACCTCCGATAATCGCAGTAAAAGGACGATCCGGATCCGATAACGCTTTGCCAAGGACATCCAGTTCCTTTTGGAGCAAGAAACCACTTACCGCAGGGATATGCGCAGCAATTCCAGCAGTGGACGCATGTGCACGGTGAGCTGCACCGAACGCATCGTTGACGAACACATCCGCAAGTGCAGCAAATTGCTTCGCAAGTTCCGCGTCGTTTTTCTCTTCCCCTGCATGGAAACGGACGTTTTCAAGCAACACAACGTCGCCATCGTTCATCGCAGCTACTGCTTGTTCTACGTCTGCTCCAATCGAGTCGTCAAGCTTCGTCACGTGTTTACCAAGAAGTTCAGCCAATCGTTCACCAACAGCTGAGAGGCGTAATTCCTCTTTCACTTCCCCTTTTGGTCTCCCTAAATGACTCGCTAAAATGACTTTTGCGCCCGTTTGGACCAAATACGTAATCGTCGGTACGGCTGCACGGATTCTTGTATCGTCCGTCACTGTACCGTTTTCCATCGGGACATTGAAATCCACCCGGCAAAATACGCGCTTTCCTGTTAGGTCCATATCCTTGATCGTCTGTTTGGCATTCATGTAAACTGCACACCTCCAAGAGTAGTAACGCGTACGAACAGTGAGCTGTTTCATACGCACGCTAGTAAAAAGGAGGAACGGGTTGTACACCGTTCCTCCTACCCATTTATCTATTATAAGGTGTAGCCTATCGATTGGCTATGATTTATATTGATTGGCCTCAAATGCCTTGTTTTTGCATGTATAGCGCCAAGTCGATGCAACGTGCAGAGTAGCCCGACTCGTTGTCATACCAAGAAATAACTTTCACCATGTTGTTATCCAACACCATCGTAGAAAGTGCGTCAACTGTGGATGAAGCCGTGTTGCCATTGTAGTCTCTTGAGACGAGTGGAATTTCATTATAGTAAAGAATGTTTTTCAATTCATTTTCAGATGCATGCTTCAGTGCAGCATTCACATCTTCCACTGTAACGTCTTTTGACAGTTCCACAACGAAATCGACAAGTGACACATTCGGCGTCGGTACACGTACAGCCATGCCATCAAGTTTCCCTTTAAGTTCGGGAATGACTTTTGTCACCGCTGATGCAGCACCCGTTGTCGTCGGAATCATAGACTCAGCTGCCGCTCTCGCTCTACGGTAGTCGTCATGTGGCAAATCCAAAATGCGTTGATCGTTCGTGTAGGAATGCACGGTTGTCATCATGCCGCGTTCGATGCCGAACTGGTCATTCAACACTTTTACGACAGGCGCCAGACAGTTCGTCGTACAAGAAGCGTTGGACACGACTTTATCCGTTTGCGCATCGTATTCGTGTTCATTGACACCCATGACGAGCGTTTTCACATCGCCTTTCGCAGGTGCAGACAAGATCACTTTTTTCGCGCCCGCTTCGATATGTTTCATCAACCCTTTTTCGTCTCTGAACACACCTGTGGATTCGATGACGACGTCCACACCTAAGTCTCCCCATGGCAGTTGCGCTGGGTCTTTTTCAGCGTAAACTTTAATCTTCTTCCCGTTGACGACAAGATGATTGTCTTCTGAACCGACTTCCGCGTCAAAAATTCCGTGCACAGAATCGTATTTCAATAAATGCGCCAACATCGGTGCGTCCGTCAGATCGTTAACCGCAACAATTTCAAGTTCTTCGTGCTTGCTTGCCTCTCTGAATACAACTCTTCCAATCCGTCCGAATCCGTTAATCGCTACTTTTAATGTCATTTGAATTCCCTCCAAGTATGGTTGATGTCGTTAAGACGTACTCTCTAATTTACGGATGATTTCCAGTGCTGCCCCTTCATCCGTCACAAGAAGCGTTTGCTCAGGCGCACTCGCCATATACGCAGCAATCGCGTCCGCTTTCGCCTTGCCACCTGCAACGGCGATGATGAGCGGCACTTTTTTCAACTGCTCGGTTTGAATGCCGACTGTTCTGATCCTGTGTACAATCTTGCCATTTTCATCGAAATAATATCCGAACGCTTCACCTTTTGCGCCATCTTGTTGCAGTTTTTCCGTTTCTTCGCTCGGTGTATTGCGCATTTCAGCCATCCGTTGTGCATCCCCGATTCCGTGAATGACACAATCGGTCTTTTCATACAAATCGATCATCTTCTGCGCCGTCGGTTCCTTTTTGAACACTTCATGCGCTTCACCACTGAGTGACTCAGGATAGTAAAACGTGCTATACGTCCCACCACACGCGTGGGCAAACGAGGCTGCGATAACGTTCGCTTGTAGGCCGATGTCATTCCCCACACCACCTCTTGCTGCAATGAAGTGCAAGTGCGCAGCTCGTTCAAACGAATGCATATAATGCGGGATGGCCGCAACCGATGTCCCACCGGTAACCGCGACTATTTCACCGTCTCCAATGCGCTCCGTAAATTCGTTCGCTGCTTCTTTCGCCAACAAGTTTTTCACCGCATCATTGGCATCACTATCGCCCGGCACAATTTTCACATGCTGGATGTGCAATAAACGCTGCAGTTTTCTCTCGATCAAGCCGTGTCCCGTCCACTCATCGATGCTTGGCTGAAGAGCCGCCCGCACTTTTGCCCCTTCCGCAGTAATCGTCGTTCCTTCTTTTGCGATTCGAATGAGATCCAATTCGCGCAAGCTCTCCATCTCATTTCGACACTCGCGCTCCGACAAACCCGCAAGCAAACTTAACGGCCTCCGCCCAATCGGCCCGGACATCTCAATGAAAGTCAATAATTTATAACGTCGATGGAGTACATCCACCATTTCTGGCACAAGCTTTCGTTGCGCCTCGAGTATATTCGAGTTCACGGAAAGCCTCACTTTCTAGCAGGACACTTTCTGCCCACCTATTAATATTTTGTCCCACCTATTGCAAAAAAATATAGTTGATACTGCAAGTATATACCTCTTCACTAGTATATTCAAACTTTTTTAGTTTATTTGGGGAAATTCATCGCCATCAAGTTTTCGACAGCGTATTTTCTATAGTCTCTACTCCTATTCATTTCCCCTGAATCACATTAATCATTCATTTAGCAAAAAAGCATGTATGTTCATTGAATTAAACTCATTTAACCGAACGTATTCACAATAAACTTGTAAAGGTAGGCTTAACTTTAGTAATCCCACTTATCTACAACGTTCCATAATTCATCTATCAAAATCATGCATGCTCAATGATTTAAACCACCTTCTCCGATTGCAATCACAATAAATCTGTGAAGGTAGACTTACAAAAATTTTATATTTAACTAGTTCCATCCCATCATTCATCCGTCTACTTCATCTACCAAAAAGCAGTTACGTTCATTCAAATAAACCGACTTAGCCGATAATGTTTAAAATAAATCCATTAACTCTACATATCCGATAGACCCAAACAACAGAACTTCCCCATCTTTCTCAATGACTGGGATCATCAGCATATACTGCTCATGCTTCTCATCATTCCACTCAATATCGATCGTCGTCCAAGTAAGCGGAAAGTCTTCTTGTACAAGCTTCATCATAGACTCCGCTTCGTCACATAAGTGACACCCTTTTTTCGTATAAAACTGCACATGCATGAAAAAGCACCTCGACTCTCCATTTTCTTTTAGTATAAAAGAAAGAGGAGGCCATGCAAATGATTTGCAAGCCTCCTCCTGTTCATTACCAACTACGGCCTCCTCCGCCGCCGCCACCGGAGCCGCCACCGCCTGAGAATCCACCGCCAGAGCCGCCGCCGAATCCGCCGCCTCCACCGAAGCCACCGCCGCCGAACGAGCCCGGGAAAAAGACGGGACCACTTCTGCTTCTTCCGCGTCCTCCACGACCACCTCCACCGCCGCCGCGACCACCGGAGAACATGCCGATAAGGACGATGATGATGAAAATGACGACAGGCGCCGGAATGCCTAAGCCAGAGTCACCACGTTCAAGTGGTTGAACGTCAGCCAACTCACCATTCCAGCCGTATTCCTTAGCAATCTCGTTGTAATACGATTTGTACGCTTCCATAATGGCAAGGTCGGGTTGCTCATTCTCTAGATACGGTACCGCCACTTCATCCATGATGCGACCGACTTTCCCGTCCGGCAACGCACCTTCTAACCCGTAACCCGTGGACAACTCAAAATGACGATCATCTTCAGAATTCGGCGTAGTCGTCACGACGAGCAACGCACCGTTATTTTTGTCCGCTTTCCCGAGTTTGTATTCTCGTAGTGCATCGACCGCGAACTGTTCAATCGGCTCGTCACCAATACTCGGCAACGTCAATACGACGAGCTCGGCAGTCGTTCCTTCATCCAACTGTTTACCGAGCCGATTCAATTCTGCTTTCTGCTCGTTCGATAAAATCCCAGCACGATCTTGGATATATTGATCCGCCGCATTCCACGGAGGGATGTCAGCTGCGAACGTCCCTCGTGGAAGAATAAGCAAAACGAGACAAGCAGCTAAAAGGAAGCTGACGGTCCGACGAATCAATCTTTGTCATCTCCGAAATCAACTTCAGGCGCTTCATTCGCAGCTACATCCGCTTTAAAATATTCCTTCTCATCAAAACCAAACATCGACGCGACGAGTCTACCTGGGAAACGTTTCGTCTGCTTATTGTAATCAGCTACGACAGTATTGTAGTCTTGTCGGGCAACTGCTATCCGGTTTTCCGTACCTGCCAACTCATCCATCAATTGCGTAAAGTTCTGATTCGCCTTCAAATCGGGATAATTCTCCACAACAACGAGCAATCGGCTCAACGCACTCGACAACTCAGAATCCGCAGCCGCCTGCTCTTCCGGTCCACTTGCACCCGCAAGCTTTGCACGCGCCTCCGAAATTTGCGTCAGCACTTCCTTCTCATGACTCGCATATCCTTTCACCGTATTCACCAAGTTTGGAATCAAATCCAACCTCCGCTGCAACTGATTCTCCACTTGCGCATACGACTGATCCACATTCTCCTCCAGATTGACAAACTTGTTGTAACTCGGCACGAAAATAAGACCCAGTACAACTACAATTGCAATGATAATGCCAATCGGTCCAAGTAATTTCTTCATCCAACCACTCCCTTATTTACTCATAGTTCCATACCCTACATCGCCTGCTTACTAAACGTGTCCTTATCCACCATAAGCCTATGTTAGAAATGCACTTTTCAAACCAATGATTCAGCCCTCTCCAGGAAAGTTTCGTTGTCAAACGCAGTATACTTCGTATTTTTTAGCAAAGACGATTTGGTCAATGAACTTGGAACGCTCCTATTTCCGTTATCACCGATTCTAGGCGTGTTATCACCGATTCGGAGCACGTTATCACCGGTTCTCGGTCGTTATCACCGGTTCGGCACACGTTATCACCGTTTCTCCCACGTTTATCACCGATTCTTCTTTTTCACGATGTTTCCCTTAAATGAGAACCGTTAATCTGTCAAAACCCATTCAGCGCGATTCATTATTCCATCACACAAAGAAACCACCCACGTTTATGGAGCAAAGACAGTTTGCAAATGCGGCATGCTTCCTTCATACGCCGCATATTTCATCGGAACGTGGCATACTTCTTCAAAACGCCGCATTACTTAGCCGTTTGCCGCATAACACGGCAGAACTCCGCATTACTTAGCCGTTCGCCGCATAATCCAGCAAAACGCCGCATATCTCTCTACTGTCACTTAAACGAAAACCATTAATTTGTCAAAACCCATTCAGCGCGATTCATTTAATCCATCACACAAAGAAACCACCCACGTTTATGGAACAAGAACAGTTTGCAAATGCGGCATGCTTTCTTCAAACGCCGCATATTTCATCGGAACGCGGCATACTTCTTCAAAACGCCGCATAACTCGGCAGAACTCCGCATTACTCAGCCGTTCGCCGCATACTGCGCCAGCTCTCCCATAAAAAAGCATAAAAAAACTGCAGACATACAAAGTATGCCTACAGCCTAAGTTAACTTATTCCCTTACTTCAAATCTTTCATGTCACTGCGCGTAATAATATGGTCGATCAAACCGTATTCCTTCGCACGTTCAGCCGTCATGAAATTATCGCGGTCCGTATCTTTCGCGATGACTTCAACCGGTTGGCCTGTACGCTCGGAAAGAATTGTGTTCAACTTCTCGCGAAGGAACAAAATGCGTTTCGCAGCGATTTCGATTTCTGTCGCTTGCCCTTGCGCACCACCGAGTGGTTGGTGAATCATCACTTCGGCATTCGGTAACGCGTAACGCTTTCCTGGCGTACCCGCCGTCAATAAGAATGATCCCATTGAAGCCGCCATACCGATACAAATCGTTTGGATGTCCGGCTTGATGAATTGCATCGTATCGTAAATTGCCATGCCAGCCGTAATGCTTCCGCCTGGGCTATTAATGTAAATCGATACGTCTTTTTCTGGATCTTCCGCTTCCAAGAATAGTAATTGTGCAACGATGGAGTTTGCTACGTTGTCATCAATTGCGCTCCCTAACATAATAATACGGTCTTTCAATAAACGAGAATAAATATCGTAAGCGCGTTCTCCTCGTGTTGTCTGTTCAATAACTGTTGGTATGAGATTCATCCTATTTCCTCCTTTTGACTGGATCGAAATTATCGTTCTGTTGAAATCTTTTATTCAACTGTACATCTATCATACATACTATGGTCAATTAAGGTCAAATATTACGCATTCAGCAATCGTCTCGTCAACAACTGTAAAAACGTCCATAGCACGACAATACCGATTCTCCCTACTTTATTCTGCCTAGACTTCATACATTCCCCACTTACTCGCATGTTAGACAACCGCACAAAAAATAAGTCTTGCAATCAAGCCGCGCTATTTGTATAATGGGACTTGTCTGCTACAAGCAGTAGCGCATAATATGCCCTCGTGGTGCAACGGATAGCACGTAAGATTCCGGTTCTTGAGATGTGGGTTCGATTCCTGCCGAGGGCGTAAACGTATAAAAAACCTGTAAATGGCCCTGCCTGTTTACAGGTTTTTTTGTCCAAAGGAACAGCCGTTTCACAACAATCGAAACGGCTTTTTCTTTTAGTTTTCTTTTTCTACAAGTGCAGTTAGGGTTTCGATCGCTTGCTCTTCATCATTGCCTTCAGCAATTAACGTCACCGATGAACCTCTTGCAATCGCCAAACTCATGACACCCATAATACTCTTCGCGTTCACTTGACGTTCTTCCTTCTTCAGAAACACGTCAGATGTAAATTTATTCGCTTCCTGCACAAACAATGCAGCTTGTCTTGCTTGCAATCCAGTCTTCATTTTCACTTCTACTGTTTTTTCTGCCATTCGCACTAGACTCCTTTCGTCTTCACATTCTCAATCAGTTCAAAATGCCACCAACACGCAGATTTTCTGCAATCTCTTCGATTTTCCGTAAACGGTGATTGACCCCAGATTTACTAACCGTCCCACCTGAAACCATTTCACCAAGCTCTTTTAATGTAATGTCTTGATGGGTGATCCGCAAATGGGCAATCTCTTGTAGGCGTTCAGGTAATTGATCCAACCCGATCGTATTCTGGATGAATTTTATATTTTCAACTTGGCGTTGTGCCGCTCCAATTGTTTTATTCAAATTGGCCGTTTCACAATTCACAAGACGGTTCACACTGTTTCGCATATCCCGCAAAATCCGTACGTCCTCGAACTTCATGACGGATACGTGCGCACCCATCAAGCTTAGAAAATCGGAAATCTTCTCCGCTTCCTTCAGATACGCGATATACCCTTTCTTCCGCTCAATTGACTTGGCATTCAAATGGAACAGATTCATCAGCTCCACTAGCGCTTCACTATGTTCCTTGTAAAACGAGAAAATCTCCAAATGATAAGAAGATGTCTCCGGGTTATTCACCGACCCGCCAGCCAAAAACGCTCCGCGCAAATAAGACCGCTTACAGCATTTCTTTTTAATTAACTCCGGGACGATTTCATTGTTAAACTGAAACGTTCCTGTCAGGATATACAAATCCTCTAGCAACTGCTTAGCGCCTTCGCGAATACGGCATATGTACACATTGTTCTTCTTCAACCGCATTTTCTTCCGGACTAACAACTCCACTTTATAAGGATATAGCCTTTTAATATTCGAATAGAGCCTCCGCGCAATGGCAGCATTTTCTGTCTGTACATCTAAACTTAACTGTTTGTTGGAAAACGAAAGGGCACCATTCATGCGAATAAATGCAGCAATTTCAGCTTTCACACAACAAGCACTCGTTTCAATTTGCGTCAATTCCTTCTTCACTTCTGCTGCAAAAGACATGACATTCCCCCCTTTCTCGGCGACAATCAAGTCTACTCGCTAACGTTTGGTTGCTCCATATAGCCGATGACCCAAGACGCAACCTTTTGGGCATCATGAATCATTCGGCCATCTACCATCGTTGAAATATCTTTTACGACAATGTTCGGCACAAGGTCTTTCAACGCTTCAATATCATTTTCGACAGGGAGTTGTACATCGGCCCCTTCATCATGCGGATAAATACGTTCCACATCCGTGTCATTTAACAGCACGGTATCGATGAATTCGCTTCCAGCATGCTCATACAACGCTTTCACATGCTCGGAGGCTGTATACTCGAACGTCTCTCCTGCTTGCGTCGTCAAGTTATTAATATAGACCTTTTTCGCGCGGCATGCGAGAACAGCGTCTCGTATGTCCCTTACAAGTATTGTCGGTAATATGCTTGTATATAAGCTACCCGGCCCGAAAATAATCAGATCCGCTTCTTCGATCACTTTCACCGTTTCAGGTAGCGGCTCAACTTCTTGAGGCGATACATACACTTTTTGAATTTTCCGTCCGTATACCGGTATTTTTGACTCACCGGTTACAATTGTGCCATCATCGAGCTCCGCATGCAAGGTGATTCTTTGGTTTGCTGCAGGTAATACTTTCCCTTTAATGTTCAGCACTTGCCCCATCTTTTCAACCGCACCGGCAAAATCACCCGTAATGTCGGTCAATGCAGCAAGCATAAGGTTTCCAAGAGAATGTCCCTTCAAATCATCCGAAATCGAAAACCGGTATTGAAACATCTTTTCAATTAACGGCTCCACTTCTGACAGCGCTGCCATCACTTGACGAATATCACCAGGCGGTGGAATATCGTACGCATCCAACAACCTACCCGAACTACCACCATCATCCGCCACAGTGACAACTGCTGTTAACTCTACAGGGTACTTTTTCAATCCTCGAAGCAATGTGGACAATCCGGTCCCGCCTCCAAAGACGACTATTTTTTTCTCTCCCCCGGATTGCAACATAGCGTTCAACCCTTTCTCTTCTCTACATCACGATGTGTAATAATTGTTTTATACTCTTCCTTGAACCGAGCACCGAAAAATTCTGCGAGTGTAACGGAACGATGTTGTCCTCCTGTACAGCCAAATGCAATGACAACTTGGGATTTCCCTTCGTTCTTATATTGAGGAATAATGAATTTAAACAGATCGGACAGCTTCTCGATCAGCACTTGCGTATCATTCCATTTTAGCACATATTCATAGACTTCTTTATCCAAACCCGTTTTCGGCTTTAATTCATCGATGTAATACGGATTTGGCAAGAAACGAATGTCAAAGACGACATCTGCGTCAATCGGCATCCCATGTTTGAAACCGAATGACATAAAGTTCAGTGAAAAGCCTGTATCGCCTTTCGATGAAAACGTGGACATAATTTTCTCACGCAATTCTCGTGGTTTTAGTTGAGATGTATTGTAAATGGACCGCGCACGACCGCGCAACTCCGAAAGCAATGCCCGCTCTTTTCGGATGCCCGTCAATGGCAAGCCACCTTCAGCGAGCGGATGAGACCTTCTCGTTTCCTTGTACCGTCTAACAAGTGTCTCATCATTCGCTTCCAAGAACAGCAGCTTGACCGTTACACCATCCATTTGAATCATGTCATCCAATGCACCGATTAGCGAATCGAACAAGTCTCCGCCCCTCGTATCCATCACCGCTGCAATCCGTCTCATCTTGTTTTCGGATTTCATCATTAAGTCAATAAACGTAACAAGCAACTCTGGCGGCAAATTATCGATACAATAAAACCCGAGATCCTCGAAACTTTGCATCGCCACAGTTTTCCCCGCACCAGACATCCCCGTAATGATGACCAATTCCACGTCGCTATTCGGTAATTCGTTCTCCATTGTCGTCAATCACCTTCCATCGAGTTTTGCAAACGTTCGTCCAACAGTTCGAACTCTTCTGTATAATAAAATGTACCATATTGCACGCCAGATTGGGAGACTGCAAATAACAAGTTTGCCCGATCGCCTTCCGCCATAGGCAACGTTTCCAAACTTTCAACCGGATGCCACTCCAGCAACCCTTCCCGATTCGACTCATATGGCGTCCCCGTCAAATCGTGCGCAACGAACGTATACAACATCCATTCATTCAACAACGCCTTCGTATCCGGATCCACAATCATCATCGTATAGATCCCCTTCACATGCGGTTTCACAGGCACTGCACCCGTCTCTTCCTCAAACTCCCGCACCGCCGCTTCGTAAATGGACTCCCCAGAATCGATCTTTCCACCTGGAGCAACATACCAATCACGTCTCGGTTTCTTCAACAACAGCACTTGATTGTTTTTGACTACAAGTAAATTAGCAATTCTTTGCATTTAAATATCCTCTCTTTTTTCAACACGCGTACGTACAGTATACTATGTTTTTCAACCAAACGACAAAAAAAAGAAGACCACCCACCGGTAAACCGGTAGATAGCCTTAACAACTTGCTATATCAAAAAGGGGGGTCAAATTGATACTCTTACTATAACCCATCTGTATTGCAGAACCATTACAACAATATTAAGGTTGCATTAATGTTATTACAACTGCCAGAGATTCCAGTAACATAACTACTTTCTGCAATTACTAGCTTTAAAAACCTCTTTTTTTAATCGCGTCATGGCGGGAAGCTTCCGACTTACATCCCGCCCGCGTACCCTCACGCAAAATATTCCTCCTGCGCGCTGTTGCGTTCGTTCACCTTTTCAATCGGATAATTTTCACCCAATAACCAGCTTGACATCCCCAATGTAAGCCTGCTTATGCCCAAAATAGTCCCCCCGCCACCCACAAAAAAAAGCAAGAACGGAAACACCCTCTCCGTCCTTGCTCATTTCTCTTCTTATACTTCCGCTAATTTCTCAGCGAGTTCTTCGATATACTTTTGGCATGCTTGTGCAGCGATACTACCATCACCAGTTGCTGTAACAACTTGGCGAAGCATTTTCTGACGCACGTCACCAGCAGCGTAAATGCCCGGTACGGACGTCTCCATGTCTTCGTTCGTCACGACATAGCCGTGTTCATCCAAGATGCCAAGATCTTTAAACGGTCGTGTTAACGGATCCATACCGATATAGATGAACATACCTTCTGTTTCCATTTCTTTTTCTGTTCCGTCCACTGTTGACACGAGTGTAATGGAACCGATTTTGCCGTCTTTGTCGTTCACTTGCTTCACCGTTGAATTCCAGATGAAATCAATTTTTTCATTTGCAAACGCACGGTCTTGCAAGATCTTTTGTGCACGCAACTCATCACGTCTATGGATAATCGTCACTTTGTTAGCAAAACGCGTCAAGTATGCACCTTCTTCAACAGCAGAGTCTCCTCCACCGATAACGACGATGTCTTTTCCTTTGAAGAACGCTCCGTCACAAACTGCACAGTAGCTCACGCCGCGTCCAGTCAGTTCTTTCTCGCCAGGAATGCCCATCTTACGGTATTCCGCACCTGTCGTAATAATGATCGCACGTGCTTTATATTCTTTTCTTCCTGAAATGATTGTTTTATAACTTTCCCCGTCAATAATTTCGGAAACGTCACCGTATGCATATTCCGCACCGAACGCTTTCGCGTGGTCAAACATTTTCTTCGAAAGATCCGGTCCTAAAATCGTTTCAAAACCAGGATAGTTCTCAATTTCTTCTGTGTTTGCCATTTGTCCGCCCGGAATTCCGCGCTCTAGCATTAATGTTGATAAGTTTGCTCTAGATGTATACACTGCGGCAGTCATCCCTGCAGGACCAGCGCCGATAATAATGACGTCATAGATTTTCTCAGTTGTCATCGTTCTTCCTCCTCCATTACATATACCACTGTTCAAATCGTATAAGATTTCAAGGAGCCATTCAATTTTTTTGCTTGCATGAAATAAATGACTTTTTCTCCTTATTGATTAAAATGTGGAAGAAATTCGATCAATTCATTCACATATTTCGTCAACGTCTGAGGCGAAATGCCATACATGCGGGCGATGGCCGTTTTCGTCACGCCTTTATAGCGCGATGACTGGAACATGTAATCGGCAGCCGCCGCCAACGCTTTCGGATTGCGGAAGTGATATGCGCGTTGCAACCCGACTTCACATAGGGTAAACCACATTTGGAATAAATGCGTCCCTTGTTTGTCCAGCGGTTTGTACTCAGCGTACAATAAATCCGTCGCTTGCACTGCTCGTAAGAAAGACTCATCAAATTCATTCACAATCGTGAATTCATAGTCGAGGCTATGTGCTAAAAACAACTGTTCCATGACGGAAAGCTTGTCCAAGTCGATGTACGCAGGATGGGAAATAATTTCTTGCTTATGGCCCGACTTGCCAAGCAAATAAAAGCCAAGTAGACGCTCACTTCGATATTTGTTTCCGATTTTACTTAACAAAAACTCGCGATCTTGCTCATACGATTCCGGCTTTACGGATGAATGAACATCTTTCCAAGGCTCTAGCCCTTCCTTACTTGGATCGAGTTCAACGAGTTTTTCATATGCATCCTTTGCAACTTGCTCATTTCCTGAGAAATAAGCCGAATGGGCAAGCCAGAAATAATAGCCCGCATCCCCTTCAAAACCTTTTTTCTGCAAGCTGCGCAACCAGCCATATGCTTCCTTATGTTTACCAACTAACGCAAACGTTGCACCTAATTTATAGCGATGGACGAATTGGTACGGCTTGATTTTCAGTAACAAATCGAGCATTTGATCCAATTCCTTTTGATCTTTTTCATAATAATAAAAGACGGCGAGATTGCATAACGCATGGATGTTGCCTTTGTTTTTATCCAACACGTCATACAGCAATTCCTTTGCCGGCTCGATGTTGCCGACATAAAAATAGGCAAGCGCCAAATTGTTATAAGCCGCCCAAAAATCCGGATAGTCGATAATGATCGCTTCCAAGATTTTAATCGCCTCTTCAAAATCACCGGATTCCATGGAACGTCGTGCTTTCTCCTGCAAGAAATACACTTCGCCATCGGGCATTTCTTCGTCTTTGAAAAACGCCTCTTCTTGTTCCGCGAAGTCGATGATTTCCATCGAATCGTCCGCAAGCGGGCCGTCCGGTGCTAACGCAATGTATTTTTCAGCGTAAATTTTCGCATCACGAAGAAGCCCGAGGTGAGCGTGGACTTCCGCCAAATAGAAAATAATATCCTCTTCTTCCGGGTCTAAACCATGGGCAGCCGCTAAAATTTCATACGCCTCTTCAAACATGCCTTGCTCCATGACAAGAATGCCGAATTGCATGAGAATGAGCGGATCATTCGGACTTAACTCGACCGCCCGTTGTAAATATTTATGTGCTTCATCATAGCGTTCGCGTTGCATCGCTTTGACGCCTTTATGATAATAAAATTCACCGTCAGGAATAAATGAAATCACTTTTTTGTCGATGTTCTTATGTTTTTTGTCCAATCAAATTCCTCCGAAAAAATTAGAAGGAACGCATAAAACGTTCCTCCCAATCAACTTGCCTTATTATAACATAAGTTTACGAACCGTCACTCTATTTCTGTTAGTCTTGCAGGTTACGAGAGGAAGCCTGTTTGCGCGCCTCCATCTGTTCCGCCGTATAGATGATCCGGACGGGATTCCCTCCCGCCAATGCACCTGCAGGAATATCGCGGTTTACGAGTGAAGCGGCCGATACAATCGCCCCATCGCCAATTTCCACGCCTGGCAAAATTGTCGAGTTCGCCCCGATCATGACCCGGTCTCCGATGACCACATCGCCAATCCGGTATTCATCAATCAAATATTCATGCGCAAGAATTGTCGTATTAAAGCCGATAATTGTATTGTCCCCTACTTTGATGCGCTCAGGGAACATCGTATCCGGCATAACCATAAGCGCAAACGACGTTTTATCGCCAATTTTCATCCTCAAAAACGTTCGGTAGATGAAGTTCTTCAAAGGGATGAAAGGCGTATACCGGCCGACTTGAATGAAAAAGAAGTTTTTCGCGACTTTCCAAAAAGACACCGTTTGGTAAATGTGCCAAAGCGAATTCGCATCGCCTTTCGTACGGTACCGTTCCGTCCTTCTCACACTTTTTCACCCTGTGTAATTGGAAGAAGATCGCTAATATGCTGCAACACATAATCCGGTTCCAGCGAACGGATAAACGCTTCTCCTTTTAACGACCAAGCAACACCAGCAGTCCGCACACCCGCATTTTTGCCCCCACCAATATCATGGGTATTATCCCCGATCATAAGTGCTTCCTCGGGTTTTGACCCTAACCGCTCCAATGCGAGCAACAAAGGCTCGGGATCAGGCTTGGGTCGTTGCACATCATCTAATCCGATGACGGTATCAAAGAAATCCTCCAGCCCCATGAGTTGTAATCCTCTCATGACCATATTGTTTCGCTTCGTCGATACAATCGCCATTTTCATGCCATTCTCTTTTAATCGTTGCAACGTTTCGGACACCCCGTCGAACTCTTTTACGAGTTGGTCGTGGTTCGCCAAGTTCCATGTCCGGTATTCTTCAATCAATACATCTGACAAATCAGCGTCAACCGTATCAAATGACTCTTTCAATGTTGGACCCATGAACGGCAAAATATCCTCCCGCGTATATTGCCCTGGATAACGGCTGTTCAACACTTGCTCAAACGATTGTATGATCAGCTCATTCGTATCGAGTAACGTTCCATCAAAATCAAATAACAAAGTCGTAATATTAGCCATTTAGCACCGTGACCTCCTTCAGTTTCCTTCGTTCGTTCCGCTTCCAAATGACCGCCACAGCAATCGTTAAGACAAACGCTGTCACGAGCCGGATCAGTAATAACGGTAACACTGGAATTCCGAGTGGAATGAATATTAACGTATCCTCCACGACGGCGTGACAGGCAATGAGGAAAATGAATGCAAGTGTCGCATCCTTTTTACTGACGCCATCCTCTTGCACCGCTTGAATCATCACACCTGCCCCATACGCCAATCCAATGACCAAACCGGCTACCAATGTCATCGAAGCATTCGGTTGCACACCGATCACTTTCGTGAAAGGAGCAAGTTTCTCGGAAAACTTCTGCAAATACTGCCGGTCTTTCAAAAACTGCACAAAAATCATTAACGGAATGACAATCATCGCAAGCTGCAGCACACCGAATGACGCTTTTTGCAAACCAAGCAAACCGATTGCCAGCCACCCTTCCGGTGCAGCAACAACTTCAGGTGCTATGCCGTATTTTGCAATCTCCCCGCCACCGTTCCAGAACAAATTAATAACAATTCCTGAGAACGCCGCCAATCCGAACCGTACGACAAGCACAACCCACAGCTTGACGCCAACTTTCAACGCCACCCCGGTTTCAATGAAAATATTATGCGCAAAGCTGAGCATCACCGCTAAGATGAACACTTCTTTCACAGTCAACTCAAGCGATAAAATCCCTGCAATCCCCGCATATAAATTGAGCGCATTCCCGAGCACTAACGGAATTGCCGCTTCCCCGCTCAATCCAAAAATGCCCATGAAAGGGGAAACAAGCTTCACAATCCAAGACAACACGGGTGTATGCTGTAAAATGACGAGCAACAACGTAATCGGGAATATAATCTTCCCTAACGTCCACGTCGTCTTCAACCCCGCTTTCAACCCATTCCTCAACGTCTCCATGTCCCCAACCCTCTTTTATTTATCTTGATAATGCACGTTCACTTTTTTAATGAACCTTCTGTAGATGAACATCGCTACCGCAAACACAATCGCCAAAATGGATACGATTTGCGCAGCACGTAAATCGCCGCCATACAAACTGTCCGTCCGCATCCCTTCAATGAAGTAGCGGCCGATCGAATACCACGTCAAATAGAAGAAGAACATCTCTCCGCGTTTCAAACGCACTTTCCGTAATAAAAGAATAATGATCAATCCGACAACATTCCATAACGATTCATACAAAAATGTCGGATGGTATGTAACGCCCTCGATCGTCATTTGTTGCATAATCCAATCAGGAATCCACGTATTTTCCAAGAACGACTGCGAAACCGGTCCACCATGCGCTTCTTGGTTAATGAAATTCCCCCAACGTCCAATAATTTGGCCAATCAAAATACCAGGCGCTGCAATGTCGGCCACTTTCCAAAACGAAATGCCTTTCCGCTTTGTATAGACATATGTCGTCAAAAATGCACCGATTAATGCACCGTGAATCGCGATGCCACCTTCCCAAATCTTGATAATATTAGCAGGATTGTCCTTATACGAATCCCACGAGAAAATGACATAGTAAATCCGCGCACTAATAATGGCGATCGGAACAGCCCAAATGAGCAGGTCTGTTAAAAAGTCAGGATGCATCCCCCGCTTCACCATTTCCTTTTGCACGACGATAAACGCCAAAATAATCCCTGTTGTAATTAATATCCCATACCATCGTATAGGAATCGGCCCTAACTTGAACGCAGTCGGGTCAATTGCTAGTAAATCAAACATTCGTTCACTCGATCCCCTCTATGTCAGATTTCGTCGTTTCATCATGAATTGCCGCATCTAATTTCTTTGAAAACGCCTCTGCAGCATTAATGCCCAATCTTTTCATGCGGTAATCCATTGCCGCCACCTCAATGATGACCGACAAGCTCCGTCCCGGCCTCACCGGTACCGTCAACTTCGTCAATTCGGAATCAATAATCTTCATCTTCTCCTCATCGATGCCTAAGCGGTCATAAATCTTTTCCGGATCCCACACTTCTAAATCGACGACCATGAGCACGCGTTTATCGTCCTTCACCGCACTCGCACCAAATAACGTCATCATGTCGATAATGCCAACGCCACGAATTTCAAGCATATGCCGCAAAATCTTCGGCGGATTGCCAATGAGGACATTTTTCGCAACTTGACGAATTTCGACCGCATCATCCGCAACGAGCCGATGCCCCCTCTTCACGAGCTCCAGCGCCGTCTCACTTTTCCCCACACCGCTTTTCCCGGTAATCAACACCCCGATGCCATACACATCGACCAACACACCATGGACCGTTGTCATCGGAGCGAGCCTACCTTCAAGGAAATTCGTCAGCATTCCCGAAAATCGCGTCGTTGCGCTATCCGTCTGTAAAATAGCAATATTGCGTTTCTCCGCAACTGCCATCAATTCTTCTGGACATTCCATCTGATGCGCAATAATGAAAGCAGGTGTATCAGGCGAACATAACCGTTCCATACGGTCCACCCGTTCTGCTGCCGTCAGTTTATAAAAGAAGGAGAGCTCTGTTTTCCCTAGCAATTGTACACGGGAAGCTGGATAAAAATCGAAATAACCAGCCATCTCAAGACCCGGACGTGAAATGTCACTCACTTCAATCCGTCGGTCAATCCCTGCGTGGCCACCAAGCAATTCAAGTCCAAAACGTTCTTGGACATCTTTCACCGTCACAATCGACATCCTCTCGCCACCTTTTCATATCAATCTGTCTACGCACCATTTTACCACGAACTGCTCCATTTTAAATGAATTCAATTCGAACTTGTACACTTCTTACCCCTTCCATTCTATATAAGAAGTAAGGAGGGAATAACATGACGATACTACTAATTGACGCAGGACACGGACCAGACACACCTGGTAAACGCTCACCCGACGGCCTTTTACGCGAATTCACCTTCAATGCCGCCGTCGCCAATTTAACGAAGCAACATCTAATCGCTAAAGGCATCACCGTTCGATTTGCTCACAATAAAACCCGAGACGTTCCACTTACAGAACGGACCACCTATGCTAATCGCCAACAAGTTGCAGCCTTCATCTCCATCCACGCCAACGCATACGGCAACACATGGAATGCAGCGCAAGGAATCGAAACGTATATCTATCCAACCGCCGGTACCCAAACCCAATTGCTCGCAAATCTATTGCACACATCATTACTCACCGCCTGCAACCGAAAAGACCGCGGCATCAAAAAAGCCAATTTCGCCGTACTCCGCGAAACCACCATGCCCGCCGTTCTACTCGAATGCGGCTTCATGACAAATCGAGAAGAAGCCCAATTGCTCTTAGATCCGAAATACCAGCAACAATGCGCCAACGCCATCGCATTCGGCGTGTTAGCATGGCTGTACCGTTTAGATAAAGGTTAAGAGCGGATTGGTATAAGCATGGAACTGGATTTAACATAAAGTAATTTTGACTTACTTGGACGAGGGTGGCTCGCTACAATGAAACGACAAAAAAGTAAAGCCAGGCGAGCACATCACCTTAGTCATACAACTCACCCTCAACCAACCCTTTTTATTTGCCAAAACCCATTCAGCGCGACAATAACCGTCCCACATATACAACTCCCCGCGATAAAATCAACTTCAACAACAGCATAACTTCTTCAAACTCCGCATATTCAAGTCAAACGCGGCATACTTCCGTCAAACTCCGCATATCCCTCGAGAACGCGGCAAAAGTCGCTCAAACGCCGCATAACTTCTCCATTCGCCGCTTATCCAAGCAAAACGCAGCATTCCCCTAAAACTCGACGTCACTTTAAGTAATACCCCCACCAATAATCAGCCCATTTTTAGATTGTCAAAACCCATTCAGCGCGACTGTAACCGTTAAAATAAACAACTCCCCGCGATAACAACAACTTCAACAACAGCCTAATTTCATCAAACTCCGCATACTCCCGTCAAACGCGGCATACTTCCGTCAAACTCCGCATATTCCAGCCAAACGCGGCATAATTCCTTCTATCTCCGCATATCCCTCCAGAACGCCGCAAAAGTCGCTCAAACGCCGCATAACTTCTCCATTCGCCGCATATCCAAGCAAAACGCCGCATTCCCCTAAAACTCGACGTCACTTTAAGTAATACCCCCACCAATAATCAGCCCATTTTTAGATTGTCAAAACCCATTCAGCGCGACAATTACCGTCTCACATATACATCTCCCCGCGGCAACAACAGCATAACTTCTTCAAACTCCGCATATTCCAGTCAAACGCGGCATATCCCTCCAGAACGCGGCAAAACTCACGCATTCGCCGCATAACTTCTCCAAACGCGGCATAATCCACTCAAACTCCGCATATTCCAATCAAATCACCGCATTTCCCTACAAACAAAAAAGCCTGAAGAGTCGTCATACAAGACAACTCTTCAGGCTACCCATACTCATTACGAATGTTTCACCGTATAGCACACAATGACAGAACCGGACTTCGCTTCTCCAATCAAATGAAGTGGCGTTGCATCCCCTTCAACATCTTTCTTGAAACGGACAGCACGTTGTAAAAACTGCTCCTGCTCCGTTGTTTTATTAATGTCATGCAACTGCAGATCTAAGCGTCCCATGTTCGTCGAAATTTCGCCATTAAGCGGAACATCCGATGGAATGTATAACTCGACAGATCCACTCACCGTTCGTGCTTCCACCTTTTGTGCGGCTTGATCGGTTGTTGTTACGACGACATGGCCGTTCAACGACTTCGCTTCTACATCTTTTAATTTCCCTAAAATGTATACGCGTCCATTAATCGTTTCCGCTTCGAGCAAGCGGCCTGTACTTTCATTCACACGGATCGATCCATTGGCTGTTTCCAATTCCGCCTCATCAAATTCCATACGCTCAATGTCCACTTTTCCGTTTGCTGTTTTTGTATATAAACGGTCGACGGACAAATCTTTCAAATTAAAGCTTCCATTCAATAATCGTGCAGAAATTTTGTCGAGCTTCTTCTTCGGCACAAACAAATCAATGTTCACTTGGTACAACTTCAAATCGCTCAAAAGGCGAAGTTTCCCTTCATCTTGTACAAAAATTAATTTATCCAGGAACTCCTTTTTGACCTCTTCTTCGGATCGGTTGTTAAACGCCTTGACCGTAAATTCTGCCCGGATCTCTGTTGCATCCGTCGGTTGGACAATGACACTCCCGTGATCCACATCGATGAGAATTTCAGACAAATCCGTTCCCTGCTTCACAATTGAATGATGGAAAGTGGAACTTCCACCAAACGGCGAATCGAAGTCGAAACCTTTCATGCGGTCGACAGTCGTTTGCATGAATTGCATGAAACGGTCGCCTACTGTTACAAAATCTTTGCGGATATCTTCAATGAATTCATCCATAGAAGGATTTTTGTCTTTTCCTCTTTTTGTCGTGTGCGCAGCATCCTCATCGTGAACCGATTCCGAATGCGCAGTTTGCTGCACATCTACGTGACCGCTCTCTGCCGTCGACTTGTTCTCTAACTTCTCCAATAACGTCAAGGCCTCATCCATTGAAATGGTCCCGTTTTCTAGCATGGTCAATATACGTTTGCGTTCGTTTTGCATCATTTCCGCCTCCTAAATTGGTATGCCTAGGTTTTTCTTTACAAGAGCCTTCCGTCAAAGCAAGTGTTCGAGACTCTCACGTTTCATAGCTATATATACGAAAGAGTGTGCAGAAGGTTTCATCTTTCTATACTTGTGCTTGCTCGATTTTGTCTTTCATCCGTTGCTCATCGCGCTCTAAGATTGGCTTCAAATAGTGGCCTGTATACGATTTTTTCGAGCGTGCCACTTGTTCCGGTGTCCCTGTGGCAATAATTTGTCCACCTTTATGTCCGCCTTCTGGCCCTAGATCGATAATGTGGTCCACGGTTTTAATGACATCTAGATTATGCTCAATGACAAGAACCGTATTCCCAGAATCAACAAGTCGTTGCAACACTTTCAGCAACTTTTCTATGTCATGGACATGCAAACCTGTTGTCGGTTCATCCAAAATGTAAAACGATTTGCCGTTTGACCGTCTATGCAATTCGGATGCGAGTTTCACCCGTTGCGCCTCGCCACCTGATAACGTCGTTGCCGGTTGTCCAAGTTGGACGTACCCTAAGCCAACATCGACAATCGTTTGTAGTTTGCGACTGATTTTCGGGATGTTTTCAAAGAAGACGAGTGCATCTTCAACCGTCATCGACAGAACATCTGCAATATTTTTGCCTTTATACGTCACTTCAAGCGTTTCACGGTTGTATCGTTTCCCATGGCACACTTCACACGGCACGTAAACATCCGGCAAGAAGTGCATCTCGATTTTAATAATGCCATCGCCGTGACAAGCTTCACAACGTCCGCCCTTCACATTGAAGCTGAAACGACCTTTCTTATACCCACGTACTTTCGCTTCGTTCGTCATCGCAAACACATCACGAACATCGTCAAACACACCGGTATACGTGGCCGGGTTGGATCGAGGCGTCCGCCCAATTGGAGACTGGTCGATTTCAATGACTTTCTCCAATTCTTCAAGCCCCGTCACAGATTTAAATTGTCCCGGTTTCTGCTTGGAACGGTTCAACTTTTGGGCAAGCACTTTGTATAGCACTTCATTCACCAACGTACTTTTCCCTGAACCTGAAACGCCCGTCACCGCAATGAATTGACCTAACGGAAAGTCCACATTCACATTTTTCAAGTTGTTCTCGGACGCCCCTTTAATGGAAACGACCCTTCCATCCGATTTCCGTCTTTCTTGCGGAAGCGGGATGAATTTCTTGCCACTTAAATACTGACCTGTCAATGAGTTCGGGTCATTCATCACTTCAGTCGGCGGACCTGCAGCAACAATCTGTCCACCAGCAGCACCAGCCCCCGGACCAATGTCAATTAAGAAATCAGCCGCCATCATCGTATCTTCGTCATGTTCGACAACGATGAGCGTGTTGCCGATATCCCGCATACTTTGCAACGTACCGATGAGACGATCATTGTCCCGCTGATGAAGACCGATCGACGGTTCATCCAAAATGTAGAGAACACCCGTCAAACGAGATCCAATTTGCGTCGCAAGCCGAATCCGCTGTGCTTCACCGCCTGACAACGTACCCGCTGCTCTTGATAACGTCAAATAATCAAGCCCTACATTGATAAGGAAGCCGAGCCGCTCCTCAATTTCACGTAAAATGAGTCTCGCAATCTGCATATCCTTCTCAGAAAGGACAAGGTTTTTGAAAAACGCATCAGCATCTGTAATTGAGAGTGCCGTCACCTCACCGATATGGCTACCATTCACTTTGACGGCTAGCGACTCTTCCTTTAATCGATAACCGTTACACGTCGGACAAGGGCGTTGTGCCATATACTTCTCCATCTGCTCGCGGATATAATCCGAAGACGTCTCCTTGAAACGGCGTTCAACATTCGCTAAGACACCTTCAAAATAAATGTTGTTCACGCGTGTATTGCCAAATTCATTCGTATATTGGAATTTAATCATTTCGTCTTTTGAACCATGCAAAATGATGTGTAAATCTTCATCCGCCAACTCACTCACAGGCACATCCATAGGAATATTGAAATGCGTACAAACTGTCTTCAATAACTCCGGATAATATTGTGAACTCGTTGGAATCCAAGGAACGATTGCACCGTCCGCCAGTGTCAATGCGCGATCGGGAATGACAAGGTCCGGGTCCACTTCCAACTTCGTTCCGAGCCCATCGCACTCAGGACATGCACCAAACGGACTGTTGAAGGAAAACATCCTCGGCTCAAGCTCTCCAATCGAAAATCCACATAACGGACAAGCATGATGCTCGCTAAACAGCAATTCCTCTACATCGATGACGTCAACGATAACTGTCCCTTCTGCCAATCGGAGTGCGGCTTCAAGCGAATCACTCAACCTCGACTCAATGCCTTCCTTTACGACAATTCGATCAATGACGACTTCGATCGTATGCTTTTTGTTTTTATTCAACTCAATATTGTCATCGAGGTCTATCACTTCTCCATTTACACGGACGCGGACATAGCCCTCTTTTTTAATGTCTTCCAACAGTTTGACGTGCGTACCTTTTCTGCCCGAAATAACAGGTGCAAGAATTTGCAGACGGGATCGGTCTGGCAATTCCATAATCCGATCGACCATTTGTTCAATTGTCTGCGATGTAATTTCTGTCCCATGCACCGGACAAATCGGTTTTCCGATACGGGCAAACAACAAGCGGAGGTAATCGGATATTTCCGTCACCGTACCGACTGTCGACCGAGGATTCCGGCTCGTCGTCTTTTGATCAATCGAAATCGCAGGTGACAAGCCTTCAATGACATCCACATCCGGCTTGTCCATTTGCCCTAAAAATTGCCGTGCATACGCCGACAATGATTCTACATACCGTCTTTGCCCTTCCGCGTAAATCGTGTCAAAAGCAAGTGATGATTTCCCCGATCCCGACAGGCCTGTCATGACGACAAGCTGGTCGCGCGGAATTTTCACATTAACATCTTTCAAATTATGCGCTCGGGCCCCTTGAATAATAATCTCCGAATTCTTCATCGCGTTTTCACCTTTCAGCCTTCAATTCTAGTATCGTATCCCGTAATTGTGCTGCACGTTCGAAGTCTAGCGCTTTCGCTGCCTCTTTCATTTCTTTCTCCAATGTGACAAGTAGTTTCGCCTTGTCGTCCTTCGACAACGGCTTTCCTTTCGTCACTTTATCCATAAAGGATGGTTCTCCTGCTTCCGCAACTTGAGTTGCCCGGATCACATCCCGTACTTTCTTCTTAATCGTCGTCGGCGTAATGCCATGTTTTTCATTGTACGCCATTTGGATTTCACGTCTTCTCGCCGTCTCATCAATCGCTTTTTTCATTGAATCGGTATAACGGTCTGCATACATGATGACTTGCCCTTCTGAGTTCCGGGCAGCCCGGCCAATCGTCTGGATCAAAGACCGTTCCGAGCGCAAAAACCCTTCTTTATCTGCGTCAAGAATCGCGACAAGGGATACTTCAGGAATATCTAGCCCTTCCCGCAGTAAGTTAATGCCGATCAACACGTCATACGTTCCTAAACGCAGTTCCCGTATAATCTCAATCCGTTCCAACGTCTTCACTTCTGAGTGCAAGTATTGCACTTTAATGCCAATATCTTTTAAGTAGTCCGTCAAATCTTCAGACATTTTCTTCGTTAACGTAGTAATCAATACCCGTTCATCCCGTTTTGTACGCTCATTAATTTCATCGATTAAATCATCAATTTGCCCTTCGATCGGACGTACTTCAATGAGCGGATCGAGCAATCCTGTAGGACGAATGATCTGCTCGACCATTTCCGGCGTATGCTCAATTTCATAAGGACCAGGTGTAGCGGATACGTAGATCGCTTCGTGGATGTACCGCTCGAACTCTTGAAACATAAGTGGCCGGTTATCCAATGCAGATGGAAGCCGGAAGCCGTGATCGACCAACACTTGTTTACGAGCTTGGTCACCATTGTACATCCCTCGAATTTGCGGCAATGTGACATGACTTTCATCGATGACAATGAGGAAATCATCAGGAAAATAATCGAGCAATGTAAAGGGTGTCGCACCAGGTGGTTGCAACGTTAAATGCCTAGAGTAGTTTTCAATCCCTGAACAAAAGCCCATTTCGCGCATCATTTCCAAGTCATAGCGTGTTCGTTGTTCCAACCGCTGTGCCTCGAGCAGCTTATCTTCTTTTCGCAACACTTTCAGTTGCTCTTCCAATTCAATTTCAATATTGGCAATCGCCTTCGTCAACTTTTCTTCACCGGTGACAAAGTGGGAATTCGGGAAAATCGCTACGTGTTCCCGTTCACCTAGAATCTCCCCTGTTAATGCATCCACTTCTCGAATTCGGTCAATTTCATCCCCGAAAAACTCGATTCGGATGCAATGTTCATCTTGTGAAGCGGGGAAGATTTCAACGACATCGCCTCTTACACGAAACGTTCCGCGTGTGAAGTTAATGTCATTTCTTGAATATTGATTATCGACAAACCGTCTTAATAATTCGTTCCGTCCAATTTCCATGCCTGCACGAAGAGAGACGACATGTTTCCCGTATTCTTCCGGCGAACCTAGACCGTAAATGCATGAGACGGAAGCAACGATCAGCACATCATTCCGTTCGAACAAAGAAGAGGTAGCGGAGTGACGCAATTTATCAATTTCATCGTTAATCGTTGCGTCTTTTTCGATATACGTATCGGTATGCGGAACGTACGCTTCCGGTTGATAGTAATCATAGAAACTTACAAAATACTCTACTGCATTATTTGGAAAAAATTCTTTGAACTCACTATATAATTGCCCTGCGAGTGTTTTGTTATGCGCGATAACAAGTGTTGGTTTGTTCACTTCTTTTATCACATTAGACACAGTAAACGTTTTACCCGTTCCTGTTGCCCCTAATAATGTCTGATGCTTTTTCCCTTCATTAATACCGCCAACCAATTTAGCAATGGCGGCCGGTTGATCGCCTAGCGGTTCATATGGCGCATGCAAGTCGAATGTTTGGTCCATGTCATTCCCTCCCCAAGATCATTATTGATTACCTCTAGTTTACCATAGAGTTTCACGAGTCGAAAGAAATAAGGGAACATGTGTTTTAAAACTCGATCTGTTGACAAACGCTCACATCCGTTTTTCAGGACAGTACTTCTCCAACTTAGACTCCCTTTAACCGACAAACATTTTTAATCTGGTTGAGAATTACGACGCCAAAGGAAAGCATCTCATGCGATGAGGACTTTTGCTTCCATTTGTTTTAAGATGCTGGCCTATTTGACGAAGAGAGCACCGGCTGAAGGGTTAAATGACACCACTGTCTTAAGAAATATCCAGTTGATTGGAGTGCAGGGCGGCGACTCCTGGGGGATCAGCGCAGCGTTGGGAGCAAGGATGCCTTAATTTCCGCAAAGAACGCAGAAATACGGCAAAGCGAACCCTCTGCTGTTCGCTTGGCTGAGGGCAAGCCCCCCGGAAAGCGTCCGCCTGGAACGGAAATCAACATTATCCAGCCTCCTATACAAATAAACGCACCCTTTATCTGCAAAAAAAAACAGGCTGCTCCGATAGTTTCCTACCAGGCAGCCCGCTTTTTATTTATTAATCGTCTTCCACTTTCAACAGTTCATCCGTAAGCCTTTTAAAAGACTTTTCGTCATTTTCATCGAGTGCGAGATCAATCAGCTCCAAGAGACGGCTTTTCGTCTGTTCGCGATGAATGTGACTTAGAAACAAATCCATATAGATATCATTTAGCAATCTTTCAGCTTGTAGCGAAGAACTGTTTTTTCCCACGGCTTTTAAGAAATCGGCATATGAATAATTGTTTTCCATCTCCCTCACCCCTGATGCCTTTTTTCTATTATACATAATTTCGCTATTCAGTTGCAAGGATTTTGAGAATATTCTATTTAATTTTTAGTTTGCTAGTCATTGTTCTGCTTTCTGCTTTGTCGATGACCGGATTGTCAATTCAGAAATGAGGACGACGATGACCGTTACAATAATTGCGGTTGTGGATAAACCACTTGCAAAGACGGCTGCTAGGAAAACCGCGACAGCTTGGATGCGTTGCACAACGCTTACTGTTTTGCGAATGGCAGGCGTCCGTTCATCTGTTGCCGCGGGAAATAATTGATCCATCCGGAATTCATCTCCAGCACGCAATGCATGAACCAATTGAATCGACGTCGCGAAAGCTAATGCTCCACTAAAAATGTACATGACAATTGGGAAAGGAATGAGAACGACACCCGCAACAGACAATGCGGTGAGTCTTACCCATAACCAGAATGTATCGTCGGTCCGGATTAACGTTCTTCTTAGCAAATAGCGTTGCGAAGATGTCCGTTCAAACGTTGCTGGCCGCATGAGAAAGCCGAGCCATGCCCGTCGACTGATCGAGCCTTTTAAATGGGGCACATCCGTGAAATAATTAGCGAATCGATAAAAACGCATCATTCGATTTTGTTCAAGCGTAATGAAGTGATCGTATGGAAAAGGTTTTACAGCACTTCTTTTCTTCCAAAGTACATAATAGAAAGCCATGAGCAAACCGACGAGTGGAATAAAAATCGGAAACCCTGCAATCGTTACATACAACAACAATGCCGCTAACACAAAGCGGATGAACCGGTCTTTCCACACACCTTCACCCGCGCTCGCATGGCGATAATGATATTCCGTCTCAACATATAGCCATTTCACAAGGAGTATTACAACAGCCGTCAAGTAAAATTGAGGCTTACCCGCAACTCCCGTTGCCGCCAATAACGGTACGACAATAATGAATAAAATCAGTGGAATTGGCAGTTGTGTAATAAACGTGAAACGCAAAGACTTATTCAAGTACAACATTAGCTTCTTTTCCATCGGTAAGAAAAATACACGATCTGCAGGCTTCAACAACGTGACAGGCGAACCCATCGATAAGGCAAAACCGATGAGCAACGCGGATAAAATAGCTGCCGGGAACGTTTCAGGCACTTCTTTTAACCATTCGCTGTACGCATAGCCACCTGCTCCGATTGTAAATAGCAGCACAATTGCGAGATGACCTGTAAACACAAATTGCATGTAGCGCTGAAGTTCAGACATGTAATGAACAAACCGATTGCTCCATATGTCACGAATGCTGTTCATAATCTTGTTCCTCAGTCATTGAAATATACAACTCGTCCAATGTTGCTTTCGGACGGTTGAATGCCTTTCTCAAATCGTCCATCGTTCCTTGCGCGCGCACCCGTCCGTTGTGTAAAACAATAATGCGATCGCAATACTGTTCTGCTGTCGGAAGAACGTGTGTCGACATGAGCACGGATGCCCCGTTCGCTTTTCGTTCCGTAATTTGCTGAAGTAATGAACGGATACCAATCGGATCCAATCCGACAAACGGTTCATCGATAATATACAGCGACGGTTCCACTAAAAAAGCGCACATAATCATCACTTTTTGGCGCATCCCTTTTGAGAAATGGGACGGGAACCAGTTCAACCGCTTTTCCATCATGAACTCTTTTAACAACATTGCTGATCGTGCTTCAAATACTTCTTGATCGAGCCCATACGCCATCGCAGTCAGTTCAAGGTGTTCTCGCAACGTCAGCTCCTCATACAAAATAGGCGTTTCAGGTATATAGGAGAATGCTTTCCGATAGTCTTCAGGGTTGTCACTAAACGTGACCCCGTTCACTTTTATGTCCCCTTCATGAGGATTCATGAGTCCGATAATATGTTTAATGGTTGTACTTTTCCCGGCTCCATTCAAACCGATCAAACCGACCAGTTCGCCTTCACCGATTTCAAATGATAGTTCGTGTAAAACAGGTTTACGTGTATAGCCACCTGTTACGTCTTGTACTTCGAGAATTGCCATATCCATCCTCCATTCTTGTACTCATTTTACCAAACATCCAATCGAAATGCTTTGTCCAACTTTCACTTGTTAATTGAAATTATGCTACACTTGTTTCAATCATGAATCCATCTCCGTTTTCACGCTCATCATGAAACGGAAAACCGAATGAGAAAGGACGAAACGTCAATGACATCCTGTATTTTTTGTAAAATTGTTGAAGGAGAAATCCCGAGTGAGAAAATTTATGAAGACGACCATGTCGTCGCCTTCATGGACGTTACCCCTGTGACAAAGGGACATGTTTTATTAATTCCAAAAACACATCGTGAAAACCTCTATGAGTTCAGTGAGACGGAAGCTGCAAATCTATTTGCGGTTGCTCCGAAAATCGCGAACACATTAAAAGAAACGTTCACACCAGCTGGCATGAACATTTTGCAAAATAACGGCGAGCCTGCAGGCCAAGCCGTCTTCCATTTCCATATGCATTTCATCCCTCGTTATGATGAAACGGACGGCTTTTCTTCCAACTGGAATCCACAAGTGGAAGAGCTGACGAAAGAGCGGATTCACGAGTTTGCGAATGAAATCCGAAAGACAATCGGCAATAAATAACAGTTGCCAATTCAGACTATTATGTGTATACTTTCAATAAGTTTTCGCTAACGATCACGAGGATACGTTAGGAGAACAATAATTGAGCTTAGTTGAGGAGAGATGAGAAATGAATACGAAAAATCTTACGCTAATGGCGCTATTAGTCGCTGTTGGTGCCGCTTTGTACTTGGTGATCCCAGGTTACGGAGATGGCATGAAGCCAGATTTCATGCTGACAATGATGTTTATTGGCATCTTTTTATTCCCAGATGCACGCAGCGTCTTTTTACTTGGTGCGACGACGGGTGTCCTATCGGGCATCTTCACGACATTTCCAGGTGGACTCGTCCCTAATATTATAGACAAGCTCATTACGGCATTTGTCGTCTATGCGGTCATTCTTTTGTTGAAAAAAGCAGCGAATCACTTAGTTGTTTCCACTGCGATCGCATGTGTAGGGACATTATTGTCCGGAACGATTTTCTTGTCCGTTGCCATTTTTGTACTCGGTGCGAAAGTGCCATTCACATTATTGTTCGTCACAGTTGTTTTACCGACAATAGCAATGAATGGGATCGTGTTCTTTATTATCTACCCGATCATTCAAAAGTTTTTAAAACGGTCATCGTTTAAAACCGCATTATCCAATTGATACAGCGAAGCTTCCTCTTCTCGAGCGAAGCTTTTTTTATTTGCCCAGAACGGGTTGCCATGTTTTAATTAAACTATGAAAAGGAATACTATTCAAAATGAAAGGAGTGTCCTTCATGAAAGCATCGACATTTATGTACGGACTACTTGCAGGATCCGTTACGGCGGCAGTCACCGTTCTTTTTTCAACTCCACAATCGGGTCGTGAAATCCGATCATCTGTTAAAAGCGCTTCTACTGATATGAAACTTAAATTGAATGACGTAAAAGGGAAAATTTCCGAGTTGAAAGATTCCGTCACGCACATGACGAAAGAAGCGAAAGAACTAGTTCCTGATGCCGTGCAAGACGTGAAAGGCTCGATTGAACAATGGCAACGCTCAACTGAAAAGAACAAGCAACGCCTTGAAAAGGAAATCTCCGCTATTCAACAATCACTTGCTAAACTCGAACAATCCATTGCAGCGCAACAAAAGTGAGAGACTTCCGTCGACAGAGGATTTGTACGTCCTCTGTCTTTTTTGTTGCTCGATTAGCCGGTTTGGCAGTACCATTCAAGTGTGGCAGAAAGCGGAATTGGGCACGGAACAACTTTGAGGCGTGACAGGCCGCTTTCGCACAAAACACGCGGAATCCCCCACTCAACTTCGAAAATTATTTCCTCTTGCAAACTAACGGAAATTTCATTGATTTGACAACATATAAAACTCCCTTCCTATTCCCCCTATACAATGTTTTTGCAATTCAAACTTTTTTATTTGATATTTTCCTGCTATAATGACAGAAAGACCAATTATTTAATTGTTGGAGGTATACAATGACTGAGCAAAAGTTCTCTCAAAAGGAAGCAATGATTTATAGTCAACGTGTTGCCCAAATGTCAAAAGCGCTTTGGAAAGCAGTCGAAAAAGATTGGCAGCAGTGGATAAAACCTTATGACCTGAATATTAATGAACACCATATTTTATGGATTGCGTATCATTTACAAGGTGCCTCCATTTCGGATGTAGCCAAATTCGGCGTCATGCACGTGTCGACCGCTTTTAATTTCTCGAAAAAACTGGAAGAGCGTGGCTACTTGAAGTTTTACAAGAGAGATGACGATCGGCGCAATACATATGTCTCTGTGACGGAAGAAGGCGAGCAACTGTTACAAGGCATGAATGAAAACTACTACAACTCCAATCACGGCATTCTGGAAGGCTCGTTGCCGATTAAAAGCATTTACGGGAAGTTCCCGGAGTTTTTGGAAGTCATGTCGGTGCTGCGGAATATTTATGGGGAAGATTTCATGGAAATTTTTGAGCGTGGCTTCAAAAGAATCGATCATGCTTTTGAAGAAGAAGACGGTGAATTGGTGTCCGTCAACCTCTCAAAACCGCAAAGACAGCCTGTCCCTGTTCCTGCATCGAAAGAAAAATAATGTCTTTTTCTCTTTTGGTCTGCTATGATACATGTATGTGTTAAAGAGGAGGAATGGACATGATCCTTATTGTTACGGTGATGTTTTCATTATTTTATTTATTTCAGATAAACAAAATGACATATGCGTTATGCCAATCTCGGGAAATCCCTGAAGAAAAGCAACCTAAAATCTATCGTACAGTCAATATCCTCATTACGATCCTGATATTGTCTTTCTACCTTGAAGTTCTATTGAACGTGTAAATAAGAGAAGGTCCAACACCCAAGACGAGGGCGTTGGACCTTTGTTATTAATACAAGTATGCTGCACCGACGATGATCAAAAGAATGAACAATACAACAATCAACGCGAAGCCGGAATTACCATGGCTGTATCCACTCATTTAGAGCACCTCCTCTCTCTTTGTATCGTATGCGATGGTGAAAAGATGATTTAGGCGATTCACGAGATGGAACCTTTTTGTTTTCTATACGTTTTTATGGTATAGTATCAACTGTTGTACACAAAAGTTAGGGGAGAATAATCATGAAAAAAACAGTCCTTGCAATGACAATGGCAGCTTCGGTATTAGCCCTTGCTGCATGTAGTAACGATCAAAAAGCTTCAGACGATGAAGTGATTGCAACAACGAAGTCTGGTGAAATTACGAAACAAGATTTATATGAAGAAATGAAAGACGCGATTGGCCCTCAAGTCATTGAAAATATGCTTCTTCAACAAGCGTTGGAAAATGAATACAAAATTACAGATAAAGAAGTAGAAGAAGAAATTAAGAAACAAAAAGAAGTGTACGGCGACAACTTTGATATGTATCTAGAACAAAACGGTATTACGGAAGCATTCTTCGAAAAGAACGTTAAGTCTCAAATGCTTCAAAAGAAAATGGTTGAATCATTAGAAGTGTCCGAAGAAGATGTTGCTAAAGGATTAGAGCGTGCGAAGACGGAATTGCATGCACGTCATATCGTTGTTCCTGATGAAGAGACTGCAAAAGAAGTCATTCAGAAGATTAAAGACGGTGGGGATTTCGAAGCGCTAGCGAAAGAATATTCCACTGAACCCGTTGCACAAGAAACAGGCGGTGACTTAGGTTGGTTCGGTCCTGGTAAAATGCTTCAAGAATTTGAAGATGCAGCGTATGCGTTGAAAAAAGGTGAACTGAGTGAGCCGGTAAAAACGAGCTACGGTTACCACGTCATCGAGTTGCTTGATACGCGTAAAGCTGAATCTGAAAAGACTGAAGAAGAGTTGAAAGCGGAAATCGAAAACAGCCTAAAAGGTGTTCTTTTTGAAGCGAAATTGCAAGAATTGATTAAAGCAGCGGATGTCGACATTAAAGTCGATGAATACAAAACTGTTTTGGACAAGTACATGCCAGCTAAAGAAGACGACGCTGACAAAAAAGACGAAAAGTAAGCAACTTTTCATTTAAGAAACTGCGTGAACGCGAGGACATTGGCTCCTTCGTTCACGCAGTTTTTCTTGTTTCATCAAACCAACCTATTCAATATTGGGCTTGTAAAACGAACGGTTGTCGAGTGGGAAAATTCTTTCTGTGAATTCTCCGTTACCGGTTTTCGCCATTGCACGGTTCAGCATGTTCATTTTCGCGTCAATGTTGTCGATGTAATGCAGGATTTCCGCTTCCATCAACATCGGCCGTTTCGGACTGCCCCATTCCTCTTTTCCGTGGTGGGACAAGACGAGATGTTGCAGCAACATCACTTCTTCGCCTTGGATTTCCAGCTCATCGGCAGCCTTCGCGATTTCATTCACCATAATGGTAATATGTCCGAGCAGGTTTCCTTCGATCGTATACTGTGTGCCGACCGGTCCTGACAATTCGATCACCTTCCCGACATCATGCAAAATAATGCCGGCATAGAGCAGGTCCTTATTTAAGGAAGGATATAATTCTGCAATCGCTTTTCCGAGTTTCAGCATCGACACGACATGGTCGAGCAAGCCCGATACGTAGTCGTGATGGTTTCGTGTGGCAGCCGGATAGACAAGAAATGCCTGTTGGTGCTTTTTCAATAAATGACGCGTAATTCGTTGGATATGCGGGTTTTTCATCTCAAAGAAATATTGCATAAGCTCTTCGTACAACACTTCTTTGCTCTTTTCCGCTGAAGGGACCAAATCCGAAATGGAGACCGTTTCGTCTTCCCTTACAGGTCGGATGCTCTTAATACGCAGTTGGTTTTTTCCACGATACTCATGGATTTCCCCTCCGACTTTCACGATAGTGGCCGCAGCGTATTGTTGTTCGTGTTCTTCGTTTGTATCCCACAGTTTCGCTTCGATGTCACCGCTTTTGTCTTGCAAAATCAATGTCATGAAAGGACTTCCTTGTTGCGTGATCCCTTTCGTTGATTGTTTAATAAGCAAAAACAGATCTACCGACTCTCCGACTTGGTGTTCCAATACTTTCTTCATATAGAAACCGCCCCCTTATCGTTTCCGACTGTGGAAACATTTATGATCGTTGCATTTGTCCACTCTTCTATTATCTTATCATGGCACGTCATGTAGATGAACTGATGTTTACTACTTATTTCGTCAATCAGCTGCAACATCCGTTTTAAACGCTCACCGTCAAAATGCACGAATGGATCATCGAGTAAAACTGGAAATGGTGCCTGTGCCTTCATTTCCATCGCTAACGCGAGACGTAACGAAATGTACGCTTGTTCTTTTGTCGCTTGACTCAGTTCGATGATCGGGTATCGGACCGCATTGTTTGCAACCGCTCTGAACAGCCCTTCTTCCGTTATTTCCAATGCTACATAGGCACCGGCTGTCAGTGTACTGAAAAGCTGTTGTGCCCGTTCTAAAACATGTGGCAACTTCCGGTCTTTCAACTCCGTCATCATACTTCTAATTGCTTGCACAATCGCTTGCCTGGTCGCCCAGCGCATCGCTAATTGCTCGAGTTCCGTCTTCTTCATTTCAATCTGTTGTTGTTTCACTTGGTAGGCATCGTCCGTCAATAACTGATCCGTTTCAGCTTGCAAATTCGCTTTCTCTTGTACAAGGCCATCTAGTCGGGCTGAGAGTATATTTAGCTCCTTTTCGTTGCGTACCAACTCATCCTGCACGATTTCCTCTGACACATCTACTTCCAGGACTGGTTGTAGATCCAATTGCGCATCGATATCAGCCAATTGCCGAGAGAGTTGTAACCGTTGCGCATGCGCTTCGTATGCTTCGTAATAGTCTGCTTCCGTCTCTACTGATGCTTCCTCGAACAGCGCTTCCTGCTGTTGACGTAATGATGCAATAAGTCCATCCATTTCGTTCTGCTGCTGTTCAATCGTAGCGAGACGCGCCTCTACATGCGCCCGCTCCTTCAGCTCGCTTTGCAAAGCAACATACTTTGTGCTCAATTTTTCATATAAAACATCTTCAAGACAATCTGCACCGACGAATGCACGAATAGCCGACGCTCGCAAATCGACGTGTTCACTCAACGTTTGCTGTCGTCGTTTACTGTCGTTGAGCTCCCGGTGAATCTCCTGTAACGAACGCGCGATACTGAAAAACTGATGCACAATACTCGCATTTGGAATGCTCGTCATCCCATAGTTCAAGAAAAATTGTTGTAAAGCGCGTTCTTTTCTCTCTTTCTCCTGAGAAGATTTAGCATAATCAGTTTCCAAATGCCCTATTTTTCGTTCCATGGATTGAATTGCGTCCGTTAGCTGCTTTGTTTTGTCACGATACAACCGGACATCGTCGAGAAGTAGTTCGGCATCCGCTTCTTGTCCACCGTATTGTTCAATGAGCCGTTGCATCTCCTGTTGAGACGCGACAGGTGACTGTTTGCGTTTTCCGACTTCCCGTAGTACTGCAACGCCTGCAATGCAAAGACCAGCAAGCAAAATGAGCCATTGCTGTTCGATGAAGCCGAAGCCAATCGCAACTACAGAAGCGAGGAGGAGTATAATCAAAACCGCTGGATGCTCTCCGCGTACACGATTTTCATTCAACTGCACAAAGGCTTTCGCTTCTGCCAGTTTACTTCGTATGGACGGCCAATCATCTGCTTTTTTCAGTTCTTCCTCTGTCGGTCCCTTCTCCTGGACGTGCTGCCATTCCAGTTTGAGGTCCTTCAACTCAGCTTCCAGTTGCGAAAGCTGGCGATCGATATATTCAAGCTGACGATCCAGTTCAGCAACTTGCTGTAATTCCGTATACAAGTGCTCTTCCTGATGAATAGAAACGTCCGCTTGCAACATCTCTTCTGCATCCTGCAAGCCAAGACGGTCGAGCAACTGATGTTTTTTTGCAAACAGTTGGCGTTCAGAATCTTGGATCGTGACTAAGCTCGACCGCCACTCGTGCCACTCAGGTTCCCGAGCTAACAGACTTTCTAGCGCTGCCACATCTTCCGCTTGTACATTTTGCTCGAGTTGTTCTTTCAACACATTCATTTCATTGTCCAAGCCTTGCCGTTTCGCTTCAGCTTCCAACAACCGACTGTTTATTGTTTCATACCGCCTAATGCCATCCGATGGGAAACCACCTTCTCGCAATGCGCTCCTTTTCGCCAGAAGCAACCTTTTCCGTTCATGCAACGGCAACAATTGTAACTGCTTATCGATTGTGAGGTTGCGTGCACGGATACCCTCATATTGGTCCTTGACCGCTTGCAATTCTTGCTCAATTTCGCGGATGCGAGCCACTTTTGGTGCATACGTCGACTGACGCTCTCTTGCTCGTTTCAGTTCATCTTCCAATTCCTTCAGTTGTTGCAAACGGACATTCATCTCCGGGACACGACCCGCTTTTTTGAATAAATCGCCCGCTTCCTTGTCCATCTTCTTTTCCAGCGCAACTAACGAATCGACTCCCGTCGTTCCAGATGCGAGCAACGTTCGACTCAATTCACTTTCATTCATCCGCTCAAAGCCTTGTAACTGCAAGACTGAAAAGGAAAATATTGCTTCATAGGAAGCTCGATCATAGTGGCGCATGATTCGTTGTAACAGTTCTTCACCGCCTTGACGGCCATCTGGCAAATAGACGGTCACTTCCCCTGTCGCTTTTCCACGGACACGGTCGACGACACACGTCCCGTACGTGTCATCCTCTAGATGGACTTGTCCGCCATACTTGCCACCGGATTTCGGCTCGTACCGTACATACGCACTCTGTTTTTTTGGAAAACCAAACAACACTTGGAGAACGAATTGTTGGATTGTCGTCTTGCCTGCTTCGTTATGCCCGTATAGGACATTGACGCCATCCGTGAACTCAATCGTCTTATCTTCATGTTTCCCGAACCCATAAATGACAATTTTCCTTAGTTTCACGTATTCACCTCATTTCTCTGCTTGCAGTTCATTCAACAAAAGCTGTTCTGCACGTTGTCGAATCGTTTGGACTTGTTCTTCTGTCAATCGTTCCACATAGCGGCGTGTACGAACATTGCTATACACGTCTTCCAATCGTTCGTGCCACTCGTCTAGTTCCCAGCTATCCATTTGCGCAAGGATGGACGTCACAAGCGCGCCCTGTTCCCCCGCGGCTCGGTAGTTATTCACACTCGTTAGACGTTGCACTGAAACAAACGTCTCGTGTCCTTCCAATTGTTCTGTAAGCATTTCCATTAACAACTCTTCCCCATTTTGCTCGACCAATGAAGCAGAGTTTCCATCAAACTGCTGCAATTCCAAATCGAGAATTGCTGGACCGTTTTCTGTCAGAAATGCTTCAATCGCTTGTTGAATCGTCTCCAGCAATTCATTTACATGACGGAGTTGTTGACAAGGTATGCGTAATGTCGCAAATTGAATGGCCGATGTCGGGACAAACGTGAACGCCGCTTCCGTTTTCGATAACTCCACTTCATAAAAGCCTTTCTCGCCTGCCTCGTTCCGGTGCCTCCCTTGCAGATTGCCTGGATAGACAATCGGAGGATCTTCATGAAGGTGCTGCCGTAAATGGATATGGCCGAGTGCCCAGTAATCGTATTGCTTTGCGAGCAATTCATCGATTGTGAACGGCGCATAGACGTCATGCGTTTCATTGCCCGATTGACTGCCGTGTAGCAGCCCGATATGAAAAGCATTCCGCTCGGTTGCGACAGGGAATTGACTGACCATCTCTTGTCGAATATGGCGTTGTGGGTAACTGAAGCCGTACAGATTAACTTCCTGTCCACGGACCGTAAGTGTGACCTTATCGACCTTTTCCTTGCATTCATAGACATTCGACGGCAATTTAAACCGTGTCCAATTGCCACTTAAATGATCGTGGTTCCCATACGACAGAATGACTGGGATGCCCGCTTCGTGCAATCGCTCCATCCCTTGCTGGAATTTGAGCTGCGCACGCAAACTTCTGTCCTCCCCGTCGTATACATCACCGACGATGACGACAAAATCAGGTTTACTTGCCACCGCGTGTTCTATGAGGCGATGAAAAGCGGCGAATGTACTATTCCGCACGGTTTGCAATGCTGCAGTGGATAAGCCCGTCATCCCTTTAAACGGGCTATCTAAATGCAAATCAGCCGTGTGAATGAATCGGATTGATGACACACCCGACGCCCCCTTCCTAAAATCGAATATTTGTTCTAATTTTACCACATTCTCTCTTAAAATGGTAAGGAAATAGAAGAAAACCACTTCATCATTAATGAAACCAATGATGAAGTGGTCGTCTTTTATTCTTTCCCTAATTGAATTGCTTTTTTAAGATCTTTTAAGGAACGGGATGGGCCATACATTAACACACCACCGCGGTACACGCGCGCACCGAACCATCCTAATAAGAAAATTGTCGCCACCATAATCGCAATGGAAAGCAACGGTTCCCACATTGGCAAATCGAGCATACCAACGCGCAGAAACATAACGAGTGGAGCGAAAAACGGGAAGTAAGAAGCATATTTCAAATAACCTATTTCCGGATTACCTAGCCCTGTTGCAGCAATTAAAAATGCAGCGACAATGAGTAACGTCATCGGCATAATCATCTGTTGCACATCTTCCGTACGGCTTACTAATGAACCGAGTAATGCAGCAAGTGTTGCATACAAGAAATAGCCTAATAGAAAGAATATCGCCGCGTACACTAACGTCATCCCACTTATATCGGAAACACTGAAGAAATCAGATACACCACCCGGCACTTCGGTTGCAGACGTCCGTAGCGCGATGAAACCAGCGATCCCATAAATGACAATCTGCACGATGCCGAGTGAACCGATGCCCAGCACCTTCGCAAACATATGCTTCACAGGTGACACACTTGAAATGAGAATTTCCATCACCCTTGACGATTTTTCCGTCGCGACATCCATCGCTATCATACTTGAATACATAATGACAGAGAAGTAAATCACAAACATGAGCACATATACGAGCACTCTCGCCTGATTTAACTCTTCTTCAGACTTAGCCGAAGGAGACACATTTTTCTGTTCAAACTGGATAGGCGTAAAGAGTGTTTGAACTTGTTCGCCCGTCAATGACAATTGTTCAGCCTTCATTTCAGTCTGAATCGATTGTAGCTCTTCCTGAATGCGTTGCGGCATTGAGAAATCTAGTAAACCCATCGTTGTATAGGTCGCTTGAATCGTGTTCTGCTCATCCACAGACACAGTCAGAAAAGCGTCAATTTCTTCTGAGGTCACTTTCTCCATCAGTACTTGCTCTGCGTCTTCAGCTTGTTCAACTTTCAGGTCACTGCCGACAACTTCCAATTGCGCTTGCAACTTTCCGACAAGCTCCCCGCTTTCGTCGACTACATAGAGACGATTTTCGGTTTCGTCCCCACCTGTTATCGTTTGCACCGTATCAATGATTTTCGAGAAGTTTGCAAATAAAAAGATTGCCGCCACCATGATTGCCGTTGTAATGTAAAACGATTTCGCCTTCGCTTTTGATAAAAAGGCGTGCTTGAAAACAATCCAAAACTCACGCATGCTCTTTCCCCACCTTTGCAATGAAGATGTCTTGTAAAGAAGGCTCTTCGATTTCAAAATGACGAATCGGCCCCGCTTGTAACGCTGCTGTTAACAGTTCCGCAGCGACGGCTTCATCTTCAATTTGAAATACTGCCCCTTCAATCGAATGATTCACGTTCAGTACACCTTGTAATTGATCGAGCGCCGTCAAATCATAATCCGACCGAATCCGCACATTTTGTCGACCGAAAGATCGCTTCACATCCCGTAATGAACCACTGACAATTTGTTTTCCTCGATGAATAATACTCAGTTGTTCACACAGTTCTTCCACGTGATCCATCCGATGGCTAGAAAATAATATCGTCGCTCCATTGTTTCTCGAGTCGATAATTGCACGTTTTAACATTTCCACGTTGACCGGATCGAGTCCTGAAAATGGTTCGTCGAGGATGATGAGCTTCGGATCATGCATCAACGCAGCAATCACTTGGATTTTTTGCTGATTCCCTTTAGACAGCTCCTCCACTTTTTTATTCACATAGTGGGGCACTTCAAAGCGGTCAAGCCAATACTGAATGGCCTTTTTGGCATCCGCTTTACGCATCCCACGTAGCTCACCAAGGAACAGCAGCTGTTCATCCACTTTCATTTTCGGATACAAACCCCGTTCTTCCGGCAAGTAGCCGATTTCAGGACTCGTTGCATAAGAAATCGACTTGCCATTCCACGAAATCCGACCTTCATTTGCATTCAATAACCCTAAGATCATTCTAAAAGTTGTCGTTTTGCCAGCTCCATTCGCTCCAAGGAACCCATACATCGTTCCTTGTTCAACTGAGAGCGATAGCTGATCAACAGCTGTAAAATCCCCAAATCTTTTCGTTACTTGTTCAATTTGTAGCACAATATTTCCCCTTTCCTGTTTCCATTTTGTACAGTACGAACAACTATGTGAATGGTTTCAGTTACATTCTTTTACTGAATACAAGGACACTAACCCCATACGAAATTAGCATGACAGCATATGCAAATACCGCTAGGAAAAATGCAAGCTTAGGTCCTTCTATTAGCAATGCCCCCAACCACATACATACAAGAACAATGAGCGTGATCGACCACGATATCGTTCTAGCTTTTGTATGAATCTCCTTGTATCTTTCATCGAAACGACGGTGTTTATTGCCATTTTTAAAATAAATAAATGCGATTAAAGAAACAACACCAAATCCTGTAATAAATCCTGCAATACTTTCCATTGTGGGAATCATGAACTTCCCCCTTTCCCTTAATGTTCCCTATTCGCAATCACCGCGCCCACTAGCCACGACATCATATGAATGACCCATAACGCAGTCATGATGAAGAACGCTAATTTTGCACCCTCTACAACCATGACAATAATCCAAGCAATTAAGATTGCACCCGTCATGACCATCCATGAAAAAGCCCTCGCTTGTCGATGAATGTTTTTATACCGTTCATCAAACAAGCGCTCCTTCTTCCCTTTTTTCCTGACAAAATAATAGACGACACCCCAAATGGCCAATCCAAGTGGCAATCCGGCCATAAATGTCCAGAAATCAAACCCTTCGTACATCTTCACTCCTCCTCCGGATTAAAAATCTCTTCGATTTGGCAATGAAACAACTTTGCAATTTTAAACGCTAACAGTAAAGACGGATTGTATCGGCCTTTTTCCAACGAGATGATCGTCTGCCTTGAAACTTCCAACTTCTCTGCTAAATCATCTTGGGTCAGCCCCATCGCCGTCCGCTTTTCCCGTATTAAATTGTCCAGTGACATGCTCCCCCTTTCTTTTGTAAAGGTCGCTTTACGTAAAGGTTACTTTACTATATGCATATTGTCAAGGAAACTTTACATACGAAAGTCATATTTCATTTAAATGAATTACTATTCATTCTATGAACATTCGTAGTATACTAATAAAAAGGATGGGAGGATGAACAACATGAGAACGTACAAGTTAACCGCATATGAAAAAACGGGGAAATTACTAACGGAAGAGACATTCACCGCTGAAACGGATGATGCAGCAAAAGAAAAGGGCAGGACGTTGTTAGAAGAACAAAATCTACTCGACCAAACACATCGTTTAGCCTCACCAGCAGGAAAACTCCTTTTGTTCCATGTCTAATTTGATAGATTCCTGAATAATCTTTCTGTTTGGCTGTTCGTCTCGTGCAATGGTACACTAAAGCTGAAAGCTACAGTTGGAGGTGCTCCTTTGAATATTGCACTAATTGCACATGATCAGAAGAAAGAGGAAATGGTGAACTTCGCCATTGCGTATAAACATATCTTTGCAAATTACAACCTTTTTGCGACAGGAACGACCGGCAAACTTATCATGAATGAAACTGGGCTAACCGTACACCGGATGATGTCTGGTCCACTCGGCGGTGACCAACAGATCGGTTCGATGATCGCGACAGGTGAATTGGATTTAATTTTATTTTTCCGCGATCCATTGACTGCACAACCGCATGAACCGGATGTCAGTGCATTGCTTCGTCTATGTGACGTATACGGCATTCCACTTGCAACTAATATCGCAACGGCTGAATTACTGATTCTCGCTGTTGAAAAAGGGTACTTCTCTTGGCGTGATACAGCTGATAAATACAAAAGAAAAGGACTCAATTCCTAAGCGGATTGAGTCCTTTTCTTTTACTTCAAATACAGTTTCAATGCTTGTTGCAAGGAGCCTACGGTTTTCGTATTTGTATCAAAACGAACGCCTAGTTTGATGACACTGCGGACGACATCTGGTCGTAAACCGGTTATGACCGTATTACAGCCCATCATCGCAGCCCCGTCAATTATTTTCATGAGTTGGTCGACAACTTCCTCTTCCATTTCAGCAATACCAGATAAGTCAATGAGCAACGTTTGAATATGTAGCCTACTCACTTCCATCAGAACCTTTTCTTCCATCACTTTCGCCCTGAAATAATCCACTTCACCAATGATCGGCAAAATGCAGACAGTCGGTGTAATCGGAATGATTGGTACAGACAAATCTTCAACCAACTCTCTCTGTGCTTTTAGCAATGCATCTTTATAGGTAGAGTAGTTGATGAAGAACGCATTGAGGAATTGGTCGATATGATTATTAATGTGTTTTTCAAGTGTAAAAAAATTGATGTCCAATTGTTTTTCATGTAAATAGCGTTCAATAAAAATCCAAAGTGTCCGCCTAATTGCTTGCACCCATTCCAACTTAAACGACAGCGTCAATGCATGCGTCGCCCATAAAATCCCTTCCTGCTTTGCGAAATCTTGCAACTCTTCGCCTTTCCCTTCAAGCACACAATTGACCAATTTGTGAGCGTTATTGATCAAATCAATATTACCCACTTCTAAAATCTCGGTTATTTTGTCTTTTACCGTGACAGCTTGCGATAACAATTCGGCTTCAAAGCATTGTTTATTTCCTTGAAAATAGTCGTTAATTTCTTTGTTAGCAATTACAAAGTCCATCTAAGTCCCCCCCTAGGTTCTAATCCCGTATCTTTACATAACCGTTATGTATAGACGTTAAACCTCAATGTATTCAAAATTACTATATACGAAAAGCTGCCGATTTGACGAGTCGGCAGCTTCTGGGTTTATTTCCCTTTAAATTGTGGTTTGCGTTTTTGTATGAACGCTTGAATGCCTTCCAAATGATCTTCCGTTTGACGCATACGTACTTGTTGCTCACTTTCCATTGCTACTACTTTCTCTAATTCATCCATCTTTTGTGCGTGTAATATGTTTTTCGACGCTAGCATGGCTGCGATTGGCGCGTTGAGAAACTTTTGCGCAAGTGCAGTCGATGCACCCGAAGCTTGTCCGTCCGGAACGATTTCATCAACCAACGCAAGCGCTTTCGCTTTTTCAGCCGCCATCACTTCACCGGACCAAATGAGCTGTTTTGCCGTATTGATGCCGACGCGTTCTTTTAAGAAGAAGTGTCCTGCCCCGTCAGGCACTAACCCGATGCCAATGAAATTCATTGCCAATTTGCTCGATTCTTCCGCAACAATGACATCACAGCCAAGTGCAACACTGCAACCTAATCCTGCCGCAGCCCCATGAATCGATGCAATCGTAATTTGCGGCAACGAATAGAGCGCTTTCGCCAAACGTGATACATCGACCATTACACTCGCGATGTCCATCGGCGAATCCGGGTCTACCATCTTTTTAATATCTCCGCCTGCTGAGAAAGCCCTTCCTGCCCCTTCAATAATGAGCACCTGGACTTCCTCATCATTGTGCAAAGCTTCAAAAGCATCCGCTAACTCCTTCATCATCCGATCGTCCATCGCATTCATCGCTTCAGGTCGATTAAGTACTAAACGCGCTAAACGCCCCTCTTTTGTTAGTTCAATTGTCGTAAACATGCTCCATCCCTCCAATAATGAATAACCATTCATTAGTACATATTCGAGGAATGTTGTGGAACTCCTTCTTTCCGTCAAAAAGAAAATCGTAACCGGTTAAGCAGCGAACTGCTTGTCGGTTACGATTTTTTGCCCATCAGCGATCCAGCTCAACTGTGACCTTCTCAGGGAAAATGCGTTCAAGGTGTTCAATTTTCTTGTCAATATAATCTTCAAACGTCAAAATGTACGCTGCAGGATCTTTTGGATTTTGGAATTGAGTGATTTTCTCTGTCACTGGGTCCATGAACTTACTCGAAGCACCACACCCAATACCAATGATCGTTTGGACTTCCTCCATTATGATGATATTATAAAGGCTCTCTTCGCCCGGTTTTGCATACCCGACATTTTCCAAGTTGCCGAGAATGTTCTTCTGGCGATACAAATAGTATGGAACATAGCCATTTTCCTTCGTCCATTGTTCTCCCAATTGCATCATCCGTTCCACTGTTTCCCGGTCCGCCACTTTATACTTCTCTTTGTTCCTCGTCATTTCGGACGCACGTTTAAAAGATAATGTATGCACAGTCAAAGATTCCGGTTGCATTTTCTCAGTTTCTGTCAATGAATGCTGGAACTCTTCTACGCCTTCATTCGGTAAGCCAATAATCAGGTCCATATTAATGTTGTTCATGCCCATATTGCGAGACAACCAGAACTTGTCGATCGTCTCTTGCACAGAATGGTGCCGACCGATCGCTTTCAACGTTTCATCCGTATAGGACTGTGGATTGACACTGATCCGATCAATGCCCCACTTTTTTAATACGTCAATTTTCGCAGGTGTAATCGTATCCGGACGTCCTGCTTCAACCGTTATTTCACGCACTTCGTCCATATATGGAAAAGCGTTATACATCGTTTGATAAAGAGCGTCCATTTCATCTGCTTCAATAGAAGTCGGCGTCCCACCCCCAAAATAGATCGTCGTAATCTTTTTATCCCTTTGCGTCAACCATTTGCCAATTTCACGGATTTCTTCATGAAGGCCATCCAAAAACGACTCGACACGACCGTTTTTCCGATGAATGGCATACGCAGGAAACGTACAATACGCACACTTCGTTGGACAGAAAGGGATACCAATGTAAATACTCACTTCATCTTTAATAGCGTGTAAATCAGGGATGGCCTGTATCTGTACTTTCTCAATCTGTTCTAAAAGTGTACATTTTTCCTCAGCAATCCGATGGTTTTCCATTAAAATCTTTTTAACCTCTTCACAATTATGTCCAAGTTGACGATACTTATGGTAGAGCTTCATCGGACGTATTCCTGTCAGTATTCCCCAAGACTGCGTTGTGCCCGTAAGTTGTTCCAGCACATCTAAAAATACGTGGGAATACACCCGCTTCAACTGACGAGCTCTTTCTTTTTCAGTGAAGTTCATTTCGACTTGCTCTTCAAACGATGCCCAATACGCTTTGTCGTTCTGTCTAAGCTGGGCACTTCCTGAAAATCGGTTGTTCGAATCTTGCTCTACATGAACATCAACATAGATGCCATCCTCTTCCGTATCGAAACTGATCTTTGTCTCTTCAAAGAAAAGGTTGGCAAGATGTGTGAACATTCGAATCCAGTCTTGTTCAAATGGTTTTGATAGGATAATCTTTTGCATGTACGCTCCAACTTTCATTTATCATTGTTTTCATTTTACAACTTTCTAGGGGGAACTTCATTGGCTTTATTCACAAAGAAAAAAACAACCGTATCGTCATCACTACTCGAACAGGCACAACATGAATTACAACATGTGCATATTTCCCAAGACTTAGATGCAGATATACAATCTCAACTGTGCATGAGTAATATCCGTGAAATCGACTTAGCTGTTTTACGTATTCTCATTCCGTATGTCAAAGAGAATGCGTCCACTATTGTATCAAAATTTTACGCAAATCTCGAAAACGAAGTAGCGCTCAAAACCATCATTGCAAACAATAGTAGCGTTGAGCGACTGCGCATTACACTCGAAAAACACATCTCTGAAATGTTTAACGGGAAAATCGACAATGATTATGTACAAACACGTCATAAAATCGCGGTTATCCATGCAAGAATTGGTCTTGAGCCTAAATGGTATTTAGCTGCATTTCAAGACTTACTGAACAGCTTCTTTACCATTATTGAACAATCCGACTTAGCGGGGAATGACAAAGTGACCGCCATCCACTGCATTTCCAAAATCTTAAACTTTGAACAACAACTCGTGTTAGAAGTATATGAGCAAGCGCATGAACAAAAACTTGTAGATGAAAATGAAAAGAAAACGGCCTTAATGGACGAGATCCAACAAAGTTCTTCTGTCCTGTATGAAGTCATCGACAAGACAACGACTGAAGTGCAGCAGATGACAGAAGTGCTTGATAACCTCCATCATTTGGCGGATGAAAATACGGTGTTAGCAGATGAAATCACAAGCGCTTCCGAAACGGAACGCACTGCATTGCAAAAGACAGAAGGACAAAGTATTGAAATCCAGTCCAACATGGATTCCATCCGTGTACGCGCTGAAGAACTACGTACATTGACTGTAAAAATCGCATCCATCGCGCAAATTGTTACCGATATTGCAAACCAGACGAACCTGTTGTCATTGAATGCGTCCATTGAAGCGGCGCGTGCGGGTGAACACGGCAAAGGATTTGCCGTCGTAGCTGGAGAGGTAGGAAAACTTGCTGCGAATACGAAAGCTTCTGTTGAGGAAATCGGAATGATTTTAGAAGAAACGGATTCCAAAACGACAACGATTGTAAAAGAAGTCGGTGCGTTACAGACGTTAATTGATGAAGAACATAAGCAAATTGTACTTTCCAGTAATTCGTTTGCTTCAATCGTCGACTCGATGTCGAAGTTGCAAACGCGCAACGCTCAACTACATAAGGACGTTGAGAAGATTTTCACGTCCATCAAGTCTTTCCAAGAAAGCTCTGAGGAAATCAGTGCATCTGCACATGCGTTATCACAAATGTAATTGAAGAACTTTGAAATAATAAGAAACATCGTACAAACAGAAAAATGCATGACGGCGAATTTGCCATCATGCATTTTTTCTGTTTTTCTTTTTATTCATTACATCGTTTCATACAAATCTTGGACAGGTTTCATGAGAACGCGGTTTACTTCTTCTAGCAAGCCACTTAGTTTCATTTCCGCTTGAAGCATTTCCATGATTTTTTCGTTTTGTTGCGCTAATTGAGCCGTTTTCTGAGCATACTCCAATTCTTCCGGTGCAATTTCTTCGCCACGCATTTGTTTTTCTTGCAACGTCATTTGGATTTGACGGAAGCTCTTGAACAATTCCAACGCTTGCTCATCAGCTTTAACAGCTTCAATCGCTGTTGTCACTTCTGCAAATTCGTTCGTTTTACGGAACGTCGCTTCCAATCTGTTCAAGTCATCATAAATGTTTACGGTCATTATTAATTCCCCCTATATTATAGTGTAAAAAAGACGATCAATCCTTGGACAATCCCGATGACTCCACCTAATAGTGCGCCAAGTACGGTGATCATTTTAAATTCACGTCTTGAAATACCTAATACTAAGTCTTCCAGCACAGCGACTGGAAATGAATCGACTTGTTCTTTAACGATTTCATCGAGCTTCAATTTCTGCAGTGACAAATCCAATTGTTTCTCCGCTTGCATGAATCCAAATTCAACGAGCTTTGGTGTCACATTTTCAGCCGTCCACTTCGAACCATCCGGCCAGTAATCGTGCAGCGTCTTATTCAATCGTACGTCAACCGCCAATTCCTTTTTAACATATGCTCGAATCGACGTAAACAATCCATCCCAATTGAAATCCGCTAACAATTCTTCCATCGGCCGTTGCTGCAGTTTGAGAAATTCCTTTTCGAGCAACGTTGTAAGCATGGTTGCGGTGCCAGGTGCTTGAATGAATTTCAATGCTTCCTTTTGCACTTTTTCAACGAGTGAATTGGAATCTCCGAAAAACATATTGAGCATGCCACCAAATGTTCCTTTTGACTCCAAAAAGTCGTTGATCAACTTTTGAAACATCACTTTACCTTCATACGAATCGACATAGGATGCCGATTGTTCGAGTAAATAGGATGTGACAGTAGGAATTTTGTTTTTCAACTGTTCTTGCCATGCCACTGGAACGACTTCTTCAATCGTACCTGTCGTCAGTTTGTGCTTCACTTTGAACAACTGCGCATCTACGGTGTCAATGATTTTTTCTTCTGTTTTTGCAGCAAACGTTGTCGCACCAGCTGTTTGCAACCAATCATTCAATGTTTTGTCAGAATGCAAAATATGCTCGTCAAGCTTCCGTTGAAGGAATTGCTCCGCCTTCTTTTCCATTTCTGGCGTCAGCAACTTTTTTCTGAACATGTCAGGCGTCACTAAATAATTCGTAACTGTCTTCCCGAGTTGTACAGCCAATTCATCCCGACGTTTTGGAATTAATCCCGGCGTGAACGGAAGCCGCCACTTCCCAATATACTTCGCTTCATGCGGTCGAAAAAGCATCTTAATGGCAAGGTGATTTGTAAAACCACCAATTAACGCACCAATCATTGCCATGAATAACAATGTCCATATGAAATTCAATCGCTTCACCTTTTTCTAGTTCGTTCCGTTTCATTATAACAGAACGTTGTTCAATGGAAAAAGCATTCGCTAGCGCAAACGAAAATGACACCCTTTTTACAAATAATGTGCTATTGTGCAATAGTTTGATTTGTGTTATTTTTGAACAGTCAAAGACATTAGACACACCCATATAATCCCGATAATTTGGTTCGGGAGTCTCTACGGGGCAACCTTAATTGCCCTACTATGGATGGTCGTTCGGACAGATTTCTAAAGTGCTTTTGTAGAACAAAAGTGTTTTTTCATTTATCCGTGCAAACGAACCAGTTGTTTTCCGTAGAGAGATGGAGTGATGGAAGGAGAACAACATGGACATTTGGAAAGATATTTTGGCTGCTTTAAGTGGGGTTTTAAACGCCCTTCCCCAAGGTTTGCTCGCGATGACGTTTGGGTTCGCATCCGTTCCAACAGCATTAGCCTTCGTTGTCGGTGCGGTCGGGAGTGCTGCAACAAGTAATGTGGCAGTCATTTCCTATCAAGCGGAGACGATTACGTTAGCAGGAACAATGGGGAAAAATATGCGCGAACGACTCTCGATGATTTTCTTCGGAGCGGCGATTTTATTAGTGATTGGCCTTTTCGGTTGTTTAGAATCCCTTATTGATTGGATTGGTCCAATTATTACAACCGGGATGATGGCCGGTGTCGGTATCATGCTGACAAAAGTGGCTTGGGATATGGCCAAGAATGATCGAATCATCGGTATTACATCGATGGTGAGCGCACTCGTAACCTATTTCGCAACAAAAGATTTAGTTTATACAATTACTGCTTCTGTACTTCTTTCAAGTATCGTTTACACTTTCATAAAGAAAAAAGATGTGACAAATCCCGCTAACCATCTTATGAAAGAGGGCATGTTCAGACAAAAACTTGTCGTAAACCCTTCTGTCATTAGAGGTGCGCTAGCGATGGTTTGTTTAAATATCGGAGCAAATATTGCCTTCGGTAAAATAAATGGGGAAATTGCAAACACTGATGTAAACGTTGATACGTTAACGATTATTAGTAGTTTGGCAGATATGGCTTCTTCCTTTTTTGGTGGAGCACCCGTTGAAATCGTCATTTCTGCAACAGCAAGTGCACCACACGCCGTTTGGTCTGGTGTATTAATGATGGTCTTGATGGCAATCATTTTATTTGCAAAACTTCTTCCTAAGATTGGAAAGTTTGTGCCAAGTGCTTCAATCGCTGGATTCCTTTTCGTTTTAGGCGCGATTGTCACATTGCCTGGCAACGCAATTTCTGCGTTAACTGGTGAAGGAGCTGGCAACGGAATAGTTGGTGGCGTGACAATGATCGTCACGGCGATTACAGATCCATTCTTAGGCATGTTAGCGGGAATCATCGTTCAATTTCTTATGACCGTATTCGGATTTTAATTGGAGGGGTAACAGTTGAAAACATATACATTACAACTAGCTGGGATTGAAAGGGAGTTACCAATACTCCCAATTTCTGATGCATTGAGCATTGCAAGTTTTGTCATTTTAGGCGATACAGAAGTGGTGCGTAAAGCTGCACCGTTGTTAGCAGCGAAACTACCTGAAGTGGATGTACTTGTAACTGCAGAAGCGAAAGGAATTCCACTCATATATGAGCTCTCAAAGCAGCTCGACATGCCACGCTACGTCGTCGCCCGTAAAACGGTCAAACCTTACATGGAAGATCCTCTTGTGAATGAAGTCGTATCCATTACGACACAAAAAGAACAAGTCCTATGCCTCGACCGCAAAGACGCTGATTTCATGAAAGGCAAACGGGTTGCATTAGTCGATGACGTTATCAGTACAGGCGAATCGCTCCGTGCATTAGGCGAATTGGTTGAAGCAGCTGGTGCACACGTCATAGCAAAAGCAGCTATATTAGCCGAAGGCGATGCAGCAGAACGTGACGACATACTCTTCTTGGAGAAATTACCTTTGTTTCCTCATGAATAAAGATTAACGATAGATTTCATCTATCAAAAAGTAGCCGGCTATTACGATATAGCCGGTTTTTTGTTTGAAAGTTTATGTGCATGAGTTAAATGGAGAGTTTTGTGAAGCGAGCGTTGTGATACGACGCCTTTACGTTGTGATACGAACGGGTTATGTTGTGATGCGAACGGGTTACGTTGTGATGTGATGCGACGCAAGCATTGTGATACGACCTCGGTACGTTGCGATGCGAAGCCTTTACGTTGTGATACGAACGGGTTATGTTGTGATGCGACGCGAACGTTGTGATACGAACCCGATACGTTGTGATGCGAACCCTCTATGTCGCGTTAAGCAGCCAACTTTGTATTGCAATGCACAACCGTTAGAAAACCGCCCCACTTTTCCCAGTCATGCGGGCATACTTCAAATACATCGTCTACTGATCATCGCGATTCAGACGAACCCAAAAGAAAAAGTGACGTGTGCACCACGTCACCTTCAACGATTCATCCTTCTTCACTACATGTAAACTTTCCGTCTGCACCGATTTGTATGTGTGTGTCATTCCATGTAAACGCCAGTGGGAACGTCTCGGAAGTCTTTTTAGAAAAATACCACCGACGTCCTGTTGGCACGAGGACGATAAATGTGTCGTTACGCCCTAGAAAGTTCAACTCATCTGGATCTACTTCCGTTCCGCTACGAAGCGGAATCCCAACATCTTGCAACTCGTCTCCTACTTCCGCGACGTTCGGTGTCACGACGCCAACTTCACTTAAGCTTAAAAATGATTCCTTCGTTAAATCGCCGAATAAATCCCTTTTTCTCCGGCCGATTAATTCTACGATATTGCCTGCTGGATCTTCAAAATACATGGAGTCCGCATCGAAACTTGGGAAATATACTTCGTCTCTTCCCTCTTCCCGGTTAAACGTTACGCGATCTTGCATCCAATATTTCATCATGGAAAATTGGTTGCCTGGAATGTTAATGGCAAAGTGATAAAATGCAGGTTGCTCTGTTTGTTTGAATGTCAGATATGATGTCCCGACTCTGACTGTGAATTGTTCAGTAGTCGATTCTGTAATATCCAGCTCCAGCAAGTTCCCATAAAAACGCTTGAGTGCTTTCAACTGATTTGTATATAATGTCGCTGATTTAATCATCCCTATTTTCCCCTGTCTCTGTTTTCTATTTGCTCTTTATCCGAAACGTTAGTCATATGCGTACTAACAACATTGCTCAACCAAAAGATCGTTCATTAGTAAATACGATTTGTACTTTACGGATAAGCTTCAACATCATAATACTGCTTCGTCACTTTATTTAATATCGTCCTCAACTGGGTATCATTAAAGTTTTCACTATTTTGGGCGAATGCCTCCGAGCAACTATCCGTCACCTCAATGCCTGTATACAAAAGATTTACCATATCTGATTGTAGGCCGCCTGTTCCAAAGGTATGAATGCACGTTGGATCGATCGGGGTACGGTTTCCTGCTTGATCCACATAATAATATTGATCTGTCACTGTCCCATATTGCATATCTGGTTGTGATGTTGCAAAGTATCCATCCTCATTCATTGTATGTACCGCAAATCCTTTTTCGTATGTGAGGGGAGGCGCATTTTTCACATTGTAAACTGCAATTGCATAGCCTGTGTACGCTTCAGGTATTAAGTAGATTGCATTTGTTTCGCTATTTGCGCACCCCGTCAGAAAGATGGACATGCAGCCTATCCACAGGACAAATCGTTTCACAGCACTCCTCATTTCGATCATCCTTTTCAAATAGTCGTGACAGTTTCAAGAATTATTGGTAAACTACTATACAATTATCTTACCATATTCTACATACGAAAAAGGAGTGTTTGTATTGATTCGCTATCCAAAACCATTGCAAAAAGGAAATACGATTGGTGTAACTGCACCATCTTCTGGCGTAGATGAAGCCCTCCATCAGTTAGTTCATGATGCTAAACAGCAGTTCGAAAATCGTGGATACTCTGTAGAAGTTGGTGATACTGTTTGGACTCAACAGAAAGCAGCTTCAGCTTCTAAAGAGGTGCGTGCGGCCGAACTTATGGCAATGCTTAAAGATCCATCGATTGCAGCAATCATCCCTCCTTGGGGTGGGGAACTGCTGATGGAAATCCTCCCTCTTTTGGATTGGGATGAAGTTGAACCGAAATGGCTCCTAGGTTACTCGGATTCAAGTACTTTGTTATTCGCTCTTACGATTAAAACTGGGATTGCTACTGCACATGGACCCAATTTAGTCGAAATGAGAAGTGATGAATGGGAACCCGTCGCAAGTAAGTTTTTGGACGTACTCCATGCTGCTCCTGACGCGACTATTTACCAAACGTCCTCTACGAAATACCAGTCCCAATGGCAACATGACGCTCCGAACGATCCTTATGTGTACAAACTGAATACCGATACAAAGTGGAAGGTGATCGGTGAGGATACGATTGAAATGAAAGGTCGGTTATTAGGAGGATGTATTGATACAATTCGTCACTTAGTAGGTACGCCGTATGGAGACGTCGCTTCATTTCAAAAGAATTACGTAAACGATGAGCCGATTATTTGGTATCTAGAAAATTGTGAACTGACTAGTACTGATCTTCATCGATCCCTTCTTCAATTACACTACGCTGGCTGGTTTGCCAATGCGGCAGGAATCGTATTTGGACGCTCCCCTGCTGGTCAAGAAGTTAAAGGTTTTACTGTTTTTGATTCGATGGAAAGAATTCAAGAGTTGACAGGTTTGCCAATTATTTATGATGCTGATGTCGGACATGTACCGCCGCAAATTACATTTGTGAATGGTGCATATGGTGTTGTAACTGTTGCGCATGGGAAAGGACAAGTTGAGATCCGTTTTAGTTAGACTGTCTAAAGGAGGACTAGAAAATTGACCATTTCATTCCATTCACACGAAGAATTTTTCACCTTTCATGACCCTTTACAAAATGGCGACCTGATTGACCGGAAGACGGAAATCCGGTTTGACCCGTTAACGGGCGAGTCGTCACGCATTATTTATGATATGGGTGCACCCTTTGTTCCAAAGGATTATGCAGAGCTCGCAAAATTGACAGAAGGCGAGAAGTGTCCGTTTTGCACGCCGAATGTGTTGACCAGCACGCCCCGTTTTCCGGATGAACTCGTTGAAGGTGGGCGTTTCATTCACGATCAAGCGGTCGTTTTCCCGAATTTGTTTCCATATAGTAAACATAATGCTGTTGTCCGGATGGCCGATCAGCATTATGTAACGCTTGAACAATTCACAACCGACTTGATAACCAATGCATGTAAAGCTGCTCATCAATACATTGAAAACATTGTAGAGTTTGATCCGCAAACAAAATATGTGTCCGTCAACTGGAATTATATGCCCCCATCTGGCGGCAGTATCGTTCACCCGCATCTCCATGTCCTGGCTTCCGAACAACCGACGAATTATCAAGCAGTCATTACGGAAAAAAGCAAAGAGTATTATGCGAAAAACGGTGAAAACTACTACTTGGCACTTGCGGAAAAAGAACAGTCTCTCGGTGAGCGTTGGATAGGAGAAACAGGCACAATTCGTTGGGTTCATGCATATGCACCGAAAAGTCATATGGATTTCATCGGCATGACGAAAGCTGCTTCTCTTCAGCATCTTACGGATGAGGATTATGAGAATTTAGCCGACGGTCTCCTTCGTTTCTTCACGTATTTCACTGCTGTCGGAATTGGAAGTTTCAACCTTGCACTCTGTATCCCGATTCAAGCGAGCGAAGCTGAAACCGTTCATCTACGCCTGCTCCCTCGCATGACAGTTGGTATGCTTGAATCGAGTGACTGCAATGTGTTTAACTATTTACATGCAGAGCCACTTTCACTAAAAGTCCCTGAACAGGTGACGAAGGAAGTGCAGCGTTTTTTCATAGAAGGGAAGTAAATCTATTTTGAATAAAACAGTAGTCGACCACGTAGGACGAACTGTCACGTATACGTATCCGCCTAAACGAATCGTTTCGTTATGCCCCGGCATCACAGATACACTTTTTGCGCTTAACCTTGAACAAGAAATTGTCGGTCGAACGAAGTATTGTATTTATCCGAAAGGGAAAGTTGAAGAAGTCCCTGTTGTCGGCGGAACAAAAAATGTGAAGCTAGCCGCCATTCAAGACGTTGCACCTGATTTAATTATTGTAGAAAAAGAGGAAAATACGAAAGAAATCGTTGAAGAACTTGAACAATACTTCCCTGTCTATGTCGCAGAAGTGCAAACGATTGAGGAAGCGTACGCGATGATCGAGGAAATGGGTGAATTGACGGACCGAGAAAACGCCGCAATATCACTTATTCAATCTACACGCAATGCTTTTGAGAAGTTGCCGCTGGGAGCTGGAAAACGGGCAGCGTATGTCATTTGGCGCAAGCCGTATATGGTCGTCGGAAAAGATACGTACATTCAATCGTTGCTGGACAGACTCGGGTTCACCAATCCCTTCGTCCAACACGAAGGCAGATATCCCGCCGTCACAATCGAAGACTTTCAACAAGCGAATCTGGATGTGTTACTGCTCGCTTCGGAACCATTTCCTTACACGGAAAAACATATCCCGGAATTCAACGCTTTTCTTCCAGACGTCCAAATTGAACTCGTCGACGGTGAAATGTTTTGGTATGGCCCGAGAATGCTAGAAGCTGCACACTATCTTGCTGAAAAAATGTCCAAAAAAAACACGGGAGCATCTAAGTAGATGGTCTCGTGTTTAGCTTCATCTTAATGAATTGTAAATCGTCGACATCCGAATTGCATGCTCCATTTCATCATGCATGGCGATGAAGAGCGGATTGTATGCTTGTTGAATCGGAATCGTCAACAACATTTCTTTGTACATTTCTACCGCTTCAAGCTCATCCACTAATGCTTGCTTTACGCATTCTTTGAAATTGTAGCATGGAATCGGCTTCTTCGGGTTTTGAACAAATGTCCCCGTCAACATATAATAGAGTTGTTGGAACATTTCATAATGGCTCTTTTCATCTTCAATCATATGTTGGATGAAATCACGCCAAAGCGGGTCTTTTGTCTGTTCATACATGGACTTGTAAAAGTGATAGTCTTTGTATTCGTTCTGAATCGCTTGTTTTAATTGATCGACAAACACGTCAGCACCCTTTCGCATGTTTTATTCACCTTATGCGCGCAAGGACTGTCATATGAAAGGAGCAGGTCAATGTTACAGCATTTTCGTTTTACGCCAATGTTTGCAGGGGGCAATTTACCTGGATGGACGTTTTCATTTTTTTATCAACAAGAACGCTTCACAGGGGAGTATATGCCTGACGGTACGATAAAGTGGACAAGTGATGTGCCTTCTGATGAAGAAAATGTCAAAAAAATGATTCACGAACTCATGACTTTCCACGTATATGAATGAAAGGTGCTTTTCCGCATATACTAAGCTCCGATATGAAGGAGGCGATTCGTGTGGATAAAGAAAAAACACCTGAACAATTGAAAAAAGAGAAAGACCAGATGAAGATTGAGAACCAAAAAACCGAGAATGTGTTTGAGGATAAAAGCCGCGTCCCGAACGAGCAGAACGCTTGGAAAGAAACGCAGTATAATAGAGGTCAATGAACAACGAAACCGCGTCGTATCTAGCCTATGTACTAGACACTTCGCGGTTTTCATGCATCTTGCAATTTCCTTCTACCGAAGATGAAATAGTAATACAGCGAAGAAATAACGTACAAAGCAGCTGTAATTGTGAATGCATACGCATACCCCCAATAACTCCCTTGTGCAACGACTAATCCTGTTGCAACTGGACCCATCGTCGCCCAGCCTATGTTAAAAACGGTTTGGTTCATTGAATTTGCCAGCCCTTTGTATTTATCCGATACAACTTCCATTGCCACTGCACTTTGCAAGGGACCTCCGGCATTCATCAAAGCCTGCCTCAACAGAAACCCTAACGAAGCAAGCCAAAGCGAAGTTGAATAAGCGGTCAATAAAAGGAAAGGGATAGACAGCAATTGAAACAGGATGAGTGCCTTCACTTTCCCCACCCGCCTCGACAACGCAGGGCCAATCATAACCGCCACTGCTGTCATTGCTGAGCCAAGTGATAAAACGAAGCCGATATAACTGTTGGATGCCCCAAAACGGTTCGCAAAATACAAATTCAAATACGGTACGACCAAGCCAGAACCAAAGCCGATCAACAAGCTGGCAAAGGAAAAATGGAAGATGACAAGAAGGTTCCGTTTCAGACTGTCCTCACCTGTTGATACACCCTCAATCCGTTTTGTTTTCACAGGTTCAGTCGGCTTCTCTTGTAAGCGGAAAAAAGGAAATAATCCAATTGTGAAGATACTTGCGCCGATAAGCAACGACGACCGAATTGCTTCGACGGTAGATAGGGCTAAAGCAGTTTCCAACAAATCTGCAATCATCCCGCCAGACAAACTGCCAACGACGTTTGCAACGGTTACAATCGCAAAATTGATACTAAACAGATGCACGCGTTCACCGGGTGTGGAGTTTTCAGCTAAGAACGGAATGCCTGACACTTGAACGAATGCCATGAATAAACCCGTCAGTAACGCAGCAACGACAATCGGCGTTTCCATCACCGCGATACTTCGATAGAACAATGTCCCCGCAGTTAACAATGTTCCACCAAAAATGAGCCACTTACGCCCCAGTCGATCACTGACAAAACCTGCTGGCACAAGAATGATTGCCAACGCCAATGCGGTCATGGAAATGACTTTTCCATTCACTGTTTCCGGCATCCCTAACTCCCGAATGTACAAATTGTACATGACCATGAAAACACCCATGCCAATTTGAACAAGCACGTTTCCTAGCATGAACAACTTTACATTCCGATTGAAGGCGGTTACTTGTCTTTTCCACTCAATGAACCATTTCATTCAATTCTCCAACTTTCCGTACACTACTATTTCGATACACTAAATATACGGGTTGCTGAACTATTATGCAATGCATTTTTCAAACTATTTCAAGAAACAAAAAAGAAGTCTCTACGATTTTAGTGACTTCAATCAGATCATCTATTCATTTACCTCACCTATCTCTACTTAGCTACGATGCTGCATTGTAAAAATTGCATGTTCATGTTCTACGATTTTCAAATCAAAAAACCGCAAATCTTCTTTCGTCGCAAGCTGTTCCATCCGAGCCAGCGTCTCCGATCGAAAATCTGTTAAGTGTGCTGTTTGTTCATAAATGAGCTGTTGTTTAGCCTCAATCGTCACTAACCGTTCATTTGTAAGTTGCTGTTCTCTTTTCACACCTTCAATTTCTAGCATGACATCGTTCAACTCTGTCCTAAATCCTTGCATTTCTTGTTTGACACCATTTAACTCTGATTTCAACCCTTTCACTTCAGCTAAAATCGACAAAGCAATTTCCTCGTTCATTCGTACATCACCTCCAATTTCTGATTCATTATCCTACTATTCATCCTATCATATCCACTTAGAAAGAACGATTCCTTGTAAATTTTCACAAAAGAAAACGGCTCAGAAAGAATACTCTCCAAGCCGCTTCTACCTTATCCTACATTCGAGTTATTCCCCGCCTGTAGTTTATACATTTGAGCATATTGTCCATCTAGCTGTAGCAATTCATCGTGATTCCCTTGTTCCACAATTTCGCCACGGTCCAACACTAGAATTTTGTCTGCATTTTTAATCGTCGACAAACGGTGCGCGATGATGAACGTCGTCCGCCCTTTTTTCAACACATCCATCGCATGCTGAATGATTTCTTCTGTCTCGGTATCGATGTTGGAAGTCGCTTCATCTAATATTAATATCGCCGGATCAAATGCCAATGCACGTGCGAATGAAATGAGTTGGCGCTGCCCTGAAGAAAGCGTACTCCCCTTCTCAACAACCGGTTCGTCAATACCGCCTGGCAGATGCTTTAACACACGTTCGCCACCTACAGCATCCAATGCTTGTTGGACCTTCTCCCGTGAAATCCGTACATCTCCTAAACTAATATTCGACTCAACCGTTCCGCTGAATAAATACGGGTCTTGCAAGACGATGCCCATATGATCACGGATTGTCTGACGAGATAGATCCCCGATGTTCATTCCGTCAATTGTAATTTTCCCTTTGGACACGTCATAAAAGCGGAACAACAAATTCATGATTGAGCTTTTCCCTGATCCCGTATGACCAACAAGGGCAATCGTTTCACCTTGTTTCGCTTCGAATGAAATATCCTTCAATACATACTCTTCATCCTTATACGCAAACCAAACATCTTCGAACCGCACATTCCCTCGGTATCTTACAATTTTATCATCGCTTACCGGTTCGCCTTGTCGATCCATCAAATCGAATACACGCTCTGCCGCAACAAGTGAATGCTCCAACCGCGCAAATTGATTGACGACACCCGTAATCGGATTGAACAAACGAGTAATGTAATCGACGAATGCGTAAAGCATACCTACGGATACGACACTTTCAGCTGTGAGTGACGCCCCACCGAAGTACCAGATCAGAAATACGAAAGCGAGTGACCGAATAATGTCCACAAGGTTATGGGACGTCGCCGCTTCTACTTTCAATAACTTACTTTGATACGTATAATGCTCTTCGTTCAACGCATTAAATTCGCCGTCCATCTGCTTTTCACGACGGAATGCCTGAATGATCGTCATGCCGTTAATTGACTCATTGATCATCGCATTCATCTCACTGTTTTTACTACGGATAATATGATTCACCTTCGACGCAAACCTTCTATATAACTTCATCCACACATACAAAACAGGTAAGACGAACAATATAATAGCGCCCATTTTCGGGTCCAAGTAGAATAAAGCAATGAAAATTCCGAGCATGTACATTCCACTAATCGCAAATTGCGATACGACCGTTACATACAAATTACGGATTGCCTCCGTGTCGTTCGTAATCCGCGCGACGACTTTTCCAGCCGGTAAATTATCAAAGTAGCGAATCGGCAATGTTTGGATATGCCCGTATAATTCGTTACGCATTTTCTGGATAATCCGATTGGCTGCATTTTGGAGCAATAAATATTGGAAATACCGTAAAATTGCCGTTACAACAGCTAACCCGAAAAATACGGCTAGTAATTTTGCAATCGGTGTGAAGTTAATGGATTGATCAATTGAAGTCGCAATATGATTATCGATAATCCGTTTTGCAATGAGTGGCCCCATCAAATCCGCCCCGACCGCAAATGCTAATAAAACCAAACCGGTCGCAAGTAGTTTCTTATATTGTAATGCATAATCCAACAGACGTTTTCCTGTCCCCATTATTCAACCCCTCCAATCTGCTGGCGGTCGAATTGCTCTTTGTACCATCCGTTGTTCGCTAGCAAGTCTTCATGTCGTCCTTCTTCAATAACACGTCCATCATCCAGCACAATGATCCAATCCGCATGTTGAATCGCAGAGAGACGATGCGTTGTAATGATTGTCGTTTTACCTGACCGTTCCGATTGGATATTCTCGATGATCTTCGCTTCCGTCTTTGCATCGACAGCAGAAAGCGAGTCATCCAAAATAAGGATTTCAGGATTTTTCACGAGTGCACGTGCAATGGAAATCCGCTGCTTCTGTCCACCTGAAAGGGCAACCCCTTTCTCACCGACAAGTGTGTCAAGACCGGCTGGAAGCATTTGCAAGTCTTTCTCGAAATGTGACAAGCGAATTGATTCAGCGATATCATCCTCCGTTGCTTCAGGACGTCCAAACAAAATATTGTCCCGTACAGAACGTGAGAACAGGACATGATCTTGAGGGACATAACCAATCCAGTCACGCACTTGATCTTTCTTCAATGAATGAAGAGAGATATCCGAGAATGCAATGTCTCCATCGCCTGCAGGGTATTCCCGTAACAATTGCTTCACGAAAGTCGTTTTCCCACTTCCCGTTTTGCCGACAATCCCTAATGTCTGCCCACGTTGCAACGACAAATCAATGCGATCCAAGTTCACCGCATGGGACATCGGATACGTGAAGCTAACATCCGCAAACCCGACACTTTCAGGCTTATCAATTGCTTGCGGATTTTCAGGGTCTTTCACGTCCTCTTCATAGTTCAACGTCTCCATGACACGATCTAACGAAGCGTTCCCGCGCTGTAACACGTTGATTAGCTCACCGATTGCAAACATTGGCCAAACAATCATACCGAGGTAAACGTTAAACGTCACAAGATTTCCGAGTGTAATTTCCCCAGTCGATACTAAAAATGCTCCGTACCCTAGACCAACCATGTATGTCAGCGCCGTCAACACTTTTGAGAACGGCATAAACAGTGCATCGATCTTCTCGACGTGCATATTTTTCTTGTACACATCTTCTGTCATCTCAGCAAAACGCTGTTCAGAAGCACGTTCTTGTACATACGCACGAACGACACGAACACCCGCCACCGCTTCAAGGACATTATCATTCAAATCCCCGAACGCCTGTTGCGCTGTCATATACCGTTCATGTATTTTCTTCCCTAGTACTTGGAGAATGAATGCTAAAATCGGCAACGGAATAATCGCCGCCAACGTTAATTTCCAAGAGACAACAAATCCCATCGTAACAATCAGTGTCCCTAGATAGACAGTCGAATCGACAAGCGTCATAATGCCAAACCCTGCAGTCTCTGAAATGGCCCGTAAATCATTTGTCGACCGAGCCATTAAATCTCCCGTCTTGTTCTTCTCGTAAAACGTCGGGGTCATCTTCAAAAAATGACGCATTAACCGCGTCCGTAATTGCCGTTCAATTACATAGGCGCCGCCAAACAATTGATACTGCCAAACAAAATTTCCAATGTACGCCACAAACATAATGAGAAACATCGCACCAATGAAAAGGACTAATGTATTCGCCGTCATCGTTTGTGTATGAATTGCATCGATTGCCTTACCAATTAGCCATGGTGGTAAAATGACAAGAATGTTTGCGAACATTAGCAAAACAAGTGCAATCGTATACCGTTGACGATTTTCTTTAAAAAACCACTTTAATTTAAATAAAACAGAAAACATGCTTTCAACCTTCTTCCTTGAACATTAGCTAATCACTTTCTAGAGACTCCTGTTGGTATAGTTTCCGTTGCTGAATAATGTTGTTCATGTTCAGCACTCCTTTCCTCATTTTTTATATGTTACACGCAAAGCGTGAAAACACCGGCCTTTCATGTCATTAAAAACGAAAAAGCACACGCCCTTAACATAAGCGTGTGCTCAGTATAAAAGAACGGCAATACGTGCCGTTCCCATAAAATGAATTTATGCAGTAAGAACAGTCGGCACGCAAAAATTATTGAATTGTGTAGCACATACATTCTTTTTCATTTTGCACGCCTCCTCACTATTTCGTTTTTCGAATAATTATACAGTACCACTACCTTTTTCCATCTGTCAATACAATTTAGACAAATTGTTTAATTGCACAAAGAATGGGTATTCAAAAAGCAATAAATTCAACTGGACTGGGGATGTTTACAATGGAGGAAAAGAAACAAATTGAAGTGAAACGCGAAGAAAAAACCGATAACAGTTTAGTAGGCGCAACCTTCATCAAATACGCCGCCTACATCATCATATTCTTCGGTTTCCTCTGGTTCTTGCTGAACTATGTCTTTCCGATGTTCAACTGATCGACGAATGGAACTGCCATATGTCTGTTTAAGTAAGATGCCACGTTCAGCACGCTGGCATCTTACTTTATGTTGTTCCAGTAAACACTATGCTCGAGAATTTGTCCGTTCTTTGTCCATCCACCAGTTTTTTTATGCAGCATACAAAATTCATGCAAAACCATTTGTTTTTTTCTTGTAAATAAATTATCATTATATCATCTAACGAATTTTAACCTTACAGGAGGTGTGCACTTTGTTCTACCCCTCATTCGGGTTAGGAACAAAGTAAACTTATTTGGAAATTGCCATACGATTGGCAGCATTTGCTGCCTTGATCGCACTCACCGCATTTTTTGTTGCGAGTGAATTTGCAATCGTGAAAGTACGAACAACGCGTATTAATCAGCTTGTAGCAGAAGGGAACCGAAGAGCGGTCACTGCTAAAAAAGTAGTGAGTAATTTAGATGAGTATTTATCGGCTTGTCAATTAGGGATTACAATTACTGCCTTAGGTCTTGGTATGTTAGGAGAACCGACAGTAAAACTCCTTTTGAAACCGATATTCGCCCATTTTGAATTAGCACCGAATATCGCAACGTTCATTTCTTTCATTGTCGCTTTTACAATCGTGACATTCCTACACGTTGTTGTAGGTGAATTGGCACCAAAAACAATCGCAATTCAACGGGCGGAAGCCATTACGCTAGCATTCGCCAAACCCCTCATCGGATTTTACATGATCATGTACCCTGTCATTAAAGGGATGAATGGATCAGCGCGACTCATTACGCGCCTATTCGGATACAAGACAGTGTCAGAATCGGATGTCGCCCACTCTGAAGATGAATTACGTCTCATTCTTTCAGACAGCTTAAAAGGCGGGGAAATTAACCAATCAGAATATAAATTTGTGAATAAAATCTTCGAATTTGACGACCGTGTCGCAAAAGAAATCATGGTGCCACGTACAGAAATGATTACCGTTGAAAAAGATACGACGTTGCGTGAAATGTTTGAAATGTTAGGTGTCGAACAGTTTACGAGATATCCGGTCACAGACGGAGACAAAGACCACGTCATCGGTTTGGTCAATATGAAAAACTTGTTAACAGCTTTCATTAAAGACCCTTCCACGGGCGATCAGCCCGTTAGTGAATACATGCAGCCGATTATTCGCGTCATCGAAACGATGGCTATCGGAGATCTGCTACTGAAGATTCAACGTGAACGTATTCACATGGCAGTCCTCATGGATGAATATGGTGGAACTGCTGGACTCGTCACCATTGAAGATATTTTAGAAGAAATTGTTGGAGAAATCCAAGACGAATTTGACATAGATGAAGTACCTGAAGTACAAATGATCAACGAAAACCATTATATTTTTGACGCGAAGATGTTAATCGAAAACGTCAATGAAGTGTTAAATATCGACATTGTAGAGGAAGACATCGACACAATTGGCGGATGGTTCATGTCCGAACGCTTTGAAGCCGTGCCAGGTGAGAAAATCATTGAACAAGGCTATGAATTTACCGTAAAAGACGTCGAAGGTCATCACATCCTTTACTTGGAAGCGATGAAACACGAAACAGAAGAAATTAACAACACAGCCGACTTGTCGGTTGAATCGTAATGATAAAGGACTGTCTAGATTTTCTCAGACAGTCCTTTTTTATATCGTATTTAAGGCTTTCACTCAAACATGGCACTACCCTAACAAGCGTTAGGATGAATAATTGTCAATCAATGCTTGCTTTTCGTATGGGGCGATTTCGTTCCATACCTCTCCGACTAGATTATTATTCCTTTTTATACACCACTCGGTACACATCATGACGACGATCTTTTAACTGTTTAACTGTGCCATCTTGTCGTTGGCGACGTAAAATTTCTAAATCCACGTCCCCTATTAACACCATTTCCAAGTTTGCATTCGTCTCTCCTACAATGCCATCACGCGCAAACTCAAAATCAGAAGGCGCAAAAATTGCGGATTGGGCGTATTGAATGTCCATATTTTCCGTTTGTGGCAAGTTTCCAACTGTACCTGAAATGACCGTATAGATTTGGTTCTCAACAGCGCGGGCTTGCGCACAATAACGCACACGCAAATAGCCTTGACGGTCTTCGGTACAAAACGGAGTAAAGATGATCATCGCACCTTTATCCGTCGCAATTCGTGCAAGTTCAGGAAACTCGATATCGTAACAGACCTGAATCGCAATCTTCCCGCAATCCGTATCAAATACCCTGACCGAATCACCCGCACTAATCCCCCACCATTTTCGTTCATTTGGCGTAATATGAATCTTATATTGCTTTTCAATTGACCCATCCCGTCTGAATAAATACGCAATGTTATAAATCTCTTCATCGTCTTCCTCTACAAAATGCGAACCGCCGATAATGTTCACATTGTAACGAACAGCTAAATTCGTAAACAGTTCAATGTATTGAGGCGTATATTCCGTCATTTTGCGCACAGCTCGACTTGGAGAGGGTTCATCCAAAAAGGACATAAGTTGAGTCGTGAAAATTTCCGGGAACACAACAAAATCCGAATTTGCATCAGACGCTACATCGACAAAGTACTCGCATTGATGGGCCAAATCATCGAACGAAGAAATTTTCCGCATCAAATATTGAACTACACAAATCCGTACAGGATAACTTGTTTTGTAATGGCGTTTCGTCGTTGCTTTGTAATCAACATTGTTCCATTCCATTAACGTTGCATATTTCTTTGATGCTTTATCATCAGGCAAATAATTGGGGTTCACCCGCATGAGTGTAAAGTCATTCATAATTTGGAACGTCAAGACAGGGTCATAAATCTTATGTCGGGAAACCGCGGACACATACTCCCTTGCCGTCATTTCATGCGCAAACCGATGATAGTTTGGAATACGCCCACCAATAATAATAGATTTCAAGTTCAAACGTTGAGCTAATTCTTTCCGGGCATCGTACAAGCGTTGTCCTACTTTCATTCTCCGATAATCCGGATGCACCATCACTTCGATGCCGTACAAATTATACCCCTCAGGATTGTGGTTCGTAATATAGCCTTCCGCAGAAATATCATCCCACGTATGGCGGTCATCGTATTCGTCAAAATTGACGATTAGGCTTGAACAAGACCCGATAATCTCCCCATCCAGTTCCGCCACAAATTGTCCCTCTGGAAAGATCGCCAGATGACTAAGTAATTGACTTTCCTCCCAAGGCTCCATGCCGGGAAAACAGACTTTTTGCATCGCCAGGATTTTGGCAATATCTGACCGTTCCAATTGACGGACGACCATACTCATCTCAAACGGGGAGACATCATTAAATTCTTCACTCACATTTTTCACCTCTTCTTTTATAGTTACCCACCAACCTAGCGTTCGAATCCTGTCGTACCGATTATTTTACATGTTTCATTCCACACTTTATAATCAAAGGTAGTCTGTAGAACTGGAGTTGACACGATGGATAAACGGTTGGAAAACGGTCTAATTTTTATTTTTACAATAGCCCTCATCGCTACGCTCGGCTCCTTGTACTTTTCTGAAGTTCGTGGTTTTACGCCGTGTACGTTTTGTTGGTATCAGCGAATCCTGATGTACCCACTTGTCCTGATTTCTGCAATCGGGTTGTTTGAGAAAAATGCCAAGATCGCGTTGACGACCGCGGTATTCGCTCTCGTCGGTGGATCGATTTCTCTCTACCATTACTGCTTACAGAAACTGAGCTTTCTACAAGCTAATGCACCTGCCTGTGGAGATGTACCTTGTACAGGCCAATACGTGAACTACTTGGGGTTTATCACCATTCCGTTCATGGCACTCGTGGCATTCGTACTGATTTTTATCACAAGCCTATTTTTAATGAAATGGCAAAAGGAGTCTAAGTAAATTGAAAAAACTACTAATCATCGGTGGAATTATTGTCGTGATTTTCGGTCTGATCATCTTTTTGAACAACCAATCGAATGAAACAAAGCTGAAAGACAATCCATACGGCAAAGAAGACTTGGAGCAATCGACAATCGGCTTGCTCGGTAATGAAAATTACAGCAACATTGTCCTACCAGACGAATTATATGAAAAAGTCAAGTCTGGTGAGTCTGTCACTGCCTACTTCTTCTCACCTGAATGCCCATATTGTATGGAGATGACACCTATTCTGATGCCAATTGCAGAAAAAAATGACATTCACGTTTATCAATACAATATGCTAGAGTTCAAAAATGAAGCGCAGCCATATGGCATTACATCTTGGCCAGCGTTGATCCATTACAAAGATGGGAAAGAAGTTGCCCGCTCAGTCGGTCTCCCTAAAAATCCAGAACAAGACATCCAAGCGTTCTTTGACGCCTACGATGAAGAAAAATGAGGAAAACATGTTAAACATCCAATTCACAATCCAGCAGGACCAGACGACAATTGAAGACTTGCTACGCAATCAATGGCAAGCAGGTAAAAAGACCGTACACCAGCTACGGATGGAAAAAGCTGTGACGGATCTTTCCGGGGAGCCTTTGGACTGGCGTCTCCCGCTTGAAGCGGGTACGAAGCTCGTCATCCACTTCAGTGATGCACAATCGACATATACGAAAGAGAAAATAGACACTGTTAAAATTCTCTTTGAAGACGAGCACCTACTTGCTGCCTATAAGCCAGCAGGCATCGCCGTCCATCCTGACAAAGCTGATACCGGTGGCACATTCATGAACGCAATCATGGACCACGTCAGTCAAAACGATGGATATTACGCAGAGCATATACACCGTTTGGACAAAGGAACAGCAGGTATCGTGCTTGTAGCCAAACACCCGATTGCCAAGGCTCTATTCGATCGAATGATTGAAGAGCGTAAAATTACACGGATGTATGAAGCAGAAGTCGAAGGTCGGTTGAATCGCGTCAAAGGCACGCTTCAGTATCCAATCGGCCGCGATCGCCATCACCCAACTCGACGCAGAGTCTCTCCAAATGGCCAAGATGCAATTACACGCTTCAAAGTGCTTGAACGTTTGGAGCAGTCGACAAAAGTGGAAGCAACGCTTGAGACCGGTCGCACGCATCAGATTCGCGTCCATTTTGCCCATATCGGCCATCCGGTTGTCGGGGATACATTGTACGGGGCGAGCGAAACACCTGACAGCCAATATCGTTTAACCGCTAAACAAGTTTCCTTTGTACACCCCTTCACAAGCGAGTCCATAACAATAGAATAGTGAAAAAGGACAACAATCTTACCTCTCGGGATGTTGTCCTTTTCTTTAACATCTATTCATTATCATACGTATCTGGATTCGTGCCCGTCCGTTCATCTCGATTAAGCGCGTCAATCTTCATCATATCCGCTTTCGTCAATTGAAAATCACCAACGTCAATGTTCAAGCGGATTCTCTCAGGCGTAACAGACTTCGGAATGACGACCAATCCATGTTGCAAATGCCAACGGATAATGACTTGTGCCGGTGTTTTTCCGTACGACAAGCCTATTTGGGTAAGCACAGGATCATCGAGAAGCTGTCCTCTTGCCAACGGCGACCATGACGTCACTGCAATGTCATGCTCTTCACAGAAGCGACGTAACGGTTCTTGTGTAAGCTTCGGGTGCAACTCAATTTGATTGACCATCGGTTTCACATTCGCCACTTCAAACACACGCTCTAAATGATGAATATGATGATTGGACACTCCTGTTGCACGGATAAGCTTTTCTTCATATAAGCGTTCAATCGCACGGTACGTATCTACATACTTATCAGCGACCGGCCAATGCGTCAAATAGAGATCCAAGTAGTCTACGCCTATTCTCTTAAGCGATTGTTCAAAAGCACGTAAAGTCTCGTCATATCCTTGCTCCGCATTCCAAACTTTTGAGGTAATGAATAACTCTTCTCGAGGGATGCCTGATAGACGAATCGCTTCACCAGTTTCCACTTCGTTCTCATAAATGGAAGCAGTATCAATTGCCCGATAGCCATATTGCAAAGCTGTCTGAATCGCTTTAACTGTTTCTTCAGCATTTGTCATCTTATAGACACCAAGACCGAGTTGCGGCATGGCGATCCCATTATTCAATATAATGTTGCCGGCAAAATAGCTCATTGCATGTCACACTCCTTCGCCACTAATTTCCTTAATTGTAACGATAAAAAAACGATATTGCGAACAATCGATTTGATTGTTAAGGAGATTGTCACAATTTCATATCGCGGTCATTTCTTTTCCAGTTACTTTAGGGTATACTATACAAAGGACTAATGATTTTTTTACAGGAGGTACATTTCATGAACCTAATTCTAATCATGGCCGTATGCTTCGCGTTCCTATCTGCAATCTTTACAGGTGGGTACGAAGACAAGCCTGGTAAAGTAAAGAAATAAGTACTAAAAAACGGGACGCCTTACATAAGGCTGTCCCGTTTTTTATTGTAAATCCAAAAATGATTGTTGTCGTAACGCCTCATAAATAAGGATGGCAGCTGTATTTGATAAGTTCAACGAACGAATGTGTTCATTCATCGGTATCCGGAGGCATGTCTCTTTATTTTGCTCAATGATTTCCGGAGGCAACCCAGTCGTTTCTTTCCCGAAAACGAAGAAAATATCTTTTGTTGGAGAGGTAAAATCAAAGTTCGAATACGTCTTTTCACCAAACTTTGTAATGAAGTAAAACTCCCCTTCCGGAAAAGCATCAAATAGTTGTTGGATGCCTGCATGATACGTAATCTCAACATGCTCCCAGTAATCGAGCCCTGCCCGTTTCAACATTTTATCGTCGGTTGAGAAGCCAAGCGGCTCAATTAAATGAAGCTTCGTTCCTGTTCCTGCACATGTTCGTGCAATATTTCCTGTATTCGCTGGTATGAGCGGTTCAAATAGCGCGACATGTATCGCCATTTCAGCACTTCCTTTGTTCAAATTCAAGTACATTATTCAACTCTATACGTACATTAGTATCCTCTTCGGTTTGCAATGCTTGTTGGACTGCCTCAATCGCTTCTGCAGTAGCAATCTCTCCTAACGCCCAAGCAGTCGTTCCTCGAATAAGAGGGCGAGGATCACTTACAAGAAGCTCCGCTAATAAAGGAACTGATGCTTCTTCCTTAAAATGGGCAAGCGCAAGGATTGCATTCCGTTGTATCGGATTTTTCCCTCGCCACGAACCAGACATATGACCGAAGGACTCTTTAAATTGACGATTCGTCAATTTTAACATCGGTGTTAATAGCGGCTTGGTCAACTGAGGTTCTGGCGCAAATGCTTCCTGATGCAAATTGTATTTCCCTTTATTTTTCGGACAAACTGTCTGGCACGTATCACAACCGTAAATACGGTTTCCAATTTTCGCACGGAACTCTTCGGGAATCGGCTTTTTGGATTGAGTCAAAAATGCAATGCAACGTTGTGCATTCAATTGCCCTCCTTGAATGAGTGCTCCCGTCGGACAGGCATCCAAGCAAAGCGTACAATCTTTGCATTCATCTTCCATTGGGGAATCCGGGGCAAATGGAATGTTTGTAATCATCTCACCTAAATAGACGTATGAGCCGAATTCCGGCGTAATAATGGAGCAGTTTTTCGCAGACCAGCCAATTCCTGCTCGTTCCGCTACCGCACGGTCCACCAATTCACCCGTATCGACCATAGAACGCATCTTGGCGTCGGGTACTTGTGTAGCAATAAACGTTTCCAACAATTGTAGCTTCTCACGGAGCACTACATGATAATCCATCCCCCATGAAGCTCTACAAAAAATTCCACGACGCTCTCCTTTCTTTCCTTTCGGAGAAGCATCCATTTTTGATGGATAAGCTACTGCTATAGCGATGATACTCTCAGCCTGATCGAGCAATAACGTCGGTTCCGTCCGTTTTTCAACATCACTTTCTTCAAAACCGGATTGATACCCCAATTCCTGTTGTCTTTTTAATCGGTTCTTCAATTCGAGAAAAGGGGCTGCCGTCGTAAAGCCAATTTTATCAATTCCGATTGCATGTGCATACTCTCTTATCGATTGTTGAAGCTGAGCGACCTTCACAACGTTTCGCCTCCTTTATGATATGATTGACAAAAAGATAACAAGGGTGATCGGCTTGAACATTCAAATAGACAAAGAACTCTTAACCATCCTACCACATGTAAAAATCGGCATTAACCATTATACCAAAATTACCGTATCAGAATCTCCTCAAATGTTAAAAGGTAGGCTCCAATTATTTCAAGAACAGCTTTATTTCGAGCTGGACACTAAACCATTAACTGAGTTTGCAAACATACAAGAATGGCGAGCGGTTTGGAAAGCTCTTGGCGCGGATCCAAACCGCTATCGTCCTTCAGTAGAATCCCTTTTTAGAAGAATAAAGAAACAAGAGTTTCTTCAATCAGTGCATACCGCTGTCGATTTAAATACATTCTTCTCGCTTCAATATGATATACCGATCGGCATTTATGATTTGGCGAAAATTGTAGGTGATATTCAACTGACACAAGGTAATGAAGACGACAGCTATGATGGCTTAAACGGTCGTCCCAATTCATTAAATCGTCTTCTCTTACTGAAAGACGATTACAGTCCTTTTGGTAGTCCTTATGTGGACTCTGTCAGAACAGCAGTGACAGCAGAAACGACTGAAGCGATACAGATTTTCTTTATACGGCCATCTATGGACACAACAGAAGCCCTTCAACTTCTTCAAGCGAGCGGCAAGATGTTTACGAGCATGAGTGGCGGAGAAGCTGAGTCTTTTGTGCTGCATGCAGGTCAAACTTCTATTGCATTAGAGAATGATCAGGCTTAAGTTCATTATGAACTAAACTTAGATAGGCCCCTAGCATAAAACGCTTCCTCTTCATAAAGACAGAGAGAAGCGTTTTTCAGGATGGTTCCAATAAAAAAAGATACAACCTGGGTTGTATCTCGTAAGTGTGGATACCCGAGGCCGGACTTGAACCGGCACGCCTCGCGGCATCGCATTTTGAGTGCGACGTGTCTGCCATTCCACCACTCGGGCATATTCAATATACACAGCGTTCATAAAACTGGAGGCGGCAACCGGAATCGAACCGGTGGTAAGGGTGTTGCAGACCCGTGCCTTACCGCTTGGCTATGCCGCCGTATGAAAAGTGGAGCGGAAGACGGGATTCGAACCCGCGACCCCGACCTTGGCAAGGTCGTATTCTACCACTGAACTACTTCCGCGAAACTGGGGTAGCTGGATTCGAACCAACGAATGACGGAGTCAAAGTCCGTTGCCTTACCGCTTGGCTATACCCCAAAAAGTAAATGGGGCGGACGAGGGGAATCGAACCCCCGAATGTCGGAACCACAATCCGATGCGTTAACCACTTCGCCACGACCGCCATAATAGAACTATATTCATTTTGGATAATTGCTGTGAATGGGGCGGACGAGGGGAATCGAACCCCCGAATGTCGGAACCACAATCCGATGCGTTAACCACTTCGCCACGACCGCCATCATATTGAATTAAACAGTAATGGCAGGGGCAGTAGGAATCGAACCCACACCAAAGGTTTTGGAGACCTCTATTCTACCGTTAAACTATGCCCCTGTATAATGGTGGTGGGGGACGGATTCGAACCGCCGAACCCGGAGGGAGCGGATTTACAGTCCGCCGCGTTTAGCCACTTCGCTACCCCACCAAGGGAAAAATGGTGCCGGCGATAGGAGTCGAACCCACGACCTACTGATTACAAGTCAGTTGCTCTACCAACTGAGCTACACCGGCATCACTATATAAAAATGGTGGCTCAGGACGGAATCGAACCGCCGACACAAGGATTTTCAGTCCTTTGCTCTACCGACTGAGCTACTGAGCCACATATGGCGGTCCCGACCGGGATCGAACCGGCGATCTCCTGCGTGACAGGCAGGCATGTTAACCGCTACACCACGGGACCATTTGGTTGCGGGGACAGGATTTGAACCTGTGACCTTCGGGTTATGAGCCCGACGAGCTACCACTGCTCCACCCCGCGATAATAATAGTTGTAGGGAATTCAAATCCTACGCTTTCAGTGTTTCTTAAGATGTTGTTATAATTTCCTTTTGGAAATTATACAAATCACATGTTGCGTTTAAGTTAATGGTGGAGGATGACGGGTTCGAACCGCCGACCCCCTGCTTGTAAGGCAGGTGCTCTCCCAGCTGAGCTAATCCTCCAAGTTTAAAGCGTGATAAGCTGCGCATCTCTTTGTCAGCTTCTTTCACTCACTCGGTCACGTACTGTTGTACGTTTCTTCTTTTGCTTTGTAATGCAAAGTAGTAAATGGTGACCCCTACGGGATTCGAACCCGTGTTACCGCCGTGAAAGGGCGGTGTCTTAACCGCTTGACCAAGGGGCCATATAATAAGTAAAGTAAACTGGCGGAGAGCAAGGGATTTGAACCCTTGAGACAGCGTTAACCGTCTACACGATTTCCAATCGTGCTCCTTCGGCCACTCGGACAGCTCTCCAATTGGCTCCGCAGGTAGGACTCGAACCTACGACCGATCGGTTAACAGCCGATTGCTCTACCACTGAGCTACTGCGGAATAATCAGTAACAACTAATTTACGGTTGTTACATTCAGTCATCTTGTAAATGACTGCCCAGCGACGTCCTACTCTCACAGGGGGAAGCCCCCTACTACCATCGGCGCTGAAGAACTTAACTTCCGTGTTCGGTATGGGAACGGGTGTGACCTCTTCGCTATCGTCACTAGACTGTTTTTCACAGGACAAGATTTATTATATCAAATCTGGTCAATATTGCAAGCGTTTTTTTAAAAATAATTTATTTTTATTCGCTCAAAACCGGATAAAACCAACATTGTTGCTAAACACAAGTTCAACTATACTAAATTAACATTGTCCAGCTTCGACTCCCAGTCGCTCGAGGTCATAAGCCATCCTGCTCCCGTGGCTATGCCACTCCTTGCAGGCCGTCTTATGCTTGTCGCGCCTATGCGGTCGTCTCCGCTTTTCT